>RXIY01000102.1 GCA_003963405.1 Hyphomicrobiales bacterium
CGGCGCCGAAAACATCCGTGCGACCTATCGCGTCGGCGTCGGCGCCGCCGGCAATGTCGACCCCCGGCAGATCAGCCTCGCCGTCACGAGGCCGCTCGGCGTGCGGGGGGTGATCAACCCGCTGCGCGCAAGCGGCGGCGCGGACCGGGACGGCGTCGAGGCCATTCGCCGGAACGCGCCCGTTCCCACGCTCGCGCTCGCGCCGCAGTCGCGGCTTGTCAGCGTCGATGATTACGAGCATTTCGCGCGCGCTTTCGCCGGGATCGGCGACGTGCGCGCGGCGATGCTGTCCGATGGGCGCCACCGCGCCGTCCACGTGACTGTGGCGGGCGTCGACGACGCGCCGCTTGCTCGGGGCGACACCCTCATGAGCGCCCTGATCGACGCCTATGCGCGTTTCGGCGATCCAGCCTTGCCGGTGGTCGTCGCCTTGCGCGAGCGGGTGACAGTGCTGGTCCAGGTGGCGATCGCCGTCGCCGCGGACGCCGACCGGACCCTGGTCGGGGCGGCGATCCGCGCGCGTCTCGCCGACGCCTTCTCCTTTGCCCGACGGGGCCTTGCACGGCCCGCCTACCGCTCCGAACTGATCGCGCTCATCCAGGCGACGCCGGGGGTCGACCATGCCGACGTGGAGGCGTTCGGCGGCATATCGGACTCCGACCTGCTGGATGCGGCGCGTCTCGCCGCCACGTTGCGCAAACTGCGCGAGCAGACGCGAGAGGGCCGCCCGCTCGCTTTGGTCGCGGCGCAGCCGGCCCGCACCGCGCCGCAGGGCGCGCCCGAGCGGCTGCTGCCGGCGCAGACCGCCTATGTGCGGCCGGATGTCCCTGGAACGCTTGTCGTCAACTGGTTGTGAGGAGGCCTGGGTGATCGATTCCCGCGATGCGCTCTTCGAGCTGTTGCCAGCCTTCGTCAGACAGCGGGATCTCCTCGGCGGGGGCGTGCTGCAGCAGACGCTGCGCGTGATCGGCGCCCAGGCGGTCGCCCTCGAGCGAGACCTGGAGCGCATGTATGACGACATGTTCATCGAAACCTGCGCGCCCTGGGTCATTCCTTATATCGCCGACCTGCTCGGCGCGACGCTCGTCGAAAGCGGGCCGCAGGGCGCGGGCGCGCGGCGGCGCGCGGTCGGTCGCCTCCTCGCCGCGCGGCGCAAGCGCGGCGCCATGGCGGCCCTCGATGCGCTCGCGCAGGACGTCGCCGGCTGGCCGGCCGAGGCGCGGGAAGTCTATCGCCGTCTCGCCGTCGCCCAGCACCTCGACCATGTGCGTCCGGAGCGGACCGCGACCGTCCGCATCGGCGCGGCGCTCGCGCTGGAGGCGATGGAGCCCTGGGGCGGGTCGTTGATCGGGGAGGTTCGGCGCGGCGCGCCCGGCGACCGGGCGTCGCCGGCCGACGTCGCCGGGCTGGGCCTCGCCGTGCGCCGGACCCGGTCCTTTTCCGTCACCGCCACGCAGGCCTACGCCATCGAAAATCGTGAGCACTGCTACAGCTTTTCGGTGTTGGGAAACGACGCCCCGCTCTTCGATCCCCGCCTGCCCGCGCCCATCTCCCGCCTCGGCTTCGAGGTCGGCGCCGGGCCTGCCGACGCAGCGGCCCGCGCGGATCCCGAAATTTACGGGGTCGGCAAGGCGATCACGATCTGGGCCGAAGGCTGGCCGGATCGTCATCCGGAAGCGGGCGCGCGCGCGCAGCCCATACCGCCCGAGGCGATTATTCCCGCGGATCTGGAAGGCTGGAAATATCGCCCGCCCAAGGGCAAGGTCGCCGTCGACCCCGTGCTCGGCCGCATCATGTTCCCCCTGACGCAGGGACCGGCCCGCGGCGCCGCCGTGCGCGTCAGTTACAACTATGGCTTCGCGATGGAACTTGGCGGCGGCGAATACCCGCGGCCGCCGCTCGCCATGCCGGCCCATGTCTCGCGCCGACGGGTGCGCGCGCGCGAAACGGGAAAGCCGCCGGAGGGCGAGTTCGCCGAGATTGCCGACGCCATCGCCGACTGGCGCGCCGCCAGAGACGCAGAGGCGGCGCCGGGCAATGGCGACGAACCGGGCCTGACCGCCTTCCCGGCCCTCGTCGTCGAGCTTGCCGAAAGCGGGGTCTATTCCGGCGCGCTCGACATCGAGATCAGCCATGGAGAGTCCATCTGGATTGTCGCCGCGCCCCATACGCGGCCCGTGCTCTGGCTGAGCGACGCCGAGGCCGGGGCGCAGGACGCTCTCAGCGTGCGCGGCGGCAAGGGCAGCCGCTTCGTGATGGACGGGGTGATGGTGGCGGGGCGCGGCCTCCGCTTCGCGCCGCTCGACGACGGCGAGGAAGAGAGCGCGGCGGACGGCGGGCTCTGCGAGGCCCTGCTGCGCCACTGCACGCTCGTGCCGGGTTGGGGGCTCACGCATGATTGCGAGCCGCTGCGGCCAAATGATCCCAGCGTCGTCCTGGATGGGGCGAGGCTTTGCCTGCGCGTCGAGCGCAGCATCGTCGGGACGATCGAAGCCAATCTCGCCGCCACCGGCGGACCGCCGGCGCAGATCGAGATCGCCGATAGCGTGATCGACGCCACGTCGGAGCAGCGCGTCGCCATCGGCTCGGCCGACGCCAACGTCGCTTTTGTGCGGTTGACCATCGCGCGCAGCACCGTCATCGGCGCGGTGGCCGTCCATGCGATCGGCCTCGCCGAGGATAGTCTCTTCGCGGGCCTCGTCACGGTGGCGCGGCGCCAGCAGGGCTGCGTGCGCTATTGTTGCCTTTCCCCCGAGTCGCGCGTCCCCCGCCAGCACCGATGCCAGCCCGCGAGCGCGCGGGCGCGGGTGCGCGAGGAGGCGGGGCGCGATTCCTTGCGCGAGCAGGCGCGCGAACGAATGCTCGCCGACGTCGCACTGCGCATCGCGCCGCATTTCGTCTCAACCCGCTATGGCGCGCCCGATTATGTGCGTCTCGCCGCCTGCACGCCGCCCGAGATCGCGCGCGGCGCCGGCGATGGCGGCGAAATGGGCGTCTACCACAATCTTTTCGAGCCCCAGCGTCTGGACGGCCTCCAACTGCGTCTCGTCGATCATTGTCCCGCGGATTTTGCCCCCCTCGTTCTTTTCGCCAGCTGAAGAGGTTCCCTCATGCGCGGAGATTTTGCGCAAGTATCTTTCAATCCCGCCAACGGGTTCACGCGCGTTCTGGCCCAGCAGGGCCGCATGTTGCTGGAAGCCGACCTCAACGAACAGACGGCTATTCACATCTATTATCTGCGCAAGCTGATCATCGACGCCATCGGCCGCTGCTGGCGCGCGGGCGACGGATTCGCTCTTGGAAAGGGCGATTCCGTCAACGAGTTCAGCATCAAGGCCGGCCGTCTCTATGTCGATGGCCTCATGTGTGAGCTGGCGTCCGCCGCGACCTACGCCACCCAGCCATTCTGGCCGGTTCCGGGCGCCGAGCCCGGCGCGGCGGTCGATCTTCCGCCGGCGTTCCTCGTCTATGTGGAGGCCCACGAGCGCCACCTCTCATCCGTGCAGCTGCCCGCCCTGCGGGAGGTCGCGCTGGGCGGGCGAGACACCGCGACCCGCGCTCAGATCGCTTGGCAAATCCGGCTGATGACCGAGGAGAAGGTCTCCGCGATCCTGAAACAGTTCAATCGCCTCGCCGAAATCCGCAAGGCGCATCCGGGGCCATATGTTTACCGGGAAGGCAAGCTCGACGACTTCCGCAACAAGCTTGAAGCCAATGCGAGGCAGCTCGGGGCGCAGCTCGGCGCCGCGGGACCCGGCGCCCAGGCCTGCGCGGTCGCCCGCAGCTTCCTGGAGTGCTGGGATCAGATCGGCGCGCTCATGCGCGCCCGCGCCCGCTTCGAAAGCCGCAATCTCGATCCCTGCGCGATGCCCGCCGACGCCCAGTTCCGCAGCCGCGACAACCAGCTTTACCGCGTCGAGATCCACCGGGGCGGCGCTGCTGGCGAAGCGACCTTCAAATGGTCGCGCGAAAACGGGTCCGTCGAGTTTTCTCTGCATTCTGTCAAGGTCGCAAACGGCGGGGCGGTCACGGCGGCGATCGACGCCCTCGGCCACGATCGCCGAACCGGGCTGTGCGAGGGCGACTGGGTCGAGCTGACCAGCGACGCTTTCGAATTCGCGGAGGTCGCGCCGCCGCTCGGCCAGATCACGGCGATCGATCGCGCCAAGCGAATGCTGAGCATAAAAATCGCGAACCCGGCGGGCGTGGATTTCAGCGCCTGCACCCTGCTGCGCCGCTGGGATCAGACGCTGGAGACCGCGCCCGATCTTCGCGACGACGGCGCAATAGCCGTTCAGGAGAGCAGCGAGGGCCGTTGGACCCCGCTCGAGCGCGGCGTCCAGATCCAGTTCGTTCCCGGCGGCTTCTACCGCACCGGCGACTACTGGCTGATTCCCGCGCGCGTCGAGACCAATGACGTCCTTTGGCCGCAGGCGACGGCGGGCAAGCCGGACGCCATTGCGCCCCATGGCGTCGAGCGCCATCGCGGCGTCCTGGGGTTCGGCGTCAAGGGTGCGGCGGAGACGACCTTCACCAACTGCGCTTGCCGCGTCGATCCGCAATGCGATCATTGATCGAGGTTCGAGGGGCGATGAGTTCGTGCAGACTGAATAGACCCATCGCATCCGTCCAGACGCGAGCAGGCCTCCAGCCGGCCCGCCGGGCGATCCGTTGGAACTCCTCGATCGAATGCTTGTAGGCGTTCTCGGTATGGATCGTCTCTCCCGCACGGAAAGCGAACCGGCCGACCCCGGCGTCGACGAGTTGATCCTTCCGGCTGACGAGATGCATTTCGACGCGCCCTTCGACGGAATCGTAAATCGCCGCGTGGCTGAAGGTCAGCGGATCGATTTTCCCGCCGAGTTCGCGATTGATGCGGGTGAGCAGATTGAGATCGAACGCCGCCGTGACGCCCTCGGCGTCGTCATAGGCTTCGAGAAGTCGGCGAACGTCTTTCTTCAGATCGACCCCAACGATCAGCCTTGCGCCGCTCGAGAGCGTCTCGCGCATGGCGTCCAGCACCCTGGCCGCCTCCAAAGGCGCAAAATTACCGATCGTGGAGCCTGGAAAAAATCCCAGTTGCGATCTGCGCGAAATATCGGGCGGAAGGTCGATCGGGACTGAAAAATCGGACGGGATCAGCCGCACGTCGAGCCCGGAAAAGCGCGACGTCAGCCGTCGACGCGCGTCCGCGAGGGCGCTTTCCGAAATGTCGATCGGCGCATAGGCGTAAAGGCTGCCCATCGCCCTGATGAGAATCTCCGTCTTGACGCTGGAGCCGGAGCCGAATTCGACGAGAACTGTTTCGGATGACGCCCCCTCGAGCATCTGCCTCACATTCGCGTCGAGAATATCCGCCTCGGTTCTCGTCAGATAATACTCGGGCTGGCGCGTGATTTCCTCGAACAGGGCGCTGCCTCTGTCGTCATAGAAAAAGCGGCAGGGAAGGCTCTTGCGCGGCTGTGACAGGCCCGCCGCCACGCTTGCGGCGAAATCCTCTTGCGGCGCGACGGGCGCCCTGCTTTCCGTCGCCTTCGACATCAGCCTGCCTCCGACGCGAGGCGGACGCCCGTGAATTGCCAGCGCTGGTGGGGATAAAAGAAATTGCGGTAGCTTGCGCGAATATGGCCCTCCGGCGTCACGCAGGAGCCGCCCCGCAGCACGTGCTGGTTGACCATGAACTTGCCGTTATATTCGCCGAGCGCGCCCTCGGCTGGACGATAGCCGGGGTAAGGCAGATAGGCGCTCTGGGTCCATTCCCAGACGTCGCCGAACATCTGGCGAGGCGATCCCTTGCGCGCCGCCGCCGCCGGCAGGGGCCGCAATGCGGATGTTCCGAGGGTGTTTCCCTCCCGCCCCGCTCGTGTCGCCGCCGCCTCCCATTCGAATTCAGTCGGCAACCGCCGCCCCGCCCAGCGCGCATAGGCGTCGGCTTCGTAGTAGCTCACATGCGCAACCGGCGCATCGGGATCGAGCGGCGTCAGGCCCTTGAGCGACATTTCGAACCATTCTCCGTCACGACGCTCCCAGTAGAGGGGCGCGCGCCAGCCTTCGCGGCTCACCGCCGCCCAGCCGTCCGACAGCCACAGGGTCGGCGTCTCGTAGCCGCCGTCGGCGAGGAACTCCCGCCACTCCTCGTTCGTGACGAGGCGATCGGCAAGGCGGAAGGCCCCGACAAGAGCGTCGTGGCGGGGCCGTTCATTGTCCCATGCAAAGCCCCTGCCCTCATGGCCGATCCGATAGACGCCGCCGGAAAAATCGATCCAGCCGGCAGGCTCCCGGTGCGCCGCAACGGAGCGGGGCGGCGCGGGCCGGTAGGCTGGCCGCAAGGGGTTTGCGGCGAAGAGAGCGAGGATGTCGGTAAGGATCAGCTCCTGATGCTGCTGCTCGTGATGGAGTCCGATCTCGATCAGTTCTGCGCAGGCCGGCCATGAGGCCATGTGGCCGTCGATGAGCCGCGCGAGCGCGATGTCCACATGCTCCCGATAAGCGAGGACCTGGTCGAGCGACGGCCGGGTGAGAAGGCCCCGCCTCGGCCGCGCCTGGCGCGCGCCGAAAGCCTCGTAATAGGAATTGAAACAGTAGCTGAAGGTCTCGTTGTACCGCGCATAGCCGGGCAGGTGCGGGGCAAGGACAAAGGTTTCGAAAAACCAGCTGGTATGAGCGAGATGCCATTTCGTCGGGCTGGCGTCATCCGTGGCCTGTACGGTCATGTCTTCCGCGGTGAGCGGAGCGGCGAGATGAAGGGAAAGCTGGCGCGTTTCGAAAAGACGCGCACCCAGGTCGGACGCGGAAAAGTCGGCGGCAGAGAAGCCGGAAGCAGAAAAGGACGCGTGGGGCGCCATTGGCGTCTCTCCTGTGGCGGACAAGAGAGGCATATAGGGCCGCGATCGCCGTTTCAGAGTTCGCGTCCCCTTCCCGCCTGTCTTGCGGCCAGGAAAGTTGCCAACTGGCAACCGAAGACGCGCCCAAAGGCGTTAATGGGCGTTAACCCTTTATCATTTGCAAGATCCGGCGAATCGGGGTTTTTTAGTTACGGGTCATGGGCGCAGAAACGCCACCGTCCCGTAGTTATGACGCCGGTCCGAGGAATTGCGCCAAGATGGTTTTCGCCAAGCCAAGGATGACCTCGGTTATAGCTGGCGATGGGGCTGCCTTGTCGCAGGAGCTCAATATGCTCCGCAAGACGCTGTTTCCGCCAGAGTCAAAAAAGGCGTTGAGAAGCTTCTCGTCTGGCGAGGCGGCGAAACTCATCGGAATCGCCGACGGTTACCTGCGGCAACTCTCACTTGGCGGAAAAGGGCCGCAGCCGGAGATCGGCGCCGGCGGGCGCCGGTCCTACACGCTCGATCAGATCAACGATCTGCGCAAGCTCCTGGAAGAAGGCGGAAAGGGAAAACGCTATCTCCCGCGCCGCAGCGAGGCCGAGGCCTGCCAGGTTCTGGCGGTCGTGAACTTCAAGGGCGGATCCGGCAAGACGACGACAGCCGCGCATCTTGCGCAATATCTGGCCCTTCGAGGCTACCGCGTGCTCGCGGCGGATCTCGACCCGCAAGCCTCGCTCACGGCGCTTCACGGTTACCAGCCCGAATTCGATATCGGCGCCAATGAGACCTTATACGGCGCCATCCGTTATGGCGCGGAGCGCCGGCGACTCGAAACGATCGTCCGCACAACCTATTTCCCCGGCCTCGACCTCGTGCCGGGCAATCTCGAACTGATGGAATTCGAGCATGAGACGCCCCGCGCGCTTGCGGAAGGGGGCAGCGAGACCTTCTTTGGCCGCGTCGCAACCGCGCTGGGAGAGGTCGAAAGCAAATATGACGTGATGATCCTCGACTGCCCGCCGCAGTTGGGCTTTCTGACACTGGGGGCGCTCTGCGCGGCGACCTCGGTGCTGATCACCGTGCATCCGCAAATGCTGGACGTCATGTCGATGTGCCAGTTTCTCCTCATGGCCTCCGATCTCCTGTCGGTGGTCGAGGAATCGGGCGCCGAACTCGATTACGATTTCATTCGCTATGTGGTGACGCGGTACGAGCCGTCGGATGGTCCGCAGACCCAGATGGTCGCTTTCATGCGCTCGCTCTTCCGGGACCGGGTGCTCACCAATGTCGTTCTCAAATCCACGGCGATCTCCGACGCGGGCCTGTCGAAACAGACGCTTTACGAGATCGGCCGGGAGAATTTCACGCGGGCGACTTACGATCGGGCGATCGAATCGCTCGACGCCGTCAATTCGGAAATCGAAGGCTTAATGCAGCAGGCGTGGGGACGACAACCATGAGCCGGAAGGACACGCTTCGTGCGCTCCTGGGCGCGCGCGAACGGGAGTTGCCATCTGGCAACTCGCCCGAGCCCGTCGCCGAGGCGATCGAGGCCCCGCGCCAGCTCGTCCGGTCCGGCGCCGTCGGCGCCATGGGGCGCTCCCTCGGGAAATTGACCCATGCCGCCGAGGAGGCGCGCGCGCTCATCGCTTCCGGCGATACGATCGTCCAGCTCGACGCCGCGCTCATCGAATCCTCTTTCCTGGAGGACCGACTCGGCGAGCAGTCGGAGGAACATGCCGCGCTTGTCGCGTCGATACGGGAGCACGGGCAACAGGTGCCCATTCTGGTGCGGCCGCATCCCGGCAAGGCCGGGCGCTATCAGGTCGCCTATGGACACCGGCGCTTGCGCGCGCTGGCGGAGCTTGGCCGCCCCGTTCGCGCCATTGTGCGGGAGATGTCGGACGCGGGCCTCATCGTCGCACAGGGGCAGGAGAATTCCGCCCGTTTGCAGCTCAGCTACATCGAGCGCGCGATGTTTGCGGTCTCCATCGAGGATCAGGGGTTCGACCGGGAGGTGATCATGGCCGCGCTGACCGTCGAGAAGACGCAGCTTTCGCGTCTGATCTCGATTGGCCGGGCGATTCCCTTCGAAGTCGTCAAGCTGATCGGCCCCGCGCCGAAGACAGGGCGCCCACGGTGGGCGGCGCTCGCGGAGAAGATCGCCGGCAGGGACCTCGAGCCGATCCTCGTGGGTCTCTCCGCCAAACCCGACTTCCTCACGGCGGACAGCGACGCGCGTTTTGCGCGTCTTCTTTCGGCCCTGACCCCGGCGCCTGTCGAGTCCTGCAAGAGAAGCTGGTGCGATGAGGATGGCCGGCGGATCGCGACCTATCAGCGCGGGCCGGAGCGCGCGACGCTCACGCTCGACCAGAAGATCGCGCCCGACTTCGGGGAATATGTTCTCAGCCAATTGCCGCAGCTCTATCGCAGCTATCGCGGGAGCAGGGGGACGGGTTGAGGGCGAGAGATCGGGCCGTCCGCGGCCCGAATGCGCGCCCGGCGCGCAATGAGACTTACAAAATGAGGTGAACGCGCAAAAGAAAAAGGCCCCCGAAACGTCTCCGCCCGGAAGCCCTTCTCGATGTGTAGCGACTGAGAGAATCACACTTCCGCATAGCCCTGTCAAGAGTCGGCGCCGTTTTGGCGAGCAGCTTTCTTTTGCCCGAACGAGGCAAGAGATCATGCAGACGAGTATAACGACGCCCTTCGGGCGCCGGCGGTTGACGCGCGCCATGATCGCGCGCCAGTCGGCGACGCGGGATTTCATCGAAGCCCCCGGCGCGTCCGAGGCGGTCGCCCACAAGTGGCGTCTGTTTCGCGCCGTGACGGAGGCGAAAGCCGCCCTCGGGGTCTCGGACCGCGCCTTGTCGGTTCTGCACGCCCTGCTGAGCTTTCATCAGGAGACCATGCTGACTTTGCCCGCGACGCCGGCCGGGGCGGCCGCCGTCGGGATCATCGTCTTCCCATCCAATCGGGAGCTCTCCATCCGCGCGCATGGCATGGCGCCGGCGACGCTGCGCCGCCACCTCGCGAGCCTCGTCGAGGCCGGGCTGATCATCCGGCGCGACTCCCCGAACGGCAAGCGCTTCGCCCGGAAAGGGCAGGGGGGCGAGATCGAGGACGCTTATGGCTTCGACCTGGCGCCCTTGCTGGCGCGCTCGGCCGAAATCGAGCAACGCGCCGAGGCGGCCCGCGCCGAAGCCCGCGCCATGGCGCTTTTGCGCGAGAAGATCACCTTGGCGCGGCGCGACATTGCCAAGATGACGGCGCTCGGGATGGAGGAAGGCGTCGCCGCGGATTGGGAGGCGCTACAGCGCGCCTATCAACCCTTCGCGGACCATCCTCTTCGCACCCTCTCACGGGCCGAGACGGAGCGACTGGCGGCGGATTTGGCAAACCATGCCGCAAACATCCGCAACCTTCTGGAAGATCGAGCCAAACTCCAAAAAAAGAGCGCCAGTGAGTCTCATGATGAGCGCCATATACAGAATCAAACCACAAAACTTTCTGATCTTGAACCACGCCTTCGAGAAGGCAGGGGGCGAGGTCCGGAGCCAGCAGGCCGGGAGAAGCCCCCTGCATCTGCACTCGACGCAGGGCCTTTCGCCGTCGCCAAGGGGACGGGAGCGGGGGCGGGGGCGCGCGCCTATCCGCTGGGAATGGTGCTCGAGGCGTGCCCGGATGTCGTCGATTACGCGCGCGGCGGCGAGATTTCGTCCTGGCGGGATCTCGCCGCGACAGCCGTAACGGTGCGCTCCGCCCTCGGCGTTTCGTCCGACGCATGGTCGCAGGCGATCGAGGTTCTGGGCGAGCATGGTGCGGCGGTCGTCATGGCTGCGATCCTCCAGCGTGGCGATGAGATCAAGAGCGCTGGCGGCTACCTGCGCGCGTTGACGGCCAAGGCGCGGGTAGGGGCCTTCTCACTCGGTCCCGTGCTCATGGCGCTGTTGCGCGGGAAGGCGGCAAACGCGGGCAGAACTGGAAAAGCGGCGGAGCGATCGGGGTCTCGGGCTATCGGCGCGGACCGAGCAGCCCAAGTTTTTCGGCCCGATCCATCAGGCTTTTGACGGAGGAGGGAGCCCATCGGACGCCGCCGCGTGGGGTGCGTTCATACATCGCCTCAAGCTGAGCGCCGATTTGGGCGAGGGTAAGGTCGGGATTGGCCCGGGCGATGCCCGCGACGAGGGCGAGGAGCCGTTCGCTGCTCGCCCGGCGGGGCGCCGGCCGGAGGAGCGACGCTTCGGCGAGCCCTTCCGCGACGAAGCGTTTGACCGCGCGTTTCAATCGCTCGACGGTCCAGCGAGGGAGACCGCCGGTCGTCGCCCTGCCGTTCAGGACGCGCGCGACGTCTTCCCAGCGGTGTTCGGGGCGCATCTCCCTTACGACCGGGAGCCAGTGTTCGGCGGTCTGGTTGACGCGCTCGAAATAGCTCTGACTGCGGGCCTCGGCGGTGCGGCGGATCGCTTCCGGATCTCTGGCGCGCAGTTTTGGATTGCCGCCAATGCGGCCGCGTTTCTTCGCCGCCCTGAGTCCGTCCCTGGTGCGTTCCTGGATGAGGGCGCGTTCGAGTTCTGCGACGGCGCCGAGCACCTGGAGGGCGAAACGGCCTTGCGGCGTCGAGGTGTCGATCGGGTCGGCCAGCGATTTGAAATGCGCGCCCCTGGCGTCCAGTGCGGCGATGACTGAGAGAAGATGGGAGAGGGAGCGGGCGAGGCGGTCTAGCCTGGCGACGACGAGAACGTCGCCGCGCCTCACAGCGGCCAGCGCCTGGGCGAGCTGGGGTCGAGAGGCCTTGGCGCCCGACATGTGCTCCTTGAAGATCACGCCGCAGCCGGCGGCTTTCAGCGCATCGACCTGAGCGTCGGTCGCCTGATCTTCGGTGGAGACGCGGGCGTAGCCGATCAGCGTCATGAAAAATTCTCCAGACTGCGGCGCTCGTGCGTGAAGCGCGCCGTCCGCCGACGGCTGCGCGCGCTTTTTCCAAAATGAGAATATTCGATGAAACGGTCGTTTGGATACGCCTGCGAAAGGGGCCGCTTCGGCCCGGCCATCTGCGGCACATCGGGAAAACCGAGCGTTGTACTGGCCCTCGGACGCCCCAAAGTCGCCTTTGGGCTGCGTTTGAAACTTTTTGGGATCAGCGAAAAAAGCTCCCGCGCCGGGCGGCGCCACGCGCGGCCCAAAGAGTATCGTGTGAAACAAGCAAATCTACCGTTAAGTTGATTATGGATAGTAGAGCATATGTAATCCCGTGCTTTTCATCCTTACGTCGCCACCTGCGATTCCGGCCGCCCCGGCGGCAGTTTCCGAGGCCAGGCTGGCGGCGCGCGGGACGCGCGCGCCTCGCTTTGCCCAGGGCAAGGAAAGAGGCGCGCGGGGGAACATTTTCGGTGAGCGACTCGTTTGAGCCGAGGTTTTGACGACCGCTGGAATTTGGAGCGTTGATCGCATCTCTCGCCAGAACGTCGCTGCTTTGTTTGAGCATCCTCGCGTGGGGGCTCGCGCCCTGCCCGGATTCTTGGGGAGCGGTCGCTTGGGCGGGGCAGAGCCTTTCCGATCTGGAAAAGCTTTCCGCCAAACCCCGCCCCGACGACCGCTTGCCTCTGGCGGCTCACTTTCTCGACGAAGACGGAAATTCTGAAACGCTCGCGCACGCGTTCGATGGGCGGCCGGCGGTTTTGCTCTTTGTGGATTACGGATGCAAGAACATGTGCGGGGCCATGCTGGCGTTGACCAGTCGCGCTCTGGCCATGTCGGCGCTCGATCCGGGCCGAGACTACAGGATGATCGCCATCGGTCTCGATCCCAATCAGGGCGCAGCGGCCGCCCGTGACCTGAAAGAATCGCTGATCGACCCAGGCGCGCCGCTATTTGCCGCCACGCAGTTCTTGACCGGACCAGAGTCGTCGATTGCCGCAGTCGCGGCCTCTGTCCACTATCTCTATTCAAAAGACGCGGAACACAGCCAGTTTGCCCACGCCGCCGCAGTGCTGGTCGTGACTGACAAAGGACGCGTAACCCGGATCATTCCCGCGACCGCTGTGACAGGCGAGACGCTGCGCCGCGCTCTCATCGAGGCGCGGCGCGGAATCCTCTCGCCGATCCTGGATGCCGTTGGCTTGCTCTGTTACGGATATGGTCCGAGCCATGGGCTCTACAATAAAATGATCTTGGCCACGCTGAGGGTAGGGGGCGCGATTGCTCTCCTCCTCCTCGCCGTAGGCATTTTGGTCCTCGTCCGGCGCACGGCGGCATGAGCGAGGACTTCGCGCCCAAGGCGTCGCCTTACGCCGATCAATGGGATTGGCTCTTTTTCGTGCTCGTCACGGTAAGCGCGATCGTCGTCGCGGCTGTTCTCGTCGCAATCGTCGTTTTTTCCATCCGCTACCGCAAAGGGGCCGCCGCTTTTCGAAAGGACCTTCCGGGCGCGTTTTCCAACCGCCTGGAGTATGGCTGGACCACGGCGACAGCCCTCGGTTTCCTTGCCATGTTCTGGTGGGCGGCGGCGACGCAGCTTCATCACGCCGTCCCGCCGGAAGGCGCGGTCGAAATCCATGTGCTCGCCAAGCAATGGATGTGGAAAATACAACAGCCTAACGGCGTGCAGGAAATAAACGAGCTCCATGCGCCGACCGGCCAGCCCGTCGAGCTCATCATGACGTCGGAGGACGTCATTCACAGCATGTTTCTTCCGGCCTTGAGACTGAAGCAGGACGTGCTGCCGGGCCGCTACACCTATCTTTGGTTCAATGGCGACAAGCCTGGCGTCTATCACCTCCTCTGCGCTGAATATTGCGGGACAGCCCATTCGAGAATGACCGGCCGTTTCATATTGATGAGCCCCGTCGACTATTCCCGCTGGAGCGCCAGGCAACCGCAGGCGGACAACGCCGCCAAGCAAGGAGAAGGGCTCTTCAATTCCCTCGGATGCACGGGGTGTCACGCGCAAAACTCGAGCGTTCATGCGCCCGACCTGCACAATGTCTATGGCCGACCCGTGCAGCTTGCGGATGGAAGAAGCGTCGTCGCCGACGAAGCCTATCTGCGCGACTCGATCCTCCTGCCGGGAAAGGACGTCGTCGCGGGATTCGATCCGATCATGCCAAGCTTTCGCGGACAGGTGAACGAGGAGCAGATCATGCAGCTCATCGCCTATCTGAAATCGCTTGCGGCGCCGGGGAGGAACAAATGAGCCAGATCGCCGCAGTCGAGCCTCCGCCGGAAGAAAGCCCATCATGCACGAGCTACCTCGATGCGGGACATACGCTCGTGTCCTGGCTCACCACCACCGACCACAAGCGTATCGGCATCCTCTACGCGATAGCGATCACGCTCTTCTTTTTCATCGCCGGGTTCGCCATCGGACTCGCGCGCCTCGAGCTCATGTCCCCACGGGGAATGTTACTGACCGACGAGGGCTATAATCGCCTGTTCACTTTGCACGGCATCGTCATGGTGTGGTTTTTCCTGGTGCCGTCCATTCCCGCGACCTTCGGAAATTTCCTGATCCCCCTGATGATCGGCGCGCGGGACGTGGCTTTTCCTCGACTGAATCTCCTGTCCTGGTACATTTACCTCATCGGTGCGGGGTTTACCTGCTACGCTATCGTCGCTGGCGGCGTGGACACGGGGTGGACGTTCTACACGCCCTTTTCGTCACTTTATGCAAATGGCAATGTCGTCGCCGCAGCGGCCGGCGTCTTTGTCGCCGGATTCTCGTCAATCGCCACCGGCGTCAATCTGATAACCACGACGCACATGCTGCGCGCGCCGGGGATGGGCTGGTTTCGATTACCGCTCTTCGTTTGGGCGATCTACGCCACGAGCCTCGTGATGGTGCTGGCGACGCCGGTGCTGGCCATGACGCTGTTGCTGATCGTGGCGGAAAGACTCTTCCACCTGCCGGTGTTCAACCCGCATGAAGGCGGCGATCCCATATTGTTCCAGCATCTCTTCTGGTTCTACAGCCATCCGGCCGTCTATATCATGGTCCTGCCAGCGATGGGGGTCATTTCGGAAGTATTTTCGTGCTTCGCCCGGCGCCGCGTTTTCGGCTATGTGATGATGATCTATGCGCTCCTTGGCATCGCGATCATCGGCTTCTTCGTCTGGGGCCATCACATGTTCGTTGCGGGCCAGTCGCAATATGCGAGCCTCGTCTTCTCCTTCCTTTCGTTCATGGTCGCTGTTCCTTCCGCCATAAAGGTGTTCAACTGGACAGCGACGCTCTATCGGGGCTCGATCAGCTTCGAGGCGCCGATGATCTACGCCATGGGCTTTCTGGGTCTTTTCACGATCGGCGGCCTGACCGGCCTTTTCGTCGCCTCGATTCCGATCGACGTTCACGTCACCGACACATATTTCGTCGTCGCGCATTTCCATTTCATCATGGTCGGGGGGACGGTCTCGGCCTTCTTCGCAGCCCTGCATTTCTGGTGGCCGAAGATCACCGGGAAACTCTATTCGGAAGCCTGGGCCCGTTTTGCCGCGATCATCATGTTCCTCGGCTTCAACACGACGTTCCTGCCGCAGTTCATCATGGGCTATGGCGGGATGCCGCGCCGTTATCATGTTTATCCACAGGAGTTCCAAGTTTACCACGTAATCTCTTCGATGGGCGCGCTCGTACTTTTCGCCGCTTATACGCTTCCGCTCGTCTATCTCGGCTGGTCCCTTTTCTACGGCAAGCGCGCGGGCCCAAATCCATGGGGCGCAACGGGACTCGAATGGCAGACCCCCTCGCCTCCGCCCGAGCATAATTTCGATGAAATTCCCCGGGTCGATGCGCCGCCCTATAATTATCATCCAGAGAAGGAAGAGGCGTTCGAGCCGCAGGGGCGTTCATGATGATCGATGGCGCAACTGTGCTCCGCTTCCCCTGGCCGAGCGTGGAGCGACAGCGTCTCGGCGTCGCCTTCGGCATGTGGACGTTTCTTGCCAGCGAAATTCTGTTCTTTGGCGGTTTGTTTCTAAGCTATGCCGTTTACCGGTCGCTCTATCCGCAGGCTTTCGCCGTCGCCTCGCATGCGACGAGCATGTTTTACGGAACCATCAACACGGCGTTGCTGCTCACCAGCAGTTTCGTCATGACGCTGGCCTTGCACGCATCAAAAAAAAGAGCGCGGGCGCTTGTTGTGAGTTGCCTGTTGCTGACAGCCGCGTTTGGGCTTGCATTCCTTGCGGTCAAGGGACTCGAATATGCTGAGGACATAGACAAGGGCCTTATTCCGGGGCCCGGTTTCACGCTCGAGCCGGATACGACGCGCCTGTTCTTTGCGCTCTACTGGGTCATGACAGGGATACATGCGATCCATCTCGCCATTGGCGTCGCGCTTGTCGTCTACCTCGGCGCGGCGTTGCTCAGCGAGAGAATGGCGACGGAAAGCCCTGCGGTCGAAGCCACGTCCCTGTATTGGCATTTTGTGGACAGTATCTGGCTCGTTCTTTATGCGTTGATCTACCTGCCCGGGCGGCACGCGCCATGATCCGGATCGCGCTGCGATATGGAGGCGTGTGGCTGCTCCTGCTTTTCCTTCTCGGCGCGTCCGCGGCGACGGCGTACCTGGATCTTCAGGGAAAGGGCCCATTGCTGCATCTCGGCGTCGCGGCGCTCCAGGTCCTTCTGGTCTGGCTCCTGTTCATGGATTTACGCCGCGCGAGCGGTCTTGTTCGACTCAGCGCAGTGGCAGGTCTGCTCTGGCTCGCAATCATGTTCATGCTCGCCTTTTCGGATTATGCCACGCGCGGGTGGAACGAGGCGCCGACGGGCTACCCGGACAAGATCGCCGCCTCGTAGGCAGGCGCGCCCATAAGGAACTTTCGGACGCTGATCGGGTTCAGGCTACGGCGCATAAACCGGGATGCGGCGATGGCGCAGATTTTCAGGCCCTATGCAGACTCGATCGTCCGTGTCGCGATGATCGCAATTCTAGCGTTTCCCTTTCTGATCGTGGGCGTGGCCTATGGCGTGATGTGGTCGCCTTATATTACCGGAGAGCATGTGACATTGGAGCAGCCTGTGCCGTTCAGTCACCAGCACCACGCGGGGCAGCTTGGCCTCGATTGTCGATACTGCCACACCTCCGTTCAGCAATCGGCCTTTGCTTCGGTTCCGCCGACTGAAACCTGCATGACCTGCCATTCTCAGCTCTTCACGAACGCCGAGATGCTCGCCCCCGTGCGCAAAAGCCTGGCCGACGACAAGCCAATCAAATGGACGCGGGTTCATCGGCTGCCTGGCTACGTCTATTTCGATCACTCGATTCACGTCGCAAAGGGCGTTGGCTGCTCGACATGCCACGGGCGCGTGGATCAAATGCCGCTCGTTCAGCAGACTCAACCGCTCACGATGTCGTGGTGCCTTTCCTGTCATCGAGACCCTGCGTCCTATCTTCGACCAAGAGAGGAAATTTTCAACATGGATTGGATGGCGGGGAAGGATCAGAAGCGGCAGGGCAAGGACCTTATCGAGCGTTATCACATAAATATCGATCACCTCTCCGATTGTTCCGTTTGCCATCGATGAGCGAGCGTCCGGCCATCACGCGAGAGAGGCTCGCGCCGGACCGGCGGGATGCGCTCAGGCTCCTCGCAGCCGGCGCCGCCGCGGCGCTCTCGTCGTGCGGCCCGCCGCGAGAGGAAATCGTTCCATATGTAAAAATGCCGGAAGGACTGACGCCCGGCGTTCCATTGCAATTTGCGACGGCCTTGCCTCTCTCCGGCTATGCGCGCGGGGTGATCGTCACTTCGCACGAGGGACGACCGACGCGCATTGAGGGCAACCCGCGTCATCCTGCCAGTCTTGGGGCATGCGATATTTTCGCTCAGGCCGAGATCATGTCCCTTTATGACCCGGATCGTGCGAAAATCGTCAGGAACCGGGAGGGGCCTTCCTCCTGGGCCGCTTTCGAAAAGGAGCTGCTTTCCCGCGCCCAGATCGAAAAGAGCCGGGGTGGCGCCAAGCTCTCGATCCTCACCGGGCGCGTCACCTCGCCGACCCTTGGCCGCCAGTTACAGTCATTGCTCAAAATATTCCCGCAGGCGCGCTGGCGCCGCTTCGAGCCTATTCACGACGACAATGAAATCTCTGGCGCGACAATGGCGTTCGGCCGCCCGCTGATTGCGCTTCCGCGACTGGAGCGCGCGACTGTCGTCGTTTCACTCGAAGCCGACCCGCTCGGGCCGGGTCCATCGCAGCTCCTACATGCGCACGCCTTCGCCAAGAGACGCCAGGCGCGCCTTCCGCTTGATCGGTTTCTACGTCTCTACGCCGTAGAGTCGAGCCTGACGCTTACAGGCGCGAATTCGGATGAACATCTGACCCTCGCTCCGTCGTTCATTCACGGTCTCGTGGTCGAGATCGCCAATCGCTTTGGCGCGGCCTATTCCCCAGTGAGTCTTTCCGACGAAGCGCGCCGTTTCGTATCGATGGTGGTTGACGATCTGAACGCAAACTCTGGCAGCTCGATCATTCTGGCGGGGCGAACTCAGCCTCCCGAAGTGCATGCGCTCTGCCACTGGATCAACCAGAGGCTACGGGCCCCAGTCGATTATTTCGCTCCGGTGGACCCGGTCGCATCGGGTCATCTCGCGTCTTTGCAGGGGCTGACGGACGATCTCGAAAGCGGGCGGGTCGAAAGCCTTTTTATAATTGGCTGCAATCCTGTCTATGCGGCGCCGGGAGAAATTGCAATCTCTCGCGCAATTGCAAAGGCGCCGTTCAGCGTGCATCTCGGTCTCTATGACGATGAAACGGCGGCGCTGTGCAAATGGCGTTTGCCTCTGTCGCATTTCCTCGAAAGCTGGTCGGATCTGCGGGCCGTAGAAGGAACGGCCAGCATCGTCCAGCCGCTGATCCGGCCCCTCTATGATACGCGAACCGCGGAGGAGCTTGTCGCGTCGATTGTCGGCATGCAATCGGCCACCTCGTACCAGCTTGTGCAGCAAAATTGGCGCGCTCATGCGCCAGATGATTTCGACGCCTCGTGGCGTCGATGGCTGCACGATGGAACGATACCGGACTCGGCAAACAGCGCCGTCGCGACTCCCATCGCCGTCAAACCCGCAATCAACCCCGTGAAGGCCGTGGCGGGGTTATGCCTTACTCTCGCGCCCGACCCCTCTGTATGGGACGGAAGCTTCTCGAATAACGCATGGCTGCAAGAATGTCCGAAGCCTACGACGAAAGAGGTCTGGGGCAACGCGCTCTACCTTTCCCCAGAAGACGCCGCCGCCCACAAATTCGAAGACGGAGACGTGGTTTCGCTGTCGACAGGCACGTTCAGCCTGGCGGCGCCAGTATGCATCGCCGCCAGCCAGGCAAAGGGCGTCGTCGCCGCGACGCTGGGTTATGGCCGCACCCGCGCAGGCGCGATCGGAAGCAACGTCGGCTTCAACGCAAATCTGCTCGCTTCAGCGGCGACCCCTTTTCTGGCGGCCGGCGTCTCGCTCTCTCCCACAAGCGAACGGAGGGAAATTCTTCGGACACAACGCAGTTTTGGTCTGGAGCGGGGAAGAGGCGACGTCTTTCCCACATTCACACTCCAAAATCTCATCAAGGGAGCCGCGCGCGTGTCCGATGGCCACGACCTCGCAAGCCTTCTCCCGGACTTGAGTTACGAATCCTATAAATGGGCGATGTCGATCGATAACACGCTCTGCATCGGTTGCAACGCCTGCCTGATCGCATGCCAGGCTGAAAACAATGTGCCGGTCGTTGGCCCTGTCGAGGTCAGCATGGGCCGTGAGATGCACTGGCTACGTGTCGATGTGTATAACAATGGCGGCGCGAAGCCGTTGGGATTCCAACCGGTTCCCTGCATGCATTGCGAAAAAGCCCCATGTGAGCCGGTTTGTCCTGTCGAGGCCTCGGTCCACGATAGCGAGGGACTTAATGTGCAGGTTTACAACCGTTGCATCGGAACGCGGTTCTGCCAGTCGAACTGCCCCTACAAGGTGAGACGTTTCAACTTTTTCGGTTATGCGACGGCCGACGAAGCCTATGCGAATCTCGGCGCGCAATCCTTTGACGCAATTTTCAATCCCGACGTAACAGTGCGATCGCGCGGCGTGATGGAAAAATGCACCTATTGCGTCCAGCGGATAAGCCGTGCGCGACGGGGAGCCGAAAGGGAGGAGCGGCGCATCGGCGACGGTGAGGTGATTACCGCCTGCCAATCGGCCTGCCCGACGCGAGCGATCATATTTGGCGACCTCAACGACGACGGAAGCAAGGTGCGGGAATGGCGCAAGGAGCCGCAGCATTATGCCATGCTCGGCCATCTGGAGACGCGCCCGCGCACGACTTATCTCGCGCGCGTGGGCAATCCTCATCCCGATTCCGCGGACGGCGAAAGATGAGCGCGCCGAAGGATCGGACCGATACCGAAGCGGCCGCCTGGCTTCTTCCCGAGGGCCGATCTTTCGAAGCGATCAACGAGCTCGTCAGCGCGCCGTTGCTCTCGCCAGAAAAATGGAGCTGGCGGGTCTGGTGGGGCGCGTTCATCGTCAGTTTTGCGCTTACGTTGCTGATGATGATTTGCGTGTCCTGGCTCTTTGCGACGGGCGTCGGCCTGTGGGGCGTCAACACGACCGTTGTCTGGGGTTTCGCCATTGCAAATTACGTCTGGTGGATCGGAATCGGCAATGCCGGGACGCTGATCTCCGCGATGCTCCTGCTGATGCGCCAGCATTGGCGCGCGTCGATCAATCGCTTCGCCGAGGCGATGACTCTCTTCGCCGCGGGCATCGCCGGGCTTTTTCCAATCATGCACCTTGGGCGTCCGCTTTATTTCTATTGGCTGGCTCCTTACCCAAACACAATGGCTCTCTGGCCGCAGTGGCGAAGCGCGTTGATCTGGGACTTCTGGGCGATCCTCAGCTATCTGTTATTTTCGGCCCTGTTCTGGTATGCGGGCCTCATACCGGACCTCGCCTGTTTGCGTGACCGAGCGAAGACGAGGCGCGGCCGATTCTGGTTCGGGCTTTTTGCCCTCGGGTGGCGCGGGTCGGCGCGTCACTGGCGCCTTTATCACGTCTACCACACCACCATGGCCTGTCTCGGCGTTCCGCTTGTCGTCACCCTGCACAGCGTCGTCGGCCTGGATTTCGCCGCCAGCCTGATGCCGGGCTGGTCGGAAACGATCTTTCCGCCCTATTTTGTCGTCGGAGCCATGTATTCCGGCTTCGCAATGGTCATCCTCCTGGCGGCGGCGGTACGCTGGGGCTTTTCGCTTCAGGCGCTGATCACGGTCGAGCACTTTGACGTGATGGCGAAGATCCTCCTCACCGCGTCGATGATCATGACAATATCCTACATGACGGAATGGTTTGGGGCCTGGTATGGCGGCGAGCCGGCCGAGCGCAGCCTCGTCGCATTCGAGTTCCTGGGAACGTATCGCATATCCTATTACGTCATGCTGTTTTGCAATTGCCTCGTCGCGCATATGTTCTGGCTCAGATCCGCGCGTCGCAACATAGCGCTCGTCGTCGTCGCAGGCGTGGTGATCAACATCGGCATGTGGCTCGAACGTATGAATATTGTCTGGAACACGCTGTCTCACGGCTACGCAGAAAGCATGTGGCGCCCCTTTCATCCGACCTTCTGGGATTACGCGCTGCTTTTTAGCTCGCTCGGCTTTTTTGCCTTTTTATATCTCGTCCTCTGCCGTCTTGCGCCGATCGTGTCGATGCATGAAACGAGGCGGCTCGTCTGGCCTGAGGCGAGGACATGAAGAGCTTGCTTCTCGCGGAATTCGTCGAGCCCGAGGCCATGGTCGAGGCCGCGCGCAAGGTCGACGAAGCGGGATGCAGGTTGGTGGACGCCTTTTCGCCCTTTCCGGTCGAGGAGGTAGAGGAATTTCTGGGCGCCCGGGCGCCGAGACTGCGCGTTTACATGTTTTTCGGTGGTTTGATCGTTGTAGCAGCGGCTTATGCTACGGAAGGCTGGAGCGCCATCTTCGATTATCCAATCGACAGCGGCGGTCGTCCGCTGAATTCGTGGCCCGCTTTCATACTCTTCCCTTTCGCCGTGGGAATTTTTGGCGCGGCCCTGACCGGATTTATCTTTCTTTTGATCGAAACCAGGCTTCCCAGTTTACACCACCCGCTGTTTTTCGTCCAAAGGTTTGAAAGAGCGACGCAGGACCGCTTCTTTCTCGCGCTCGAGGCGCCGACAGCCGCAGCGGAAAACCGACGCGCAAAAGCCTGGCTTCGCGAGGCTGGCGCCGTCGATGTTGTGGAAGTGGAAAAATGAGCGAAAGGCTGGCGTTTGTCGTCTTATTGCCGATCATGGTCGGCGGCTGCGATTTCAGCATGACTCAGCAGCGAAAATACACGACCTATGAACCGTCGAGCTTTTGGGCGGACGGCGCTTCGGCGCGGCCTCTTCCAGAGGGCGTGGTCGATCAGAATGCGCTTGCCAGAGAAGCGGCGTTGGCACACCCGCCTCAGGCGAACGCAGCGCTTTTGGCGCGGGGTCACGAACGCTTCGGCATTTTTTGCGCGCCTTGCCATGGTCTCGCCGGGGACGGGGACGGCATTATCGTCATGCGTGGTTTCCCCGCGCCGCCTTCCTTCCATTCCACGGCGCTTGTGGCCGCGCCTGCTCAAACATTTCTGGACGCGATCGCCAATGGCTACGGCGTAATGCATTCATATTCAGCGCGCGTCGATCCTGCGGATCGCTGGGCGATTGTCGCCTATGTTCGCGCCTTGCAATTGTCGCGACTCCCGGCCTCCGCTTCTTTGTTGCAGCAGGGGGCGAAGTAGATGACAGTCGATGTCGCCCCGGAAGCAAGTGCAAAAGACAGAGCCGGGCCGGCGCCGATGGCCCCGGGAACCGAGCCGGGTCGGCGTCTGTCCGGGTGGCTTGTCGCCGGCGCGCTCGTAGCTTTTGGCGGGCTCGCCGCGGTTCTTGTCATCGCGCCCAGAGCGGCCGCCGGCGGTTGGCTTTTGGCCTTCGTCTTGTGTGGGAGTCCGGTGATCGGGAGCGTTTTCGCGCTGTTGATTCATGCCTTGACCGGAGGCCGCTGGCTGTCGGCCTTTGCCGATATCTTCGTCGCCACGGCGGCGACGACGCCGTTCTTGGGGCTGCTGTTCATTCCCGTGCTCGTCTTCCTTCCTCATTTTTATCCATGGGTCGAAGGGGCAAATCCGCCTCCCGATGACGTGCGCAGTCTCTATTTGAATGCGCCCTTCTTCATCATCCGTTCGGTTGTCGCCTTGAGCTTCTGGAGCGTTCTCGGAATATTTTTGCCGCGACTGTCGGGCGGCAGGAAAATGTTGATTGCGGCGGTCGGGCTGGCTGCGCATGCCTTTGTCATCGGCCTGATCGGCGTGGACTGGATCTTGTCTCTTCAGCCTGAGTTCTGGTCGAGTTCCTTTGGCGCGACATTAGCCTTTACGCAATTCGCGGCCGCCCTCGCGTGGGTGGCGATCGTCTCCCCGGGAGAGCGCGACACTGGCGCCCGCGCTGATATCGGCGGGTTGCTGCTGGCGACGCTCCTGGGCCTTTCCTATTTGAATTTCATTGCGCTTCTGGTGATATGGTACGGCAACCTTCCCGATCGCGTCTTCTGGTTCGTGTTCCGCGAGAGATGGCCATGGACGCTTGTAGCGGATCTCGCCTTCGTCTTGGGCGCCGTCATTCCAATCTTCATGCTTTTCCTTCAGCGCGTCCGTTCCGGCCGGCGTGAATTGCGTTTCGTGGGCGTGGTGACGCTTGCCGGCGTGGCCCTTTATTACGCCTATCTGATAGCGCCGCCTTTCGGTGTGCTTTCGCTCGGCGCGGGGCTTCTCGCGGCTGTCGCCATCTTCTGCCTGCTCGGCGCCCTCACATTCGCGCTCCGTGGGCCGCGACGCGTCCAAGTGGAACGAGGGACCAAATGACCCAAGGGGAGCCAGAAGGGGAGAAGGTCGCGCCTCTTGGGGTCGAGGCGCTGCGTGTGTTTTACATGGGCGTGGGCATTCTGTTGGCGCTTGCCGCGTCTCTCGCCGCAATGGTGGGATTTTACAGCTGGAAAATGCCTGCGAGAGACTTCGTCGCTCCGAAAGAGTTTCCGTCGCCGGGCGTCTTTCAGCATCAGGCGGGTGAGCGACATAAGCTCGTCGAAGACCAGAGGCGTCGCCTTGATGACGCCGCAGTTCCGATTGCCAAAGCTATGGAGATGATCGCAGCAAGGGGTCAGTCTGCATTCTTGCCGCTTCCTCTCGAAACCCCGCCTCCAAGCGTTGCAACGCGCCAGACGCCAAACGCCGTCGCTGCGCCGCCGGGCCGCGCAAAGGTTGGCCACCATAAGCGTGGACGCTCGCAAGTACGAACAAGATGAGCGGCGAGCGAGGCTTTCTTCGCTTCTGGATTTCGATGCAGGTACTTTCCTCCCGCCGCCGCGCTTGTCAGCGCGATCGCCGATCCCACACTAGATTTCGGATGAAGCCTTTGTAGTAACGACGGTCTTGACGGCCCAATCGGCAACGGAGTTGAAGACCATGTCAGTGACCTTTCGGGAAACCCGGACATACGGGGGAATGGTCGGCGCGGGCCTGTTGGACGCGGCCGGCGGCGTTGCAACGATTGTTCTCGCAATTTGCGGCTTGACAGGAATCCATCCCCCGATCCTGGCGTCTGTCGCTGTAATTGTCTTGGGCGCTGAGCTCATCGCGCGTGGCGCGATGATTGCTTCGGTCTTGTCCACGGCCGCCACAGAGTCGGCTGCCGATCTCGCGCTCATGGGCGAGTCTGGCGGCGGCCTCGCCGCTTTGTTTCTGGCAGGGCTCGGGGGCGTGACCCTCGGAGTTCTCGCGCTTCTTGGCGTCGCTGAACTTGTCTTGACGGCAGTGGCGACGATCGCCTTCGGCGTCGCACTCGTCTTGAGCAATGGCAGCGGCGCGATCATGTTCAGCGCCGATTCAACTGCAATGGGCGAAGGCTCCCTTGTGGCTGAAAGCGTTCCGGCGGTCGCCGGACTTGTCGCCATCGTACTTGGAATTCTCGCGCTTGTGCTGATGGGCAAGGCGGCGAGTGGTCTCTCGCTCATCCTTGCGGCTCTGCTCATCCTCGGCGCGGCGGTTGTTGTCTCGGGGAGCGGTATGGGGCTGATGATGCAGAGCCTGGCGCGTCGTGGAGAGTAAGTGAGGATTCCGCTGATGCCGGCTTCTTATGATTACGCGCAAGGAGGCTGGGCCTCGGAAATCTTCGAGGTCCTCGCGAGTCTCGGCGCCATCGCCCTTGCGGTTTGTGGGCTTACAGGCATTCTCGCGCCAATATTGGCGGCGGCGGCGACGATCGTGTTGGGCGTCGCTCTGGCGGCGGATGGCGTCGGGCTCTTGCGCCGCTACAAATGGACCGGCGGCCGAGACGAAGGGGCCTGGAGCGCCCCGCTGCGCTTTGCGGTTCTGGTCGCGGGTTTGATGGGCGCGGCGCTTGCGGTGTTTGCGCTCTTTGGCGCGGATCCCGCGTTCCTGACGCCTGTCGCGAGCGCCTTGTTCGGCGCGGGTCTGATTTTGAGGAGCAACGTCGTCTGGGAGCTTTCGCTTCGCGAACTCGCCCATTCGACGAAGCGCGACAGCCTGTCGCTCCGGGCGGAGGCGGCAGGAAATGACGCCGCCGTATTCGCACTTGCGGGCTTCGTATCAGGCGCGCTGGCGTCGATTGCCGCGGCAGGCGGGCCGAACGATCTCACGCTCAATCTCGTCGCCATCGTCGTTGCGGCGTCGACCCTCGTCCTGTGGAGTCGCGTCGCCATGGCCGTAGCGGCGAGACTGCTGCAACCGACCTTGTTCATTCGTCGTCGCACGCCTATTGCACGCTAGCTCTGACGGGCGTGGGAGGCCGAACCTGGCTTGACTCTTTGGCAACTGCGCTAGCTGCTTTCCGGGTCGTGGTACGCTTGAAGGATAAAAAAATGTCAATCGCTCCAGAAACCCCCATGCGCCAGAATGCGCCGGCGGCCGTCGGCGGGCTGGTAGACGCCATCGGCGGCGTCGCCACCGCAATTCTCGCCATCTGTGGCCTCGTCAACATCAATCCCCCGGTCATGATCGCCGCTGCGACGATCGTGTTCGGCGTGGCCCTGCTCCTCCAGGGCGGCGCGTGCATGGCTGAATTCACCCAGGCCGCACGAACGAGCGGTCGCGTCGTCGACATGGAGCCGGGCGGCAATTTGGCCGCGATACTCCTCGTGGGCGCGGCGGGCGTCGTGCTCGGAATTCTTTCCCTCCTTGGGATCGACGCCAATGTCATGATCCCCTCCGCCGTGATTGCTTTCGGGGTCGCCATGATCCTCGGCAGCAGCTTGTTGCCCCAACTACATGCGATGCGCCAGGCCGCGCAGCCAGGGCTTCAGCGCCGCCTGGCGGGGAGTGAAATCTTCGTATCGCAGATTGCCTCCGGATCGGCTGTTGGTCAGTCTCTGGCTGGCCTCGCGGCGATCGTGCTCGGAATACTCGTGCTTGCCGGCCTCAACCACCCCGCGCTCATTCTGGTCGCATTACTGGAGCTCGGCGCGACGCTCGTCATTACCGGGGGCGCGCTGACGGCGGCTATTCTTGGCGCCATGCAGCCTTGAAGAGCGCAGACAAGGACCGCGGGTGGCTGCTCACGGCTCGTGAGGCAGCCACCCGGGACCCGTTCTTGGCGGAGTCGCTTATCTCATGGAAGAGGGCGGGCGATGACGCAGGCGGCCGGGAATGCAGACGATCAGGCGCAGAGTCGTCCCAATCTCGCGACGATCCTTGTCGTCTTTGCGATCTTCGTGCTCGTTTTTCATGAATTGCGCTGGGTAATCCTGCCCTTCGTGCTTGCTGGCCTGCTCGCCTACCTCTTCAACCCCCTCGTTGAAAGCATTTCGGCGAGGTTCGAGGCGTCGAGAATCCTGGGAGCGGCGGCCGTATTTGTGACGCTTCTCACAGCAGCAGTTGTAACGATCTGGATCGGCGCGCGCCCGCTGGTGACAGAGCTCGAACGCGTGGCGACAGATCTGCGCGAGATACTGGGCCGGCTTGCCCATGGCGTCTTTGGCGACAGGACTGTCACCATCTTCGGCGTCAACGCGGACGCAAACCAGATCGCCGAGGCGGCGACGAACGGCTTGCGTGGCTGGATCGGTCAGACCGGCCGTCTGCTGCAACTCGCGTCAGTGAGTTTCGTAGCGTTGTTCGGCTGCATTCTCGTCTTTGTCCTTCTGTTTTACCTGCTCGCCCAGGGTCCGCAGATCATGCGGAGCCTTCTCTGGCTCGCCCCGCTCGATCAGCGCGACACGATCGAGAAAGTCTGGGCGCGGCTAGGGCCGCTGCTGTGGCGCTATATTTGCGGCGTTCTGATCGTTGTCGCTTACGCAATCGTTGCGGCCTATGTCGGCCTTGGCCTCGTGCTCGGCCTCAGACATGCGCTCTTTCTTGCTCTGCTCACGGGTTTTCTCGAGATGATCCCCGTTGTGGGACCTGGCGCTTCCGCGCTCATCGCCGGCCTGGCCGCAATCGGCAATGCAACCGGAATTGCGCCCATAATCGGCTATGCGATCTACGCAATTGCGCTGCGCCTGTCGATTGACCAGCTTCTCGGCCCGCTGGTGCTCGGCGCCGCAGCGACGCTCAGTCCCGTGACGATCATCTTCTGCTTTCTCGTCGGCGGGGCGCTGTTCGGCGTGTCAGGCGTCATTCTCGCCGCGCCTGCGGCGATTGCGCTCAAGACATGGGTCGCGGTGACGCGCGGCGAAACCACGCTCGGATAGTCGGGAGACTACCTTGGAGTCGCGCGCCGCCTAAGGTCGGGCAGGATGATCTCGGCGCCGGGACGAAGGCGATTGGGGTTGAGGCCCGGATTTGCGCTCGCAATATCGCGCCACCGACCGGGATCGTGATAAATTTTGCGTGCAATGCCGCTGAGCGTGTCGCCGGCTACAATTCTGTAAGTTTCCGCCTGCGTCTCGCTTGCGACGGGCGCTTCCTTGGAAGGCTGAGGAGCTTCGGGCCCAACGGCCGTTTCGGCGCTTCTACCGCCAGACGGCGGGGCAGACCCGGCATTTCGCTCAGCGGGTTTTCTTGCGGCCGCCTGTGTCGGTGCGACGTGCTCGACGCCGTGATGGCTGAGTGCATGGATCGAGAGGCCCAACATCACCAAAGCCAGCAGGGCGGCCGCGAGCGGCGCTCTGCTGATGGCGCCGCCATTCCCCAAACGCTCACCGGTTTTTCCTGGCGACTGGATCGAAGCAGGTACCGCTGTCGCGACGATATATTTGCGTTCGACTTCTCTTTTTTGCAGCTCCTCGATCTGGCCGAGGCTCATCTCCGCGCTATCCGCGTCGAGAATGTGAATGTCTGGCTCCGCCTGCGCCTCGAGGAGCTTCACCGTTTCAAGGCATTCGGAAGCTGTTTGGCGCTGTGTGAGGATCTTGTCGCTTCCATGAACGACAGCATAAGCCACGACGGCCATCCGCTTTCTTGCTTGGCGCTCAGGGGGAACTCCCACTGAGTTAGCGATTGGACTGCGGAAGGCAAGGCGGCGGGCGATATTTTCCACTCAGCCCATGCTGGAGGACGCCGTAAGGCGCGGAACGTGCTCCATGAACTCGCCACGCTATTTTTCTGAGATCATTTTTCAACACGGCGCGAAATCATGCAGGCTCAGACCGCTCGGACCGCAAATGGCGTCCCTCAAAGAAGCTTCATGCTCAACTTCGGTCCAGTGCACCCAGCCGCACATGGGGTCTTGCGCCTGATACTGGAGCTTGATGGCGAAGTCGTTCTTAGGGCCGACCCACACGTCGGATTTCTGCATCGTGGAACGGAGAAGCTGATCGAGGACAAAACCTATTTGCAGGCGCTTCCCTATTTTGATCGCCTGGACTACGTGGCGCCGATGAATCAGGAACATGGATTTTGCCTCGCGGTCGAGAAATTGCTCGGCATCGAGCCGCCATGGCGCGCCCAGCTCATCCGTGTGCTGTTCTGTGAGATCGGGAGGCTTCTGTCGCATCTCCTGAACATCACCACCCAGGCGTCGGATGTCGGGGCGCTGACGCCGAACCTCTGGGGATTCGAGGAGCGCGAAAAGCTCATGTGCTTTTATGAGCGCGCATCGGGCGCTCGCCTCCATGCCAATTATTTCCGCGTGGGCGGCGTCCATCAGGATTTGCCAGCGCAATTGCTGGAGGACATCTACGCCTTTTGCGACCCGTTTCTCCAGGTCTGCGACGACCTCGAAAGCATCCTTGGAGAAAACCGTGTTTTCAAAGAGCGCAATGTCGGCATCGGCGCAATCACGCTCGACGACGCATGGGCGCTCGGTTTTTCGGGCGTTATGATCCGGGCTTGCGGCGCGCCTTGGGACCTTCGCAAGACGCAGCCTTACGAATGCTACGAAAAACTGAATTTCGATATCCCGATCGGCTCGCGCGGCGACTGTTACGACCGATACTGCGTGCGCATGGAAGAGATGCGCCAATCGACGGGGATAATGAAACAATGCGTGAAAAAACTGCTGTCACGCGAGGGAATGGGGCCGGTTGTGGTCCTTGATCACAGGATCGCGCCGCCAAAGCGCCACGTGATGAAGCGCTCCATGGAGGCAATGATAGAGCAGTTCAAGCTCTATTCGGAAGGGCACCATGTGCCCGAGGGCGAGGTCTATGCCGCGGTGGAGGCCCCCAAGGGCGAATTCGGAGTCTATCTGGTTTCCGACGGCGGCAACAAGCCATACAGATGCAAGATCAGGGCACCCTCATTTGCTCATTTGCAGGCGATGGACCGGCTATCACAAGGACACATGCTCGCGGATGTCTCTGCGATCGTCGGATCGCTCGACATCGTCTTCGGCGAAATCGACAGATGAATCAGGGCTTGAGGACGTAACGGCTTGGCGTGGCGTGCGTGCGCGCAAAACTCTCTTGGAACATGTGTGTGAGGTCCTAAGTAGCGTCTCCATATCGCTCGGCGCACATTGAGTGAGCATGGCAATCGCGCAAGGGGGTTCGTTTGTGACCGAAGTCGTCGAATTGGCGGACTTTGTAGCGCGCGCACATTTTTCTGACATCAGCGCGGCGGCGCTGACGCAGCTGAAGATTCGTATTCTCGACACTATCGGCGTCGCCATTGGAGCCATCGGCGCCGGACCTCCGGCGGCGATCCGACGCTTGACGGAACAGCTGGGCGGCGCCCCGCTCTCGACCCTCATCGGCGGGGGCGCTACGGCTCCCGATCGGGCGGCCTTCTACAATGGCGCGCTCAGCCGCTATCTCGACTTCATGGACGTTACATTGCTCAGGGCGAAACATGCCACCCCTCCGACAATCTCGCGCCTGTAATGGCTGCTGCTGAGATGGCGGGTGCGAACGGGGCTGAATTTCTCACGGCCCTGGCGGTCGCCTATCAGGTTCAGACGCGCCTCAGTGACGTGGCTCCGGTGCGCCGCAAAGGTTTCGACCATACGACACAGGGCGCCTATGCAGTGGCGGCCGGCGTCGCTAAAGCGTTGCGGCTGCCGCGTGACCAGATCGCGAATGCAATTGCAATCAGCGGAACCGCGAACGTCGCCCTCAGGGTCGCGCGAACCGGCGCGTTATCCAATTGGAAGGGGCTTGCCTATCCCAATATGGCGATGGCCGCTACCCATGCGTCGCTTCTTGCGGCTCATGGCGTCACCGGACCGCCTATGGTTTTCGAAGGAAACAAGGGCTTCAAGGAGACGATCAGCGGGCCGTTCGAGATCGACTGGCGACATGAAGATCTCGAAAGCGTCCTGAGAACGGTGATCAAGAAACACAACGCCGAAATACACGCGCAGACCGCGATCGAAGCGGCGCTGGACATCCGCGCGCGGCCTGGCTTCCGCCTCGAGGCGATCAGAGCCATTCGCCTCGAGACGTTCGCGGTCGCCTATCATATCATCGGCGGCGGCGAGGCGGCGAGGAAGGCGACAAGCATCTGGTGCGGACGAAGGAAGAGGCGGATCATAGCCTGCCTTATATGCTGGCCGTCGCGCTTATCGACGGCGCACTAATGCCCGAGCAGTTCGCGCGTTCGCGCATTGTCGCACCGAATGTCCAGCACATTTTGCGCAAAGTGACAGTGACGCCCATCGCCGTCTTCACGGCCTTGTTTCCAAATAAGCTCCCGGCGCGGCTCGAGATCGAAATGGACGATGGTTCGATCTTCATGGCGCGGCGCGACGACTACCGTGGTTTCTATACGAAGCCTTTCGCTTGGGCCGACGCGCGCGAGAAATGTGATCTCGTCGTGAGCCGCATCGCTTCACCGGGTTGGTCCGGCGCGGTGGCCGAGGTGGTCTCGAGTCTCGACGAACGACCCTTTGCCGATCTGATTGCACTCCTCGAGAAGCCAACAAACCGGTGAGTCATCATGAGCGAGACGACCTTCTCCTTTATTCCACGCGCGGCCCGCTCGGAAAAGCCGAGAAAAACTGGCCTTACGGAAATTCGCGGACCTTATTACAGCGCTTATGGACCGCGGCATCTTGCTGATGTGCTCGAAACGATGGGCGCGTGGGTGGATGGCCTCAAATACGCCGGCGGCTCTTTCGCCCTCATGCCACCGGGCGCTGTGGAAGCCCTCAACAAGGTGGCGCATGATCACGACCTCTATGTTTCCACCGGCGGCTGGATGGAAAATGTCCTGCGCTTCGGCCCGGACGTCACCGCCCGTTACATTGAAGAGGCGAAGGCGCTGGGCTTCGACATGATCGAAATCTCCGCGGGATTCATCAGCCTGCCTACGGAGAGCATGCTTCGTCTCGTGGAAGCCGTCAAAAAGGCCGGCCTGAAAGCCAAGCCTGAACTCGGGATCCAATTCGGCGCAGGCGGCGCGACAGCGGCTGGCGAGCTCCAATCGGAAGGAACAAAAGACGTTGGTTGGCTGATCGCACAGGGAAAAGCCCTTCTCGCCGCCGGCGCCGATATCCTCATGATCGAGAGCGAAGGCGTTACTGAGAGCGTCACAAGCTGGCGAACGGACGTTCCGGCGGCGATCATCAACCAGCTCGGGCTCGACAAGGTGATGTTCGAAGCTGCAGACCCCCCCCCGTCTTCGAGTGGTACGTCAAGAATTATGGAAATGAGGTAAGTCTCTTCGTGGATCACAGCCAGATCGTGCAGCTCGAAGCTTTGAGGGCAGGAATCTGGGGAACCAAAAGCACCTGGGGGCGGATTCAAAACATTTGAGACTTGCCTGATTGTGGCGCGTACGTACGCAGGAAAGCGGGCGCCTCCAAAGGCGGCTTGAACAAGCGTTCAGGAAAAGCAATTAATATAATGGGTTGTGTTCCTTGAGGCGACCTCGCCTATTTCCGAGATGGGCTTTTCCCCCACGTTTCGAAAAAAACAGGAAGCAATGCCGAAACAGAACGGCTCTTTTCCCGGTTTTGAGAAACATCGATGAAATAGGGGGGTAGTAGCTATCGAGGCGTGGGGACTGGAGAAGCTAAATGATCTATGGAATAAAGAAACTAATCATAGGTTTGCTGTCCTGAAAGCGAACCTCTTCGCGCGGCTCGCTAAAAAGTGGGCGCCAACTGTTCCCCGGACATAAAATGGAAGAGAGTGCCGATGAGCGGCGTTGTAGTGCTTGCGCTTCGTCGTCCCTATACATTCGTCGTTTTGTCCATCTGCATCCTGATATTCGGCCTCATGGCTGTGTTCAAAACGCCGACAGACGTATTTCCGAACATCAAGATACCCGTCGTGGCGGTAGTTTGGGCCTATGCCGGCCTTCTGCCGACAGAGGTATCCGGTCGCATTACCTATCTGTACGAACGGCAGTTAACGTCGAATGTCGAGGGCATCGAACATATTGAGAGCCACTCTTATTACGGCAGCAGCATCATAAAAATTTTTTTGCAGCCTGGCGTCGATCTCGCAGCCGCCGAAGCCGATATAGACTCGATATCGCAGACTGTTACGAAACAGCTTCCCCCAGATATTTCTCCACCAATGGTCATGCGGCTCGAGGCTTCATCCGTGCCGGTCGCAATGCTAAAGGTGACAGCAGAAAGTCTTACGCCCGCCGATCTCTACAATCTCGCGAAAAACAAGATACGGCCGTTTCTCGTAACGATCCCCGGCGCCATCCTGCCGCATCCCTACGGAGGCCAGGACAAGCAGTTGTTGGTTTCTTTGGATCAGCAAAAGCTCCTGGCGCGCCACCTCACAGCCGCCGACGTGCACAATGCGCTCGGCCGCCAGAGCATCGTACTTCCCGCAGGCGATATGAAACTCAAGGCGACAGACTGGATGGTGCAGACAAACGCCACGCCCATGCAAGTAGCGGATTTCAATAACATCCCGATCAAGACCGTGGGTAATGCAACCATCTATATGCGCGACGTCGCTGACGTGCGCCTCGGCGGTCCGCCCCAGATCAACGCTGTCCTCGTTGACGGCAAGCAATCCGTTCTGATCGTCGTCATGAAGAGCGGCGAAGCTTCAACCCTCGAGGTTGTAGACGGAATTAAAAAGGCAATTCCACGAATTGAGCAGATCGCTCCTCCAGGGGTCAAGGTTGAGCTGCTCAACGATGCGTCCCTGTTCGTGGAGGACTCCATAATCGACGTGCTCCGTGAGATGGCGTTGGCGTCGGCGTTGACCGGAGTAGTGGTCCTGCTCTTCTTGGGATCATGGCGAGCAACAGTGATCATCGCGACATCGATTCCGCTGTCTATTCTGTCGGCGATAATCTGCCTGCATTGGATCGGTCAGACGATCAATGTCATGACTCTTGGCGGTCTGGCGCTAGCGGTCGGAATCCTCGTCGACGACGCCACAGTAATGATCGAAAATATCGACACTCATATAGAGATGGGCAAACCGCTCGAGACCGCGATCATCGATGCAGCGAATCAAATTGTGATACCGACGTTCGTTTCGACCCTCTGCATCATTATCGTCTGGTTTCCGCTATTTGAACTCACAGGCGTCTCAGGGTGGCTGTTCACGCCAATGGCTGAAGCGGTCATGTTTGCGATGATGGCGTCTTTCATTTTATCGCGCACTCTCGTTCCGACGATGGCCAAATATCTTCTCGTCGACCCCAATGGTCCGAATGGACACGGCCACGCAATCGCGACCGAGGAAGCGCCGTCTTTACCCGGCAGACGTAAGTTTCCTACCGAGGATGAAATCTATGCTCTGGCCAATGCGGATGCGGAGACAAACGCCCTCGCGGGCGACGGCGGTATATCTCACTTCGCGGTCCCCATCCCAGATCCGCATGATCACATTGGCGACCACCCGAGTTTCTTCAAGAGAATCCAACGGGGGTTCGAACACGGCTTCGAGCGGTTCCGCGAACGCTACAGCGCGCTCTTGAGCCGTACCCTCGACAATAGAAGACGTTTCGTCGCGGTGTTTCTCGCCGCCGCGGTGGCGTCGCTGAGTCTTTTCTATTTCAATGGCCAGGAGTTCTTCCCGGAAATCAAGTCCGGCATTCTCCAGATGCACATGCGGGCGCCGCTCGGTACGCGCATAGAGGCTTCCGGGCGCATTGCCACTCTTGTTTCAAATGACATCGAAAGACTGCTCCCGGGCCAAGTGGAAGGGATTGTTTCGAACTGCGGGCTACCAGTTGGACCACATAATCTTGCGTTCATTCCGACCCCGACGATCGGGGCGCAGGATTGCGATATGACGATCACCCTCAAGAACGACGCCTCGCCCGTGTGGGATTATCGAGCCATTTTGCGCAAAGCTCTCAACGAGCGCTACCCAGGAACGGAATTCACCTTTCAGCCAGCTGACCTGACGGCGAAAATCCTCAATTTCGGTTCACCGTCCCCGATCGACGTTCAGATCAACGGCGGCGACCAGAATGCGAGTTACGAGTTTGCACGCAAGCTTGCGAGCAAGCTGCGCAGGGTCAGCGGCGCGGTTGATGTCGTCATTCAACAAACGATGCGGACGCCTACGCTTCTCGTAGAGGGAAACCGTAGTTTGGGTCTGGGCGTGAAGCTGACGGAAAAGGATATTGCGGATAATCTGCTGATGACGCTCTCTGGAAGCCAGCAGGTCGATCAGCAGTTCTGGCTCGACCACAAGACGGGTAACTCCTATCAAATCAACGTTTACACGCCGCAGCCGCAGATCACGCGCGTTCAGGATCTCCTCACGATCCCCGTAAACAAAACTGAGGGGGAGTCTTCGCCCAATGAAATGCAGCTGCTCGGCAGCGTGGCGTCAATCTCGGCAGTTGGGACGCCTGGCGTCGTCACGCACGCGAACATCATGCCTCTTTTCAACATTTACGTGTCGGCAGAAAAGCGTGATCTGGGGGGCGTACTGGCTGACGTAAAAGCGACCGCCTGGGAAATGGAGGCGGAGTTACCGCGCGGCGCGAGCCTTGAAATTCACGGACAGGCCGAGACGATGCATGGCGCCTATGTCGAGCTCATCGGGGGGCTCGTCGCGTCTATCGTTCTCATCTACCTGCTGATCGTCGTAAACTTTCAGTCGTGGCTCGATCCCTTCATTATCATTACGGCGTTACCGGGAGCTCTCGCGGGGATCGCCTGGTCTCTGTTCCTCACCCATACAAACATCTCCGTGCCAGCTCTGACCGGCGCCATCATGTGTATGGGAACGGCCACAGCCAACGCCGTTCTGGTTGTTGCTTATGCGCGAGAGCGACTGGAGCTCCATGGCGACGCTATGACGGCGGCGCTCGAAGCGGGCTATTCTCGCATACGTCCAGTGATCATGACCGCGTCCGCTATGATCATCGGCATGTTGCCCATGTCCATGAGCAACTCACAGAACGCGCCGTTGGGGCGAGCGGTCATCGGCGGGCTGATTGTCGCGACATTCGCAACGCTCCTGTTTGTCCCCTGCGTTTATGCGATTGTCTACAAACGCACTCCCAAACAGACGGAGACCCTTTGATGTCCACGGACCTGCTCCGGCATGTGTATCCCGACCTGCGCGGGAAAAAGATGAGATTCGGGCTCACTCTCGTACTCCTGGTTTTTATCGGCCTCGTCCTCTATGCGCGAAAGCGTGAGGCGGACGCGATTCGAGAGGAGACGCTCGCCAATGCAATTCCAACGGTTTCAGTTACGAATCCGAAACCGGGCGCGTCGACCGAAACGATAACGCTTCCCGGCAACATCGAGGCTTGGTTTCAGGCGCCCATCTACGCACAAGTATCCGGCTACGTGAAGATGTGGTACAAAGACTATGGCGCGCAGGTGAAGAGAGGCGATGTCCTCGCAGAAATCAACACGCCGAGCCTGGATGCTCAATACTCACAAGCCAAGGCTGCGCTAGAGGCGGAGCGTGCGAAGTACAACCTCTCCGTAGTTACGGCGCAACGGTGGACTGCCCTTAGGAAGTCTCACGCCGTTTCGGAACAGGAAATTTCCGTTCAGGAAGCAAATATGCAGGCCGAAAAGGCGCAGCTAGAAGCGGCTGAGCATAATGTCAATAATTTCGCAGCGCAGCTGCAGTTCAAGACTATCGTCGCGCCCTATGACGGCGTCGTAACGGCGCGCAACATCAATGTCGGAGATTACATCAACAAGGATGGAAATATCAGCGACAAGAACTCGGTCACCAACCTGTTTTCGGTCGCGGATATTCACCAATTGCGTCTCTTCATTTCCGTCCCGGAGGCTTTTGCGCATATTCTGAAACCTGGATTGATCGCCGATATCAAAGTCCCGCAGTTTCCTGATCGTCATTTCAGCGCCAAATTCCTGACGGTCGCCAATGGGTTCGATCCGACGACGCGAACTGCAGTGACGGAGTTCACAATAGAAAACCAGGATCGGACGCTGTGGCCCGGGTCTTACGCAGCCGTACGATTGACGATTCCGCTCGACCAAAGCACGCTGACGATCCCATCCAGCTCTCTCGTTTTCCAGGAAAACGGGGCTCAGGTCGCAGTGGTCGGCATGGACGATGAAGTTCACTTCAAACCTGTCCACATCAACCGGATTCTCGACGGGGTGATCGAGATAGGCCCTGGCCTTACACATAGTGATCGCATCGTGAACAATCCGAGTGCGGCGCTCCTTGAAGGGGATAAGGTTCGTATCGTATCGCCAGCTTCGGGGTACGAAATCGACCCCGCGGATCTGAACTGACACGATAGACGAAAGATCGTCAAATCCGAGTAGCTCCTGTATGCCCATCTTTCAAAGACAAAACACGCTTCGACACTTAAGGTTGGCGCCGCTTCTTATCCTGTCTAGCTGTAATTCGATGCCTGGCGTTGATCTCGCACCCGCTTATGCGCCGCCGGAGTTCATCGTGCCGGCCTCCTGGCGCGGTGCGAGCCCCTTCGTGGAAGCAAAGCCGTCCGACGGAGAAATCCGCCCGGACTGGTGGCGGATGTTCAAAGACCCGGTTTTGGATCGGATCGAAGAGCAGGCGATGGCTGAAAATGCGGATCTGCAGGCGGCGGCTGAAAGATTTGTGCAGGCGCGCGATCTGATGATGAAGGCGAGATCGCGCATGCTTCCGCAGCTCACCATTGGTTTGGACGCTTCCGACAACAAGGAATCAGAGGCTGCGTTGTTCAGGGGCCCACTAAATCCAATCTACGATACCTCTGTCGCCGATAGAGCTGGCGCATCGTGGGAGCCGGACCTCTGGTATGCGATACGAAACGAAACGAAAGCGAGAAGTTATCTCGCGCAACAGAAGGCCGCCGAATTTGCGCTCGCGCGCCTGAGCTTGCAGGCTGAAATTGCCTCGGATTATTTCACACTTCGGGGATATGACGCTCAGGGAGATATCTACAGTCAGTCTATCGCCTATTATAAACAATCTCTCAATATTGTAAATGAGCGCTATCTCGGCAAGATAGCATCTGAACTCGATGTGGCGCGCGCCAAAGCCCTGTTATACAACACAGAGGCGAAGGCGCTGGAGGTGCAGGGCGAGCGAGAAGTAGTCGAGCATGCGATTGCGATTCTTGCGAATACCGCGCCGGCGAGTTTCAGGATCCCGCAGGCCGCAGGGTTTCGGATAATGGCGCTTAAGATCCCGAGGCGGCTTCCGTCCACATTGTTGGAGCGGCGGCCCGACATTGCGACTTCCGAGCGGGAGATGGCGCAAGCCAATCGAGAAATCGGCGTTGCCCGCGCGGCGTTTTATCCAAAGGTCGAGTTCAGGCTAGACGGGGGATTCGAAGACCGTGGGATTAACCTTGTAAAGCTCGCGAACAGCTTTTGGTCATACGGCTCGGCTGTCTCGCTGCCTGTCTTCGACGGTGGGTTGCGGCGAGCGCAGTTGCAACGGTCATGGTCAGTCTATCGCGAGACTGAGGACCGGTACCGAACGACGGTTCTCAACGCGTTTCGGGAAGTTGAGGATGGTTTAAGTCTCACGAACAGGCTCAACGCTGCTGCGAAGAAATTGGACGCAGCCGTGGTCGCAACGCAACAGACCCAAAACCTGACCATGGATCTCTATAAGGGCGGTCTGAATTCCAGCCTCGATCTCATTTATGCGCAGGTTGCGACCCTGACCGCGCGCATCGACGCCGCCCAGGTCAAGGCGCGCGTGCTGAAATCGAGCGTCGATCTCATTCGGTCGCTTGGCGGAGGGTGGGACCGCGGTAAGCTCCCGAAGGAGGATGAGATTCAGCCATTCGATTCGCTTCAATACGATGGTCTCGAGAAGGCTCCGGCGGCTGGAGGTATTGACGTTCCCGCTGATGACAACACTCGCAATAATAATCTGGCGAACGGTGGGCGCGCGCTCTGAGAGGAGCCGGGCGGTCTCGAATCCATCAAAGACCTGCATGCGCCAAGGATAAAAGTTTGTTAGAGTGTCGCGTGCGGCCTGTAAAACAGGAGAGTTTGATGGTCCTCGCGCCTAACAATCGAATCGAGATTGTCCTGATGGCTGATCAGGCTGCGCCCATTCATCTATGGGTGCAGTCGTCCGCCGAGCTTGCGCGGCGATTGGAATATAACAAGGAAAAGTCGACCCGAATATTGGGCGGTTCGGCGGTCCTTTTGCTTATGGCCTTCCTGCTGATCCCTGCGGCTACGGTATTTCTGTTCCTTCTGGGCGTGATCGTCGTCTTTCCATTGGCCCTTGTCGGGATGGCGGGTTATTTCCGTGGGAGAGACCCGCAAAATTGGACCGCTCCCTGACGCGGGGCGCTTATCCATCACATGCATGAGCCACTGTCCCGTCCAGGTTGTCGCTGCTGTGGCGGAGCGGCGACTGTGAGGCGGGCCCCTTCCGAATGATCCTTCAAGGCGACGCCGGTGATGTTTCGCTGCCGCGCCTCCATGCTCAAATAGAAAAGCTTTTGCGCGGCCTCCATACAGGACAAGCCTTGGGCGTGGATATTGGACAAACAGTTTCGCTCGGCGTCGGTGCGGCCGATGCGGGGTGAAAAGGTCAGATAGACGCCGAGACTGTTGGGGGAGGACAGTCCGGGGCGTTCGCCGATCAGGACTGCGACAAGTCTCGCGCTCAGTATTTCGCCTATCTGGTCTCCAACCGCGACTCGTCCATGGCGTACGATCGCCACTGGGCCGATTCGCCAATCACCGGCGCGAAACAAGGGAAGCGCCGCATCGAGCAAAGGTATCGCATGAATCATGACCGCCCCGGCGCAGAGGCCGTCGGCCACGACAAAGGCGATGTCGAAATCTCCCGATAGTGTGCCAAGGAGGCGGCGGGACGCGTCGTCGATCCTCCTTCCGAGATCGGGCCGCGCCAGATAGGCGCGTCTGTCGGTGGCCGCGCTCGCGACGCAGACAGGAATGAGGGCCCGTGCGCGAAGGTCTTGGGCAAGCCTGTCTACGTCCAGGACGCCGCCGACTGCGTCGCGAGCGCGCGCATGCGCGAGGCTGAATTCGAGATTGGCTTTTGTGGCGACCGCCGCGCCGGCGCCAGGCAAGAAGATGCGAGCGGGCGTCGCCGTCCGTAAGGGGGCGAGGCGGTCGGATACGGTTGGACGGTTTTTGGTCATGGCGTCAGGCCTTGGCCAGCAGGCGCTGGAAAGGCAGGGGAAGGGCTTGTCGCTCTGCGGCGCCGGAGATGTGCATTCGCGCCATCCAGTCTGCGAATTCCGGCGCCGGCCGCAGCTTCATCAGGCGGCGCATTGTCGCGACGTCGTGATAGGAGGTGCTCTGGTAATTCAGCATTATATCGTCGCCGCCGGGCACGCCCATGACGTAATTCACGCCAGCAAGGGCGAGTAGCGCGAGGAGGATGTCGATGTCGTTTTGGTCGGCGTCGGCATGATTGGTGTAGCAGGCGTCGCAGCCCATGGGTAGGCCGAGCAGCTTGCCGCAGAAGTGATCTTCCAGTCCGGCGCGAATGATCTCTTTTCCATCGAAGAGATATTCCGGTCCGATGAATCCGACAACGGTATTGACGAGCAGCGGGTCGAAGGCCCGGGCCACGGCATAGGCGCGCGCTTCGAGCGTCTGCTGATCGCAGCCATGATGCGCATCGGCCGATAGCGCGCTGCCCTGGCCGGTCTCGAAATACATGACATTGTCGCCGAGCGTTCCGCGCTGCAAGGCGCGCGCGGCCTCGTTTGCTTCGCGCAAATTAGCGAGGTCGACGCCAAAGCTTCTGTTCGCCGCCTCGGTCCCCGCGATCGACTGGAAAACGAGATCCACAGGCGCGCCCTGGTTGATGAGATCGAGCGTCGTCGTGACATGGGTAAGGACGCAGGACTGGGTCGGAATATCGAGCGTTTCGCGCAGTTCGTCCAAAAGCTTCAGCAGATCGAGACAGCGTTGCGGACTGTCGGAGGCGGGATTGATCCCGATGACCGCGTCGCCGCTGCCGAGCAGCAACCCGTCCATGACGCTCGCCAGAACGCCCCTCGGATCGTCGGTCGGATGATTTGGCTGTATGCGCGACGAGAGGGTGCCGGGCAGTCCGATCGTGTCCCGGAAGCGCGTGACGACCCTGATCTTGGCTGTGATCGCGATCAGATCCTGATTGCGCGAAATCTTGGAGACGGCGGCGGCCATTTCCGGCGTGACGCCGGCAGAAAGAGCCGCGAGAGCCTCGCCTGTCGCTACGTCGGAAAGCAGCCAGTCCCTGAATTCCCCGACAGTGAAGCTCGCGACGGCGGCAAAGGCGTCCCTGTCGTGCGAGTCCATGATCAGCCGCGTGACCTCGTCTTCCTCATAGGGGATGATCGGCTCCGAGAGGAAGGTTGACAACGGCAGATCTGCGAGCCGCATTTGCGCTGCAATACGTTCGACGGCGCTCTGCGCCGCGACTCCGGCGAGGCTGTCTCCCGAGCGGGGCGGCGTCGCCTTGGCGAGAAGCGATTTCAAATCGGGGAAGCTGTGGCGTGTTCCCTCCAAATCGATCGCATACATGCCAGAACCTCTAGGCAGACCCGAGCGATGCTAGCTCGCAGGCCCGGGCTTGTCACTATGCGGGCTCGAGCCAGATAATGAGAAAGGAGGTATAAACCGCTTATGACCGCCGATACTTCGGATCCGGAGACTCTGATACGCGCCCTTCCCATCTGGGGCGGTCCGATCGACATTGAACCTTTGCACGGCGGAATCACGAACAGGAACTATATCGTTTCGGAAAAGGGGCGTCGCGTGGTCGTGCGCTACGGGCAAGATATCCCGGAGCATGGCGTCATGCGCTTCAATGAATTCGCCGCAGCGAAAGCCGCCGCCATGGCGGGCGTTTCGCCAGGGGTGCTCTACGCTTCGGCGCCCTTTCTCGTGATGGAGTTCGTTGCGGGTCGAAGCTACCGCGCGGAGGACGTGCGCAGGAATCTCCATGGCTGCGTCGCATTGATGAAGCGCGTCCACCGGGAGGTCGCCGCCTGTCTTCACGGACCGACGCTGTGCTTCAACGTCTTCCACGTCATTCGCAATTACGCTCGCATTCTAGCCGGGGACCATAGCCGCAAGGAAAGCGGGCTTCCCGGCTATCTGCGCGCCTGCGAGACGCTGGAGCGGGCTGTGGGGCCGATCGACCTCGTCTTTGGACACAACGACCTCCTCGCCGCGAATTTCATCCAAGACGATGCGCGGCTGTGGCTCGTCGACTGGGATTACGCTGGCTGGACTACGCCGCTCTTCGACCTCGGCGGCCTGTCGTCGAACAATGGTTTGGACCGGCGTGAGAATGACGCCATGCTATCCGAATATTTTGAGAAACCCGCGAGTGACGCGCTCTGGCGCGGCTTTCAGGCGATGGTCTGCGCCTCTCTCTTGCGGGAATCCATGTGGAGCATGGTGTCCGAGACGAGATCGACGATCGCCTTCGATTATGTTTCTTACACAGAAGAAAATCTGGAGCGTTTCGAGCGGGCTTTCGCCGCTTTCGAGGAAATGGAGCGGTCATGAGCGATCTGCCCGGCAGCGCGCAGGTGATTGTTGTCGGCGGCGGCATTGTCGGTTGCTCGGTCGCCTATCATTTGGCGAGGCGCGGGGTCGAGGTCCTGCTGCTCGAACGGGGCCAATTGACATGCGGCTCGACATGGCACGCGGCGGGGCTTGTCGGCCAGTTGCGCTCCAGCGCGAATATCACACGACTGCTCGGCTATTCGGTGGAGCTTTACGATAAGCTCGAAGCCGAGACGGGGCTGGCGACGGGTTGGAAGCGCAATGGCGGCCTGCGCCTCGCCTGCAACGCCGATCGATGGATCGAGGTGAAACGGCAGGCGACGACGGGCCGGAGTTTCGGCCTCGAAATGCACCTTCTCGGACCGGAAGAGGCGCAGGCGCTCTGGCCGCTCATGTCAATCGGCGATGTCGTGGGGGCGGCTTTCCTGCCCGCGGACGGGCAAGCCAATCCCTCGGACATAACGCAGGCGCTCGCCAAAGGCGCGCGCCTGGCTGGCGCGAAGTTGATGGAGACGATCGCGGTCGAGGATCTCATTGTCGAGAACGGGCGCGTGATGGGAGTGAAGACATCGCGCGGCGCAATAGGCTGCGAGAAGGCTGTTCTCTGTTGCGGCCTGTGGACGGCGCGGCTCGGCGCGCGCGCCGGCGCCTGCGTCCCGCTCACGCCCGTGCGCCATCAATATATCGTCACCGAGCGCATCGACGGCGTGACGTCCGATCTGCCGACGCTGCGCGATCCCGATCGCCTGACCTACTACAAGGAGGAAGTTGGCGGGCTCGTGATGGGCGGCTACGAGCCGAACCCCATTCCCTGGAGTGAAACACATGTGCCGGAGGATTTCGCCTTTCGCCTGCTCGAGGACGACTGGGACCATTTCGAGCCGATCATGACGCTTGCGCTCGGGCGGGTTCCGGCGCTCGCGGAGGCCGGCGTCAAGCAGATGGTCAATGGTCTCGAAAGCTTTACGCCCGACGGGAACTGGATGATCGGCGAGACGCCCGAGGTGCGCAATCTCTTCGTCGGCGCGGGCTTCAACGCCTTCGGCATTGCCTCGGCCGGCGGCGCCGGCATGGCGCTCGCGGAATGGGTCGCCGACGGCGAGCCGCCCTTCGATCTATGGGCTGTGGACATTCGACGCTTCGGCGCACATCACAAGGACAATGACTGGGTGCGGGCACGTACGCTCGAAGCCTATGCGCGTCATTATTCCATCGCCTGGCCGTCGGAGGAATATTCTTCCGGCCGGCCGCTGCGCCGTTCGCCGCTTTACGATCAATTGAAGAAAGCCGGCGCCTGTTTCGGCGAGAAGATGGGTTTCGAACGGCCGAACTGGTTCGCCGACCTTGCGGCCGGCGAAGCGCCCGAGGACAGTTATTCTTTCTCGCGGCCCGGCTGGTTCGATGCTGTGGCGCGCGAGCATCGCGCCTGCCGCTCGGCGGCGGCGCTGTTCGATGAGACGAGCTTCGCCAAGGCGCTCCTTGTCGGGCGCGACGCGGAGGCGGCCTTGTCCTGGATCGCGGCGAATAATGTCGCGCGGGCGCCGGGCAGCGTGATCTATACGCAAATGCTGAACCACAAGGGCGGCATCGAATGCGATCTGACCGTCACGCGTCTCGACCAGAACCGTTATTACATCGTCACCGGCACGGGCTTCGCGACGCATGATTTCAGCTGGATCGGGCGCGCCATTCCCGAGGATATGGACGCGACGCTCATCGACGTGACTTCGGCGCGCGCAACGCTGGCGCTCATGGGGCCGCGCGCGCGCGACATTCTGCAATCCTGTTGCGCGAATGATCTCTCCAACGCGGCCTTCCCCTTCCTCACCGCGCGCGAGATTCATGTCGCCGGCGCGCCAGTGATGGCGATCCGTGTGACCTATGTGGGAGAACTCGGCTGGGAGTTGCACATCCCCGTCGAATACGCCGTGACTGTCTATGAACGGCTGATGGAGGTGGGCGTTCCTTTCGGTCTCGCCAACGCCGGCTATCGCGCGATCGAAACGCTGAGACTCGAAAAAGGCTATCGCGCCTGGGGCGCCGATATCGGCCCAGATCATACGCCTTTCATGGCGGGTCTGGGCTCAATGGTGAAAATGAAATCCGGGCAACCCTTCCTGGGGCGTGACGCGCTCGAGAAAGCCGCCACCGCGCCGCCGCCGCGCTTGCTCGTGGGCTTCTGCGTCGACGACCCTGCTGTCGCGCTGCTTGGCCGCGAGACCATTTACCGAGATGGCGAGCGGGTGGGTTGGCTTTCGAGCGCGGGCTTTGGCCATTGGCTCGGAAAAGCGATCGGCTATGGCTATATCCGGCTCGACGGCGGCGTGACGCCGGCGCTTGCGGCTTCTGGCGCCTATGAACTCGACGTCGCCGGCGTGCGTATTCCGGCGACGCTATCGCTGGCGCCGTTCTACGATCCGGGCGGACTCACGCCTCGGGCGTGACCGTAGCGAGACTGCGGTCACGCCAAGGTCGCGCTCACCAGCCGAGCAGGACGATCTCCACGAGCGCCGCCGCATAGAGCAGCGCAACCACGCCAAGCACCCAGCTCTGTCTCTTTTCCATTTGGCGTCCTCCGGCCGAGCGCCTCCAGGAGACATAAAGCCCGCGGGATCGGAAAAAAGGGGCTGAGGCACGCCGTTCAACTCTCCCGTTTCGCTTGTCCCACACGCGAGGCGAGATGGGCGAACGACTGGCTGCGTCCCGCTGCATCGCCCTGAAACGCCTGCATCAGAATTCGCACGGGAAAGCAAATCGCCTCGACGTTGGCGTCCCGCATTTCCGCCGGACGGTTGGGGTCAAATCTCAGCGTGGATTCGGTTCTCGCCAGGACGTCTTCGATTTCCTCTCTTTGAAAAAGACCTTTCTGGCACATCGCCTCGAGAAGCGCGACGATTGCCACGTAGAGGCCTTCGAGCTGGAGATTTGCCGTATTCATGTCCTGACCTCGACTGAAAAAAGCGAGAGCGCTCATAGGTAAATGGGTCACCGAGCCGAAGCCGCGCGCTTCCTCATCAAAATAATAAAACGCCAAGGCTCTGCCCCCATTCCTGAATTTACCAGACCTTCACCGCTTTCAGGCCATAGCGCCGCCATTCATTTGGTCCAGAAGCGCCCGGGCAACCGCTCACAGGCGGCTGTAATCAAGAAAGGGATGCGATGAAAATTTCTGCTTTGGCCGCGCTCGCGGCGCTCGGCGGTCTTACACTAGCGGGTTGCAACTCGCCGGGTGAGCGGGCGGTGGGCGGAGCCGCCATCGGCGGACTTGGCGGGGCGGGCATCGGCGCCCTCGCCTCCAATGGATCGACGACAGGAACTCTTGGCGGAGCCGCGGTCGGAGCGGCAACGGGCGCGGCGGTTGGCGCATTGACGGCGCCGCCGCCTCCTGCGCGTTATTATTAAGTCGGAAAAGCAGGGCGCCCCGCGCTTACCGGCGGGGGCGCCCATGGCATTCCGCAAGGCTCCGCCTTTATGCGTTAGCGAGACGCCGCGGGGTTCATTTTTGTAATTTCTTCTGGCGGCTGCCAGATAATGTCTGACGAAGCGGCTGAGCTGAGCGCCTCTCTGCCGCCCTTCCGATAGGCCGTCACCGCCGCAGAGGCGAGGCGCCATTCTTCTTCCGTCCAGTTCCTGGACTCCGAAGCGATCGAACCTTGAGACTTGTCTTGCAGCGGGTCGTTCAACGACTGTGCGCCGCGCTGCGCGTATCCGTAAACATTCTGCGGGAGCCGCCTCAACGCGGAAATGAAGTGCTCGGAAATGAAATCGGGATTGGCGGCGGAGCCAGGCTGCCTGGCCTGATCACTGCTGATCTGCGAGAGCGTTTCGATCGGTCTTCTGAAACCCATGTTCCCGATTAAACCGATCCCTATCACGGCCATCGCGAGCGCCGCGACGCCAACCCAGTGACGATTGATTGCAGGAAGCTTGATCATACGCATACTCCTGGTTTCCGAAGGGCGGTCCGTTTAGTTTCAAGGGCGCGCCACGAGGATTTGCGTCTTTGGATGACGTGCGGCCATCCCGGTCGTATCGCTTAACCTATTGCAGAGGCTGATGTTTCTTGATGCCGGAATAAAAAATGCGTGGGCAGGAGACAGCCGGGGAAAATCTATTGTTTTCGTTCGTTTTCGAGCCCATTGGCAGTAGAGGCCAAGAAAAAGATTGACCATAAACACAGCCGCAAGTAGGTTTTTCGCCGATAGTCAAAACCGCGAAGGTTCTGCTCGCGCTGCGCGCGACGACTCCGAGCGCATAATGCCTTGCTCCGGTTTTTTACGACGGAACCGCGCCTTGGAATCGTGAGGCGTTCGACGATGGATACCAACCATAGCGCCATCCCGCCGTCGAGGACGCGCCTGCGTTTCGTGACGGGCGAGAGATGGGACTTTTTCGCGCCTTTTATCGCGCCGTTCCTACTGGTGACGATTGCCGTTTCGCAACTGATCTTCTCTTCTCGTCATCCAGCCTTCTCGACCTGGAAGGGGGGCGGCTTCGGGATGTTCTCCAAGCTGGATTCTCCCGACGACCGGCTTGTGAGAGTTTTTCTTGTCACCGAGGGCGGCGACATTCCCGCTCCGCTTCCTGCCGAGGAGGAGCGACGTTTCGAACAGCTCTCCGCCACCGGTTCCGAATCCCTTGCCAAATCCCTCGCCCGCACATTGTTCGAGGGTCGCTGGGTCGCTCCGGTTGAGCAATGCCGGCCGGCGTCCCCAGGTGAACAGGCGCCGCCTGCTTCTCGGATCGAGGGAGGCGCCTCGGCCAAAGCGGCGCCCGCGGCGCCGGTGCGCATGCTGAAGAGCGGCGAAAATCAGAAGCCGGGCGAGTCGTCGATCATCGTAAAAGGGCTGCGGCTCGAACTCTGGAAATTGGACTTTCACAAAGCCAGCCTGACCCTGGGCGTCCAAAAGCTCATGGAGGCTCATGTCAGTGCGAGCGAGCCTGGAACGCCATGAATTTGCAAGTTGCAATTGTCCCCGCCGCCACGACCGCTGGACTTGGCTCTGTTCTGGACGAACGAAATCGTTTCGATCTTTGCGTGACTCTGACGGCGCTGCTTCTGCTGCTCTATGCGCCGGATGGATGGTACGCGGAAATCCCCCTTTCCCTGGTCGCGATGGCAGGCCTTGTTTTTCCTGAGCTGCGCAAATCTGCGATATTGTGGGGCGCTGCAACGTCAGTCGTCGCGTTTGGCGTTTTCTGGAAATGGCACATTGCTGATAATCACAAATATCTTCTGGTTTACTGGTGCCTTGCAATTTTCCTCGCCTTGCTGACAAACGCGCCCGAGCGCGCCCTGAAGACAACGTCGCGATGGCTTATCGCACTCGTGTTTATGTTCGCTGTAATACAAAAGACGCGATCGAGCGATTATCTGGATGGAACTTTCTTTTATTCAGAACTGCTTCTCGACGTGCGTTTTGAAACGCTCGCTCGCATCGTCGGCGGCGTCACCGGGGAGTTTCAAAGCGCCAATCAGGCCAAGGTGGAGGCGCTGAGGAATTTCAGCAGCAGTTTGAGTAGCGTGCAACTTCAGGCCGCTTCGGCTACAAATGCGCTGGCCATTTTCATTACCTGGTGGAACTATCTCATACAGGTCGTGATCGCCGTCCTGTTCCTTCCAATTTCGCGGCGATGGCGCGATATTCGCAACCTTGCCCTTCTCCTTTTCTTGTTCACGACCTATCTGTTCGCGCCAGTCATCGGCTTCGGCTGGGTGCTTGCTGTCATGGGCGTCGCGCAGACGGATCCGGATCAGACTCGTACGAGAGCGGCGTATCTTTGCGCCGCCTTCTTCCTGCAAGCCTGTAATATCCCCTGGCAATCCTTGCTGGGGCGTATCTTTGCGTGAGGCGTCGGATGACCGGTGACAAGGGCGCGGATGGGGATCGGCCACAATTATTGTACGATGGCCAGTGTCCTGTTTGCAGCCAGTACTGCACACTGCTTCGCACCGGGCCCGGCGGACTTGATTTGATCGACGCTCGCACACGCCCCGCGCTCCTCGACGAGGTTCAGTCCCTTGGCCTCGATATCGACGAGGGCGTCGTTTTGAAAATTGGCGACAAATTATACGCCGGCGCGGCAGCCATCAACGCGGTGGCCGAGTTCTCCGACAGCGCGTCCTGGCTGGGCCGGCTCAACCGCTGGATTTTCAAGTCGAGATTCAGAGCCGATCTATTATACCCGGCGCTTCGAAACGGACGTGGGTTGCTCCTTAAGTTGCTGAGACGCCCGAAGATCAACGAGGTCGGTCCCGGAGTCGAATAGGCTGCGCCCCTCGAAGGTCCGTCGGGATCACGCCGGAGTCCTTTCCGCTTCCTCGCTTTCGCTTTGGAGGTCGCAGGGCAGCAGAAAACTGAAAGTCGCTCCGCCGGATGCGTTGGGCTCCATCCAGATTTTTCCTCCATGGGCCTCTATGATCGTCCGACTCATCGCCAGACCCACGCCCATCCCCTTCGGCTTTGTCGTCATGAAGGGCTCGAACAAACTTTCTCTCACGCCTTCCGCGACGCCGGTTCCAGAGTCGGCCACATCGGTTCGAATGCAGTCGGCTTCTTCTCTGCATGTAATCACGATATGGCGCTGCGGAAGTCCCGCCGTAGCGTCGACCGCGTTTCGAAGCAGGTTCGAAAGGACCTGCATGATCTGGACGCGGTCCGCGCGAACGGCGTCGCGCCTGGCGCGAAGGTTCAGTCGCACGTCCACATCCGCGTCTCCCAGGAACGACGCATTGACGCGACACGCCTCTTCGATCAGCGCTTGCAATCCGACGTATGTGAAGGAAGGCTTTCCTTCCAACAGGAAACGGCGCAAGCGGGCGACAATCTCGCCAACGTGGTCGATTTGTTCGCTTGCGGCCCTGAGGCTGCGTTCGAGGAGAGGCCGGGCCTCGGCATCGGGCCTTTCCAGCAATCGTTTCGAGGTTTCCACGTAAGCAGAGGCCGCCGCGAGGGGCTGGGCGATTTCATGCGCCACGCCGCTCGCCATGCCGCCGAGCGCGTGCAGGCCGGACGCATGAAGCCGGTCGAGCCGTTCGCTGGCTTTCGCCTCCGCTTCGATTTGTGTCTTGATCCGACGCTCGATCCCTTCCGCATAATTCGTGACGGCCCGTAACAGGACCAGGCTGTAAACCAGAAGCACGACGAGGGTGAGCAGGTAATCCTTGTCGCCGCCGAGCAGCAAAGCAAGGAACGACCCAGCCGCGATCGGGCCGGAAAAGGCGATCGCGGCAGGCGGTATGCTTGCCAGGACGAAAGCGCCGCCGCCCAACATTCCGGAACACAGGCAGGCGATCAGCAGTTTCCCGCCGACGCTCGCGTCATTCAGGAACAGCAGAGGCAGCGCTCCCCAGCAAGTCCCGAGCGCGGCGGCATAGGCAATTGCCCGGCGGATGCCGCGGTCGGAGGCGGAGGGCGCCGGCTTATGGCTCCGCTTCATTTTTCGTCGCAAGTAGACGAACGAGGCGACGGCGACGACGGGCGCGCCCCAGGACAATGCAAGCAAACGATATGGACGATCCCAGGACGCGGCCACGAAGACGGACGCGTTACAAATGTTGGCGAGCATCACGCCGGGAGTATGCCGGGCTATGTGAGAAAACTGCTCGGCCCGGAGCCGCTCGATCAGATGGGAAGCGGGCGCGGGCGGGCGATCCTGTTTTTTGATCATCATAAGGAGGGCATTCGAAATCGCGTATACAGATAACCGTTTACGACTCGGTTATGTCCAAAATCTGATCCTGGCAAGCCGCGCGCAAACGACCGAAAGCGTGAGGCGCCGGCTTGGCCTTGGCACCGGGGCCGGTCAATGGCGCTGCCGCCCGAGGCGCGGGAAAATGACCGCGTTTGACTTGGCTACTGGTCCGTGACCTACTGACTTTACATGATTTACAATATTTCCAACGCCGTTGCGGTCGAGCGTCTGGCCGGGCCTTTCGAGAAAGCGTCCGATGCGCTCGCCCGCCTCGATGAGCGATTGCGCGCAAGTCCTCTTGGTGAAGCCTATATCATTCGCGCGCATTTCCAGGACGCCTGCGCGGCGTTGTGGAGGCAGGGCGAGTTCGTCCAGATCGAGGATTTGGTGCTGCGAGACGCCGGCATGGACGTTAGGGCGCCGACTCATGAACTTGTGCGGGCGGAGCGGGTGCTTTCGGCCCGGCGCCGCATCGCCAGCCAGCCGCCGGCATGGGCGCTGACCGAGGCGGGGATCGACGCGTTACGAGGCTTGCAAACATCCCGCTCGCGTGATCTCGACCACAAAACCGATCGTGAAGACGATGGCTGTGACGAAGCCGTGGACGAAGGGGCCTTTTACGAAGACGAATATGCATTGGCCGCAGTGTTCGACGAAATCGACGCCGTGATCGCGCGTACGTCGGCCACAACAAACGCGGCCAAATGCCCCAGGCGGGACGATTCTGGCCTCGTCTACGACGAGGATTGGGACGAGGACCGACTGCTTGCCCAGTGGCGAGCCGCGCTCGACGAAACGGAGACGATGCCGCCGCTCATCGCCGCGGCCCTTGCCTATGACGCATGGGAGACGATTGAGCCGCTGCAACATCAGGGCTGGCTCGGCGCCTTGCTTGCCGGGGCCGTTCTGCGCGCGCGGGGCAAGACGCGACATCATCTCGCTTCGCTCTATGTGGGCTTTCGGCACATGCGGGGCCGGCGGTCCAGATTGCAGGATTTGACGACCCGCCTTGTCGGATTTGCGGAGGCGGCCGAAACGACCGCCGCCTTGGGCATGAAGGAAATAGAGCGGCTGTCCCTTTCGCGTGAGCTGCTGATGCGGAAATGCGCGGGCAGGAGGAAGAATTCCAAACTCCCTCAACTTGTCGATTTGTGCCTGCGCTTGCCAATCATCAGCGCGCCGCTCGCCGCGAAGGAATTGGGCGTCTCCCAGCAGGCAGCGGCCACGATGATCGACGAACTCTCCTCCAACCTCCGAGAGCTGACCGAGCGGCGGCGTTACCGTTGCTGGGCCATCATCTAATGCTCTCTTTGGCCGTTTTCTGGCGGCCCCGACCTCGTGGCGGTCCGCGCCGACAGGGATAAGACGGCTTAGCCAATTGGGTATATTGACCTGTCCTATTTGTTTCCGAGTCGTGTCAAAAATGAGCCAAAAAGGCGCCTAGTGAAGCGCTGCTGTCATCCATTATGTTCCTGATGAAAGCTCGCACAAGAGCTTTCTCCTGAATTCTGGAAGGATGACATCATGAAGAAATTGCTCCTCGCTTCGGCGGCCCTCGCTCTCTCCGCCAACTTTGCCTTCGCCATCGACCTCAGCCAGGCGCTGAAGCTGAACCAGTCCATCGGCGACACCTCGAAGGGCGGCTTCGCGCTGAACAA
>RXIY01000088.1 GCA_003963405.1 Hyphomicrobiales bacterium
TCTCAAGCCCGGCGACGCCTGACGCGCGACACCGGCCATGGCGAAGATAAGGCCCTTACTCGCAGCAGGCTATTCGGCCATTACAGCTTCTCCCCGCCAAGGTCGGACGACCCTTCCGGAACGAAATCCCCATCCCTGCATAGTCATAGCGTTAGCCGGACGGAGAGACGCCAGCAATGAACCTACATGCCTGGATGAGCCAAGCTCGCAAACACAGGCAGGAACTCCAGACGAGGTTTCGGGAACTGAAGCAGAGCGGAAGGCTCGGTTTGGCTCTTCAGTGGCGCCTTGATGCTGCGTTTGATATTCTATTCTATCCTCAATAGTGTCCCAAACTGGTTAAGAGATGACCAAAGACGAAGCGCGCCAGCTTGTTCTTACTGAGTGGCTGGCGCTCCCGCCAACAGACCGCGCCAGTGAGACGCATGCCGTAATCTTCGCCCTGAAGGCGGCAGGGCAATACCGGTGGAGGGCAATCGGCGATCGCTATCATGACATCATGGATTGGATCAGGGATCATATCGGAAAGCCCTAAGCCTCAAATTACAACGCTCAGCCCGGCTTCCCACGAGCCTGTTTCGCCTCCTGGCCAATCTGGGGGTGTGACGAGCGAGAGCGAGGCTGAGAGACGAAGGCGGCCGCTTGCTAACTTTGCCAGCAGCTTTGCAGCACTATAAAGAGTCAATCGCCGGAGCGTTCGAACCGTAGGCGCTGGCAGCTGAGAGATTCCGTGCGATCCTGCTTGCGGCGCAGAGGCGCGCGTGATGTTAAAATGGATGAGTCTGCGATCCGTGAAGCAGTTATTCTATTGCTGGAGTCGGAAGGCTGTGAGATCGAGGCATATGAAAGCGCCTTGACGTTCCTCAAGACGATCGATCCGGCAAATCTGGGGTGTATCGTCACGGACATTCGAATCCCCGTGATGAGTGGAATAGACTAAATTGAAGAGTTGACGAAACGCCAGATTTCTCTGCCAGTTATCGTCCTGACAGGAAAAGGCGAAGTGTCTATGGCGGTCGAAGCAATGAAGCTTGGAGCGTCGATTTGCCTCGGACGAGGCACTTGCAACGACGCCTGGGAGTAGTGTTGTTTTTCTCGACGGAAACCGAGGCTTGCTTTTAGGGGCTACAAGAACCGAGGGCTATTCCAGCTTCCGGTCTCCGTCACGTTTCCGCCCAATCCAAGACATTGGCGGCGTTCTGCATGACGCCGGCGGCAAGCGCTCCGGTCTCGCCGAAGCTCCGTTCAAGGAGCGTCGCGCAAAAACGAACCTGAGCAATAGCGTCGCATCTTGTGCGCGCCAACATCGCTAGAATCTCAGCCTCCTTCAGGGAGAGAGCTTCGCGAGCCCGGGCGGCTCCGTTCTCTGCTGCCGATTTCGCTTGATGGTGTGCAGTCTCCAAACGAGCCCATTCCTGCAAAGCTCTAAAAATCGGTTCATCCATTTTTTGTCCCCGTCGCGTTAAAGGCGCGATCTTGACCGTCGAAAAAAGCGAGCCTGATCTCAAGTCGGATAGTAGGCGGAAGCATAGCCTAGCCGTCTGTTTTTTGTCGCCATCGGGTTTCCCGACTTTGAAGCACTAGAAACGAAAGGGCTTGGCTGGAAGGGAACTCTGTGCCTTTGCTGCCGTCGAAGCCGCCATGCGCAAGCTGCTTGATCAACGAGACAGCGTAACCGCTGTTCTTTGACCACGCCTGTTAGTTCGATCCATGTTTTTCAGCCTCACGTCCGGCCCTTTCCGGACTCAATCAGATTCGCGCGGGCGGCGCGTGGCGGAACGAAATCCCCATCGCTGCCGGGCGCAATGATGAGCTTGTGCGACGCGCAAGCAGCCATGTCCACGGATCGTCTTCGCCTATCAAAGATCACCATGTCTGCGATGTCGTTTGCAGGATCAGCAGGCAATGCTACGCTGTCTTCGAGCAACAGGGATTAGCTCGGCAGGAGCCGCCGGCGGCCTAACTCTCGTGAATGCGGCAAACATTCTCCTCGGGGGTTATCCGCCAGCGCCCGGTGCAAGGCCTTCGCACACTCGCTACCTTTTGGCTGTTTTAACGACGGCTCAAGGTCCACTGACGGCAAACCGCGAACGCCAACGCATAGCCGCCTCGCAAATCGATCCAGCCGCCGGGCTCGATGCTGGGCCGCTGCAAAGCGCAGGCGGCGTTGCCACGTCCATTGGTCCGCGCCGATGCTAGGGCCAGGTCTCATTGATTGAGGTAGAAGGCGACGGCTGCAGCGATGCATATGGCCGAGGCGAAGGTGGGCGCATAGCGGGTCGAGATACGTTGCCAGTCCTTGAGTTTGGCGAATAGGTTCTCGATTTTGTGATGAGTAAAGCCCCTTGTCGTAGTCGAGAGGGGCCCTCCGGCTTCTGGTTGGCGGGATGCAGGGATTGGTTCCGCGCGCGTGCAAGCCATGATATCCCGCACCTGTCGCTAGCGGAGGCGCTGAGCGTCGTCACTTTGGGCCTGATCAGATGCTATGACGCCAGTCTTCTTGACTTCGCCGGTCTCTCCCGCATCTCGGTCGATCTGGAGCGCCTGCTCCTCTACACCTATCCGCTGGTCGCAGTATTACCTGAAGGCCAACAATAAAGCTTCGCTCACGGTCCTGCATGCGGAAGCGCTGGGAGGCTGACCGAGGGGCATGTCCCCCGCGCGTGGTAGCTGAAATGATTAAATGGCTAGCCGAGACACGACGTCATCGGAGCGACGGAGTTTTTCGAAGCTTTGCGAGTTGGTCAGGCTAGCGCCTTGTGGATCCTGAGCGATCGACGCCCACGTCGCCTTGCCACGGTTGATGAATGGCAAAGGAGCAAGCGTTGATTGAGTGGGTTACACGACAAAAGGCTGCGGAAGCGTCGGTCGTTTGATTTCACATGGCTGTCCGATCCTTCAGTCGGGGGGAGAAGCGATGGAAGTAGCGGCTGTATCGCTTTTGCTGATCGCTTGGGTCGGCGCATTTCTCGCGCTTATTTCGGCGCTGGTCCTGCTACGGCCCAAAACAGAACGGTTGGTTGCTTGCCCTCAAGCGATGAAGCAATTTGTAATTCTTGCCTCCATCTTATCGCTCGTTTGCATTGTCCTCTACAAGAGCGCAGCCAAGGCGACGTTTTTTGGCGCGCTCGTCGCGAGCGGATCGCATACGGCGGCCATTACAATGAGACTACTGGTGGACGGAGGCGCTCCAATAGCTGGCGGTGTTATCGGACGAAACATCGAATTGAAGTGGCCGCGTCCGACGCGCGCAGGCGACGCTCTTTCTGTAGAGAGCGAAATAATCGAGGTCTTGCCATCACCGTCGCACCCAAACAGGGGCGTAATCGTTGTCCGGACAGAAACGCGCAACCAGCGCGGGGGATCGTTCAAATCATGACATCTAAGCTACAAGTAATGCGTCGCCTAGATGCTGATCTGGAGCGAGAGGAGCCAAACGTAAGCCTATCTTAGCCAGGCCGCGACCTTCGAATGAGTCTTCGGCAAAGCCCTTGGATACCCCTATAGATTTGCGCGCCATTGCGTGGCGATAAACGGCCCATTCGCAGAAAGTTTTCCTGCCAGGGCGGGGAAGAGCGGCATCAGCGTCCAGAGGGAGCCGAGACTGCGTTGGCCGCCAGAAAGGAGCAAAATCATACTTGAGCTTATACCGACTAGGCGGTATAAGATTCTGCATGAGCATCGATCCTCGACCCAAACGGCCCATGGCGGCGGCTCGCCAAAAACTGCTGGACGCCGCCCTGTCGGTCATTCGCGCGAAAGGTTACTCGGCGACGACGATTGACGAACTCTGCGCCAAGGCGGGGGTCGCCAAAGGTTCGTTCTTCCACCACTTCAAGGACAAGGAAGCGCTCGCTGTCGCGGCGGCGAATTACTGGTCAGAAATGACCGGAGCGTTTTTTGAAGCCGCGCCCTACCACCGGCACTCCGATCCGCTCGATCGCGTGCTTGGCTACATCGATTTCCGCAAGGCGATCCTGACGGGCAGTGTGCCCGAATTCACCTGCCTCGTCGGCACAATGGTGCAGGAAGTCTACGACAGTTATCCGCCGATCCGCGCCGCTTGCGAAGGCTCAATCAGCAGCCACGCCGCGAAGGTCGAAGCCGATATCGAAGAAGCCATCAGACGCCATGGAATTCGCGCGGATTGGACGGCGCGAAGTCTCGCCCTGCACACGCAAGCGGTTCTGCAGGGCGCATTCATTCTGGCTAAGGCGAAGGGCGACGCCGCCATTGCCAGAGACAGTGTCGATCACCTGCGTCGCTACATTGAACTCTTGTTCAAACTATCAACAAAAGGATCAACATCTTGAGCGCCAATAACACATTCCTCGCGGGTTTCATCGGCAGCAAGACCAGCCCAAAAATGGCGGCCTGGAACGCTCTCTCCGAGGCCGAGCGGCAAAAAAAGACGCAGGAAGGCATCGCCGCCTGGAAAAGCTGGGTCGAACAGCACCAAGCGGCCATCGAATCGATGGGCGGGCCGTTGGGCAAAACTAAGAAAGTTTCCCCGGACGGGTTTGAAGACATCAGCAACGCAATGGGAGCTTTCACCGTTGTGCGCGCGCAGTCCCATGCAGCCGCCGCAAAACCTTTCGAAAATCATCCGCACTTCACTCACTTTCCCGGCGAATCCGTGGAGGTCATGCCCGTGCTCCCGATACCAGGCGCGTAGTTTCCAGATGAACGCCAACGCAGGAAAGGGACAAAAATGAAAATTACAGTTGAGACGAACGTCGCCGCGCCAATCAAGGAGGTCTGGCGCGCCTACACGACGCCCGACGACATCAAGCAATGGAATGCGGCGTCGGACGATTGGCACACCACGGCCGCGTCGGTCGATTTACGCGAAGGCGGCGCATTCTCTTCGCGGATGGAGGCGAAGGATGGCAGTATGAGTTTCGATTTCGCGGGGACCTATACAAAGATCGTCCCGCAAAAGCTCATTGAATACGCCTTCGGTGACCGCAAAGCGGAGGTCGAATTCACGGATGGGGTCAAGGGCGTCAATGTTCGGGTGACGTTCGATCCTGAAACCACGCATTCGGAAGAACAGCAGCGAGGGGGATGGCAGGCGATCCTGAATAATTTCGCTCGCCACGTCGAAAAGTCGTAACCCGCCCTCAATGGAGAGGCTAATAAAGGTGGTCGTCCATGCGCGGCGGCCTTCTTGCTTCGGCTTTGACCGCGCATTTCGTGCGCGCAGTCTCGCAATTGGATAACCGCTTTTTGGCAGGCATAACGCAAACGCGTGGTTTTGACCGAAGTCCCAAACGCAAGCGCCTTTCCCGCGACTTCAGGACGAACCGGATTCAGAACCGATGCAGAATTATGCCGTTAAGGTGACCCTTTAGGAATCTTTTGCTGTGCTCAAGGCATAGCAAAGATCGCATCCTCCGTGACCGCGATATTCTGACGCCATGTCCCGCACCCATCGATTGCTCGATATCTTACAGGCGCTGCGTCGCCGTCGCCGGCCGGTGAACGGGGCGGAGCTCGCGCGCGAGACGGGCGTTTCATTGCGCACGCTTTACCGCGACATTGCCGCCTTACGGGCGATGGGGGCCGAAATCGAAGGAGAAGCGGGCTTCGGCTATGTCCTGCGGCCTGGGTTTCTCTTGCCGCCCCTTATGTTCTCCGAGGAGGAGATTGAGGCGCTCGCTTTGGGCGCGAAATGGGTGGCGCGCCGGACTGACGATGCGCTTTCCGACGCGGCTCGCAATGCGATTGCGAAGCTCTCGGCGGTTCTCCCTGAGGATCTGAGGGCCAAGCTTAATGACGAGGCGCTTCTCGTCGGTCCAGGATGGGAGCGTCCTCACCATGTCGATCTCAAGCTGCTGCGGCGGGCGCTGCGCGAAGAACGAAAGCTCGCGATTTCCTATCGAGACGAGAAGGGCGCACGTACCGAGCGGGTCATCTGGCCCGTAGCGCTCGGTTTTTTCGAATCGACTCGCGTTCTTGCAGGCTGGTGCGAACTGCGAGCGGCCTTCCGCCATTTTCGCGCGGACCGGATCGAGGCGGCTGGAATCCTGGACGGCGCACCGCCGCAGCGCAGACAGAGGCTTTTGAAGCAATGGCGGCAAAGCATGCTGACAGGAACTGACAGCATGCTCGGTTATCGTCGCCCGGCCTCAAACGAGGTCAAAGGAGAAATCATGGCAAAACAGCTCGTTTTCTACACCAACCCTCAGTCCCGCGGCATGATCGTGCATTGGATGTTGGAGGAAATCGGCGTCCCCTACTCGCTCGAAGTCAAAGAGTATGGGACCTCGATAAAGGCGCCGGAATATCTGGCTATCAATCCGATGGGCAAAGTACCGGCCATCAAACACGGCGACACTGTGGTCACCGAAACGGCCGCCATTTGCGCCTATCTCGCCGACGCGTTCCCTGAAGCCGGGCTCGCGCCAGCGCCTGCCGAGCGCGGCGAATACTACCGATGGCTCTTTTTCGCCGCTGGATGCGTGGAAGCGGCTATCGGCAATCATGCCGTCGGCTGGGACCCGACGCCGGAGGTGCAGGGACGCTTCGGCTATGGCTCGTACGCCGCTGTGATAGACACCCTTGCAAAGGCTGTGGCGGGTCGCCGCTATATTGCGGGGGAGAATTTCACAGCCGCCGACATCTATGTCGGGTCGATGATTGGATTCAGCCTGCGCTTCGGCACGATCGAGAAGCGCCCGGAATTCGAGGCCTATTGGAGCGGCCTGGAGAACCGTCCTGCGCGGCTGCGCGCCGGCGCTCTGGTGGAAAAGCTCGTCGCGAAGCGCGCCTGGGAACCAGCCTGATTCTGCCGCCGCTCTGAATTTCTGGGTGCGAACCAATCCGCCTTGCGACGGGTTGGTTCCTCGTTCCACAATCTGAGCTCTGCAACGGCGAAGGTTGTCGGGGCGAGAGCTCCGTGATACAGAGTACTCTATGAAGCAGGGAGACAATGGACATCCAAGACCAAGCGACCGCCGCGCTTGAGGAAATCGCAGCCGTCGAACGACGCACAAGGAATGCGCTCGTTTATCGGCGCGCCAGCGCCTTCCTGTTTCTTTGGGGAATTGTGGTCGCTATCGGCGCGGCCCTGAATCAGGCTTTCCCCGATCGATCGGAGGCGATTTGGTATAGCGTCGATGTCGTTGGTGTCCTGGGAACCACTTTTCTTGCGTTCCGCCGAGCTCAGGACGCGCACCAATCCGACCTCGCTGCTCTAAAAATAGTCGCAAGCCTCTTTGTGCTCTGCGCCTATGGGGCCGTGTGGTCGTATCTGCTCGCGCCGGCTGGGCATGATCGATTGGCGGTCTTCTGGTCCACGCTGATGATGATGGGCTATGTCGTCATCGGCGTGTGGCAGGGGCCGCTCTTCGTGACCCTTGGCGTTGGCGGGACCGTTCTCAGTCTTGCCGCATACTTCCTTGCCGGCTGCTGGCTGCATCTCTGGATCGGCGGGATCTTCGTTCTCGCCTTCGTGCTGGGTGGGCTGCTCCTGCACCGCCAGGGCGTCGGCGAGTCATGAGGCCAAACGAAGTCATTCACCAATCCACTCGCCTGCGCATCATGGCGGCGCTCAATGTGCTGGAAGCCCGCGAATGGATCGAATTCACGCGCCTGAGGGCCATGGTCGAAACGACCGACGGAAATCTGGGCGCGCATCTCGAAACGCTCGCCCGAGCTGGATACGTGACTATCGACAAGCGATTTGTCGGGAAAATGCCGCAGACCCGCCTAAGCGCGACCACCGCGGGGAAACGCGCCTTCGCCGACCATGTCGACTATTTGCGCTCCCTCTTGAACGAACCTTTTTCGTCGAAAGATCGCTCGCCCGCCTGACGGAGGATCTCCAGGTATGAATCTGTCATTTGAAAATTTGCTGCGCGATAGTTTTGGACGCCCGAAGGGCCTCCTGGGCAAACTGGGCGGACCGATCATGGCCCGTGCGAACCGCGCAAGCGTCGCTTGGGTGATCAAGCTCCTGGCGGTGAAGCCGGGGGACTGCGTGCTGGAAATCGGCTTCGGACCTGGCGTCGGTCTCGAGCTTCTTGTCCGCGAGGCTCCCAGGGCAAAGTTTTCGGGCGTCGACATTTCGGAGGAAATGCTCCGGCAGGCAATGGCGCGCAACCGCGCGGCGGTCGATCGCGGGCAGGTTGAGCTCCGGCTTGGATATGCGGAACATCTGCCTTTCCCCGACGGTGCCTTCGACAAAGCGTTTTCCGTCAACTCTCTCCAGGTCTGGACCGACCCCACGGCCGGCCTTCGCGAGGCAAGGCGCGTCCTGAAAGACGGCGGAACCATCGCCTTTGGCTTCACTCGTCATTCGGGGCGGCCTAAGGACGGCCTCATCGAGCTATTCGAGAAAGTGGGTTTCGCCGCCGTCCGCATCGTCGATGGGGACGAATGTTTCTGCGTGCTGGCGAACTGTCGGAAACTAAAGCCATAAAATTCCCAGAGCGATCGTCAGAAGCACCAAAGGCCCGCGGACCTTGAAGTAGGTCCAGAAGCCAAGAGTCATGCCCCCGGCGCGGACGCGTTGGGCGACGATCAAATTGGCGACCGATCCGACGAGCGTGAAATTTCCGGCAAGCGTCGAAGCCATGGCTGTCAGGGTCCATCTTATTGTGAGAAATTCCCGCTTCACGCCGGGTCAATACACTTTATTTGAGAATTTCAGGCCATATCTTCGCGCTCGTACATTTAAAATTGAGATTTTCTCTGTCGGTGAAGCAGCCACTACCAGCTCGTCAAAGCGCCTGAAGCACAACGGATGCTAAATCGCGCGGCGCTACGGAATCCGGCGGGACTTCTCCTTATCGATGTCTGTTTTCCCCGCGCATGCATGGCTAATGTTCGGGAACCGAATTCTCGAATTAAGCGTACATGAGCAGTCGGTTTTCTCAATTCAGATGTATATCCTCAAATTTCCCCCGCTCAGCAAGTCATTGAGTTTTCAAGGAATGATTTCTCGGATTTTGATGTACGCTGACACACGAAGACTTCGCCCAGAGAAACATGACTGGATGCAAGGCATACCATGGTTCCAAGGGCGAGGGCTCCATTCTTGGCATAACGGCACTCGAGCGCGCAAACTTGAAGTGTAAGCAGACGATGCTGGGAGCCCCCGCCTGCCAAAATGAAAAAATCACCCTACCTGCCAACTACAAAGTCACATGTGCCACCTGTCACCAGAACTATGTGACAAATCCGTAATTGATAGAACTCCCACCGGAAAGGCTTTCAGGCCTTACTGGTGGGCTACAGGCTGATCACTTCCTCAATCGTTCCGCGAAGGAGGGCCGTCGACAAAGCCGGCGCCACGGTGGACTTCCGCCTGACGACAAAGCGGGATCGCAAAGCGGCGTTGCAGTTCCTGCGCCGAGCGATCGGTCAAAACGGCGCGCCGAAGAAGATAACCATCGACAAGAGCGGCGCCAACACCGCGGCGATTGAGAGTAACAACGCGCAGCACGAGGCGGGCATCGAGATCCGGCGAAGGAAATATCTGAACAACATCGTCGAACAGGACCACCGAGCGATCAAGCGAGTTGCGCGGCCGGCGCTCGGGTTCAAATCCTTCCGCTCAGCCGCGGCGACGCTCACAGGCGTCGAGCTCATGCACATGATCCGGAAGGGGCAGTTG
>RXIY01000067.1 GCA_003963405.1 Hyphomicrobiales bacterium
ACGTGACGGCGCCGGGCGCTCTCGCCGGGAAGACGGATCTGGCGGCGGAGATCGCCGCGACGCCGGGCGTGCGGCGCGTGATCCTCGCGCGGGACGCCGCGCCCGAGAAGGCGCCGGATCAGACGGCGTCGATTTCCGCGCCCCCGCCCCCGCCGGCCGAGGACGCACGACCCACGCCCGCCGCCCTGCCGGACGGCGAATTCGACCCGGCGGCCTGCCAGCGCGCGCTCGACGCGGTGGCGCTCGCCGAACCCGTGGCCTTCCGCCCGGCGCGCGCGACCATTGACCGCCGCGCGGCCTTCGCGCTCGACAAGGCGGTCGAGGCGATCCGGCGCTGTCCAATGGCGACGATAGAGGTGAGGGGCCACGCCGACGCGGGAGCGGCCGACGAGGCGCTGGCGCGCCGCCGGGCGCTTGCCGCCGAGCGTTATCTGCGCCGCGAGGGCGTGGCGGGCCGCAAGCTCGTGGGGGTCGCCTGCTGCGCGACCGCGCAGGAGCCGCGCCGCGGCGCGGGCGCCGTCGATTATATTTTGCGCTGAAGCGCATTTGGGCGCGCGTCGCGCCGCCCTTTGTTTACCGCGCCGATCCCCTTGTTTAATCTTGCTTTGCGGCGCCGCCGGCTCGGGAGGGCGCGGCCGGTTCGTCCGGCGCCGCCTTTGCAACGGCCTTGGTGAGAGAGAAACCCCAGTTGAACGTCGTCGACCTGCACCCGCACTCCCACGCCGAGACCGTCGCCGCCCTGAAAGCCGAGGTGCAGCGCCGCCTCACCTATACGGTCGGCAAAGACAATGCGGCCGCGAGCCCGCGCGACTGGTTCGTGGCGACGGCGCTGGCGGCGCGCGACCGGCTCGTCGAGTCGTGGCTCGCTTCGACGGCGCGCAATTACCGCGAGGACCGGCGCCGGGTCTATTATCTCTCGCTCGAATTTCTGGTCGGGCGGCTGCTCATCGACACGCTGACCAATCTCGGCCTCACCGGCGCCATGCGGGACGCGCTCGCCGAACTCGGCGTCGATCTCGACCGGCTGCGCGAGGTCGAGCCCGACGCGGCGCTCGGCAATGGCGGCCTCGGCCGGCTCGCCGCCTGTTTCATGGACAGCATGGCGACGCTCGAAATCGCCGCGATGGGCTATGGCATCCGATACGATCACGGCCTGTTCCGCCAGACCATCAAGGACGGCTGGCAGCACGAATATCCGGAGGACTGGCTTTCCTTCGGCAACGCCTGGCAGTTTCCGCGCCCCGAAATCACCTACGACGTGGGATTCGGCGGTCATGTCGAAAGCGCGCGGCTCTCCGACGGCCTGCTGACCCATGTCTGGCGTCCCGCGGAGACGATCGTGGCGGTGGCTTACGATACGCCCGTCGTCGGCTGGCGCGGCGGGCATGTGAACACGCTCCGCCTGTGGTCCGCCCGCGCCCCGGACCCCTTGCGTCTCGACGCCTTCAACCAGGGTGATCACGTCGGCGCGCTCACGGAGCAGGTGCGCGCAGAGGCGATTTCCAAGGTGCTCTATCCCAGCGACGCGACGCCCGCGGGTCAGGAGCTGCGGCTGCGGCAGGAATATTTCTTCGCCTCGGCCTCGCTGCAGGACCTTGTCCGCCGCCACATGAAGCAAACGGGCGACATCGGGAAGCTCGCCGAAAAGGTCGCCATCCAGCTCAACGACACACATCCGGCGATCGGCGTCGCGGAGCTGATGCGGCTTCTCGTCGATGTCCATGGCGTGGACTGGAGCGAGGCCTGGCGCATCACCCAGGCGACCTTCTCCTACACCAATCACACGCTGCTGCCTGAGGCCCTTGAGACCTGGCCGGTGTGGCTCATGGAGAAGCTGCTGCCGCGCCACATGCAGATCATCTATCTGATCAACGCCATTCATCTCGACGGGCTGAGGGCGCAGGGCGTGACGGACCCGTCCGTGCTCGCCTCGGTCTCGCTCATCGACGAGCACAATGGCCGCCATGTGCGCATGGGCCATCTCGCCTTTCTCGGCTCGCACAAGGTCAATGGCGTTTCCGCCCTGCACAGCGAACTGGTGAAGGAGACGGTGTTCCGGGACTTTCATCGTCTCTATCCCGACCGCATCGTCAACAAGACGAATGGCGTCACCTTCCGGCGCTGGCTGCTCGAGGCCAATCCGCCGCTTTCGCGGCTCCTCGCCGAGACGATCGGGACGGCGGTCTTCGACGATCCGGAAAATCTCGGCCGCCTCGAAGCCTTGGCCGACGACCCGGCCTTTCAGGCGCGCTTCGCGGCGGCCAAGCGCGAGAACAAGGAGCGGCTCGCGGCGACGATCTTCGAGAGCGTCGGCGTGCGGGTCGATCCCGGCGCGCTCTTCGACGCGCAGATCAAGCGCATCCACGAATACAAGCGCCAGCTTCTCAACGTGCTCGAAGCGGCGGCGCTCTATCTCGACATCGTGTCGCAGCCGACCCGCGACGTCGTTCCGCGCGTGAAGATCTTCGCCGGCAAGGCGGCGGCGAGCTATCATCAGGCCAAGCTCATCATCAAGCTCGCCAATGACGTGGCGCAGATCGTGAACGCCGATCCGGCCGCGCGCGGGCTTCTGAAGATCGTCTTCCTGCCCAACTACAATGTGAGTCTCGCCGAACGGATCATTCCGGCCGCCGATCTCTCCGAGCAGATTTCGACGGCCGGCATGGAGGCCTCGGGCACGGGCAACATGAAATTCGCCCTGAATGGCGCGCTCACCATCGGCACGCTGGACGGCGCGAATGTGGAAATCCGCGAGCGCGTCGGCGACGAAAACATCTTTATCTTCGGATTGACCGCGCAGGAGGTCGAGGAGAGCCGGGCGCGGAGCATCGACGCGCGCGAGACGATCGCCGCGAGCCCGCGCCTCTCCGCGGCGCTCGCCGCCATTTCGAGCGGGCTGTTCTCGCCCGATGACAAGCATCGCTATGCGCAGCTCGTCGATACGCTCACTTATTACGATCACTTTCTGGTGACGAAGGATTTCGACGCCTATGGCGCGGCGCAGCGGCGGGTCGACGCGCTGTGGCGGGACGAGAAGGCCTGGCGGCGCGCCGCCATTCTCAACACGGCCCGCGTCGCCTGGTTCTCGTCGGATCGCACGATCCGGGAATATGCGGAAGAAATCTGGAAGGTTTGAGCGGCCGCGCCTTTCGTGGCTCGCAGGGCCATGGCGAGAGGCGCAGCCAATGCGCAGCCTGGCGCTGCGGCGAGATCACCCCACCGAGCGGCGGGGAACGCGCAGATTGAGCTTGGTGAGGCGGCGCGGCGCGATCGGCGCCGAAATGGCGGCGGCCTCGGGCTCCTCGCGCTCGTCCTCGATCAGAACCGGCTCCAGGCGGCGCGGCGCCGCGACTTCGCTCCGCTGCTGCGGGGCGCCGGTCGTTTCGGCCACATTGGCGGAGCCGTTCAGCACGGCGCCGCGCGCGACCTCGAGCGCGCCGCAATCCCAGCTGCCTTCGACGCGGCCGGTGGCGCGCACCGTCATCAATTGCTTGGCGGTGATCTCCGCGCTCACCTGTCCGGCGACCTCGGCGCTCGACACGACGATCTTGCCCTTCACCACGCCGGTCTGCCCGACGACGAGATGGTTGCAGGAAATTTCCCCGTCGAAGGCGCCGTCGATGACGATGATGTCCTGCGCCCTCAATTCGCCCGTCAGTTCCGCGCCCTGTCCGATATAGACGGAATTTTCCTGATCCGGCCTGAATGTCGGCATGTTGCTACCCTCGTTTCGAATCGCGCTTTGCGGGCGGAAGGTTAAACCCATTCACGCCGGGCCGGGGAATTTTCCGCGCAAATTCACCGCTGGCGGACATAGCTCCCCGGCGCGGATTCGAGCGGCGCATAACCGTTTTCGCGCGCTCCCATCGGCGGCGGGGCGACGCGCGCGGCTGCGCTGTGGCGCTCGAGCCATGCCGCCCAGGCGGGCCACCAGGAGCCTTCGACGCGTTTCGCGCGCTCGCGCCAGCGGTCGGCGCTCACGTAGCGATCGGTCCGCGCGCGCACGCCAATATGGAAGCGGCGGCCCGGATGGCCAGGCTCCGAGACGACGCCGGCGTTGTGCCCGCCATTGGTGAGCACGAAGGTCATGTCGTTGTCGGTGAAGAGATGGACCTTGTAGACCGAGCGCCAGGGCGAAATATGATCCGTCTCCGTGCCGACGACGAACATCGGCGCGTCGATGTCCTTCAAGGCGATCACTTCGTCCTCGACCGCGAAGCGTCCGGCGGTGAGGCGGTTCTCCAGAAAGAGCCCGCGCAGATATTGCGCATGCATGAGATAGGGCATGCGCGTCTGATCGGCGCTCCAGGCCATGAGGTCGGTCGCATGTTCGCGCTCGCCGAGCAGATATTCCCGGATCGCGCGCGCCCAGAACAGTTCGTTGGAGCGCAGCGCCATGAAGACGCCCGCCATCTGATGCGTGTCGAGATAGCCCTGATCCCACATCATGTCTTCGAGAAAGGCGACCTGCGCCGCATCGACGAAGAGCATGAGGTCGCCGGGCTCGCTGAAATCCGTCTGCGAGGCGAGGAGCGTCACGGAAGCGAGACGGTCGTCGCCGTCGCGCGCCATGGTCGCGACGGCGATGGAGAGCAGCGTGCCGCCGAGGCAATAGCCGACGGCGTGAATCTTTCGCCCCGGCACAATCGCTCGAACGGCGTCGAGCGCCTCCATGATTCCCTGCGTGCGATAATCGTCGAGCGTGATGTCGCGATCCTCGGCGGAAGGGTTGCGCCACGAAATCATGAAGACCGTGAAACCCTGCTCGACGAGATAGCGCACGAGCGAATGATAGGGGGCAAGATCGAGAACGTAATATTTCATGATCCAGGCGGGGACGATCAGCAGCGGCTCGGCAAGCACGTTCTCCGTCGCCGGCTCGTACTGGATCAGCTCCATGAGATGATTGCGAAAGATCACCTCGCCCGGCGTCGCCGCGACATCCTCGCCCACGACGAAGCCATTGCCGTTTTGGCTCTGCGTCGCGACGTCGAGAAAATCCTCGATGAAATGTTCGAACCCGCGCAGCAGATTGGCGCCGCCTTCCCGCTGCGTGCGGTCGATCACCACCGGGTTGAGCCAGGGCTGGTTCGACGGCGAGAAGGCGTCGAGATATTTGAGCGCGAGAAAGGAGACGCGCGCGGCGTTGTTCGGCCGCATCCCCCGCGTCTCGCGCGTCGCCTTGCGCCACCATTGCCGCTGCGCCAGGAAAGCCTGCTCGATGAAGAGATAGGGGAAGGTTCCCCAGGCCGGATCGTCGAAGCGCCGGTCGCCGGGCTCGGGCGGAAAAGGCCGCTCGGCCTTGTCGCTCACCAGATTGTGCAGCCCGAAATGCGCGAGCCGCGCGGCGGAGGACCAGGCGTCGATCGCAAGCTCCATCTGCCGGCCGGGGGCCTGGACGAGATGCGCGGCCCAATCGACCCAGGCCGAGAGTTGCGCATGCGGCGATATGCCCTGCGTGAAGCGCGCGGCTGTCGCCTGGGCGACGCGGTCCACCGTCTCGAAGGATTGCGGCCGCAGGATCGGCGGGAGCGGCGGCGAGGCGCGGCGATCCTGCGGGCGGGGCGCGTCGGCGCGGCGTGTCGGCAAGGACGTCATGGCTCTCCTGAAAATGCGTTCGTCTTCGACAATGGAGACGAATTGTAGCGCTTCCATGAAGGCGCGTCAGGGGCCGTCCGCCAGCAATTGCGTGATCGAGCCGTTCTCGCTGCGGCGGCGGATGGCTTGCGCAATCAGTCCGGCGAGCGGAAGAACCAGGAGCCGCCCGCCGAGCGCCTGCGCGACCGCGCCGTCTGGCGCGACGGGGACCGAGTCGGTCACGATGAGCCGGTCGAGGGGCGCGTCGCCCAGGACTTGCGGCGCCGCCTGTGCGAAAACGCCATGCGTCGCCAGCGCGAAGACCTGCGCCGCGCCCTGTGCGCGGCAGGCGGCGGCCGTGCGCGCGATGGTGCCGCCGCCGGCAATGAGATCGTCGAGGATGAGGGCGATGCGCCCCGCCACGTCGCCCGCGAAAAGCTCGCCCGTGACGCGGCCCTCGCTGCGCACCTTGTCCATGAAAGCCTTGGCGACGGGGCGTTGCAGCAGACGCTCCAGCCTCTGGCGAAAAAGCTCGGCGCGCTTCTCGCCGCCGAGATCCGGCGACACGACCGCAACCGGCGCCTGCCCGACGAGGGGCAAGAGACGCCTCGCGAACAACGCATGGGCGTCGAGCGGAATGGATTCGCAGCGAAAGGCGTTCTCGAAGGCCGCGACGTTGTGCGCGTCGACCGTCATCACCGCATCGGCGCGCATGGCCTCGAAGAGCTGCGCGACATAGCGCGTCGTGATCGGATCGCGCGGCTTGGTGCGCCGGTCCTTGCGCGAGAAGGCGAGATAGGGCGCGACGGCCGTGACGCGGGCGGCGCCGCCGTCCCTGAGCGCGCCGATGAAAAACAGGAGCTTGAGGAGCTTCTCCGACCCGGTCGCGCCCGGTTGCCCATAGAGGCTCGAAATCACATAGGCGTCGGCGCCGCGAACGCTTTCGAGCGGCCGCAGCTTGTATTCGCCGTCCTCGAAATCGCGCTCCTCCATCGGCGCGAGCGCGAGGCCGAGAGACGCGGCGACCGCCTCGCCGAAGGCCCGGCTGTCGCCGAGCGCGAAGATCGTGGGATGCGCCTTCATCTTCGGGCCTCCTCGAGCCACGCGGCGACGCGCGGCCATTGCGTTTCTATGGTGCGCCGGCCCATGAAGAGCGCAAGATGGCTGCAGGGCGCCTGCGCCGTCTCCGCGCGGCCTTGCGCAAGACGTGTGACGGCCAGCGCCTGCGCCGGCGGCGCGATGGCGTCTCTCTCGCCGATGAGCAGGAACAGCGGCTGGCGCAGCGCGCGCAGATCGATGCTGCGCCCGAGCGCCGGAAAGCCGCCGGAGGCGAGCAGATTGTCGCGATAGAGCCTCGAGAACACTTCCTGAAAATAAGGCCCCGGCAGATCGAGCGGGCGCCGGTCCCAGTCCCGAAAGGCGGCGATCGCCTGCTGCGCCTCGGGTCCGGCGAAGGGCGGGTCGATCTCGAGCGAGTCGACGAGCCGTTTCTCTTCGTCGTCTTCGCGCGGCCAGACCGTCGCCATGCGCTCGCCCCTCACGCAGCCGCCGCCCATGTCGATGAGGCGGCGAATGTCTTCCTCGCAGGTCGAGGCGACCGGCTCCGACAAGGCCGAGGGCGCCGCCCTCACATCGACAGGCGTTCCGACGAGAACGATGCGGGCGGCCTTGGCGGGAAAACGCGCCGCATAGACGAGCGAAAGCCAGCCGCCCTGGCACAGGCCGACAAGATCGACCGGCGCGCCGACGTCGTCGATGGCGACATTGAGCGCCGCGAGAAGGTCGTCCGTCGTCGCGCGGCAGGTGGCGCGCGTCGCGGATTTCCACTCGATGAGGAAAAGACGGGGGCAGCCATGGCGGAGCAGGGCCGAGATCAGACTGTGGCCGGGGGCGAGATCGGCGATCTGCGCGTCGTGCAGGGCGAAGGGCGCCAGAACGAGGACGGGCCGAGCAGCGTTTCCGGTCGAAAAGTCCCAAAGACGCAGCGCGGCGAGGTCGAGCGCGAGACGCGCGGGCGTCGCCCATTGCGGCGGCGGCCGCGACTCCGGCGCCGCGCCTGCCCCGACCTCGAAGAGGCGCCGCCAGAATTCGAGGGAGGCCAACGGCCAGCCGGTGAAATCCCGTGTCCAATCGTCGAAGGCCATCGCCTTTTCCGTCCCGCCCGCGAGCGGGCTATCATATGTGATGAAGGATCGGAAAGGCGAACGATGGCGGGAACGGAGCAGTGAGCAGGGACGGCCTTACCGAAAGCGTCGAGGGATTGCGCCCCTCCACGGCGGAGAAGCTGCGCTTTCTGAGCACGCCGGCGTCCTATCCGCTCCGGCCTGCTTCGGTCGAGGTCATCGAGACTCATATGTCCTATGTCTTCCTCGCCGGCGATCGCGCCTACAAGCTCAAGAAGCCGGTGCGCTATCCTTTCCTGGATTTCTCGACGCTTCAGGCGCGTGAGCGCGATTGCCGGGAGGAAGCGCGCCTCAACCGGCGCCTTGCGCCCGATGTCTATCTCGGCGTGACGCCGCTCACCGCGCAAGGCGACAGGCTGATGATCGGCGGCGGCGGCGCCGTGGTCGACTGGCTCGTCGAGATGCGGCGCCTCCCCCGCGACCTCATGCTCGACAGGATCATTGCGGCGGGCGGCCCGAGCGCGGCGCAGCTTGTCGACATCTGCGACGTTCTGGCGCGCTTCTACCGCGGCGCCGAGCCGAGCTTTCTCGCGCCCGAGGACTATGCCGAGCGTTTTTTCGTCGAGGAACGCATGAACCGCGAGATTTTGACGCGGCCGGATTTCGCCTTCCGCGACGAGGCGGCGCGCTTGCTCGATCAACTCGACGCGCGCCTCGCCGCGGCGCGTGCGACGCTCGAGGCGCGCCAGCGCGAGGGGCGCGTCGTCGACGGCCATGGCGATCTGAGGCCCGAGCATATCTGCCTCGATCATCCCCCTGTGATTTTCGACTGCCTCGAATTCAATGCGGCGCTCCGGCAGGTGGATCCTTTCGATGAGATCGCACTGCTCGGCGTCGAATGCGCGCAACTTGGCGCAGACGCGCTGTTGCGGCGATTCACGGAAGAGCTGGCGCGACGGCTCGGATGCGCGCCGCCCTTCGAACTCGTCGCGCTTTATGGCGCCTGGCGGGCGGCCCTGCGCGCGCGTCTCTCCTTCGCGCATCTCCTGGAGCCCGCGCCGCGCAACCCTCAGAAATGGACGCCGCTCGCGCGCCGCTATCTCTCGATCGCCTCGCGCCTTCTGGCTCAGGAATTTTGAAGGGAAGGAGGAGAACCGTGCCGTTTATCGACCGTGAAGAGGCTGGCCGGCGGCTCGCGGAGGAATTGGCGCCGCGTGTTTCGGGCGAGGATGTCGTCGTCTTCGCCTTGCCGCGCGGCGGCGCGCCGGTGGCGGCGCCGATCGCCGAGGCGCTGAACGCCCCGCTCGATCTGGCGCTCGTGCGCAAGATCGGCGCGCCCTATCAGCCAGAGCTCGCCATGGGCGCCGTCGCCGACAGCGGAACGCCCGTCGTCGTGCGCAATGAAGACGTGATCGAGCTTCTCGGCGTGAGCGAAGCGCGCTTCGATGAGGCCTGCGCACGCGAATGCGCCGAGATCGGGCGGCGACGGGGCCTCTATCTCGGAACGCGATCCCGCGCCGACGCGAAAGGGCGGACGGCCATCGTCGTGGACGATGGCGTGGCGACCGGCGCGACCACGCGCGCGGCGCTGCGGGCGGTGCGCATACAGGCGCCCAAACGGCTCATTCTCGCCGTCCCCGTCGCCTCGACCGAAGCCCTCGAACTGCTGCGCGCCGAGGCCGACGAAATTCTCTGCCTCGAGGCGCATGAGTATTTCAGGGGCGTCGGCGGCTATTACGCCGATTTCCAGCAAGTCGGCGACGCGGAAGTGATCGCGCTCCTCGATCGCTACGGGCCCGGCGCGGCGCGCGGCTAAATGCCTCGCTGTCGCGGCGACCGGGCGCAGGTCTATTTTCTTCGCGTCTCTTTCGATTGCGGCGCAAAACACGAGAAGTGGTGAAGATGCACGACAAGGATCAGCCGGTTCACTCCCCGACGCGCGGCGCGGGCCGCTATGTCCGCTTCTTTTCGCAGATCGGAATCGAGGACGTGCCGCTCGTCGGCGGCAAGAACGCCTCGCTCGGCGAGATGTATCGCGAGCTGACGGCGAAGGGCCTTCGCGTTCCCAACGGCTTCGCGGTGACGGCCGAAGCCTATCGCCATGTCCTCGACGCCGCCGGCGCCTGGGGCGCGCTCGAGGCGGCGCTCGACGGCCTCGACGCGGACGATGTGGAGGACCTCGCGCGCCGCGCCGCGCAGGCCCGCGACATCGTCTATGGCGCCGGCCTGCCGGCGGAAGTCGAGGCCGACATACGCGCGGGCCTCGCGCGGCTCGTCGAGGAATATGGCGCAGATGTTTCTGTCGCGGTCCGCTCGTCGGCGACGGCGGAGGATTTGCCGAGCGCCAGTTTCGCGGGGCAGCACGACACCTATCTCAACGTGCAGGGCGCGGCGGCCGTGCTCGACGCCGTGCGCCACTGTTTTGCGAGCCTCTTTACCGACCGCGCCATCCGTTACCGGATCGACAATGGCTTCGATCATTTCAAGGTCTTCAATTCCGTCGCCGTCATGAAGATGGTGCGCTCGGATCTCGCCGCGTCGGGCGTCATTTTTACAATAGACACGGAAACCGGCTTCAAGGACGTGGTGTTCATCACGGGCGCCTATGGGCTCGGCGAGAATGTCGTGCAGGGCGCCGTCGATCCCGACGAGTTTTATGTTTTCAAGCCGACTTACGAGGCGGGAAAGCGCGCGGTGCTGAAGCGCACGCTCGGGCCAAAGAAGATCAAGATGATCTTCTCGAGCCGCGGTCGCGCGACGACGCGCAATATTCCGACCGACCGCAAGGAGCGTGAGAAATACTGCATCACCGACGCCGAGGCGCTGACGCTCGCGGGTCAGGCGATCACGATCGAAAAACATTACAGCGCCAAGGCCGGCGCGCCTCGCCCCATGGATATCGAATGGGCCAAGGATGGCGTCGACGGCGAGCTTTATATCGTGCAGGCGCGCCCCGAAACCGTCGCGTCGCGGAAGAATCGCAACGTCATCCAGGAATATCGCGTCAAATCGCACGGCCTCGTGAAGGTCGAGGGCCGCGCCGTCGGCGCGAGGATCGCCTCGGGCAGGGCGCGGGTCATCGAACATGCGAGCGAACTCTCCAAATTCGTCCCCGGCGAAATCCTCGTCGCCGACACGACGTCTCCCGACTGGGGCACGGTGATGAAATCGGCGGCGGGCATCGTCACCAATCGCGGCGGGCGCACCTGCCACGCGGCGATCGTGGCGCGCGAGCTCGGCATTCCCGCCATCGTCGGAACCGACCGCGCGACGCATGTCATCCGCACGGGCGACCTCATCGCGGTGAGCTGCGCGGAGGGAGACGTGGGCAAGGTCTATGAGGGCGAGATCGACTTCGACGTGATCGAAACGGATCTGTCCAGCCTGCCGAGGCCCGTGACCCATGTGATGATGAATGTCGGCAATCCGGAGGTCGCCTTCGGCGTCGCGGCGCTCCCCAACGACGGCGTCGGACTGGCGCGCATGGAGTTCATCATCTCCGAGTCGATCAAGGCGCACCCGATGGCGCTAATTCATCCGGAGAAACTCGATGAGACCGAGCGGGCTCAGATTGCGTCGCTGACGGCGCATTATCCGAGCCCGCGCGATTATTTCGTCGAGCGCCTGTCGGAGGGCGTCGGAACCATTGCCGCGGCCTTCTATCCCAAGCCCGTCATTGTGCGCATGTCGGACTTCAAGAGCAATGAATATGCGACGCTGCTCGGCGGGCGCGCCTTCGAGGGCAGGGAAGAAAATCCGATGATCGGCTTTCGCGGGGCCTCGCGCTACGCGCATCCCAATTATCGCGAGGGCTTCGCGCTCGAATGCGCCGCGATGAAGCGCGTGCGCGACGAGATGGGCTTGACCAATGTGAGGCTCATGATCCCCTTCTGCCGGCGCGTCGAGGAAGCGGAGCGCGTGTTATCGCTCATGCGCGAGCTCGGCCTCGAACGCGGCAGGGACGGGCTCGAAATCTACGTCATGTGCGAAATCCCCAACAATGTGCTGCTCATCGACGACTTCTCGAAGCATTTCGACGGCTTCTCGATCGGCTCCAACGATCTGACCCAGCTGACGCTCGGCGTCGATCGCGATTCCGAAATCGTGGCCTTCGATTTCGACGAGCGCGACGAGGGCGTGAAGACGATCATTCGCATGGCGATCGAAGGGGCGAAGCGCAACGGGCGTCATATCGGCATCTGCGGGCAGGCGCCTTCGGATTATCCCGAGATCGCCGAGTTCCTCGTTCGGCTCGGCATCGACTCCATGAGCCTCAATCCGGACACCATCCTCGACGCTACGACGCGTATCCTCGAACTCGAAAAGACGCTCGGCCGCGTCCGACAATAGCGGCGAGAGGGGCGATCGCGGCGGCATGATGCGAAAAACGGCCCGGCGGTACATCCGCGCTCGGGCCGTTTTTCTCCGGCGGGACGGCCGCCGGCTCTTTCAAGAGATAGGCGCGGATCGGACGGTTGCAAGGCGGACCGTCCTTCGCGCGGTTTGGATTAAACAATTTTTGGCTGTTGCGAAGCTGTCCTAGCCGCGCCGGCGCAAAATATGCACTCTCGCCCACGGTTGTCGAAGCAGGCGGGGAGGCGTTTTGGAACGGATCAGCTTAATGGCGCGGGCTCTGGCGGCGGCCGCGTGTCTTTGCGCCGGCGCCGCATCCGCCGGGGCTGTCCCCGGCGGCAAAGGCGGCGCGGCCCGCGCGCCCGAGAGCGCCTCCCTGTTGACCAGGAAATCCTTCGCCGACGCGCCGGACGGACCCAAGGCGTTACTCCGCCGCTTCGGGATCGACGCCGACGTCTGGGTCACGCAGTTCTTCCAAGGCATCGCGGCGGGCGCGAACGACGGCCTGTCCCGCTATGGCGGCAAGGTCGACGGCTTCCTGAAGATTGACGCCGAAAAGCTCGGCCTGTGGCGCGGCCTGCGCGTCAATGCGCAATACGAGCATTACTTCGGCCTGAATATCAACAACAAGGACTTCACCCTTGTGCCGGTGAATGCGGCGCAGGCCTTTGTCGCGAGTCAAAGCTATCATTCGGCGCTGTCGGTGGTCGTGACGCAGCAATTGAGCGAGCAACTATCGCTGAGCGTCGGCAAGTTCAACATGATGACAGTCGCCTCGCAGACGCCGCTGATCGGCGGCGGCGGGCTCGACACATTCATGAACCGCGCCTTCGCCTTGCCCTCCACCGGCATCGGCGTCGCCTCGGCGCGCACTGTCGCCGACCGGCTCATCGTCTCGCCGCCCTATATCCTCGGCGGCATTGCGACGCTGAAGACGCAGGTCGCGACGATGACGCTCGTTTTCGCCGATCCGCGCAACGCCGCCAATCCGCGCGTGCTCCAGCGTCCCTTCGAGCGCGGCGTCGGCGTCGTCGGCGGCGTCACCGTGCCCATCGAGATCGCCGGGCTGCGCGGCTTTCACACGCTGCGCGGCGGCTACAGCAATGCGCGCGGCTTCGATCTCGACGACACCGACGACCTGCGCGCGCGGCTCGTCACGCGTCAGCCAATCACCAAGAAAGGCTTCTGGCTCGCCTCCTATGCGGTCCAGCAATATCTCGTCGCGAGCGCCGACGATCCATCCGTGGGCTGGGGGTTATTTGGCCTCGCGACGCTTTCGGACGGCAATCCGAACCCCGTGCGCTGGAGCGCGCTCGCGGGCCTTGCAGGCAATAATCTGCTGCCGGGCCGGGTAAATGATCAGTGGGGCGTCGGCTTTTTCCACTATGGCCTGACGACGCCGCTTCTTGCGGGCCTTGCGGATCTGCGCCTCTACCGGCGCAGCGAAGGCGGCGTCGAGGCCTTTTACAATTGGGCGATCACGCCCTGGGTGCGGCTCTCGGGCGATTTGCAGATTGTCGAGCCCTGGAACGCCCTGAAACCGCGCGCCACCTATATGGCGCTGCGCCTCCAGACGCGCTTTTGAAAGCGGCCTGAATATCAGCAGAGGCCCACTTCCTGATAACGCTCGAACAGGCCAGGGCAGCGCGACGCAAGCGGATTCTGGAATCTCTTGATCACATTGCCGACCGGACCCGAATAGACTTTCCCGATCACATTGTCGCGAAGATAATCGAGACGGAATGTTCGGCAAATTTGCTCGCCGTCGGGAGAGCATACGGAGCAGGTGATCTCCTCGAGAAAAACGCCTTTCTCCGAGAGCCGGTTCATCACGGAAAAAAAAGATTCGATCAGGGCCAGGTTCGTCTCTGCGCCCCGGAAAGCCGGGTTGACGCAGACCGAGACAAAGTAAAGGTTGTAAATGCCCGGCTCGGTCAGCTTCATATATGAACTTGCGCTCAGGTCGGTCTCGCTGGCTGCGCCTGATTTCAAAGCTCGGTACAATTCCTCATCGACCGCCGCCGTTTGCCAATAGGCTGCAAGATCGCGACCTTCGGAAACGATCGCGCGCCATGTCTCGGGGTGCTGTGAAAAGACAGGCAACCATTGGCGCAGGCTGCCCATAGCCTGGCAGCTCTGAGAATAAAGGCTGCGATCCAGTTCCCTGATACGTATCAGCAGATCCTGCACATTCCAGTTGAGATGCTTCAAGTCCCCAAGGCTAATGAAATTCAAATCCGGCCGCCCGCGATACATGATGCTCAAAACTAAACTCCCTCACACGAGACAAAAACAGCCTAATGATGATGCGTCATATGCGGGCGACGCTTGCCGTGGGTTGTCGCTTAGCAAGGATGGCTTATCGAGGCGAGCGTTTGCTTGATCGAAACGTGTCTGGAGTGTTTCGCTTTGCCAAGCATGGCTGTGTGATTCCGCTCGATCGCCTAGGCCGGAGACACGGGGTCGACATGTCGGACGGTGAGAAAAACGCGCGATCGGGGAACGGCTTTCGCGTCTCGTCCTTCCTTTGAGCGTCGGTTCTGGTTCCAGGGTTGCGCGCGAGCGACGCTGGGGTGCTCGACGGCGACATGGAAATTTCAGGAAATTAATTTATGAATGAAACTATAAGGCGGCGTTCCCGGTTGAGTCCGAAGAGGAGTGGTTTCATATGGAGGCGAAGCCGATCTTGCGTCGCATGTCCTTCTTCGCGGCGGCGCTGGTTTTCATCTCGCTCGCGAATCCGGTTGGCGCTCTTGCTGGCGGCCGCGCGCCGCCGGTTCCTGCAGCGCCTGCGGGCGCCGAGCACGAATTTCTTTCAAGGGCTACACAGAGACATAAGGAGGCGGAGGCTGCGCTGATCGCCGCACAGACTGCGCTGGAGGAGTTTCGGCAAAGCGAAGGCAGGCTGAGGCGTGAATCCCTCGCCAGAACGGGCTCATGGATCGAGCCCGCGCCGCTCTGGCGCAAGAAGATGGCGCTCGAGCAGGCTGTCGCTTCAAGGCGCGCCCTCGAACGGAAAACCTTTGCGCAGCTTTCCAGGGCAAGGAGCGAAGCGCGCCTCAATTCAGAAAGAGTCTGGTCAAAATCACATGCGCCTTCTTGGTTCTCATCCTGGTGGCAGTGGTAAAGATTGCGTGATCATGATTTATTGCCTCGCTTGCGCGCGGTGGCCGCGCCGGGAGCCGGAGCTGTCGATTTGAGTGGGAAAGCAATTGTCCGCGAGCGGATCGAAAATATCGCCGGGGTCAATCGGACATGGTTCGAGTGGAACGGCGCCGCACACCCCGATGACAAGAAGCTCGTGGTCGAGGTCGATTTCGACACGGATCCCAATTCGCCTGGCTTTCAAAGGAGCGTCATCGAAGCGATCTGCGAAACCGTAAGCGCCGCCTTTGAGGAAGAAGTCTTGCTGGGCAGGGAAACGCCTGGCTTCATTTCGGGTGTGAGCATCGTACCCAAGCGATGAACGACGACGCAGGTCAAACTGCGGCCCAACAGCTTTCGCTTTTTCGATCCTCGCTGGTTCCGACATTCGCCGCCGCCTGTTGCATCAAGAGCACAAGGTATGAGAATTCGGCCGCGTCCCTATTCTTCGATATTACGTGAACGCGGAGATCGTTTATTTTCGCGCAGCCTCTGGTCTCATTTTGGCCGAACGACCTTGTATCAATTGCCGCTCCGGAAAGGCTTGGTCGTCTTTGCGCTCATGGCGCCTGGTTCCTCGGTCGCCTCAGACAGTGCGTCCTTCAGATATAACTGGGCGGGACTGTATCTGGGCGCAAATCTGGGCGCCGCTTTCCCGCTTCATCCAGGCGAGCATTTGCAGGCGCTCAGCGGTTTCGGATCGCCCATCTATGATCTCTATCCGGCAAGCGCGACGCGTCCCGGCGCTACAGCAGGACTCAGCGCCGGCTTCAACTGGCAAAAAGGCCAGTGGGTCTGGGGATTGGAGACGGAGCTCGATCTTCTCGACGGGCGCCATGGGCCGAACGGCGTCTTTCCAGCCTCTCCCGTTTATACGGGGCTGCCCATCTTTACGCTCAGCACGAACGCCAGTTCGAATTACTTCGCGAGCTTCCGGGGACGGGTCGGCGTCGCTTACGATCGCGCCCTTGCTTACCTGACAGGGGGCGTCGCAAGCGGCGGCGCGCGGGGACCGGCTTTCCTCTCATTTGGAGGGGGAGCCGATTTTTCCGCGTCGTGGTCGCAATCGTCGCGGATGAAATTCGTGGCGGGAATCGGTTTTGAATACGCCTTCGCGGCAAATTGGTCGGCGCGCGCGGAATATCTGTTTTTGAGCCAGTCGATGAATACGCAAATATTCGACAACGGCGCCGGCTTTGACTATGCGTCTCGCCTTCGCAACGAAAATCATGTTTTTCGGATGGGTTTTAATTTTCATTTCGGAGACGAGAACCGCATACCGGGATCGATCGAATATGGAAGGCAAAGCGACCGCGACAGGGAAGACAAGGCGGGCCGGGAGGAGCAATATAGCGTTCATGGCCAGAGTACGACTGTTGCGCAGGCCTACCCCAAGTTTCGCGCCTTCTATGACGGCCCGTTGAGCCTGCCTTCGAAGGGACTTGGCGACGTGCTCACGACCAACAGCCTTTTCCTTGGCGTTCGTCTCTGGGAAGGCGGCGCGGCCTATGTCAATCCGGAGGCGGACCTCGGCTATGGGCTGGCCAATTCCGTCGGGGTCGCGTCCTATGTCGACGGCGTCGCGCAGAAGCTGGGCCGCGCTGCTCCCTACATGCGCTTCGAGCGTTATTTCCTGCGACAGATCATCGGCCTCGACTCGGGCGGAGACCTCTACCACGATCCAGACGAGGGCTCGCGCAGCGAGGTGCTGGAGTCGGTCCAAAACCAGGTTTCGGGCAAGGTCGATAGAGACCGGATCATTGTGACGCTTGGCAAATTCGCCGTTGGAGACGTTTTCGACGATAACGTCTACGCTCACGACCCCACGACAGGCTTTCTGAATTTCGCTTTCAACAATATGGGCGCCTTTGATTATGCGGCCGACTCCTGGGGTTATACATATGGATTGGCCGCCGAGTGGAAGCAGAGCTGGTGGACAGCCCGCGCGGGAGCCTTCCAGCTGTCGACCGTGCCGAACGGCCCGATCATCGAACCCGAGTTGTTCCGCCAATATATGGCGGTGACCGAGTTTGAAGCGCGATACGAGTTGTTTGGCCGTCCGGGCGCCGTCAAGTTCCTCCTCTATGGCGACAACGGACGATTTGCGCGGCTTCAGGATGTTGTCGGTCTTGCATATGCGACCGGTGACTTTCCTCCAGACGCCGCGTCGCTTCGCCGTCGTCACTTCAAGACGGGCGGGGGGATAAACATCAAGCAGGAAATCGCCGATGGCGTGGGCTTCTTCGCCCGCGCAAGCGCCGCCGACGGGCGATATGAGACGATTGAATACACTGACGTCGATCGGCAAATTTCCGCTGGCTTTGTCCTCGACGGGAAACTCTGGGGGAGGGAGGACGACGAGATCGGCGTTGCCGGCGCGCTCAGCGGCCTGTCGGGGAGCCATGTGCAATATTTTGCTCTCGGGGGGACCGGAATTTACGTCGGAGACGGCGCCCTCGCATATTCAGGGGAGAAAATTCTTGAAAATTATTACAAGCTGAGCTTCGGCAAGAACCTCGATGCGACCCTGGACTATCAGCTGGTGATCAACCCTGCGTTCAACAGCTCGCGTGGTCCGGGGAATGTCTTCGGATTGCGTTTGCGCGCGGCGTTCTGACCGACCCTGCCGGGTCACGCCGTCATTCGCAGGCGACCGTGATTTCATATGGATTGTCGGTATCCACCACCGTAACTTTGAGATCGACGAGGGCCTGAACCCGGGGGGCTCGGCCTGCGGGATGAACGAGCCTGTATCTTCCGCCGCAAATCGCCTCCGCGCGACTTAGGCAGGACGCTGTCGCGCGCGGGCAGGAAATTCGATAGGCGGCGCGGCTTTCTTTCATGGAGACAGGAACGGCGACGGTATCGGTCGACGGATCCGGGCCGGGGACACTCAAAGCGTTGCAGGAAAGAAACGATAAACCGAACAATGTCGCTATGCCGGTAGAAAAGCACATGGCGTGATTCCCTTTCAGGCTCCTCAGCGGAGTTCCGACTCGCCTTTGGTTTCCAGATCCTGCGTCTTTTCCTGGTTGGCTCTCGTGATCGGCACGAGAAACATCTGACGAAGCGCCGGCGCAACGAGAAGGATCATGATGGGCCCAAACAGCATCCCGCCAACGACCACTGTCGCCAATGGCCGCTGCACCTGTGATCCGACGCCGTGGGAAATCGCAGCCGGAAAAAGGCCGACGCCGGCCGATAGCGCCGTCATGAGCATCGGCCGCATTCTCTGCTCGGCGCCATAGAAAACCGCCTCGCCAAATCCCATGCCCTGAACCATCAGCTCGCGGATATAGGTGATGTTCAAGATGCCGTCCATCACAGCGACGCCGAACAGCGAGATGAAGCCGATCGCGGCTGATACGCTGAAATTCAGCCCTGAAACATAGAGAGCGATCACGCCTCCGCCCATGGCGAAAGGAATGCCGCCGAATGCGAGGAGACTTTCGCGCATGGAGTTGAACAAGCCATACAGGAGCAGTAAAACGAGCGCGAGCGTCACAGGGATGACGACCATCAGCCGTTTCTTGGCCTCCTGGAGATTTTCGAATTCTCCCGCCCAGAGGATCTGATAGCCGGTCGGAAGCTTGATCGCTTTAGCGACCCGCGCCTGGGCCTCGGCGACCGTGCTGCCGAGATCTCGCCCGCGTATGCTGAATTTGATGGGGACGTAGCGTTGACCGCGTTCCCGGTAAACGAATGACGCGCCGGTATCCAGGGAGATGTCCGCAAGCTCTTTCAGCGGCACATACGTATTGACCCCATTCCCGTTAGCGTAGCCCACCCTGACATTGCCAACGGCGTCAATCGATTTCCGATATTGCGGAGCGAGACGGACGAGAACGGGAAACTGGCGATCCGCTTCGAGAACGGTCGTGGCGACAGTTCCGCCCATCGCCGATTGAACGACGGCGTTCACGTCGCCAATCGTCAGCCCATATCGCGCCGCCTTCGCGCGATCCACCTTGACGTTGAGATTTGGCTGGCCGATGACATGGAACATGCCGAGGTCCTCCACCCCGGGAACATCGCTCACCACCTTCAATGTCCGCTCGGCCAGATCTTCCAGCACCTCGAGGTCGGGACCGACGATCTTGATCGAATTCGCGCCTTTGACGCCCGAAAGGGCTTCCTGGATATTGTCCTGGATATATTGAGAGAAGTTGAAATTGACGCCCGGAAGCTCTTGCCCGAATTCCTTCTCGATCTCTTCGGTGAGCCGTTCCTTGGTCAGACCTTCGGGCCACTGATCAAACGGCTTCAAAGGCGCGAACAGTTCGACATTGGAAAAGGGCGACGCATCCGAGCCGTTGTCGGGACGTCCGTGCTGCGAGACGACGGTAATGACCTCGGGGTGGCGTAGCAGGATCGCGCGCATCTTCCGCGCCGCAGAGGTGCCCGCATCCAGAGAGACCGTTGGCGGCAAGGAGGCCCTGATCCAGAGATTTCCTTCTTCCAGCGTCGGCAGGAATTCGCTGCCCAACCTTGTCGCCACGAGGAGCGAGAGAAACAGGAAGGCTGCGCCCGCGGCGATGGTCTTCTTTGCGTTATCGAGTGAGAATTTCAGGGCGGGCGTATAGATCGACCTCAGCCGCTGGACCAGCCAGGTCTCGACTTCCTTGGCGTTTTCAGGAAGCACGATGGATGCGAGAACTGGCGTCACCGTGAATGTCGCGAGAAGAGCGCCCGCGAGGGCGTAAGCATAGGTCCGGGCCATGGGACCGAAGATTTGCCCCTCGACGCCCGTCATCGTGAACAGGGGAAGAAAAGCGACAATCGTAATCGTCGCGGTGAAGAACACGGCCTTGTCGACCTGTAGCGCGCTGACGAAGATCAATCGAAGGCGATCGGTCCACAGTTGCGACGAGCCGGCGGTCTCTGTCGCCGCGGTGGGGTCGGGTCCCCAGAATCCTTCCGCCAGGAGCTGGAGGAGCTGAAGCCGCTTGTCCCGGGTGGCCTGAAAATTACGGAAAATATTTTCGACCATGATGACGGCCGAGTCGACGATGATGCCGAAATCCACCGCGCCGACGGAGAGGAGATTGGCGTCCTCCCCCTGCAGGACGAGGACGATGATCGCGAAGAAAAGCGCAAAGGGGATATTCACGGCGACTGTCAGGGCGCTTCTCAGGTCTCCAAGGAAAATCCACTGAATGAGAAACACCAGTATCATGCCGAAATAGAGATTGTGCAGAACGGTGTGAGTCGTGACGTCGACAAGCACGCCACGATCATAATAGGGATCGATGTAAACGCCCGAAGGCAGGGACCCGTCGCTATTGATCCGGTCGATCTCTTCCTTGACCTTGGGAAGCATGTCGTTGGTATGCTGCGTGCGACCCATGAGGATAATGGCCGCTGCGATGTCATCTTGAAAATCGCGACCGGCGATGCCCAGCCTCGGCACGAATCCGACCGTGACCCTGGCGATGTCCCGCACTCTTACGGGCACGCCATTCGACTGGGCAAGAACGATATTTTCTATGTCTTCGGTTCGATAGCCGGCTGTAAGGTCCGCGCCGCCTCCGTCGTTGATCAGGCCGACGCCCCTGATATTGACGGATTGCTGTCCGACTTCAATTTCACGGCCGCCCACGTTGATGTTGGAGTTGCCGATCGCCGAAATGACCTGCGGGATCGTGACGTTGTGGGCTTCGAGTTTGGGAAGCTCGACTTCGACGGAGAACTGCTTCGTCGTCCCTCCCCATGAGGTGACCTGAACTATTCCGGGGACGGTCAGCAGGCGTCTCGCGACAATCCAGTCCTGGACCGTGCGCGTGTTCGTCAAGCCGAAATTTGGCGGCGCCTTGACCTGGTAGCGGTAGATCTCGCCCGTGAGACTCGATTGCTGTATCTGCGGCGTGACGTTGTTTGGAAGATTGACGTTCTGCTGGAGATTGAGCGCGACCTGCGTTCGCGCGAAATAATAATCCGTGCCGTATTTGAACGTGACGCGGATGAAACTGAGCCCGTAGAAGGAGGTCGAGCGGATGTTGGTGACGCCGGGGGTCGAGTACAGCCCGATCTCGATTGGGATCGTATAGTATTTTTCCATCTCTTCGGCGGAAAGACCGGGCGACTGCGCGGAGATTTCGACGATGACGGGAGCCGGGTTCGGATAGGCTTCGATGTTCAATCTGGAGAATGCGACCAGGCCCGCGATTGCGAAGGTGATGACGCCGATCACAACGATGGCGCGGCGCGTCAGGCCGAATTCGAGAATGGATTTGAGCAATCGTGTTCTCCGCGGGGACCTAATGCGACATTTCGACCGCAGCCTGATTGCTGAGGAACACGGCTCCTTCGCCAACGACTGTTTCGCCGGCGTCCAGACCCGAAATAATCTGCACGAAATCTCCCTGTCTCTGTCCGGTCACGACAATCCGTCGGGTGAAGCGTCGGAAGTTCTCAGTCACCCAGCAGATCATCGAGCCGTCGCCCTCCCGCACGACGGCGGCCTGCGGGAGGGCGAGCGCGCGAATGGGATCTCCGATGCGAATGACGAAATTCGCAAACATGCCAGCCCGCAACAGATGCTCGGGGTCCGCGATCTCGCTTCTGACAAAGAGGCGCCGCGTGATCGGATCGACCGAGGGGCCGAGCACCGTGATCTTGCCGTCAAAGGAACGGCCCGGATAGGCTGAGATATTTGCTTTCACCTCCTGGCCGACGTGGAGCGCGGCGGCGTCGCTTTCAACCGCATTTGCAACCATCCACATGGTCGATGTGTCTGCGACGACGAAGGGCGCAGGCGCGACCCCCGGCTGAACAAGTTGACCGGGAACCGCCGCCCGGGCGGTTACCGTGCCCGTCAGCGGGCTTTTCACGACGAGCCGCGGATCGGCGAGGCGGTCGGCGACAATCTTGTCGATCTCCTCTGAGCTTTTGCCAAAAATCCTCACGGCGTCCCGCGCGGCTTTCAAAGCCCCTTCAGCCGCCTGCTGATCCGCTGTCGTCTGATCGACCTGCTGCTGCGAAATTCCGCCGATCTTCAACAGGGATTTCGTGCGGTTGAGGGTGCGGCTCTGCAACAGCAGCGCGCCCGCGGCCGAGATGAGGTTGGATTCCGCGGTCAGGAGATCCGGGCTGTCGATGGTGAACAGCACCTGATCTTTCTCGACGGCATCGCCCACATTGAGGAGAGCGCTGATGATGCGTCCCTGATAGGGCGTGAAAACGGAGACAAGACGATTTTGATTGAAGTCGATGGCGCCGACGGCCTGTTTTTCCTGGCTGAATTCCCGGAAAACCGCCTTCTCCGCTTTCAGCGCCGCGGCCTGGGATTCCGTCAGCTCGATCTGAATGGGTCCACTGGTGAGATCCTGGCCGCGCGAATGGTTGTCTCGCGGTGGGATCGCCGCCGGTTTGTGAAAGAGAAAAATAGCGGCCGCAGCCGCCGCGATGAGCCCGGCGAGCAGCGCGAACAGCCGCTTCCTCTCCGGAAGTGCGGAAAAACGGTGGAAAGCCATTCGGACCAGGTCGTTGTGGGGTTTCATCCGCTCGATAAGCGGGTTCTTATCGCCCTCTCATCTTTTGCTGTCCAGCCCGACTTTCCAAACGTAACAGTAGCGAAACATTCGAGAAAAGCTTGTGAAAAGCGCCAGAGGATATTTGACGGACACCTGCGCCCCGACAAAGTTTAGTCGCAAATCGCTGTGTAGCACTCGGGTAAATCAGGACTTTGCAGTTTAAAATGGGAAAGCGAACCTCGCTCGATGAAGTCACTTCATGCTCATGCCGAGCGTTTTTCCGCTGCGCAGGCAGCTTCCTCGAGGGCGCTCTTGGCATTCATCGCGCTGCCCCTGGCGGGCTGCGCGGTCGGTCCGGATTTCGTTTCGCCGCCGCCGCCCGGAGTCGATCGCTTCACGCCCGAGAAAATAACGCGTGCCGGCGACAAGTCCGCCAGCATAGGCTTTGCGGGCGGCGACGTGCCGCAGCGCTGGTGGGAAACCTTCAGAAATCCCAAACTCAATCGGCTGATCGAGTCGTCGATCGAGCATAACCCCTCGATCCAGGCCGCCGAAGCGGCGATCAAAGTTTCTTACTACACAGCGGAGGCGCAAAAGGGCGCCTTTCTGCCGGCTCTAGCCGCAAATTCGAATGATAGTCTGAGTTTGCCCTCGAACCTCCGTCCGCTGAGCGCCATCAACCAGACGATTTTCAACCAGACCTATCCATCGCTCTACAATATCGTCAACAATCAGCCGCTCCTCAATGTGACGCAAAACCCGCCCTTGTGGTCTTATTCGTTGTTCCTGAAGCAGCTGACGGTCTCCTACACGCTCGATATCTGGGGGCAGAACAGGCGCACGGTCGAATCTCTCGAGGCGCAGACGGATCTGATGCGCTTCCAGTCGGAAGCCGCCTATCTCGCTCTTACGAGCAATGTCGCTGTCGCCGCGATACAGGAAGCGTCTCTGCGGGGGCAGCAGGCCGCCGTTGAAAAGGTGATCAGGATCGAGCGCGACCTGCTCGACATCTTGCGCAAACAACAGGGCGTCGGCTGGGCTTCGGAAGCCGATGTTCTGACGCAGGAGGCCGCCCTCGCGCAGGCCCTGCAACTGCTTCCCCCGCTCAAGAAGCAGATCGCGCAGCAGCAGGATCTCATCACCGCGCTGGCGGGACGCTATTCCACCGATCAGGCTCCAGAGACCTTTGACCTTGACGAGCTCAAGCTCCCTCGGGCCGTGCCGGTGACGCTGCCGTCAGTTTTCGTGCGGCAACGACCCGACATTCGCGCCGCCGAAGCCCAGCTCCATGCGGCAAGCGCTCAGGTCGGCGTCGCCGTCGCCGCGCGGCTGCCAAACATCACCTTGAGCGGGAGTGGCGGTTTCAGCGCCTACAAGCTTGCGCAACTGATCACGCCCGGCACGCAGCTTTATACGGTCGCCGCCAACGCCACCCAGCCGCTGTTCTCGGGTTTTTCTCTGCTCAACCAGCAGAAAGCGGCCGAGTCGGCCTTCGAGCAGGCCGAGGCGCAATATCGCCAGACAGTCATCGCGGCCTTCGAGAATGTCGCTGATTTATTGCGGGCCATTCAGGCGGATACGGAAGCCGTAAAGGCCGCCGCCTATGCCGAGAAGGTCTCGGGGCGAAACCTGGAAATCGTGCGCGGTCAGCTTCGCATTGGCAGCGTCAGCGTTCTCGCCATGCTCAACGCGCAACAAACCTATCTTCTCGCAATTGTCGCTCACGCGCAGGCGCGAGGAAACCTGCTCTCCGATGTCGCCGGGCTTTTCATGGCGCTCGGGGGCGGCTGGCAAGACCAGAACCTCAGGAACCTGCCCCCGACTGGCCCCGGATCGCCAACCCGGGAGCAAATCGAAACAATCGACGGGCCGGTCAACCCCAGCTTGCTCCCGGACCCGATCGGAAACGCGCCAACGATTTCAGCTCATTGAGATTGGTGCTAGCATTCGGCAAACCTGGAGATTCTTGCAGGGGGTCTCGATGAAGGTGGTCACGGCTATTATCAAGCCCTTCAAATTGAATGATGTGCACAATGTCCTCCATGCCATGGGCGTATCGGGGATGACCGTCACCCAGGCCAAGGGACACGGGCATGCAAAAGGCCACTCAGAGGTGCTTGGGGAGGTCGAGTATGTGGCGCACTTCATATCGAAGTTGAAGATCGAGGTGATCGTGCCGGACGCCCTCGCGTCATCCGTCGTCAAAGCGATCATGATATCGGCGCGCACCGGACGGGAGGGCGACGGCAAGATCTACGTCACAGCCCTGGACGAGGTCTACAAGATAAGCACCGGCGCTGTGGGAGCCAAAGCGCTCTGAGGGACCGTTGGGAGGCTCCCCTGGCGCGGAGCCAGATCGAGCTTCAGGGATGGCTGTGATTTGCGGATCGACACGCCAAACGACCGACCCCGAGATGGCGGCTCATCGCGCCGGGTGGATCGATGGTAGCGGAGGAGGGATTCGAACCCCCGACACAAGGATTATGATTCCTCTGCTCTAGCCAACTGAGCTACTCCGCCCCGGCTGTCTTGGCGCAGCCTTGGAACGCGAGCGATATAGTTCGCCCGCGCGCGCCAAGTCAAGACGCCAGGGCGGCCCTGCGCGAAAAAGCGCGACCGCGCCGCCTCGGGCCGCTCCCAGGCCGCAAAGTCCGGGCCGCATTGCGCCGCCCGCCCTCAAGAGCCTTTTCTTTGCCGGTCTGGCGTGCGACAAGCCGGGCGCGGCAGCCCTGCGGGCGCGTCACGCCGCGAGCTCGACAGGAAACACCCCGGGTAGCGCGCCCATGTCGGTCAAACACCCTATCATCTCGATCACCGGATCGTCCGGGGCCGGCACGAGTTCCGTCAAGCAGACCTTCGAGCAGATTTTCCGCCGCGAGCGCATCGAGGTCGCCTATGTCGAGGGCGACAGTTTCCACCGCCACAACCGCGAGGAAATGAAGCTCAGGATGGCCGAGGCGCAAGCCGGCGGCAATTATCATTTCAGCCATTTCGGCCCGAGCGCCAATCTCCTCTCGGAGCTCGAAAATCTGTTCCGTGAATATGGCGAAACCGGCTCCGGCCGCTACCGCCACTACGCCCACGACGAGAACGAGGCCGCGGTGCTCGGCGTCCCGCCCGGCGAATTCACGGACTGGGAGGAGCTGCCGCCCAACACGGACATTCTCTTCTACGAGGGCCTGCACGGCGCCGTGGTGACGGACGAGGTCAATGTCGCGCGCTATGCCGACCTCAAGATCGGCGTCGTCCCGGTCATCAATCTGGAATGGACGCAGAAGCTCCACCGCGACCGCCAGGCCCGCGGCTATACGACGGAGGCCGTCACCGAGACGATCCTGCGCCGCATGAACGACTACGTGCATTACATCTGCCCGCAGTTTTCCGAGACCGACATCAATTTCCAGCGCGCGCCGACGGTCGACACCTCGAACCCCTTCGTCGCCCGCTCCATCCCCACCCCCGACGAGTCCATCGTCGTGATCCGTTTCCGCGAGCCGCGCGGGGTTGATTTCCCCTATCTCGTGACGATGATCGCGGGCAGCTGGATGTCGCGGGCCAATTCCATCGTCATTCCGGGCAACAAGCTCGACCTCGCGATGCAACTCATCCTCACGCCGAGGATTCTCGAACTCGTCAGGCGCCGCAAGAGCGCGACGTGAAAGTCAAGGAAATGTCAGACGCACTCGAAGCCCCCACGACCGCCGACGCCCGCTCCTGCGCCAACGCCATTCGCGCGCTCGCTATGGACGCGGTGGAAAAGGCCAAATCCGGCCATCCCGGCATGCCGATGGGCATGGCCGACGTCGCGACCGTGCTGTTCCAGCGCTTCATGAAATTCGACGCAGCCGAGCCCAACTGGCCCGATCGCGATCGCTTCGTCCTCTCCGCCGGCCATGGCTCGATGCTGCTCTATGCGCTGCATTACCTGCTCGGCTATCCCGGCATGACCCGCGCCGACCTCGAGAACTTTCGCCAGTTCGGCGCGCCGACGGCCGGCCATCCGGAATATGGCCACGCCCCCGGCGTCGAGACGACGACCGGCCCGCTCGGCCAGGGACTGGCGACCGCGGTGGGCATGGCCATCGCCGAACGCCTCGCCGCCGCCCGTTTCGGCGACGATCTCGTCGACCACAACACTTATGTCATTGCTGGCGACGGCTGCCTGATGGAGGGCCTGAGCCACGAGGCGATCGACCTCGCCGGGCATCTCAAGCTCTCGCGCATGATCGTGTTGTGGGACGACAATTCCATCTCGATCGACGGCCCGACCGATCTGTCGACCTCCATGGACCAGTGCGCCCGCTTCGCGGCCGCCGGCTGGCATACACAGCGCGTCGACGGCCACGACTCCGAAGCCGTCGCGGCCGCCATCGCCGCGGCCAAGGCCGACCCGCGCCCCTCCATGATCGCCTGCCGCACCGTGATCGGCTATGGCGCTCCCGGCAAGCAGGGCAAGGAATCCGTGCATGGCGCGCCGCTCGGCGCCGACGAGATCGTCGCCGCCCGCGCCGCGCTCGACTGGCCGCACACGCCCTTCGAGGTGCCGGAGGCGATTCTCGCCGCCTGGCGGGCCGCCGGCCGTCGGGGCGCCGGGGCGCGCGAGGCCTGGGAAAGGCGCCGCGACGCCTCGCCCAAGGGCCGGGCCTTCGAGACCTTCCTCAAGGGCGACGTCGCCGCGGAGATCGCCGCGCCGCTCGCCGCCTTCCGCGTGACGCTGGCGGCCGAAAAGCCCAAGGTCGCGACGCGCAAATCGTCTGAAATGACGCTGACCGTCATCAATGGCGCGACGGACGCGACCATCGGCGGCTCGGCCGATCTGACGCACTCCAATTTCACCATCACCAAGGGCATGGGCTCGGTGCGGCCGGGCGATTTCTCGGGCCGCTACATTCATTACGGCGTGCGCGAGTTTGGCATGTCCGCGGCCATGAACGGCATTGCGCTGCATGGCGGCTTCGCGCCCTATGGCGGCACCTTCCTCGTCTTCTCCGACTATGCGCGCGGCGCCATCCGCCTCTCGGCGCTCATGGGCCTGCGGGTCGTCTATGTGCTGACCCATGATTCGATCGGTCTCGGCGAGGACGGGCCGACGCATCAGCCGGTGGAGCATCTCGCCTCCTTGCGCGCGCTGCCCAATCTTCTGGTGTTCCGCCCGGCCGACGCCATCGAGACCGCCGAATGCTGGGAGCTGGCGCTCGCGCAAACCAACACGCCCTCGGCGCTGAGCCTCTCCCGCCAGAACCTGCCGACGCTGTCGCGCCCCGTGAGCGAGAATCTTTCGGCCAGGGGCGCCTATGTGCTGCGCGAGCCCGAGGGCGGCCGCGACGTGACGATCCTCGCGACGGGCTCGGAGGTCGAGATCGCGCTCGCGGGCGCCGACGCGCTCGCCGCGAAGGGCGTGAAGGCGGCCGTCGTCTCCATGCCCTGCTGGGAGCTTTTCGAGGCGCAGCCGGCGAACTACCGGGCGCAGGTGCTGGGATCGGCGCCGCGGGTCGGCGTCGAGGCCGCGGTGCGGCTCGGCTGGGATCGCTGGCTCGGCGACAGGAGCGTTTTCATCGGCATGTCCGGCTTCGGCGCCAGCGCGCCGGCGGCAAAGCTTTACGAACATTTCGGAATTACCGCCGAGGCCGTGGCCGAAGCGGCCCTCACCCTAATTGAGGCTTAAGAGATCAGCGGAGGCGAACATGGCTCTGATTACCCTGCGGCAATTGCTCGATCACGCCGCCGAGCACGACTATGGCGTGCCTGCGTTCAACATCAACAATATGGAGCAGGGCCTCGCCGTGCTCGAGGCGGCCTCCTCCGTGGACGCGCCGGTCATCATCCAGGCCTCGCGCGGCGCCCGCAGCTACGCCAATGACATCATGCTCGCCAAGATGATCGAGGCGCTGATCGCCATGTATCCCGACATTCCGATCGTGATGCATCAGGACCATGGCAACAGCGAAGCGACCTGCGCCAGCGCCATCCGCTTCGGCTTCTCCTCGGTGATGATGGACGGCTCGCTCAAGGCCGACGGGAAGACGCCGGCGGACTATCAGTACAACGTCGACGTCACGCGCCGCGTCGTCGATCTCGCTCATTGGGTCGGGGCCTCGGTCGAGGGCGAGCTCGGCGTGCTCGGTTCGCTCGAGACCGGCGAGGGCGAGAAGGAGGACGGTCACGGCGCCGAAGGCAAGCTGTCGCACGACCAGCTCCTGACGGACCCGGCGCAGGCCGAGGATTTCGTCGCCCGCACCAAGGTCGACGCGCTCGCCATCGCCATGGGCACGTCGCACGGCGCCTATAAATTCACTCGCAAGCCCGACGGCGCGATCCTCGCCATGAATGTGGTCGAGGAAATTCATCGCCGCCTGCCCAACACCCACCTCGTGATGCACGGCTCCTCCTCCGTGCCGCAGGATCTGCAGGACGCCTTCAACGCGGCCGGCGGCGAAATGCCGCAGACCTGGGGCGTGCCGGTCGAGGAGATTCAGCGCGGCATCAAATTCGGCGTGCGCAAGATCAACATCGACACCGACTGCCGCATCGCCATGACGGCCGCGATCCGCGCCACGCTCGGCAAGAACAAGGGCGAGTTCGATCCGCGCAAATATCTCAAGCCCGCGCAGGAGGCCATGGTGAAGGTCTGCCGCCAGCGCTACGAGGAATTCGGCACGGCCGGCTGGGCCTCGAAGATCAGGCCGGTCCCCATGGCCGAGATGGCCAAGCGTTACGCCAGCGGCGCGCTCGATCCGCAGTTCGGAACGAAGAAGGCGGCGGAGTAAGGCGCGGCCCGCCGCAGTCCATTTGGCATTCCCTCTCCCGCCGAGAGCCCGCCGAAAAGGCGGGCGCTCCGGCGGGGGAACTCCAGGGAGGGCGCCGCGCGGCCCTCCCGATATGCGAGTAAAATGACTGACATCATCATCGCCCCCTCCATCCTCTCCGCAGACTTCGCCCGGCTCGGCGAGGAGACGCGCGCCATGGAGCAGGCGGGGGCCGACTGGATACATCTCGACGTGATGGACGGGCATTTCGTGCCCAACATCACCTTCGGCCCCGGCGTCGTCGCGGCGCTGCGCCCGGTTACCCGGCTGCCGCTCGACGTGCATCTGATGATCGCGCCGGTTGACCCCTATATCGGCGCCTTCGCCGAGGCGGGGGCCGATATCATTACCGTTCACGCCGAGGGCGGCCCGCATCTGCATCGCTCGGTGCAGACGATCCGCGCGCTGGGCAAGAAGGCGGGCGTCTCGCTCAATCCGGCAACGCATGAGAGCTGCCTGCGCTACGTTCTGGACGACATCGACCTCGTGCTCGTCATGAGCGTCAATCCCGGCTTCGGCGGGCAGAGCTTCATTCCCGCGCAGCTCGAGAAGATCGGCGCCATCCGCGAGATGATCGGCCGGCGCCCGATCCGCCTCGAGGTCGACGGCGGGGTGACGCCGCAGACTGCGACGGCGGTCGTGGAGGCCGGCGCCGACGCGCTGGTCGCGGGCTCGGCGGCCTTCCGCGGCGGCGCCGGCCAATATGGCGCCAATATCGCCGCCTTGCGGCAGGCGGCGGAGGCGGCCGGCGCGACGAGCGTCTAGCTTCACACCCTTCGCCGCCGCCAAGGTTGTGAAGAGCGCGTCCCCCGGCTTGCGGCGGATGACGAGCCGCATTAAGGAAAGCGGGCGCTTTGGGGCGTCGCCAAGTGGTAAGGCAGCGGATTTTGATTCCGCCATACGGAGGTTCGAATCCTCCCGCCCCAGCCACGCAGACGCTATGTCTCCAGACTTGCAGAGACGCTGAAAAGGCGCCGCGCGTCGTGGCTTATGCGGAATCGAGACGAGAAGGCGCGCGCGGCCGGCAATCGTTTTTGCGTCTCGACCACGTCGCCGCTGTCGTCGGCGTCTGTTGCGTGGCCTCAAACTTGCCAAGAGCGGATCGTGTCGGGCCAGCAGGATGGCCGCGTAGCCTCGGCAGCCTCCACGAGAATAGAAAAGGCTCGGCCTCCTCAAAAACCGATCGAAATCCGATCATTTCGGCGCCTGGCTGTCGCGGGAATCGACACTGATCGAGATTTACGCCCGGCTTGGGCGTCGTCAGCCCGGTCTGGGCGCCCGCTCATTGAAAGGCGCGGGGTTTCGTTCGAATGTTGGCGGGATAAGGCTGGGTGTGAGAATGATAAAGACGGCGCTCGTCTATTTTCCCGAAAACCAGGAACGAAGGACGCTTTCTTTCTGCCAGAGCGACGCGACGGCGATCCCCGTCTTGTGCGCGTTCCTGCTGCAGCACGACGGCGTGATCATTGAGGCCATAGGCTTCGATGAAAGTGAAATCCAGGCCCTGCAGAACTTTCGCGTCGTCGCAGGCTCCGCTCTCTTCGTCCTCCCTCCCAGGCAATTCGGCCGATAGGGCTCTCGCAAACGGGAGGGTTCGCCGCGGCGCCGCCGACGGAGCGTGGATCGACGCTATCGGGATCGCCGCCTGATACAGGCGTCGAACGCATTGTCCGCCTCGAGGCTCAGATGCGGATTAGCGTAGATCCGCAAGGCGACGGAGCCCGATTCTCGCTCGGACAGGCCATGACGCCGGGCCACCGCCCTTTGCGATTCATAGGCGCACATTGCTCCATCCGCATGGACGGCCCCATGAGGCGTTCGCGAAAAAGCCGGCGGCGCCTGTAAAGGCAGGAGGACACAGAGCAGGGAAAGCAATCGTCTCATCGGGTCGTCGAAGCTGGAACGGAAGCCTCTCTTATATAGGGAGGCTGAAGCCTTTTCGCGAGGCTCCGACGTCCCGCGCCTGGCGCCTGTGCGGGAACAAAGCTTTCTCTCGCAGGTTCGCTTACCGCCGCGAGGAAAACGAAAATGAAGAAAATTGCCGTCTGCCTGTCCTTGTCGCTCTGTCTTCTGGCGCCGAACGGGGCGGCTTTCGCCAAGGGTTGCGTCAAAGGCGCGATCGTCGGCGGCGTCCTTGGCCATTATGCGGGCCATCACGGCGTTCTCGGCGCCATCGCCGGCTGCGCCTATGGGCGCCACGAGGCGAACAAGAGCTATCAGGTTGGACATCGCGCGCCCATCGACCGCCATTACGGCCGCGCCTGGATGTGAGTCCGTCCCCGCCTGCCTGATACCCCGCCGGGGCGGTGTTTACGATCGCGCCCATACTTTGACGCGGAATCCTGTTTTTTTAGTCAGCGCGCCGCGCTTGGCTTATTTATACTCGTATTGAAGCTTTCCGCTCGCGCTCTGCGCTAAAGGGTCGTGATCGACCGAGGGAAGGCGTCGAACGCCAAGGGCCCGAAAGGATGGATGAGAGGCTGGATATTCCTCAGACTGTCGCCGAGGAAAACTACGTCAAGTTTCAGCACGAGCTGTTGGAGTTTCTCTTCGCCCATCTCGTCGACATGCGGGCGATCTTCGAAGGGGATCTCGACGCTCTCCTGATCTTCATCTCGATTTCTCGCTATTATCTGCGGGACGAGCGGATCAGCGCCGGGGCGGAGGACGGCCCGCAGCCACATCATCCGCATCACCCGCTGACCCTGTCGCGAATCTCCCTCATCACGACGATCCCGCGGGAAACCGCGCGCAGAAAGCTGAGCATGCTCGAAAGCCGAGGCCTCCTGGAGAGGGCCCCGGATGACGGCTGGCGGCTCACCGTCGTCGACGCCCGCCCGGTCATCAGATCGAGATATGAGGCCGTCTGGCAGCGCGTGATTCGCAGACTCGTGAAACTGGTCCGCGCGCTGAGAGAGCACGTCTGACCCCGCTTTTGCACGGCCCCGCGGCATCAGAAACAGCTGTAGCAGATCGCCGCATGGGCGAGACCGACGCCGACCGCGAAGAAGACCGACGCGCCAATCAAAACGCCAAAGAGCCTGGTCATTGTCCTGTTCCCTTCATTTCCCTGTTTCGATGAGGGAAGGATAGGACGGGCGCAGGCTCGGCGCCGTGCGATTGCGCACGCGTCATTTGGCCTGAGGCGCGGGCGGTGGAATCACCGGCATGGATTGCGGAGGCAACTCCGGCGCAGGCCTCACAATGTTCGGATCGACGCCAGGGGCGGGCCTGATGACGCCTTTTCCCTTGTCGAGCTTCTCGCTGAGCGATTTCCCCGACTTGCCGTTTTCGCCGCCGGGGCGTTCGTTCGGCGGCGTCCCGGCCGCAAAGGCCGCCCCGGCGACGAGGCAGAAAGCAGCGAGCGTCAGAACCGCAGCGCGCGGGCGCATGATCCTCTCCGTTCCGTTTCGCGCTTCAACCTGCGAAGGGGAGCCCGGTTCCGGCCTTTCAGCCGGCGAGCGCCCTGACGCCCATGACCAGCCGGCCGACGCCCTCTGTGGCCGTGGCCGGCTGCAAGGCGCCGTAAGCGACGCGCAAATGACAGCCCTGCGTCAGGCCAAAGGCGTCGCCCGGTATGACGGCGACGCGGTGCTCACGGATGAGGCGGGTGGCGTAATCGAGCGGCGCCAGGTCCGACTTCAGGCGCAGCAGGAAATAGAGGGCGCCCGCCGCATCGGGAACCTCGGCGAGGCCATCCTCTGCGAGGCGCGAAAGTTCGCGCTTCACTTTGGCGCGCGTCTGCGCAAGCTCTTCCACCTGCGCCTGCACGAAGGCGCGTCCGGCGCGCAGCGCGCCGAGGGCGGCGTATTGGGAGACGACCGGCGGGCAGATGATCACCGTGTCCTGTATCTTTCGCAGCGCCGGTTCGAGCGTTTCGGGGAAGGCCATCCAGCCGATCCGCCAGCTGGCGAAGCCATAGGCCTTTGACATGGAATAGAGCGAAATCGTATGCGCGGCGGCGCCGTCGATCGAGGCCGGCGAGAAGGGCTTTGCGCCGTCATAGGTGAAATATTCATAGGCCTCGTCGCTCACATGGAAGAGGCCGCGCTCCGCGCAAAGCGCATTGACTTCGCGCAGCGCGTCCGCGGGATAGACGGCGCCGGTGGGATTGTTGGGAGAGACGGTGACGATTGCGCGCGTGCGCGGCGTGATGGCGGCGCGGATGGCCTCGATGTCGAGCTGGTGATTGCGGTCGGTCGCGACCAGCACGGGACGCGCATTGGCCATGACGATGGCCATCTCGTGATTGAAATAATAGGGGACGGGAAGGATGACCTCGTCGCCGGGATCGAGAATGGCGAGCGCGACGTTGAAAAACGCCTGATTGCCCCCGGCCGTGACCATGAGCCGGTTTCCGTGTCCGGGGCCGACGGCGACGCCGTTTTCCGTCGCGAGCTTCTCGGACAGCGCCTCGAGCAGCGCGGGCAGGCCGGAGGCGCCCTGATATTTGTTGTTCTCGGGCTCGGCCAGAAAGCGCGCGATCCCGGCGGCGGCTTCTGGCGGCGGAGCGTAATTGACCACGCCCTGGCCGAGCGAAATCGTGCCCGGATTGGCCCGGATCAGATCGGCGATGACGGGGATGATGGGCGTCGTGACAGCCTGAAGGCGGCGAGAGTCGTGCATGACGCTCCCTACCCCAGGCGTCGCCGCCTGTTCAATAGAGGCTCCGAACGGAGGTTCGTCCGGCGCGCGGCCTGTGGTAGGATTTGGGCAATGGTCCGGCGCGGCCGGACGCAACCTCCACGAAAACCACGAAAACCCCTTGGGCCATGGCCACTCTCGAGACGCAGGGCGCGAAGCCGCTTTTCTCCTATCGCAAGTTCTGGGCGCGCCGCTTCGGCGTCGCCCCCTTTCTGCCCATGTCGCGCGCGGAGATGGAGGCGCTGGGATGGGATTCCTGCGACGTGATCCTCGTCACGGGCGACGCCTATATCGACCATCCGAGCTTCGGCATGGCGATCATCGGCCGGCTGCTGGAGGCGCAGGGCTTTCGCGTGGGCATCATCGCCCAGCCCGACTGGCGCGACGCCTCCGCCTTCCGGGCGCTCGGGCGGCCCAACCTCTTCTTCGGCGTCACCAGCGGCAACATGGATTCGATGGTGAATCGCTACACCTCGGACCGCCGCCTGCGCCACAACGATTCCTACACGCCGGGCGGCGAGGGCGGCAAAAGGCCGGACCGCGCCGTCATCGTCTACGCCCAGCGCGCGCGCGAGGCCTATCCCGACGCGCCGATCGTGCTCGGCGGCATTGAAGCCTCGCTGCGCCGCATCGCCCATTACGATTACTGGTCGGACAAGGTGCGCCGCTCCATCCTGCTCGACGCCAAGGCGGACCTGCTCCTTTACGGCAACGCCGAGCGGGCGCTCGTCGAGGTCGCGCATCGCCTGGCGAAGCGCGGGCTGGATCAGGACTTCTCGGACATTCGCGGCCTCGCCCTGCTGCGCGACGCGACGCCCGAGGGCTGGGCCGAGGCCGCGGCCGACGATCTCGACGATTCGGGCGAAGGCCGACGCCGCCGGGCCGAGGGCGAGGACGCCGAAAGGATCGTCATTCGCCTGCCGTCCTTCGAGCAGGCGCGCGTCGATCCCGAGGCCTATGCGCGGGCCTCACGCGTGCTGCACAAGGAGAGCAATCCCGGCAACGCCCGCCCGCTCACGCAGCGTCACGGCGACAAGGACGTCTGGCTCACCGCGCCGCCGATTCCCCTCACCATGCCGGAGATGGACGCGGTCTATGAGCTGCCCTTCGCGCGGGCGCCGCATCCCGCCTATGAGGGGGCGAAAATCCCCGCCTGGGAGATGATCCGCCATTCCGTCACGATCATGCGCGGCTGTTTCGGCGGCTGCTCCTTCTGCTCGATCACCGAGCATGAGGGGCGCATCATCCAGTCGCGCTCGGAAGGTTCGATCCTGCGCGAGATCGAGACGATCCGGGACAAGACCGAGGGCTTCACGGGCGTCATCTCGGATATCGGCGGCCCGACGGCGAACATGTATCGCATGGCCTGCAAGGACCCGGAGACGGAGGCGCTCTGCCGGCGGCCGTCCTGCGTCTATCCCGACATCTGCAAGAATCTGAATACGAGCCACGAGGCGCTCATTCAGCTCTATCGCAAGGCGCGGGCGATCCCCGGCGTCAAGAAGGTGATGGTGGCCTCGGGCGTGCGCTACGATCTCGCGGTGAGAAGCCCGGCCTATGTGCGCGAACTCGTCGAGCACCATGTCGGCGGCTATCTCAAGATCGCCCCTGAACATACGGAGGAGGGGCCGCTCTCCAAGATGATGAAGCCGGGCATCGGCTCCTACGACCGCTTCAAGCAGCTCTTCGACGCGGCCGCGCGGGCGGCGGGGAAGGATTACTTCCTGATCCCCTATTTCATCGCGGCGCATCCGGGGACGACGGACGAGGACATGATGAATCTGGCGCTCTGGCTCAAGCGCAACAATTATCGCGCCGACCAGGTCCAGACCTATCTGCCCTCGCCGATGGCGCTGGCGACCGCCATGTATCACAGCGGCTTCAATCCCCTGAAGCCCGTGCGGCGCGGCGCCTCGGAGCCGGTCGAGTCCGTCAAGGGCCTGCGCCAGCGGCGTCTGCACAAGGCTTTCCTGCGCTATCACGATCCCGAGAACTGGCCGGTTCTGCGCGACGCCCTGAAAGCGATGGGCCGCGCCGATCTCATCGGGCCGGGCAAGCGCCATCTCGTGCCGGCCTGGCAGCCGGCCGGAACCGGCCGGGCCGGCGAGGGCCGCCGCGTGACGCAGAAGGGCCGGCCCCGCCCGCAGGCGCGAAAATTTCTCACCAAGGGGGTGTAGGCCACGAGCGCGCCTTTTGCTGGCGCGGGGCCCGCGAATTGCGTAGTCTGAGCGCGTTTCCAGGCGGCGCCCTCACGAGAACAGGGAAGCGGCATGTCCCAGGACACGAGGCTCGTCCCCGACACGATCGTGCAGGAGCACTATGTCCTCTTCCAGCACGAATTCATCGAATTTCTCGTGGCGCAGCTCGTCGACTTCCGGAAGATGTTCCACGGCGATCTCGACGAGCTGCTCGTCTTCATCTTCGTGGCGCGCTATTATCTGCGCGAAGAGCGCGGGCGCGGCGAGGACGATCTCGACGGGCAGTGGACTGCACCGCCCACGCTCTCCCGGATTGCGGAATTCACCGGCATCCCCCGCGAGACGGTCCGCCGCAAGCTGATTGCGCTGCAAGGCCGCGGCCTGCTCGAAAAAGTCGGTTCCGACAAATGGCAGCCGGCGGTTCGTCATGACGTCCCCGTCATCCGACAGGAATATGAGCAATTCTGTCAGCGCGAGATTCGCCGTCTCGTGAAGCTCGTGACGGCGCTCAAGCCCTTCGTCTGAGAGGGCGAGACGCCGCGGGCAAAGAAAAAGGGCTGCTGTCGCCAGCAGCCCAAGTCGGGGGAGAACGCCCGAGGAGGGCGAGTCAGCTTAGGGGAGGGCTGACGGCAGTCACCCTATTGGCCGCTCCGGGCTCGATCAATGAATACTCGCTCAGTTTGGGCGGCCCGAGGTGAGACAAAATGACGCAACGGCCGCGCCCAAGCCATTGAAGAAAAAGCCCAGCCGCCGGAACGCTACGAGAATGGGCGCGTTAAACAGCATTGCAGCCATGGCCGCGCCGACAGGGCGCAGCATCCGCCGGGACGATCCGCGGGACGATCCGGAAGAGGCGCGGGGCGCGCTGCAAGGGAAGAGGCAGATCGTGAACCTCCCTTCGGAAGACGCGCAGGCGCCGGAGACCGCCCAATCCCCCCGGGCCAAGCGGCAGAGGCGCGCGCTGGACGTGCTGGTGATCGAGGATGAATCGATCATCGCCAAGGACATCGAGCTGATCGTCAGCGATCTGGGCCATCGCGTGATCGGCCCGGCGCGGACGCATGAGGAGGCGCTGTCGCTGGCGCTGAAGACGCGCCCGGCGGTCGTCGTCGCGGATGTGAAGCTCGCGGACGGCAGCTCCGGCATCGTCGCGGTCGACGAGATGCTCAGGACCATCGACGCGGCGGTGATCTTCGTCACGGCGGTTCCGCAATGGCTCCAGACCGGTGAGCTGGAGCCGGTTCTGATCGTCCCGAAGCCCTATTCGGTGGAAGAGATCAAGAGCGCCGTGTCGCGGGCGACCTCGAAGCGCGCCCAGTCGCTCGAAACCTTCCTCGCGACAAAAGACGCGGTCAGTCGGCTCACCCGCAAGCAATAGAATTCTCCTTGCGCTATTCTCCTCCCGAGAGGCGGCTTTACGAGGCCGCTTGCAGGCTTGTCTGTCCCACGTCCGCTCGCGGGCGGGGCGGAAAACGCCTATTTGATGTAGGGATAACGCGACCAAAAGCGTTGCAGGGAGGCGTCCATGTACAAGAAAATCCTGGTGCCCGTTGATCTGAGCGAATCGGACATGACGAAACTTGCGCTCGGCGCCGCCCTTGCGCTGGCCAAGACGGGCTCCGAGGCGAGCCTGCGGCTCATCAATGTGCAGCCTCTCGTGCCGGTGGCCTTCGTCGACTACATCCCGCCGACTTTCGACGAGGAGATGCGCGACGCGGCCGAGAGGGACCTCGCGACGCTCGCCGGCACGGTCGATCTGCCGCATGATCGCGTGTCCTCGACGGTCCGCTTCGGCGCCGTCTATCCCGAAGTGCTGGCGGAAGCCGAGGATTGGGACGCCGACCTGATCGTCATCGGGTCGCATCGCCCGACCATGGCGACCTATCTGCTCGGCTCCAACGCCAAGACCATCGTGCGCCACGCCAAATGTTCGGTTCTCGTCGTCCGGCAATAGGGCGGTTCGACAGAGGCCGGAGCCGGGACTAGACTTCGGCCTCATGTTGCGATTCGTCCGATCGATGACGTGCGGGGCTTTTGTGTGCTCGACTTTCGCGCTCGCCGCTGGCGGAGGGGCGCTGGCGGCGGCGAGCGCGTCGCAGGCCCTGCTGAAACGGGGCGAGGCGATCGCGCGGAACAATTGCGGCTCCTGCCACGCCGTCGGCCGGGCCGGGGCGAGCCCCAACCCCAAATCCCCGCCCTTTCGCACTCTCTCGCGCAAATATCCGCTGGCCAATCTCGAGGAGGCGCTGGGCGAGGGAATCGTGGTCGGCCACGAGGGGCTCGACATGCCGCAGTTCCGCTTCGATACCGGAGAGGTCGAGGCGCTGCTCGCCTATCTCGCGTCGATCCAGAAGCGGTAACGCTTCAGGCGGGCTTCTCAGCTTGAGGCGGTCTTGGCAGCTGAAAGGAGAGGCCCGCCGGCTTTGCGCCCGCGCCGCCTCTCGTCTATGAGAAGGCTGAAAACCGCCGAGGGTAAAATGTCCGCGATCCCCGATTTCACCAAAATCCCCTTCGCTCCCGTCTCCGCCGCGCAGGAGGCGCCGCCGCGCAATTGGCTGACGCCCGAGGGGATCGAGGTGAAGAACGCCTATGGGGCGCAGGACGTGGAGGGCCTTTCCTTCGTCGACGGGTTCCCCGGCGCCGCGCCCTTCGTGCGCGGACCCTATCCGACAATGTATGTCGCCCAACCCTGGACGATCCGGCAATACGCCGGCTTCTCCACGGCGGAGGACTCCAACGCCTTCTATCGTCGCAATCTCGCCGCGGGCCAGAAGGGCCTCTCGGTCGCCTTCGACCTCGCCACGCATCGCGGCTACGACTCCGACCATCCGCGCGTCATGGGCGACGTGGGCATGGCGGGCGTCGCGATCGACTCGATCTACGACATGCGCACGCTCTTTGACGGCATTCCGCTCGATCAGATGTCCGTGTCCATGACCATGAACGGCGCGGTTCTGCCCGTGCTCGCGCTCTTCATCGTCGCGGCGGAAGAGCAGGGCGTCTCGGCCGACAAGCTCACCGGCACCATCCAGAACGACATTCTCAAAGAATTCATGGTGCGCAACACCTACATCTATCCGCCGGAGCCCTCCATGCGGATCGTGTCGGACATCTTCGGCTATACGAGCAAGCACATGCCGAAGTTCAACTCGATTTCGATCTCCGGCTATCACATGCAGGAGGCGGGCGCCTCGGCCGATCTCGAGCTCGGCTATACGCTCGCCGACGGCGTTGAATATGTCCGCGCCGGCGTCGCGGCGGGCCTCGACATCGACGCCTTTGCGCCGCGCCTCTCCTTCTTCTTCGCCATCGGCATGAACTTCTTCATGGAGGTCGCGAAGCTGCGCGCCGCCCGCCTGCTGTGGGCGCGGCTGATGAAGGATCTCGGCGCCAAATCCGAAAAGAGCCTGACGCTGCGCACCCATTGCCAGACCTCGGGCTGGTCGCTCACGGCGCAGGACGTCTATGTGAATTCGATCCGCACCTGCATCGAGGCGATGGCCGCGACGCAGGGACATACGCAGTCGCTGCACACCAATGCGCTGGACGAGGCGCTCGCCCTGCCGACGGATTTCTCCGCGCGCATCGCCCGCAACACCCAGATCGTGCTCCAGCAGGAAAGCGGCACGACGCGCGTCATCGACCCCTGGGGCGGCTCCTATTACGTCGAGCGCCTCACCGCCGAACTCGCCAAGAAGGCCTGGAGCCATATCGAGGAGATCGAGAAGCTCGGCGGCATGGCCAAGGCCATTGCGGCGGGCGTGCCCAAGCAGCGCATCGAGGAGGCCGCGGCCAAGACGCAGGCGCGCATCGACAGCGGCGCGCAGGTCGTCGTCGGCGTGAACAAATATCGCCCGGAAAACGACGCCAAGCCGAATGTGCTCAAGGTCGACAATGCGGCCGTGCGCGCGGCGCAGCTCGACAAGCTGAAGCGCCTCAAGGGCGAGCGCGACGAGGGTCGCGCCCAGGCCGCGCTCGACGCCTTGACCGAGGGCGCGACATCGGGCGCCAATCTCCTCGATCTCGCCGTGAAGGCGGCGCGCGCCAAGGCGAGCGTCGGCGAAATTTCCTTCGCGCTCGAAAAAGTGTTCACGCGCCACAAGCCGAAGGCCAATGTCATTTCGGGCGTCTATGCGCGCGAGGCCGGCAAGGAGAGCGCCCAGATCGGCCGCGTCGTCGGCATGACCCGCGACTTCGAGGAAAACACCGGCCGCAAGCCGCGTATCCTCGTCGCCAAAATGGGGCAGGACGGCCACGACCGCGGGCAGAAGGTGATCGCCTCCGCCTTCGCCGACATGGGCTTCGACGTCGTGATCGGCGATCTCTTCGCGACGCCCGACGAAGTGGCCGAGAGGGCGAAGGAGGCCGACGTGCATATCGTCGGCGTCTCCACCATGACCGCCGGCCATCTGACGCTGACGCCGGAATTGCGCGACGCTTTGGCGCGGGTCGGGCGCGACGACATCATGATGGTCGTCGGCGGCGTGATTCCGCCCGACGACTTCCAGGCGCTCTACGACGCCGGCGCCGCCGCGATCTTCCCGCCCGGCACGAACATTCCGGCGGCCGCCGAGCAACTTCTGCACGAGCTCAACATCCGCCTGGGCTTCGCCCAGAGAGACGTCGCCAAGTCGGCGTCGTCGGCGTAAGCGCGCGTCCGGAAGAAATTCCCCCGGCCGCTTCGAACGAAGCGCCGGGCCTTTGGGGGGTCGCGGCGCGCGTCCCCAAAACCGTTGCAATTTCCCAAAGACAGGATGCGCCGCTTCCGCTAGGAGGCCCATTCCGCAACGAGGAAACAAAGGAAAACCGGGATGGAAGTCCTTCTCATCGGCGCGAGCGCCTGCATCTTCGCCCTCATCGTCACGGCCTGGCTGATGACGCTCGCCAAATGGTTTCCGATCAAGGCCATCGACGCCTTTGTCGTCGACTACAAGACGATGATCCGGGCGCATGTCGATTATGCGCTGATGGCCCTGTTCGGGATCGGCTTTTACGGTTCGGGCGTCGAATTGCCGGTCATCGCCTGCTGGTGCGTCGCCATTGGCGGCTTCTCCAATCCGACCGTCTTCACGATCGCGGCCTTCGATCCCAAGTTCTGGGAGAAGAAATTCTGGCGCGTCTATACCGCGCTGAGCTTCACCGTCTCGTCGGTCGGCTTTCTGTGGATCGCCTACGCGCTTCTGGCGCACGCCGTTCGGCGCTGGGCCTGACGCCGCCGCTTGCGCCGCCGGCCCTTGCGTCGGCGCCGCTGCATCGCCATCTACCGGCGGCCGCCTTGGGGCGGCCCTTCGAGACAGCCAGATGACATTCATGTTCGACGCCGCGCTGGCGGCCCTGCGCGAGATCCTCTCGCCGCCGTTTCGCAACGTGCTCTTCAAGAGCCTGGGAATGACCCTGCTTTTTCTGGCGCTCGCCTGGGTCGGCCTCGACAAGCTCGCGCTGTCCTATGTCGCCGTGAATCATCCCTGGCTTCAGGTCGCGCTCACCTATGCGACGGGCGTCGGCCTGTTCATTCTGCTGGCGTTTCTGATCGGTCCGATTTCGGTGCTGGTCACGGGCCTTTTCCTCGACGATCTCGCCGATGTGGTCGAGGCGGACCTCTATCCGGCGGGGCGCCGCGGCAGCCCGATCCCGGCCTCGCAGGCCATTCTGATGGGTGCGAAATTTGCGGCCGTCTCGGCGGCGGTCAACCTGCTGGCCTTGCTGCTGCTGCTCGTGCCCGGCGTCAACGCCGTGGCCTTCCTCTTCGCCAACGCCTATCTGCTCGGGCGCGAATATTTCCTTTTCGCCGCGACGCGCTTCCGCCCGCTCGGGGAGGCGACCGAGCTGCGCCGGCGCCATGCGCCGCAGCTCTTTCTCGCCGGCCTGTTCATCGCGGCCTTTGTCGCGACGCCGGGCCTCAATGTGCTGACGCCGCTCTTCGGCGTCGCCTTCATGGCCCGCATCCACAAGATGCTGTCGCCGGAGCGCCGGGCGGGGCGTTGATCCACCACGGCGCGGAGGCGCTCAGGCCCCGAGGCGCTGCGCCTGATACTGGCCCGTCTTGCGGTAGCGGTAAAGATAGGTGGGCGCGATCGCCTCGATCGCCTGCGGCTGAACGCCGAGCCCCTGCAAGGTGCGTCCGTCCCGAATCGCCGCCTCGCTCACCACATTGTCGTGCTTGAGCAGCTCAACCTGATCGGCGGTCATGCGCAAGAGCTTCGGGAAAAGGCCGAGCGACAGCTTGGTGAAGAACTGGGTGACGCCCGCCACGAGCTTTCCGGTCGCGAAGGAGAGCCTGGCGACGCGGCGGTCGCGCTCGGTCACCTGGAGCACGTAATCGATCAATGCGGCGAAGCTCTTCTTTTCCGGCCCGCCGAGTTCATAGACTGCGCCCGGCTGCGCCCGCCCCGCCACGGCCGCGGCGACCGCCTCCGCCACGTCGCCGACATAGACCGGCTGGAAACGCGTCTCGGCCCCGACGATCGGGATGACAGGGAAGAAGCGGGCCATGGCGCCGAAACGATTGAAGAAATCGTCTTCCTGTCCGAAGATCACGGAAGGGCGCAGGATGACGGCCGACGGCGCGGCGGCCAGCATCGCCGCTTCGCCCTCGGCCTTGCTGCGCGCATAGGCGGAAGCGCCCTTCGGATCGGCGCCGATCGCCGAAACATGGACGACCGTATCTATGCCCGCGGCCTTGGCCGCCTCGGCGATGGCGCGCGCGCCCTCGGACTGGACCTTGGAGAAAGTCTGCGCGCCGCCTTCCGCGAGAATGCCCACGAGATTCACGACCGCGGAGGCCCCGCGCAGCGCCGCCGCCACCGATTCGGGGTGACGCACATTGGCCTGGACGGCCATGACCTGCCCGACCCGTCCCTGCGGTTGCAGATGGAAGGCGAGGTCCGGCCGGCGGCAGGCGATTCGCACGCGCCAGCCGTCGCGGGCCAGCGCCCGAACGACATAGCGCCCGACGAATCCCGATCCGCCGAACACCGTCACCACGCGCCCCGCGCCCACGTTCACGCCGCTCATGCCTCATGCTCCATTCGCCGCGCCGGCCGCGCCGGCTTTCCAGAACTTGTCGCCCGTGCTCTAGCGAAATTTGGCCCCGAAGGAAATCCGGCGCCGCCCGGCGGAAGGGAAGAATTGATGCGTTTCCGGCTGGAGCGGCAGTTTTTATGGCGACCGCGATTGACAGACCCCCGACGGCGCCTCTATGACGACGCCCACGTGCCCAGGTGGCGGAATTGGTAGACGCGCTGGTTTCAGGTACCAGTGGTGAAAGCCGTGGAGGTTCGAGTCCTCTCCTGGGCACCATACGACACTCCGAGAGTGTCCGAAACCATCCGAAAAGCACTGAAAATTTCGCGTCCCGACAGCTTCCGCTGGCGCGAATGCTCGTTCCGGTGATGCAACCGCGATGGACGCAGTTGCACCTCCTTCGCGCGCGGGAATGAGGTGCGCGTCATCGCCAGCAGCGGCGGCCTCGATAGCCGTAATAAGCCGAGTAAGCGGAGTCCCAGTCGCCGCAACTCGCCGGATAGTCGGCGCCCCAATAGCGATCTGTCCATCTGGGGCCCGAGCCCCAATCGCGGCTGAACCCGGCGGAGCCCCATCCCGAACTTCCCCAGGCGGAAGCGGGGGTCGAAACCGAGAGGACGCCGGCGAGCGTGATTGCGGCGAGCGCCGCCGCGAGCATCTTCGAGTTTGTCATGTGATTCATCCGGGTCCTTGTCTGGCAAAGCCCCTCGGCCATTCCTGCAAACGCGGTCGAAATTTCCTTGTTCCGGAGCGGGGGCGGGCGGCGTCGGGCGTCACGGTCTTTTGCCCTGTGCGCCGGCGCACCTACGCGAGGGCGGGCGTGGGCTAGCTTAGGATCATCGAAAGACGGAAACCCGAAGGAGCCGATCATGACCAGGATGACCACGATCATCGCCGCTCTGGCTTTCATGCTGAGCATGGGCTTCGCCGGCGCCGCCTCCGCCGCGCCCGAGGGCTTCAACAATTTCGACGGCGGCGCCTGCTACTGCATCGACCCCTGATTTTGCAGAGACATGGCCGGACCGACATGAAACCGTCAAATGGTCCGGCTACCGGCGGGGCGAAGGACGAAACCCGCCATGCTGCTGCATTTCCACCACGTCCCCGGTCGCCTCCGCGTCGAACTGGCGAGCATTCGGCGAAACCGGCAGGCTGCGGAAGCCGCTGCGAACGCCTTGCGCGCGCTTCCCGGCGTGACCGCCGTTTCGACGTCTCCGGCGATCGGCAGCCTTACGGTAAGCTACGACCCGCGCCGCATCGCGCCCCACGACCTTACGGCCGCGCTGGACAGACAGGGATGCCTCGGCCCGAAAGGCGCAGCGGCGCCGGCGGCCTCGAGCAAGGGGCTTGCCTCGAGGGCCGGCGACATGGCGGCCCAGGCTCTCGTCGAAGCCGTGCTGCGGCGAATGCTCGGCGACGCGGGTTCTATGCTGGCCCGCCTGATCGCCTGACGCGTCATTCCATCGCCAATTTCACGATGAAAAGCAGGCACCCGACGACTCCCCCGATTACCGCGCCATTGATCCTGATGAATTGCAGGTCATTGTCCACGGCGCGCTCGATGAGTTCGGAGAAGGCCTGCGTCTCGTAATCGGCGACGAGCCTCGCAATCAGTTCGACGATCCCCTCCTTCAATGGCAGCAGTTCGGCCCCGACGATCGCGAACATGTCATCGAGGTCCCGCTGGATCGATGCGTCGGCGCGCAGGCGTTCGCCGAGCCGCATCATCACGCCCGTCATCACGGTCACGCGCTCCGCGCCTGCGCCCTCGCCGCTCAGCGTGAGCGATGCGATCCAGGAGCTAAAGCGGGGGCCTTCCATCACCTCGATCGCCCAGGCGCGCAGACGTCCGGCCCTGTCCCCGGAGAGAAGAGCCGCCTTTATTCTGGCCTGCGCCGTGTCGAGCAGCGTCTGACGCGACGGATTGTTCTTGTCGCTCAACTCCCCGAGGAGGCGCTCCAACCCTTCCAGAATGGCGCGCATGACCTGCCGGTCGAGGCTGCGGCGCAGCAGGCCCTGGCGGCGCCGCGCTGCGACCTCGTCGAGATGGCGCCCTTTCCGGCTGAGGAAGGAGCGCGCCGCCTGAAGAATGTCGTCGAGCAGGGCGGCGTCGAGTTCGGTCGCGCTCAACGCATCCGCCGCCATCTCGAGAAGGGGGCGCAAATCCGCCTGGCGCAGGGCGGGCTGCAGGATCTGCGCGGCGAGAACGCCCGCCTCCTGTTTCGGCGCCATGTCGAGGAGACGCGCCGCCGCCCGTCGCGCATTGGGCTCGACGCTCAGCCATTCCCCGAGCCGGCGCGCCGGTTCCGCGTTGCGCATGGCCGAGGCGAGACTCGCAGAAGACAGAAAGTTTTCGCCCAGGAAAGTCGCGAGCCCCTGGCCGATGCGGTCCTTGTTCATCGGCACGATGGCCGTGTGCGGAATCGGGAGGCCCAGCGGGCGGCGGAACAGCGCCGTCACCGCGAACCAGTCGGCGATCCCGCCGACGAGGGACGCTTCCGCCGCCGCCCGAACGAGGCGCGCCAAGACGCTCGAAGGATCGAAAGCGAAGGTCGCAAGGAAAACCGCCGCCATGAGCGCGAGCAGGCCAGTCGCCAGGGTCCGCCGCGTCAGGGGAAAAAGAGGGCTCGGGCGGTTGGCGTTCATGCCTCCCTCTACCTGATCGAGGCCGGCGCCGCTTCAAGGCCCGCGCGAGGCGCGCTGCTTCCCGGCCGACTGGGCGCGCGTCTCCCGCGCCGCTTGAAGCGGCGCCCGCGGGCGCTATCACTTCTCCCCATCTCGTGACGCAGCCTTACGAGGCCGTCAGCTGCATGGCGGCGGGCCGACGAGCGTATTGGAGCAACATCATGGCGCGACTGGCTCGGAATCTCTTTCTCGCCCTGGCGGCGGGCGCGGCGGGCGGCGCAGCGGCGTCCTTGTTGCAGCGTCAGGGCGGCGGCGTCCATCCGACCGCGAAGCGCGCGGTCAGGAGCGGGATGCGGCTCTACGACCGTCTGCGCGGCGTCGTCGGCGAAGCGGCCGAAACGATGACGGACATCGTCGCCGAGGTCCAGGCGGAGATGGACGCCGAAAGGCAGGGAGAAGGCGCCCGGCCGGAAGATCTCGCCGACGAGCACGTGGTTCCTTTCGAGATGAAAGGCGCGATGGAGTCGGAGAAGAAGGCGCATGGCTGACCTTCCGCAGGCCTATGTCGTTCACGAAACGCCGTCCCGGCTACGCCTGAAGGTGCCGGCGCGTCGCCACGACAAGGCGTTTTTCGGCGCGGCCGCGCGGATGTTGTCCGAAAGAGCTCCAGCGGCGCGGATCGACGCCAATCCGGTCACCGCCAGCATTCTCATCTGCGGACCCGACAGCGCGCGGCTGATCAGGGAGCTCGACGAGGGCGGACCGTTTCGCCTCTCCACCGAGCCCGAGAGCCAGATTGGCGAATTGGGCCGCGAGATGCAGGCGCTCAACCGGCGCCTGCTGAACTTCTCCGCCGGGCGCATCGACGCCCGCGCCTATATCGTTCTTGCGCTCCTCGTGAGCGCCATGGTCCAGATTGCGCGGGGACGCGTCTTCGCGCCCGCCGTCACGCTGCTCTGGTACGCGGGCGAGGCGATCCGCGCCTGGACGCCAGATGAGACGCGGCGCTGAGGCGGCGCCAATGGATGAGCGCGGCGCCGGAAGCGGCGTGATCGTCCTTCACGACGCCGTTCCCGGCAGGCTGAGGGTGCGCGTCCCCGGCCTGAAAGGCGACCGAGGTCTGAGGCGTGCGCTCGAAAGCGCCCTGGCCGCGACCCGAGCGATCAGAATGGCGAGCGGCAGCGCCGCGACCGGGACGCTTCTCGTCCTGTTCGACGCCGAAGCGGAGATCGCGGCGATCCTTCACGCCATCGAAAAGGCGCTTGCCCGCGCCGGGTCCGGCCGGCTCGCCCCCGAGGCCGGCCGGCGCAATGAAACGCCATGGCACGTTTTGCCTGTGGAGCAGGCGCTGAGCCGCTTGCGAAGCTCCATGGGGGGACTTTCGTCGAGGTCGCTCAGCCAAAGGCTGCGGCGTTACGGCGAAAATATTCTGCCAGCAATTCCGGCGAGAGACCGCATGGAAATTCTCGTCGAGCAGTTCAAGAGCTTGCCTGTGGCTCTTCTCATCGGCGCCTCAGCCCTGTCGGCGATGACGGGCGGCGCGGCCGACGCGATCGTCGTCCTTTCCGTCGTCGCCCTGAACGCCGGCATAGGCTACTATACCGAGGCGCAGGCCGACCGCGCCGTGCGCGCGCTGTCCAAGCCGATGAACGGCGGCGTCGCGGTGCTCCGGGAGGGCAGGCGGGAGATCGTCGCCGTCGAGAGCACGGCGCCGGGCGACGTGCTGGATCTCAGGCCTGGTTCGATCGTCGCCGCCGACGCCCGCGTCGTCGCGGCGCAGGGGCTGATGGTCAATGAGGCGACCTTGACCGGCGAAAGCGCGCCCGTCCGCAAATCGCCCGAAGCCCTGCAGAGCAGCGACGTTGCGCTGGCCGATCGCGCCAACATCGTCTATCGCGGGACCATCGTGACGGGCGGCAGCGGCCTCGCCGTCGTCGTCGCGACGGGCCAGAACACGGAGATTGGCCAGGTTCAGCGATTCATCGCAACCGCGACCGCTCCTGCGACGCCGCTTCAGACGCAACTGGATCGCCTTGGCGGGCAGCTCACCCTGCTGGCGGGAGGCGCCTGCGCCCTTGTGTTTCTGGTCGGCCTGTTGCGCGGCTATGGCCTGTTCGCGACCTTCAAGAACGCCATCGCGCTCGCCGTCGCCGCCGTCCCGGAAGGCTTGCCGACGCTCGCCACGACGACTCTCGCGCTGGGCGTCAGGGAGATGCGCAAGCAGCGCGTCCTGGTGCGCCGACTCGACGCCGTCGAAACGCTCGCCTCCGTGCGGGTCATCTGCCTGGACAAGACCGGCACGCTGACCTTCAACCGCATGTCGGTGGCGGAAGCGGCCTGCGGAGGGGCCGCCTATTCCTTCGGCGAGGGCGGTCGCGACCGGTTTGCCGACGGCGCTCCGGCCGAGCTGATGAAACTCGGCGAGATTGTCGCGCTGTGCAACGAGGCCTCGCTGAAAGGAGGAGACGCATTGTCCTCTGCAACCGAAGTCGCTCTTCTCGATTTCGCGCAGGGACTCGGCCTCGACGTTGCGCGTCTTCGCAAGAATCATCCGATCGAGCGCATCGCCTATCGGACCGAGCGGCAGATGTTCATGATCACCCTGCATCGCGGACCAGGCGGCGAGAGGCTCGCCGCGGTCAAGGGCAGTCCGGAATCCGTTCTGGAATTATGCGACCGCGCGCTTGTCGGCCGAGACGAGGTCCCGCTCACGGACGAGATGCGCCGCGGCGTGGAAGGCGAGAATGCGCGTCTCGCCGGCGCAGGGCAGCGCGTTCTAGGCGCCGCCTACAGGTCCTTCAGCAGCGACGCTCTCGATCCCCAACTCGATCGCTATGTCTTCGTCGGCCTCGTCGGCCTCGCCGATCCCCTGCGCCCCGGCGTTGCCGCGCTTCTGTCGAAACTGCGTCGCGCCGGCGTCAGCCCGGTCATGATCACCGGCGACCAGAAGGCGACCGCCGCCGCGATCGCGCGTCAGCTCGATTTTGGCGAGGGCGATTTGCGCATCGTCGATTCCGAGGCGCTGGCCAATGGCTGGAGCCACAAAGATCTGCGCGAGGCGCCGCATGTCTTCGCGCGGGTCACGCCCGGTCAGAAGCTCGAAATCGTGAAGGCGCTACAGGCCGCCGGCCATGTCGTCGCCATGACCGGCGACGGCGTCAACGACAGCCCGGCGTTGAAGGCCGCCGATATCGGCGTCGCCATGGGGCGCAGCGGCTCCGAGGCCGCACGCGAGGTCGCGCATATCGTCCTGCAGGACGACAATCTCGACTCTCTTGCGCCGGCCATCGAACGCGGGCGCGCGACCCAGGCCAACATCCGGCGCGCCATCCGCTACCTGCTCGCCACCAACACGAGCGAAATCCTGCTGATGCTGTTCGCGCCGATCGCCAATCTCGGCCAGCCGCTGACGGCGGGACAGCTGTTGTGGATCAATCTCGTCACAGACGTCGCCCCGGCTCTGGCGCTGGGCGTGGAGCCGCCACACTACGACGTGATGTGCGCGCCTCCGGCTCCGCCCCGCGAGGATATTATCGATCGCCGCGGGGCCATGGTTCTCGCCCGCGAAGGCGCGCTGATCGCGGCCGGCGCTTTCGGCGCTTATGTCTATGGCTGCTCGAAATACGGCGTCGCTTCTCCCCGACCGCGCGCCATGTGTTTTGTGAGCCTCGTCACGGCCCAGCTTCTCCACGCCCTGAGCTGCCGTTCGCAGACGCATGGCTTTGCGAGCCGGGCGCTACCCTCCAATCATACGCTCTCGGCGGTGATCGCCACATCGATCGCCCTGCAAGGCGTCGCCATGCTTTTTCCGCCGCTTCGTCGTCTGCTCGGCGTCGCCCCGATTTCCCTGGGGGATGTGAGCGTCGCTTTGATCGCGGCGCTTGCGCCTTTTGCCGTCAACGAAGGCGCAAAGCGCCTTGCGCCAGTGGAGCCGCTTACGCCGCCGCCCAACAACGGAGAATTGCGCGCGGCCGCTCCTTGATACGCGATCTGGAAGGGCCAATTGCAGTTGGCTGAACCCTCAACGAGGAGGATGAAATGGCGCTGCTGGAAGATCTGGTGAAAGCGGAAGGAAGCGGCCCGCTCGTGCTCGGCGTCGGCGCCGTCCTGCTCGCGCCGACCCTTTTGCCCGCCGTTGGCCGCATGCTTCGGCCGATCGTGAAAGGCGCGATCAAGACCGGCATCACCGTCTACGAGGAAACCTACGCGAGCGTGAAGGAAGCCACCGGCGACATCATCGCCGAGGCGCGCGCCGAGCTCGAGAGCGAGCATCGCAGCCACCGCGCCGATGGCCATGGCGCGGCGAAGGCGACGTAAACAGCCGCCGCCTGGTTCAGACTCCCGTAAACGCCGTCTCGAAGCATGAGGCTTCGGGGCGGCTCGGCTGGGCGGGGGCGGCAAGGGCCGTCTCTGCAACGCCAAGCGTCAATTGGCGCGCGAAACGGTCACTAAGGAGGCCAAAAAAGGCTCGCCCCGACCGCGTCGGCGGCCGCGCTTCCGAGAGTTTTTTTAGCCCCGAGCGCCTCCCGAGCGTGCATTTTTCCATGTAACCATCTGTATTCGTGCCGTTAAGTTCGCGATCAAAGGATTTTCAAAAAAGGGTTTGACATGCTTGGTCGTCGTCCGTATAACGCATTCATCGACGGCGGCGCTGCGAGTGAGCGGCGGGCGCGGTCGCTTCTTCGCCTTTAGACGAAGGGTGCTTGGCTCGACTGAG
>RXIY01000106.1:0-9597 GCA_003963405.1 Hyphomicrobiales bacterium
AATGCGATGACCCATTTCGGCCAACGCCGCGAGAGTATTCTGGGACGTCGTCGACTTGCCGATGCCCCCTTTGCCATAAAATGCGATTTGCCGTAATGACGACATGTCTGTCTCCTGTTGAGCCCTTAGCCTCTGTGGCAGCTCGCTCGCTGCGCATTGCGGTCGCTGCCGAGGTAGAGAAGGACTCCGCAGTAAGAGGTTCTCTTCGACGGCCCTCGATGCTGTCGCAGCCCATGGGCTCGCAATGTCCATGCCAGTGCCGGAGGGAATTTCTTGCAGAGATAAAAGCTCACATATTCAACTATTTGTGTGACACCCGCCTCCCATTGCGGCAATGTCAAAAAGCTAACAACACCCGATGCGGGGCGACAATGTTATAGAGGTTTAGGGGGCATGAATTCGCACCAAAAGCATGGGCGACATTTGTCCAAATGACGAGCGTTTTCGGCCGCATCCCTATAGGGTTGCGGCCGCAGCGCAACTTCTCGCGTTCTGGCTTTCCGCCCCATATAAAACCATGGCAATATCCTTGCATCATTAAAAGGGTCTATCCAATTCCGGCTTACGATCGCGGTTTGGGGTAAGAAGCAATGTCAGCAGTCATCAGCTTGGAGGAGCGCGGCGTTGTCGAAATCTCCGGCGCCGACGCGACTAATTTCCTACATAATCTGGTCACCAACGACATCGCCAAACTCGCCCCGGGCGACGCCCGTTTTTGCGCGTTGTTGGCGCCGCAGGGCAAGATATTGATCGACTTCCTGGTCTTCGCGCAAGGCGAGGGCGAGACTCGCGGCTATTTGCTCGATTGCCCGAAGGAGCTGGAGCTGGATCTCCTGCGCCGTCTCGGCATGTATAAGTTGCGCGCGGCGGTGAGTTTCACATCCAAAAGCGACGAACTCGCCGCCTTCGCCGTACTCGGCGAGGCGCGTCCAAAAATTCCCGCGCTGGCGATCGCGCGGGACCCGCGCTCCGAGACGCTGGGCTGGAGGCTGATCGCGCCCCGCGGGACCAAGGCCGAGGACGCGCATGAAGACTATCAAGCGGCGCGCATCGCCGCCGGCGTGCCGCAAGGCGGAGTGGATTTTGTCTATGGCGACGCATTCCCCCACGAAGCCAACATGGATCTGCTCGCCGGCGTCGATTTCACCAAGGGATGCTATATCGGCCAGGAAGTCGTTGCGCGCACCAAGCATCGCAACCTCGCGCGAAAGCGCGTGACGCCTTACCATGTAGACGGCAAGGCTCCGGCGCCCGGTACAAAAGTGATAGCGGGCGAGATCGAGATCGGCGTTGCCGGTTCACACAGCGGCGATAGGGGCCTCGCGCTGATCCGGCTTGATCGGCTCGCCGACGCCCTCGCAGCCGGGACGCCCCCGACAGCGGGCGGCGCGCCGCTGCAGTTCGCCGTGGGGCGGCCCGCGAGTTGACGCCGAAAGCGGCGGCGCCAATGGCGCAGCGCGGGCGCCAGGCGGGTCATCCTATCGGGCCCTCGCCCGCGAGACGCTGGCGGGCGGCTTCCGCGACGAGCGGATCGCTGTCATGGATCAGATATCCGATTTCCTCCACGTTCAGTCTCGTCGCTACGTAATGGCGCAGTCGCCAATCTACGTCATCTCTCAAATCCGACAACTGTTCCGGGGTCATTCTTTTCGCGGCTTCCAGACGCACATCAGCGCTTGAATCTCGACCCATTCTCCCCAGCCATTGGGCGTCGATACGCTGCGCAACGATCCGTCGCACCTCAACTTCCACATCGTCGAGCATCGCCACAAGCAACGCTGGCGCGACCTTGCGCGCAATCACAATGCGCACGTAATAGTCCTTGTCGTGCATCATCGGCACAAGATCCGGGTCGTCGAGAAGCGTTGCGATGCGTATCCTGACTTCGCGATGCGGGTCATTGCGTAATTCACGCTGATAGCGCGCCGGCAACCGCTGAACAGCTTCCCACCGCACCGTCTCGTCGGGATCCGACAGGAGCCGTGGTAAAAGAAAGGGATTGGCAAATTTCGCCGCGATGGCGCGCACTTCGAAATGCGGATGCGAAAGATAGCGGTCGGCGATTTCAGGATGCCAATTGAAGAAACGATCGATTCGCCGCGCGTACCGATCATTTACGCAAGCCTTGCGCAATTCACAACGTCTCGCGGCGAGCAACTCTTGGTGCGCACAATCTGCACAATCGATGTCCCGCCCGCGCCAGTCACGCGCCTCGTCGATTTCATGCGTCATCGTCGAGCCCAATCCTGTCTAGGATGCCCTGCAAAACCTTCGCGCCAATCTTGTCGGTGGGGTCGAGTTCGAGAAGCTTGGCGATCGCGACGCGGCTTTCGTCGAGAGCGCCGAGGCGCATCTGCAAATAGGCGTAGCCCTTCAATGTGAAGAGGAAGAAGCGCGGCAACATCTCGTCATAGCGATCGAAAACGGCGTCCTGCGCGCAGGCCCGCCGCCAGTCTCGCGGCATATTGTTCTCGCGCGTCGCTTTTTCGAGACAGCGATTGGCGATCTCCAATGCCTCCCGCAATCTGCCTTTGTAAAAGTAAAAACGATAAAAGCCGATCAAAACGGCGGCATGATCAGGGGCCCATTGTTGGGCCTGGCGCAAATAGCGCTCCGCCGTTTCGGAATCGGCGTAGGTTTCGCTCGCGAGACCGAGAAATCTTTCGGCCTCCGGCGGCAGGCCCTCGCCAAGCAACGCTCCGGCGAGAAGTTCTTTCTCGTCGGAGCTCAGTATGGCTTGCTCGCCGGTCACCATTGGGCGCGCCCTTAGTGCATCTGCTCCACGACGGGCGCGCTAGCGCTCTTACAGGATCCGGTGTTTTTCGGATCGTGAAAGACGAGGCCGCCGCTCGTCGAGGAGTCGGCAAAATCAATCGTCACGCCGTCCAGCAGCAAGCGGCTTTCCGCCGGCAGATAAAATTTCACGCCATCGACAAGGAATTCCTGATCGCCAGCGTGCGGCGCGGCTTCGACGTCGAATATCGCGCTGAGCCCCGAGCAACCGCCCGGGGACACCAGCAAGCGAAAGCCTCCGCCTGGATTGGCGCTAAACTGCACCATGCGCCGAATGAATTTTTGTGCGGCCGGCGTAAGCGTAAATTTCATTGCGAACCCCCTTAAGCCGGCGCCTGATAACGCGGATAGGCGTTGTCGATGACGCAGGTGTTGTCGACTGGACAGACGGCGGCGCATTGCGGCGCGTCAAAATGGCCGATGCACTCCGTGCATTTTTTTGGATCGATCACGAAAGTGCCCCCCTTTTCGTAGATCGCCACATTCGGGCATTCAGGCTCACAGGCCGAACAGCTCGTGCACTGCGAGGCGATGATTTTAAGCGCCATATCCTTTGCTCCTACGCTTTGATTCCGTGACGTAGAGTGTGGCAACGTCTGCTCAGGCCGCGTTGATGAGCGCGCCCTGCCTGATTTCCGCGTCGCCACGCTCCTGATGTTCGATCTCGCCGCTGTTCACTTTTTCGAGATAGGCCTTGAACCAGGCGATCGCCGACTTTTCGATGAACTCATGCGCAAATTGATCGACGGGTTCGATTCCGGCCTTCAGCAGGTCATTCTTCGGACAGCCGCCGATCTTCGCGACGAACACCGCATGGCAGTCGTTGATCGCGCGGATCACCGTCTCGAGACTGTCTTCGTCGCCATATCCGCCCTGACAGTAGAGATCGACGCGGCGATGGCCGACGAATTTGGCGCACGAGGTCGAGAGTTCGTAGACCTGGAACTCTTTGGCGTGGCCGAAATGTTCGTTGATCAGACCCGAGCCCTTGGTCGCCACGGCGATCAGCAATTTGATGTCGCTCGCGGTGCCGGCCAGAGTCGCCAGTTCTTCCTGCTTCGCGGCGACCTTGGCGACGCGCTCTTCTTCGACTTTCTCCTGATAGGCCTTGCGGGATTCGAGATCGTAATCGACCTCCATCGCCATGATCTTTTCCGTGGTGAACTCAGCGCTGCGATCCTCACCGAGCAGGCCAACCGCGTCGGCGCGGCACTGTCGGCAATGGCGCATCATGTTCATTTCGCCTTCGCAACTATCCTGTAGCGCCTTCAGCTCTTGCGCCGAGGGACCGCGTTGGCCGTTAAGGCCGAACACCGTGCCGTGCTCCGGCGCCGAAATAAGCGGCATGATGTTGTGGAGGAACGCGCCGCGGGATTTGACCGCCTTATTCACCTCGACAAGGTGTTCGTCGTTAATTCCGGGGATCATCACCGAATTCACTTTGCACAGAATGCCGCGCTCGGTGAGCATTTCGAGCCCCTGCAGCTGACGGTCAGTCAGGAGCTTCGCCGCCTCGACGCCGGTGTAGCGCTTATGCTTCCAGAACACCCAGGGATAAATCTTCGCGCCGACTTCCGGGTCGACCATATTGATCGTGATCGTGACGTGATCGACGTTGTAGCCGGCGATCGTATCAACGTGATCCGGCAAAGCGAGACCGTTAGTTGACAAGCAGAGCTTGATATCCGGCGCGGTGCGTGAGATCAGATCGAAGGTTTTGAAAGTTTTTTCCGGATTAGCGAGCGGATCGCCCGGGCCGGCGATGCCCAGGACCGTCATTTGCGGAATGGTGGAGGCGACGGCCAAAACTTTCTTCGCGGCCTGCTCCGGGGTCAGCTTCTCGCTGACGACGCCGGGACGCGACTCATTCGCGCAATCATATTTTCGGTTGCAATAGTTACATTGGATGTTACAGGCGGGCGCGACGGCGACGTGCATGCGCGCATAGTGATGGTGCGCCTCTTCGCTGTAGCAAGGATGGTTCTTGACCTTCTCCCAGATCTCCGTCGGCAGGTCGCCCTGCCCGGCGCCCGAACCGCAGCTCGCCTTGCCGCTGCCGCCTGACGTGCCGCAGCCCTTGTGCTCGGCGATCTTCTGCATCACGTCATCCATCGCGATCGCCGCGTTCACCCCTTCAACTGCACCGGCCGTTCCAACATCCAAAGACGCCATGGCTTGTTTCCTTCTGCGCTGCAAAGTCGCCTACGCCGGCTCTCGGCTGAGACGGACCGATGCATCAGTTTGCCGCAGGGATCGCAACAACCATGCCAGCGCCTCTACTGCGAAAAAGCTCGATAAATCAGAGCAGTGTCGAGAACCAACAATGTCAATATTCAAACATGTCTCTACATTACGCGCGGTAAAGCTTGTTACAAATTCAACATCTCACTCAGAGTCGAGAATTAGGCGACAATTTCGTTGGCCATGGCCGGCGGCGGTCTTCAAACCAGGCTTGGGGGGCCGTGCGTTTGTGTCGCGGCCGGCGTGGTAGTCTAACCGCGCGTCAAGAACAGTTGGAGTTTCATTGGATCAATGGCAATGATTCCCGTCAGTATGGCCTGGATTTCGGCGTATGGATCCGAAAGGTGGACGCGCCTGAGCTGACCCCCGATGAGCTGGTGTGGAGTCCTGTGAAGCGCACCGGCGGCGCCAGAGCGCCGCGCCGCGAGGGCGGGCGATTGATCGACAAGATCTGCGCGCAATTGGCCAGATCAAGAGAGCCGCCCGGGCTTGTCGGTTCAGTCTTCATAGTGCCGTGTGTCGCCTACGTTACCGATCGGTCGCGTGGGCGATCGGGCGGAGCTCACGGGCCTACGCGAAGAGCTGACGCGCTTTCCATATCGACTGAACGAACTGGTCGACTTCGTCCTTTGTGTTATAAAGCCCGAACGAGGCCCGGCAGGCGGCGGTGACGCCGAAGCGATTCAACAACGGCATAGCGCAGTGGGTGCCCGCCCGGATGGCGATTCCAGAGCGATCGATGATGGTGGCGATATCGTGGGGATGCGCGCCGTCCATCGTAAAGGAAACAATGGCGCCCTTCTCTTCCGCCGCGCCTAAAATTCGCATTGAATCTATCTCGCGCAATCGCTCCGTCGCATATTCGAGCAATTCGCGTTCATGCGCCCGAATACGGGACTTCCCGATCGAATTGATGTAGTCAACCGCGGCGCCAAGCCCAATCGCCTGAACGATCGCTGGGGTGCCGGCTTCGAAGCGGTGCGGCGGATCTCCGTAGGTAACACCCTCTTCCCGCACCTCCCGAATCATCTCGCCGCCGCCGTTAAACGGACTCATCGCAGCCAAATGCTCGTATTTTCCATATAAAACGCCAATCCCCGTAGGTCCATAGAGCTTATGCCCCGTGACGACGTAGAAATCGCAGTCGAGATCCACAACGTCCACATCGAGGTGAACGGCGGCCTGGGAGCCATCTATAAGAACCGGAATCCCCCGCGCATGAGCGAGGCCCACAATTTCCTTAATTGGCGCCACCGTGCCTAGCACGTTGGACATGTGTGTCACGGCTACGATCTTTGTCCGTTCGGTCAAAAGCTTTTCAAATTCATCCAGAAGAAAATTTCCTTCGTCATCGACCTTCGCCCATTTGATGACCGCCCCATTGCGCTCGCGCAGGAAATGCCACGGCACAATGTTGGCGTGGTGTTCCATGATCGATACGACGATTTCGTCGCCGGCGCTGATCCTGTCGCGCGCGAAAGATTGCGCGACCAGGTTTATCGCCTCCGTCGCGCCTCTCGTAAAAACGATCTCTTCCGAACGCTCTGCGTTGAGAAAATTGCGTAGCTTTTCCCGGGCGCCCTCATATTGCTCCGTCGCGGCATTGGCGAGGAAGTGAAGTCCACGATGAACGTTCGCATATTCGCCGGCATAGGCGTGCTGAATGCGATCGAGAACCGCTTGAGGCTTTTGCGCCGACGCCGCATTGTCCAGATAGACGAGCGGGAGGCCGTGAATTCTTACGTCCAAGATCGGGAAGTCGCGACGCAACCGCGCAACGTCATATGTTGTATCGTTCACTAGCTGTGGGATCATTTTCGCACTCTCAGTCGCTCGGAAACGAGGGCGGATAGAGCCTCGCGAAGGCTGCGATTTTCCACGGCGTCGATCACTTCCCCAACGAAAGCTTCGGTCAGCAGCGCTTCGGCTTCCGCTTGGCAAATCCCGCGCGCCATCAGATAGAAAACCAAGTTTTCGTCCAGCGCGCCGACCGTCGAACCATGCGCGCATTGCACGTCGTCGGCGAAGATTTCCAGCTCCGGTTTGCAATTGGCCTGCGCGCATTCCGACAGCAACAGCGCGCGAGCCATCATGCGCGCATCGGTCTTTTGCGCGCCGGGCCGAACCAGGATCTTGCCCTGAAACACCGCCTGCGACGCATCGTCCAGCACCGATTTAAACAGCGCCTTGCTCTCCGAACGTTCCGCCGCATGTTCGAGGAACAAAGTCGCGTCGGCATGTTCCTTGTGCTTCAAAATATTGGCGCCGCGCACGCCGGCATGGGCCCCCTGCCCGTTCAGGCTGACAAAGGACTGGTTGCGCAACACGGCTCCGCCGAGATTAAGCCCGAGGTCGCTCAGCTGGGCGTTGGGAGCGAGTGAGGCGACGAAGGTCGCGACGTGCATCGCGGCGTCGCCTTCGCAGCTGATCTTGAGTCGGTCCAGCGACGCGCCCTCTTCCAGCACGACTTCTGTCGCGGCGTTTACGTGATATTCCTGTGTCGTAGCGCCCTCGAAGCTTTCGATCAGCGTCGCCCGCGCGCCGTTTTCGACGACGACGAGCGAGCGCAGGAAATAAGTCGCCGGCTGCGCGCCCGCCACGAAGACCAATTGTATCGGTCGCTCCACGCATACGCCGGCGCCGACACGGATGACGACGCCTTCGCCCATGAAAGCCGTGTTGAGTGCGAAAGCGGGATCGTCAACCTGGCCAACTTTCCCGAGCTGCGCGATCGTCGCGGCGTCGCCCTTGGCCAAGGCCTCGGACAGCGACATCACGCTCAACCCTTTTTCCAAATCGCCGAGATCGGAAAGTTTCGGATCAAAATAGCCGCCGACGAAGACGATGCGCCGAGCGTTGACGCCTGCAAGAACCGCCGCATTCCGCAGGTTTTGCTTGACGCTTTCTTCCGGCGGCGCGGCCAAGGGCTTCACATCGCGCAGCAGGGCGCGCAAATCCGTGTATTTCCATGCCTCATCATGTCGGTTGGGGAGGCCCGTCTTCGAAAAGGCGCTGAAGGCGGCGGTCCGCAGCTTGGCAAGTTGCGGCGCGCCGGCGCTTCGTTGCGAGGCGAAGATTTCCGCCAGGCGAGCCTCGGCCTCGGTGAGTTTGCGCGCGGGAGCGCTCGGTGCGTTGCTCATGACTTAAGCCGCTTCGTTTTGGTAGCGCGCGTAGCCTGTGTCTTCAAGCTCCAACGCAAGCTCCTTCCCCCCGGTCCGCACAATGCGGCCGGCTGATTGCACGTGAACGACGTCCGGCGTGATGTAATCGAGCAGGCGCTGATAATGGGTGATAACGACGATGCCCCGGTCCTTCGACCGCAATTGATTGACGCCATTGGAGACGACCTTCAGCGCGTCGATGTCGAGGCCGGAATCGGTCTCATCCAGGATGCACAGCTTGGGTTCGAGCAGCATCATCTGCAGCGTCTCGGCGCGCTTCTTTTCGCCGCCAGAGAAGCCGACGTTCACCGGGCGCCTCAGCATCTCCATGTCCATGTCGAGGATCTTGGCGATCTCTTTGACGCGCTTAATCAGATCGGGCGAAGACGTTTCCTCCTCACCGCGCTTCTTGCGCTGCGCGTTGAGCGCGGCGCGCAAAAAGGTCATCGTAGCGACGCCCGGCACCTCCAGCGGATATTGAAAGGCGAGGAACAGCCCCGCCGCAGCGCGTTCGTCGACGCTCATCTGCGACAGATCGGAGCCAGCAAGCAGCGCCTGCCCCTCGGTGATCTGGTAGCCAGGCCGGCCAGAGAGCACATAAGACAGCGTCGATTTGCCCGAGCCGTTCGGTCCCATGATCGCATGCACCTCGCCCGCCTTGACGGTGAGATCATAGCCGTTGAGGATCTGCTTGCCGGCGATCTCGGCCTTGAGGTTACGAATTTCCAATAGCGCGGTCATTTAAACCACTCCCAAATGTTTGAGGCGTCAGCCGACGCTGCCTTCGAGACTGACCGAGATCAGTTTTTGCGCCTCAACCGCGAATTCCATCGGCAGCTGCTGCAAGACGTCGCGCACGAAGCCATTGACCACGAGCGCGGTGGCGTCTTCCTGCGACAGACCGCGCTGCATGCAATAGAACAACACCTCCTCGGAGATTTTCGAAGTCGTCGCTTCGTGCTCGAACACGCAGGACGGGTTCTTCGCTTCGATGTAGGGGATCGTGTGCGCGCTGCAGGCGTCGCCAATGAGCAGCGAGTCGCAATTGGTGAAATTACGGGCGCCTTCCGCCTTGCGATGCGCCGAGACGAGGCCGCGATAAGCGTTGGAGGAACGACCGGCCGAAATGCCCTTCGAGATGATGCGGCTCGTCGTGCCCTTGCCGAGATGGATCATCTTGGTGCCGGAGTCGACCTGTTGACGACCATTGGAGATTGCGATGGAGTAGAATTCGCCGCGCGAATTTTCGCCGCGCAGCACGCAGCTCGGATATTTCCAGGTGATCGCCGAACCGGTCTCGACCTGCGTCCAGCTGATCTTCGAATTGGCGCCGCGGCAATCGCCGCGCTTCGTCACGAAATTGTAGATGCCGCCTTTGCCGTTCTCGTCGCCTGGATACCAA
>RXIY01000106.1:9647-17993 GCA_003963405.1 Hyphomicrobiales bacterium
CTGTCGGCGATGATCAGCGTCCGTTCAAACTGTCCGGTGTTCTTTTCATTGATGCGGAAGTAAGTCGACAATTCCATCGGGCAACGCACGCCGGGCGGAATATAGACGAAAGAGCCGTCCGAAAACACCGCGCTGTTCAGCGTCGCGAAAAAATTATCCGAGGTCGGCACCACCGTACCGAGATATTTGCGCACCACCTCGGGATGCTCGCGCAGCGCCTCGGAGATCGGGCAGAAGATCACCCCGACCTTCTTCAACTCCTCCTTGAAAGTCGTTGCGACGGAGACCGAGTCGAAAACCGCATCGACGGCGACGCGCGGGCGCTCTCCGCCGTCTGGTCGCTCTACGCCGGCAAGGATTTCGCGCTCATGCAGCGGAATGCCAAGTTTTTCGTATGTGCGCAGCAACTCGGGGTCGACTTCGTCGAGCGATTTCGGCCCGGCCGTCGACTTCGGCGCCGCGTAGTAATAGAGATCTTGATAGTCGATCGCCGGATAGTCGACGCGCGCCCATTTCGGCTCGGTCATCGTCAGCCAACGGCGATAGGCCTCGAGCCGCCATTCGAGCATCCATTCCGGCTCGTCCTTCTTCGCCGAAATGAAGCGGATCACCTCTTCGGAAAGACCCTTGGGCGCGAGGTCGGATTCGATGTCGGTGACGAAGCCATATTTATATTGATCAGCGCCGACACGGCGAACTTGTTCAACTGTCTCCTGCACCGCCGCCATTTCGCTCTCCGTTTACTGTTGCGCTTCGTCCAGGCGCGCCCGGACGAGGCACCTGACCTCCGGATCAGGATCCGCGCGCAGACGCGCGAGCAGCTCCAATCCACATCGCTCGGCCACCAAGAAGCGAACTCGCAAATCTTCGTCGGCGACGAGCAGCCCCAGTTGTGTCGGCGCCAACCGCTCTGCAATAATCATGCGCACGCGCGGTTCGGGGTCGCGCGCCAGGGCCGGGAGCCTGTCGAGGGCGATCCGCCGCGCCGCTTCGCAACGCACCTGCGGGTCGTCATCGTTCATCGCGCCAGCGAGAATCTCAGGCGGCGCGCGACGCGCGGCGATCAGGCGCACGCCGCTGTCTTCATCGAAAAGCAGCTTCACGAGGCCCGCGCCCTCGACTCGCTGGGCCATGGCCATGCGCACCTTGCGGTCGGGGTCGTCGATCAGTTTCTCGGCGAGACGCAACGGCAGACGCTGCGCCACCATGGCTCTGACGTCCGGCTCCTCGTCGTCGATCAGCGCGCGCAATTGAAAGACGTTGGCGTATTTAACCGCGCCGACGCGCAGTTCAAAATAGGGATGATCGAGATATTTTGCGGACTCTTGCGGACTCGCGGCGAAGAACCTGTCTATGCGGCGGGCCCGCCGATCACGCACGCAAATCCGCCCGAGATCGCAGAGGCCTTTCTCGCGAATCTCCCCATGCGGACAATCGCGGCAGGACAGGAAATTTCCGAGCCAGTCGACGGCGTCCATGCGATGCGTGGTCCGCTAGGCCGCGCGTCAGGGCGACGCCGGCACGCAAGTGTTTTCGACAGGACAGACAACCGCACATTGCGGGGTGTCGAAATGCCCCTCGCACTCAGTGCATTTCTTTGGGTCGATGATGTAGATGTCATTCTTGAGGCGGATCGCCGCATTCGGACATTCGAATTCGCAAGCCCCGCACACCGTGCATTGGGAGGCTACAATTTTGTACGCCATGTCGCGATTCCTTATCGATTCAATTCTAGGTCTTCCCTCCCTTCAAATCGCATGCCAGTTGGAAACCCGTCATAATGCGAGCCTTGAGGCTCGCTTGTTCAACCCCTTGACGTGAAGCGAGGGAACCGTCGGGCGAGCTTGGACAAATGTCGTAAATGCGACAATTGTTAGCTGTGCTCAGATGCGCTTTACTTCGATATTGTATTTCTTCAGCGCGTAATTGACCTGGCGCAGCGACACGCCAAGGATACGCGCCGCTTTGGCCTGAACCCAGGCGGCTTTCTCCATGCCTTCTACGAGCGTCTCGCGGTCGATCATCTTGCGGGATGACGTGAAGCCGCCGCCCTCCGCCTCGCTGACAGCGTTCGGCAGCGACGGAGGCTTCTCGAGCACGGTCGGAACCGGCACTGCTTCGCCGCGGGACGCCGGCGCGATCTCGTCAGGCGGCTGGACGGCGTGCATGCCGGCCAGTTCGGGATGCGTATCCGCAAAGGCGCCGCTTGCGCTGCCAGTCCACAGTAAGGCCGAAAGGCATTTGCCGGCGGCACAGGCGAAATCGTAATCGAAGATGGTTTCCCCGCGCGCCAAAGTCGCCGTGCGGCGCACGCAATTTTCTAATTCGCGCACGTTGCCGGGGAAGTAGCAACTTTGCAGCGTCTCGATAGCGCTCATCGCGAACTGGTGTTTTTGCTCGTTTTCAGCGTTGAACCGCTCAAGGAAATTATGCGCCAGCAGCGAAACATCGCCGGGCCGCTCGCGCAGCGGGGGCAGGAACACCGGCACGACGCTGATGCGGTAATAGAGATCGGCGCGGAACTCGCCCTTTTCGACCGCCTCTTCGAGGTTTTTATTGGTCGCGAAAACGAATCGCACGTTGACCTTTAAGGTCTTGGAGCCGCCTACCCGCTCGAATTCGCCTTCCTGCAGCACGCGCAGCAGCTTCGCCTGGAAGGCGGGAGATATTTCGCCGATTTCGTCGAGCAGCAGCGTGCCGCCATTGGCGAGTTCGAAGCGTCCCGCGCGCTGCGCGACGGCGCCGGTAAAGGCGCCGCGCTCATGACCGAACAGCTCCGATTCGAGCACGCTTTCCGGCAGGGCGGCGCAGTTCACCTTGACGAAGGGCTTCGCGCTGCGCCGTGATAGGTCGTGCACCGCGCGCGCGAATAGTTCCTTGCCGGTGCCGCTCTCGCCGCGAAGCAGCACGGTTGAGTTGGACTTGGCGACGACGGCGATGGTGTCAAGCACCTCCATGATCGCCGGGCTCTCGCCGACGATGCCGGCGACGTCGGGCCGCTCGCCACGGATCTCCTTCGGCAGGCACGAGACCAGCGCCTTTTCCAGCGTGCTGCATTCGTTCAGCAGCCGCTGCCGGTCGGCCGAAAACATGCGGTGCAGCTTCACGGTCTGGCCAATCAGATTGGCGATCATCGTCAAGAGGCGCAGATCAGCGTCGAAGGTGTAGGCGGCGAACTCTTCCGATGTGCGGTAGATCGACAAAGTCCCCACGACGTGGTTGTCGCTCTTAATCGCAACGGCGAGGAAGGAGACTCTCGCGCCGACCGCCTGGGTGATCGTCTCGGCCGCTGTCGCGAACAAGGCGTCGCGGGTCACGTCCTCGACGATGATGGGCATGCCGGTGGCGACGAGCCGGTCGATCATCTTGGCCGGCAGCGTGTCGATCGGCTTGCTGCGATCGTGACTGATCCAGCCCGAGGTCGCGACGATCTCCGGATCGCCGTGCTGATCGAGGATCGTGATCATCCCCAATTTCATGTCGAGGAACGAGCTGAGCACGCTGACGACATTGACCAGCGCCTGCTCGAGGCGGGCCGGCGCGGTGAGGATTTTGGAGATTTCATAAACGCCGAGCAGCGCGGTGTCGGCGGACGGGGTTCTCGCCCGCGGCGGCTTTGCGGCCAAATCCTCGGTGCTTATAGAGCCTGAAGTCAATACATCGTCCATGGCCGCTTTCCTTGCGAATGGCCACCATCAGGCTCGAGCCCGGGTTCCGTTCGCATGTGCGAAGGTCAATTCAAATCTTGTCACAAAGCTCATCTTTTATCTTGTTCAAAATCAATGCAAAACGGCATTGTTTCGCACAAATGCAGTGCACAATGTCGATTTTCAGACATCAAGGCGCTTTAAAAGCTTTGCCGCAACGATTTAGGCCGACGCTCTGTCGAGGTTTCGGACAAAGGTTTTGTCATCTGTGCGCTTATTGCACACTGCCCTGCGCCAACTCCTCGATCACTTTCCAGCCGACGCTGCCCTGTGGATCGGCTCGAGAGAGAATGCCGAGATAGTCCAGGGCAATGTCACGCCGGCCGCGTTTGAGCTCGATGAAGCTCAATGCTTTTAATGTATAGAGGGCGAACCGCGCCGGACCTTCCTGCGCCTCGGCCGCGCTTGGCCAAGCCGTCGGATCGCTCGGCCAACCCGCCTGAAGCGTGGCTTGCTTCATACCCTCCGCGGCGACGTCGGCCGCATAGTCGAGGCTGCCCATATAGGTGTGAATTTTGTATAGGCAGTAATATGGAGCCAGCTCCTGTGGCGTCAGCGCCAACGCCTGCTTGAAGAGGCTGTCGGCCTTCTCACGGTCGGTCCGATAGGCGACGACGCCCTGCTGCAGGAGCTCATTGGTCTTTGGATCGAGTTCGCCGAAGTTCACGACATCGGCGTTGGCGCGCGGAGTGTTCATAGCCAGCCTGAAGCAATCGCCGAGCCATATGGGCGGAGGGACGTCATGGGAATCGTAGCGGCGCCGATATTCAAATATTTTTTGAGCTACAGCGGCGTCAAGCTGCCGCTCAACTTGGTTTCGCCCATCGGGGCCGACGCGCTCGAAAATCGCAACACTTATTTTCGCGCCGGCTACGACGCCGACGGTCGTATGATCACTTGCGAGAAGATCGTCTATGGCGAAGTCGAGTTGCGCCACGCCTACCACTACCGCGCCGACGGCCGGCTTGCCCACGCGCACATTGACATGGCGGGCGACGAGACGGAGATTTTGTTCGACGAGAACGGTGTCGGCGCGGCGCGCAGCCTTTGACGGAGACCCGAGCCCAAGGGCTTGCGGTCCTCTGCTTCCCTTGGACCACGGTCTCGAGCTCGCATTTCAAGATCATATGAACCGTATGGCTACGCTTTCACACCCTGCTTATGCGCAATGCCTTCCTTGTCGAAAAGCGCCGTCAGTTCCCCCGACTGAAACATTTCGCGCGTAATGTCGCAACCGCCGATGAACTCGCCCTTCACATAGAGCTGCGGAATAGTCGGCCAATTTGAGTAACCTTTGATCCCCTCGCGGATATCGCCGTCGGCGAGCACATTGACCGCCGTATAGGGCGCGCCGACCTCATTCAAAATCTGCACGACTTGCAAGGAGAAGCCGCATTGCGGCGCCTGCGGCACGCCCTTCATGAACAGCACGACGTCGGCGCCGTCGATGATCCCTTTGATCTTGGATGTAATGTCGCCCATTTCTCACTCTCCTCGCGCCGGCGCTCGCGTCGTCAACGCCAGCGCATGCAATTCACCGCCGAGCCGCCCGCCGAAGGCGGCGTTGACCAGCTGATGCTGACGCACCCGGCTCAAACCTTGAAACGCCGCCGACGTCACCGTCGCGGCCCAATGATCATTATCGTCGGCGAGCGCCGTCAGTTCGATCACGGCGTCGGGCAGAGCCGTCTTTATGAGACGTTGGATTTCCTCGGCGGGCATTGGCATGACGTTTTCCTGATCTCTCAGTCCCTGTCGCCCCTTCAAAAGCAATTTCGGCGCCTCATTCGAACAAAACCGGAGGTCCACGACGCGCACAAATGGCGCGCAGTTTGCATGCGCGCCGGGCGCGCGGTGATCATCGCCTCAACACGAAGGCGTAAAATCGCGAAGACAACCAAGCAAAAAGGGACAGGAATGATACGCGAATTCCGCTACAAGGGGGAAACTTTCCGGGTGAACGCGCATGGAGCTCCCGGCCACGAAGAAGTGTTTATCATCCATTTGGTCGACAACGAGGAGATGGGCGAAATCTCGATTGACCGCATGACTGAGGAAAACGACAGAGGCGCGTCGATCGACGCCATTTGCATCATGCTCTGCGACAAGCTGATCGCCGAACAGGATATCGCCTGCGCCGACCCCGCCGGGGCTTTCGTCTGGGTGGAAGGCAAGCGCATCCGCGACGTGCTCCCGAGCAACGAAGTCACCACACATTGACGGACGCGCGCGGTGCCAGTGAGCTGATCAACGCTGGACCAAGCGCCGCGCGCCACGATCCCCTCCCGGAAGCGCCTCTCCGCAGCCGCCGCTCGGCGCTTTGCCGAGCTGGACGAAATCCGTCGCGCTCGTGGCCTCGGCGACATCCGCCCAAACAATTAGTGCTAGGCGTCGAGACGCTGATGAAATTGGCGATGTAGCTGTCGCAGCGCACCAGCGCCAGCCGAGAAGGCCCCGGCTTCGCGCTCGTCAAAATCAGGATCGAAGTCCTGCGTGAAATCATCCACACAACGCCACAAATCGAGTTTCTGGCGCTGCTTTCCGTCTGACGACGGCGATCGGCGCTATCGAACGCGTCCGAGGAATATTGACGCCGATCGTCGTGGCGCCGTGACACGTGCGAAATCGCCTCCGGCAAGACCAGCGAGCGAGGGCGGAGCGCCTTCTGTGGCCGCATATCGCCTTCTCTCCAGAGTCCAACATCATTTGAGTTGCTATTTCTGATATTTGCGGATCATCATTTCAATCACAGTCACCGACTCCGAAACGTTGAGCCAGTTTTCTGCTTGTTCATCGTTCTTAAATTCGCGGCCCAGATTAACAGGCTCGTCATGGCCCGTAACATGTAAAAAACAAGCCCATTCGCCATTGGGCAATTGCTCAACCGTAACCTTATGATTCGCCATTCTTTCCACCCCTCACTAGTGGCGCTCTTCTCGAAGCGACTGCAAATGGGAGTCGCGCGCCTTCATCGGCGCAGCACCGAGCAAAAATCTCGCCATTTGGACCGCTCTGGTAAACTTGGCCCAGGCAGGGCGTTTCACAGGCCTGTTAGATGAGGCCAAACGGTCCTTTCTTTGGCGAGATAGCTTAACACGATCTCGGAGCCTTCGAGCATGATGTCAGGGACCGCGTCCAATTCATTTGGAAAGAACCAAACGGCCACTAACCGAGAATGCTCGGACACATCCTAGCCGCAGACGCTGCTGACGTCCGACGCTTTGTCAGCTCCCTTGGCTCGCAACATGCATAGGCTCATGGCCCGTCCAACTCTTGTGAATACCTTTGCACAAGCAAGGCGAAACGCGGGTCGCTTCATGCATGAAAGCGCTCCGTATGACGGACAAAGAGGAATGGGTCGTCTGGAACGGCTCCATGGGAAGACTGGATATGGCGACGATCGGCGATATCCAACATGGCGAGAGCGGCAGGAAGGCGTGTCTGGCGCCCCCCTATGGCGTCGTGGGGCCGTTCAGTCTTGACAAACTTGAAAGGCTCGGCCGGATCACCTTCGGCGAGTGTCTCGTTATGTCGCGCCAAAGATGGCGCGACGATCAGGTTAACCTCCGCCTCAAGGCGCGAGAAAAGCGCAGAATCTTCTTGCTGCAGCGGGATGCCGACCACGACGACCACGAATATCGCGAAATCTTAGCCCTGCCAATCGAGAGCCTACTAAAGCCGTCAGACATCAGTGCCGCCTTCCGGCAGTTGGCCAAGACAGCGCATCCCGACGCAGGCGGCAGCGCCGAACGTTACCAGCGCATCGTAAAGGCTCGCGACGCGCTGCTCGCGAAACGCTTCTGATGGGTTGAGGCAATGGAAGAGGCTGCGCGCAAATGTCCTTGAGAGCGAAGCGAGTTGACCTTTTTCTGATCCGGTACATGAGATACGAACGGTGATGATCGAGGCGAATCGGAGTCGCTTCGAGCGAAGCTGGCAAGCGAGGTTTGACAGATCGTGGATCCTGTTCAATGAGCTTATCCAGTTAATTTGACGACTGCGCCTCCGGAGAGCCGCTCTTCAATGAATTCACGTGTCGCTAGCCGCGACTATTGTTGCGAAAGGCAACAATTCCAACATCGGGCGCTTCGGGAGTTTAATCTCAATACAGATGGCAACTTTACAAGATTTCTAAAATTATGATCCATGCATTGATTGGTCTTTTCTGCACCGCAATACTGAGCCGCAGAGGATAAGCCGACTCTGGCGAGGGTCGGTGACCGATCGATCGCTGGAGTGTTTCTCTTGGTTCGCCCCTTCGCGTCTGGAAAATCGAAACGCTCGTGTGTCAGCCTGTGCGCCCTGGGCGCCGCGCTCGTTTCCGCCGCGAATGCCACCTCTGCCCAGCAGGCGCTTCCCACGATCGAGGTCGGCAAGGCGCGCAAAACGGTCGCCCATACCCAAGGCCCACGCCCGGCGCGTCCCGTGCAGGCGGCGCCAGCGGCCGCCGCGCCCGGCCCGGCGCACGCTTCCGAGCCCACGCCCTTCGTGCCTTCCGAACAGGTGCTCGGCTACGGCCCGAGCGGAGTGGTGGGCTATGTCGCACGCGGCACCTCGACGGCGACCAAGACGAACACGCCGATCATCGACATTCCCCAGTCGATCACGATTCTTACTAAGCAGCAGCTTCAGGATCGCA
>RXIY01000097.1 GCA_003963405.1 Hyphomicrobiales bacterium
GTGGCTCGTCTATTCGGGCAAGGTGACGCCCAATGTCCCGCGCAACACCTATTCCTTCTGGAACAAGGTCGACATTTCGTCGCTCTTCGACGCGGGACCGGGCGTGCTGGGCCTCGGCGGCGGCGTCATCTACAACGCGAAATTCTATCCGGCGATTGACAACGCTGTCGTCGTCCCCGGCTACGCCCGCGTCGACGCCGCGGCCTATGTGAAGCTCAGCGATCGGGTCAACGCGCAGCTGAATATCGAGAACCTGCTCGGGGCGCGATACTACGCCGCTGCGACCAACAACAACAATATCATGCCTGGCGCGCCGCGCTCAGCCTTCGTTACGTTAAATGCAAAATTCTAACCGCGATGTGCATTCGAAACACACGAGGCAGAGATGGTAAGATGAGATTACTACCGATCATGATATCGGACCGCTTCCGTGCGACCTGCCACGTGAAACACCGCGCCCCCGAAGGCGCCGGCTGGCGCATTACAAAGATATGCAGAACCGAATGAACCAAAGCGAAACTTCTCCGTCGAAGGGTGCGAATAAAAATCTTGCTCCCGATTTCCCTATGGGCAACGATTAAAAAGTAAGCAAGATTTGGCTCGAGAGCCGGACGTTCCCGTCTGGATAAAGGTGCATTGAGGCAGACACCGGTTCCCTGGCGCAACCAACGTTGACACGTCGCTGGAGGTTATTGCCGGATGGTCAAGATTCTGTTCACCGCCAATATCCAGATGCTATGGGGCGTGCGCCAAGGAGGCAGGCTGGCGCCCTTCCGCGGAGTGGAGACGCCGTCATGCTGCATCAGTTTATCCCTGGTCGTGCGACGGCAGCCTTCGATCAGGATCGCACTCTCGTCGTGGTCATCGAGATGAGCCAATCGACGTGGCTTGTCACTGGCCTGCTTCCTGGCGTGGACCGCCAGTCTCTGAAAAAGCTGAACCCCGATCCCGATCATCTTCTCACGCTCGTAAGGCGTTGGTGTGTCGAATGTCGCTCGGCGGGACGAAGGATCGAACGTCTCGTCGTTGCCTATGAGGCCGGGCGGGATGGTTTTTGGCTCGCGCGGTGGCTGGTGGCCCGCGGCGTTGAGGCGCACGTCATCCACTCGAGCAGCGTGGCTGTGTCCACGGACCGCCGCCGCGCCAAGACAGGCCAAGACAGATCGTCTCGACGCCGCTCTTCTCCTGCGGGTGTAGCTCGGCTGGCTGCGGGGGGAACTTGGCCATTGCAGCATGACGGCGATCACCTTCGATCGAGGAAGAAGACGCTAAGCGGCCTACGCGCACGCGAGAACCTCGTCGGCGAGCGCAAGCAACGTCTATTAGTGTAATTGCAATAGCGCTACCTTGTTCAGATTGATCATCGCCAGCCACTATTGTCTGAAAAGTTCAATGTCCTAATTGGATTGCACGGTGAGAACACGAGAACCTAGGGTTTCGCTTATCGCGGACACGGGAGGTTGGAATGCGCAGGACAGCTTACACATCCGCGATCACCGCAGTCTGCATAGTTGCCGGTCTTTCAGGTTCGACAACTCAAACTTGTGCTGGTGTAATTAACCTACCGAGCAGGGAGACTATCACGGGCCCGTCACCTGTCGAGAATGTCCATTACCGTTACTGGCGCCATCATCGGCATTATGGCTATTGGCGTCATCGGCATTACCGCTACGTCTACTATTATCCGCGCTACGGATATTATGGCTTTAACCCCGTGGGAGCGCTGGCTGGCGCCGCTGTAGGCTTGGCAACCGCGCCACTTTGGGCCCTCGGTGGAGGGTGGGGTTATCCCTACTACTGGTAACGCGAACTAGCCCGGCTCTTCACTGGGCTTTTTCTTTAGCCTCGCGTCTCCATTCTCCGACGCGACCGCTTTAGGGCGCGAGCAGCAAGAATTGCGCTTGCCAGTAAGCCCAAGCCCCTTGCGGAGGACGTGCGCTTTCCTTCCAGAAATTCTGAGGTTGCCGTTGTCACAGATCTGCACGAGGGGACCGCCATCTGCGCGAATGCGCCAACCGCGGCTAATATCGTCGCGGCTCATTTCCACCTCGAAAAGCCCCATGGCACGGAGCTGATCAAAAATGGCTTCGGCGCTCAGGGGCTTGGTCATTGCGTCATGGTCCCCTCCGCGTAGGCTTCATGCTCACCCCGCCCCGCCGCCGTTCTCCGGGATGAATTCGTCGCTCGCATCGCTGGCTATCACCTTATTCCCAGGATAAGCAGCAAGAACGCAAAGCCTGCGCCGATAGCTATGACAAGAATGACCGCAAAATCATCGCGCCGCCGCAGTCTGTCGACTCGCCGGTTTGCACCCCGCATTAGCCCCGAATTTATTCGACTCCACCTCATTTTAACTTCCTCAGCCTCACCCCCAGCCCGCCGCTGTTCTCCGGGATCGGCCCGCGCCCGCATCTCACAATATGAACCGGCGCCGCAGCGACTGACAGCCAGGTCCGGTCGGCCCCGAGTCAGGCTCCTGCCCAGACGATCTAAGAACACTTTATGATCGCATTTTTGCCCGCGTCTCGCTCGAATCCTTGACCACGACGAAAGGAAAGCCACGAGCGGAAGCGGCTGACCGAGACATCGACTGAAGCTTGGCGTCGGAATGCCAAAATATCACTGCGGCAAAACTATCGCTAGGGCGGTATTCATCATCAACGCTGCTGTGGCGACCCTGGGCGCGGGAATGACGCCGGCAGTAGCTCAGGATTTGTTTCATTGGGTCGACGGCCTGTTTTCAGGCGGACCCACGCGAGCTTGGAGAAGCGCTCCAAAACACCACCCTCGAACTGCACGAAAGCGCTTCCAACATGAACTGCGGACCTCAGTCGCGCCGTCCACGCCCGAAGTTGGGCCTGTCCACGCTACCCCCGAGCAACCGCTTTTTCTAAATGCGTCGATCGCCGACCAGCGTGTCTCCATATACAGCCACCAAGGGCTCATCGCCCGTTCGGCGATATCGACCGGGATCGCTGGCTACCCGACGCCTGAGGGAATTTTCACCATCATCGGCCGCGAGCGATATCACCGATCGAATATTTACTCCGCCGCGCCTATGCCCATTATGCAGCGCATCACATGGTCGGGCATCGCCATGCATCTCGGTGTCGTTCCGGGCCATCCAGCCTCCCACGGCTGTATCCGGCTCCCTTCAGAATTCGCGGCCAAACTTTGGGGGTGGACGAAGATTGGCGAGCGCGTCGTCAACTCTGCGCAGGACATAGCGCCAGCCGAGTTCGCGCACCCGCTCTTGCTGACGCCAAAACTACGCGAGCTGACAGAAGCCGACGCGGCCCCCGGTTCCGGCGTCGTGGCCCCTCTGCAGCCAGTCAACCCATTTCAATATGCTGATCTCCTGAGAATGAAAGCGGCGGCTGCCGCCCAGAATGTAAAACAGCGTTCTCCGCTTCCAATTCGTTCAATCACTTAACGTGCTCCCTTTTCAGGCCGCCCTCTCCTGTCGCCAGCAGCGCGTCGCGAGCTGGCAGACGCGTGCGTGGGCGCTCTGAGAGAAGACGCGCCTGAGTTCTGGCAATGCCCCATAAGCGGCGTCCACTTGATAACCCGCTTATTCATTGCGCCGGGCTTGCACGAACTGTTGCTCTAAACTTCGTCTAAATTGGCATGGTGTTTGCCAACCTACCGCACCTTGAACGCGTCGGAAGGAGTGACGTTGACGACGGAGGACGAGCAAATGCAGCGGATCAAGGATGTGTGATCTACGCAGTGCAATATCCGCTACGCTATCGCTACAGTAGGGCTTCGATTGCCTACCAACTCTCGGGCATCGTATCCAGCGTCCCAACGCCACTAATCGCTGCCTAGCTCGTTGAGTCAACCGGAAGCTGGCAAGCTGTTGCATGGCGCCTCGTCGCAGCGGCCATCATTAGCATCATCTGCAGCCTCTTCATTTAAGAGACCACCGCACTCCGATCGATCAGTGACGCAGGCGGCGCCAACGCAGCGATTGCTGAAGCGTCTGCTCCATAAGCAGGGCTCTCACCCTCGCCGCATGGTCACCGACAAGCTCGGCTCCTTATGCCGCTGCGCGGCGGAAGATCATGCCGGGGCTCATCGATCGCACAAGAGTTTGAATCCAAACCGCGCCGAAATTCCCATGTCTCGTTGCGAGAACAAGATCGGTCGATGCAGGGGTTCAGATCGTGGCACGGCTGCAGCGTTTCGCCAACATCTTCTCCGCAGTCCAACCTTTCTCGTCCCATATTCCCGCCGCTCCGCCATCGCCAGCCGCCTGAAAAAAAGACCATTGCGAAGCCATCGTATATTTTAGGGTCGCGGCTTAGATTTTTTGGAGGGAATTCAGTGTCTGGTTTCGGCTTTTTTCAACGAGCTATCATGATATCGGGTCTGGTTTGGGCGGGATTAGGGCCAGCCTCCGCCGCAGATCATCTGCCAGCCTATCGCGCGAATATCGCCGAGACTTCAGTGTCAGGGATTTCCTCCGGCGCAGCCATGGCCGTGCAGTTCCACGTCGCTCATTCCGGCATCGTCAAGGGAGCGGGCGTTGTGGCGGGAATCCCCTATGACTGCGCCGAAAACAGTTCGAGTCGAGCGACCCAGAATTGTATGAAACCCACCGCCGATCATCCGGCTCCAGATCTCGCACATCTCAAAGACATCACCGACGGCCTCGCCCGTTCGGGCGCGGTGGACGACGTCACCAACCTTAGAAATTCTCGCGTGTGGCTGTTTTCTGGCCAAGCTGATCAGGTTGTCGCGACTCCGGTCATGGACATCGTGCGAGACTATTACGCGCTATACCTGCCGAACGATGATCAGGTCGTCTACCGAAAAGATCTGAAGGCGGGCCACGCCATGATCACCGACGACTACGGCGGCGCTTGCGATTTTACCGGCCCGCCCTTTATCGATGATTGCCACCTCGACGCCGCCGGCGCGATTCTCCTGCAAATATATGGGAGACTCAATCCGCCCAATGCACAGCCCGACGGCCGCTACATTGAATTCAACCAGAAGGAATTCTTCCCCGATAGCGATGCTCGCGGCCACAGTCTGAGCGACACTGGCTACGCCTATATCCCTGCAGCCTGCGCCTCGGCGTCCTGCCGAGTGCATGTCGCTCTCCATGGGTGCCAGCAGCAGGCGGACGCGATCGGCGACAGCTTTTACAAACACGCCGGCTATAACCGCTGGGCGGACACGAATGCGATCATCGTGCTCTATCCGCAGACGATCAGCCGTTGGGGTTGGGGATGGCCGTTCTACACCTTTAATTTCAGATGGAATCCAAACGCCTGCTGGGACTGGTGGGGTTATGACAGCGTCGATTATCACACGAAGAAAGGGGCGCAGATCCAGGCTATTCGGGGAATGGTGGAGAGGTTGACGGGAAAAAGCAACCGTTAAGGAGTCCCGACGTTTTTTGGGTCGAAGCATCGCATATGTCGCGCTGATGCGCGGCCTGGGCGATCTCTCGATCACAATCCCCGGCAAACGCAAACTCGTTAAGGCGCCCCAGGCGCTTGATCTGCCGCGCCTCAAATCGACGAAAATCGAACTCGTGCCGTCAGTCACCGTCAACGTCGGCGAGATCGCCGGCGACGCGTTGGAGCGCGCGGATCGCTATCTGCGCGCCCGCGGCGCCTGGATCGAAAGCCACGCTCCCGTCTACGAAAGCGGCTCCCACCTTACGAATACTCAAGATTGTGCTGGCGCGCTACTTGCAGAAAACGTTTTGCCAATAGGCATGTTTTCCAATTGTCAATAAGAGATCTTTTTTGCGGAAACACGTCTTCTGCCCGCGCTACGGTGTCGCGCCCTCGCTGGCAGCCTCCTCCGGGCCTGCGGCCAAGGCTCTGACCGAGGCGTAAAAGGAGAAAGCCGGTTAGCGCCGGATCGGCGAGGAAGGGCGCGCTACACGGTTACCGGCGTGACTCCGGCCCGCATGGCGATCCTGCGATACAGGTCGCCAAAAGCGCGGTCGCTCGTTATGAACCCGTCTCTCGACGCGAAGGTCGTCTAGCGCGCATATGAACGCGGCCGTGACGATCGCTTAGCGGCAAGCGTAATTCTTGCTACCCGAGCCCAAAAGCGATCGCGTCAGAGAACGGCGGCGCGCCGGGCGTGCGGTTTGAGAAGGCGGGGTTAGAATGAGCGATAGTAAGGATGCGCCATGCTTGCCGTGAGCGCGCATGTATCCCGGCGCCCGCTGGGCATTTCGTTCAAGAGCTTACGCAAAGGGCTCTGCAAGTTCCCTCTGGCGGCTATGGGTGAGTCGGCCACGCGCTTCTGCGGCGCCGAGGCGCCGGCAGGGTCCCCCTATTGCCAGGATTGCCGGCAAATAGCTCACATCCGGAATACAAGGCGGTGAATGGGAGGCTGGCATAGTCCGGATCATCGAGCACCGGAGCGCCCTTCCGAACGGGCTGATCCTGGCAATGCACGTGCACTACGACCCGAACGCCGATCCATCCGTGTTCGCGAAAGTGGAATTATTTGGGCAGAGTTAATATCCCGACACCTTTCCCGAGCGGCAGGCATTCCTGCAGGCACTCGCCTATGCCGAGCGCGCGTGGATCCCCGTCGTCTGGATTGACGACCCGGGCGGGCATTTCCCGCCTGTGAAGCGCCCAGCCAGGGACGTTGGCGAGGGTTAGCGCGAGAGCGGGAATCGGACTGACGGCCCGGAGCCGAAGGGTTCAAACGGTTCGGGCCGCTAGTCTAAGCGCCGAAAGCGAAGGCTGCGGATTTCGCCTCTCACAACTCCAACGTTAAGCGCTACGTTTAGGTGGGCTAGATGGGGAAAATACGCATGGCTGCCAGACGCGCGCCCTCACCCACACTTTTGCCGGGCCAGCCGGCGGTCCGTGAAAGAGCGAGCGGATCGCCGGCCATCGCCCGTCAGCCATAAAAACAGGCGGCGCGAGCTGCCCAGCCCGGCAGGAAAGGCGTAGCTGCGCACCCCAGCTTTACGCACTCCGCCGAGCCCCGACATTTGTGGAATCTACGAGGTTGCTAACGCGGCCTTGGCACAAGGTGGCGTGCGCCGCTGCTTCATCCTCCGACACACAATGCGCGCACGACCTCGGGCCTAGACGGGCGGCGCCCCAGGCCGCCGCGACAAATCCGTCAGAAATCGCCGCTCGCGGACCGTCGGTTTTGTCTCGCGGGGGAATTTTTTGCGGGGCTTATATTTGTTGGAATGACCTGAGCGAGAGAAAGAAAAACAATGCGCGTTTTTAGACAATCGCTTTTCGTGGGATTTACGATTGGCCTCCTCATAAGCCCGTGTGACTTGCTCGCAGGTCACTCAGCTAACTATTGGCCGATAGACGCCGCAGTTGCTCAATCAGTTTCAACAAGCGACTCGCCTAAACCTGACTTTCTGGTTCATGCCGAGAAAAACTATGCCGACGCACAAGCGGCGCTCCGGGCGGAGGAGGACGTTTTAGAGCGCCTACGCCACGAGGAAGCAAACTTACGGCGGGCTGCTTTGGCAAAGACAGGCTCATTGAGCTGCTGCCGGTTTCGTGGACGCCGAGAAACGGTGTTTCATGAGGCTGGAGGTTGGTTATGGCGAGACGGATATTCAGTCGGGAGTTCAAGGTCGAGGCGGTTCGGCTAATAAAGGAACGTGGCGTTACCGTCGCGCAGGCCTGCCGCGATCTGGACGTGCATGAGAACGTGTTGCGGCGCTGGGTTCGGGAGCTGACCGCGGATCCCGGGCAGGCCTTTCCCGGGCATGGCCAGCAGAAGCCGGAGCAAATTGAGCTCGAGCGGTTGCGCCGTGAGGTCGCCAAACTGCGGGCGGAGCGCGACATCCTAAAAAAGGCCGCAGCCTTCTTTGCGAGGGAAGCGAAATGAGGTTCGCTTTCGTCGCAAAGCACCGGAGCGTCTGGCCGGTGGCGTGGCTCTGCGAAGCGCTGGACGTCTCTCGGTCGGGCTTTCACGCCTGGCTGCGTCGCGGGTCAAGCGCCCGGACGGTCGCCGACGAGGGGCTGACACAGAAAATCCGCGCGAGCTTCGTGGGCAGCGCCCGAACCTACGGCGCCCGCCGCGTCTGGCGGGACGTTCTGGCCGAAGGCTTCTCCTGCGGTCTGCACAAGATCGAACGATTGATGCGGGCGAACGCCTTGCGGGCGCGGCCGCGGCGCCGCCGCCTGCCGAAGGACGACGGACAAAGGTCGACGGTCGTCGCGCCGAACGTTCTCGACCGGCAGTTTGCCGCGCAGGCGCCGAACCAGAAGTGGATCGCGGACTTTACCTATATCTGGACGGCGGAGGGTTGGCTCTACGTCGCGGCGGTCATCGACCTGTTCTCGCGCAGGGTCGTCGGCTGGTCGATGAAAGCCGAGATGACCGCTGGGCTCGTCGCGGATGCGTTGATGATGGCGATCTGGCGTCGCGGCAAGCCGGACGCCTTGCTCCATCACTCCGACAGAGGAAGCCAATATACGAGCGAGCAGTTCCAGCGCCTGATGGCCGACAATGGCGTCGTTTGTTCGATGAGCCGGTCCGGCAATGTCTGGGACAATGCGGCGATGGAGAGCTTCTTCTCCTCGCTGAAAACCGAGCGGATCGGGAAGAAGGTCTACCGAACGCGTGACGACGCCCGGGCAGACGTCTTCGATTACGTCGAGCGGTTCTACAACCCCGTCCGCAGGCACTCGACGATCGGCTACGTCAGCCCGGTTGAGTTCGAAAAGAAGGTGGGGGTAACTTAACTCGGCGTCCACGAAACCGACAGCAGCTCACATGGATCGAACCTGCGGAATGGTGGCAAAAAAAGCAGGCGATCAAACAGTCCACAATGTTAAAGAATGACGCGGTGCGCCGGGCGAAATCGAAGCTGACGATCGCAGAGCAGCACGCTCAGGCCTTGGCTGAAAGTCACCGGGCCAAAAAACATAAGCCGTCTTGGTTTCGATCGTGGTGGCAATGGTAGCAAGCAGTGGTCGAGAGAACCTCATCCGACCGCCGACAACACAGTCGCAGGAAGCCGAAGCCATCTTCCGCCGCAAGGCGATCTGGGAGGGGCTCTATCCATGTGTCTGGTCGTTTAGTGCGAACAGAGCAATGGGTATAAACGCAGCGGACAATCACCCTTTGCGTCTGCCACACCGGAAGCGACAGGAAAGAATGCACGCACAATCTTATGCGCCGCCGCCCGCGGGGAGGCACTCGGCCCGACCTCCAGGACATTGCATGAGGCTTGAAGAAATTGCCGCCGGGCTAGCTTGCGTTACCAATACTAGGGATTGCCCTATTCCCATCCACCGAGGGCCAAAAGTGGCGCGATTGCCAAGCCTACGGCGGTGCCGGGTCCCATGAGACGGACCACCACGCGCCGGGCCACGAAACCTTGGCCGCCTGAAGGTCGATCACCAATCGAGCCACTCCCGCCTCCTCGCGCGCGGGCGCGCATTACGTGCCTGAAAGGGGAAAAACTCGAAACTTGAGGCCGTTCGCGCGATTTTCTGTCCCTTTGATTTATGCTTGCTTTGCTGGTTTCGATCAGTTTGCGTCAACGTATCCGGCCTTCGAAGCACAGCCTCGGGCCAAGATGGAGATACGCGCATTCCGGTCCTCATAAAATTATCGGC
>RXIY01000056.1 GCA_003963405.1 Hyphomicrobiales bacterium
ACCGGCTACAACGCCCTGCGCTTCAGCGGCGCCAATGTCGGACTGCCGAATGTGGCCTATAATTACGGCCTCGCGACGCGCACCAAATTCGAAGGCAATCTCGTGCAGGCCGGGATCAACCGGCACTTCGATCTGTTCGCGGAGGACTGAGCGTAACGAAAGCGGCCTGCGCGACATGCGCAGGCCTTTCCCTCTTTGATCAACCGGAGAATCCGCGCTGGCGCAACAGCGGCTCTGCGGTCGGCATCCGGCCCCGGAAGGACATATAGGCGTCGGCCGCGTCCTGCCGGCCGCCGGCAGAATAGATGAAGCTCTTGAGCTTCTCCGCCACTTCCGGATGGAAAGGGTCGCCCGTCTCCTTGAAAGCCTCAAAAGCGTCGGCGTCGAGGGCCTCGGCCCAGAGATAGCTGTAATAGCCGGCCGAATAGCCGTCGCCCGAGAAGATATGGCTGAAATGCGGGAGCCTGTGCCGCATGGCGATTTCCTCCGGCATGGAAATCCTGCCGAGGCTCTCTCGCTCGAAGGCGCCGACATCCCCGCTAAAGCCCTGGTGAATGTCGAGATCGACATAAGCCGACGCGCAGAACTCGACGGTCGCGAAGCCCTGATTGAAATGGCGCGACGCGACGATGCGCTGGAGGAGATCGTCCGGCATGGGCGCGCCGGTCTCGGCGTGCAGCGCGAACTGCTTCAACACGGCAGGCTCGAGCAGCCAATGCTCGAAGAGCTGCGACGGCAATTCGACGAAATCGCGGGCGACATTCGTTCCAGACACCAGCGGGTAGGTCACGTCCGACAACATGCCGTGCAGGGCGTGGCCGAATTCGTGAAACAGCGTGCGGGCGTCGTCAAGGCTGAGAAGCGTGGCCTCGCCGTCTGCGCCCTTGGTGAAATTCATCACATTGACGATGATTGGCCGCACCTCGCCATCGAGCTTGTGCTGCGCGCGGAAGTCCGACATCCAGGCGCCGCTGCGCTTCGAGGGACGGGCGAAGTAATCAGCGAGAAAGAGCGCCACATGTCGGCCGTCGCGATCCTGAACCTCGAAGGCGCGCACGTCGGGGTGATAAAGATCGAGCCCCTCGTGCTCGATGAAACGCAGGCCGAAAAGCCGCTCGGCGACATGGAAGGCCGCCTCGATCATCCTGTCGAGCTGGAAGTAGGGGCGCAGCGTGGTCTGATCGAGGTCGTACGACTGTTTGCGGACGCGCTCGGCGTAATAGCGCCAGTCATGGCCGGCGACATTGAAATTCGCTCCTTCCGCGTCGACGAGCGCCTGAATGGCCGCGCGTTCCTCTGCGGCCCGCGCGCGCGCGGGCGCCCATATGCGATCGAGAAGGTCGCGCACCGAGCGCGGCGTCTTCGCCATCGTGTCGTCGAGCTTGTAATCGGCGAAGCTCTCGAAGCCGAGAAGCTTGGCGCGCTCTTCGCGCAAGGCCAGGATTTCGCGGATGATCGCAGCGTTGTCGGTCTCGCCGCCATTCTCGCCGCGGCGCGTCCAGGCCTGATAGACGGTCTCGCGCAGATCGCGACGCGCGGCGCTTTGCAGGAAAGTCTCGGCGCTCGAGCGCGCGAGGCTTATCGCATATTTCCCCGGCGCGCCGCGCTCGGCCGCAAGCCGCGCCGCCGCCGCGCGAAAATCCGCCGAAAGCCCCTCGAGGTCGCCTTCTTCGACGAGCAGCAGCCAGGAAGATTCATCGGCGAGCACATTTTGCGAAAAGTGCGTCGAGAGCGTCGCGAGGCGCTCCATGATCGCCTTGAGCCGCTCTTGCTGGCGCTCATCCAGCTTCGCGCCGGCGCGCACGAAATTCTTGTGCGTGAGCTCCAGAACGCGAATCTGCTCCGGCGTCAGGCCGAGCGCCGCGCGCTTCTCGTACAGCGCGTCGATGCGCTGGAAGAGATCCCGGTTCATGGAGATTTCGCTCGCGTGCCGCGACAGCGCCGCCGCCATGTCCCGCTCTATGTCCTGAAGCTGCGCATTCGCGTCCGTCGCCGTGAGGTTCCAGAATACCGAACTCACGTCCGTCAGCGGCTTTCCGGCGCGCTCGAGAGCGTCAATTGTATTCGCGAAGGTCGGAGCCTCGCGGTTTTGCGCGATCGCCGCGATCTCGGCCTTATGAGAGGCGAGGGCCGCGTCGAAGGCGGGGCGGAAATGGTCGCTTTGAATTTCGTTGAAGGGCGGAAGGCCGAAAGGCGCGTTCCAGCTTTTGAGCAGCGGGTTGGACATGGTTTTCCTCGGGAGCGGCGCGCAGGGAAGGCGCAGCCGTTTGATCGAGAATTTAAACCAAAGCGTCGAAAGAAAAAGGCTCGGCCGGAGGACGTCGGGGGCCTGCGCGCAAAGAAAAACGCCCCGCCGTTACATCCACGGTCGGGGCGCCTCTCGCGCATTGCTGCTGGCTTGAGGATGAGGCTGGCGAAGCATTGAAGCAAAATAATGGCAGGCCGCGTCATCGCCCCGGTCGCCGGCTGATCGACCACACATAGGCCGCCACCGCCGAGACATCGGCGTCGCTCAAATCCGCGCCTCCCCTGGGCGGCATCGGGCTTCGGAAGTCTTTCGGCTGGCTCACGCCCTTTGCGATGACGCTGCGGATCGACGCGAGGCTGCCATCCGCCCACAGCCATTTGCCGCGCGTGAGATCGGGCCCGAGCGGGGACCCCTTGCCATTGGCGCCGTGGCAGCCCGAGCAATTGCCGCCGGCCTCCTGGCCATTGAAGATGCGCTCGCCCCGCGCCACCTCGGCGTCGCTCGCGCCTTGCGGCGTCGGGAGCTTGCGGCCTTCTTCCACGCCTGCCTGCGGATTCGTTCCCTCCGGCGGCCCCGCGTCCGCTCCGGCGCTTTGCGCGTAAGCCGCAGGCGCCGACTCGACGCCCGTCGTCGCGACATCGCCATGGAATGTGATCCGCCAGATGCGCCCGCCCACGTCGTCGGAGACATAGAGCGCGCCGTCTGGGCCGACGGCCAGGCCGGAAGGCCGATGCGCGGCGCCGCCGGGATCCTTGCTCTTGCCGGCGAAGCCGTCTGCGAAGACGACATAATCGCCCTTGGGCTTGCCGTCGGCCATCGGCTGGAACACGACATTGTAGCCGCCTTGCGGGAAGGGCGCGCGGTTCCACGACCCGTGAAAGGCGACGAAGAAGCCGCCGTCATAGGCGGCCGGGAACTGCCGGCCGCGATAAAGAGCGAGATCGTTGGGCGCCCAATGGGCTGGGAAAGCGGCGATCGGACCCCGTTTTTCGGCGCAGACTCCGACGGCGCCGCCGCCGTCGCCCCCATACTCCGGCGCAAGAACGAGCTTGTGCTGCACCCCGTCATAATAACATTCCGGCCAGCCGTAATCGGCGCCGTCCTTCAGCTCGACGACTTCCTCGGCGGGCAGGTCGCGGCCCTGTTCGGGCGTGTAGAGCTTCGGCCAGTTCTCCAACAACTGGTCGCGGCCGTGCTGTGTGACGTAGATGTGGTCGCCGTCGATGGCGATGCCCTCGCCATTTCGGTTGCCCGTCGCGTAGCGTTCGCGGGCCGAGAATTTCTGGTCGGTTTTGCGCGCGTCGTAGCGCCAGATTCCGGCGCGCGTCTCGAGTTCGCGGCAGGGAACGAGGCCAGGCGATTCGGGTATCCGGTTCTGCGCCTGACAGGCGTTGGTCGCGGAGCCGGAGTCGAGATAGAGATTGCCCCGTTCGTCGATGGCGAAGGGATGCATCGGATGGTCGCCCGTCAGCGGCAGACCGGAGATGACGGTTTGCGGTTTTTCGGAAGGAACGATGTCGCCCGGCGAAAGGGCGTAACGCAGGATCCTGTCGCCTTCTTCGGCATAGAGCGCGCCGTCGAACAACGCGACGCCCGTGCCGCCGGAGCCGCCGGCGACAGGGGTCTCGCCGAAGCGTTTCACGATCTCGGCGCGGCCGTCGCCGTCGGCGTCCCGCAAGGCGACGAGGAAGCCGCCGGCGGGCGGGCGGGAGCGACCATAGTATCTGCCGCTCCAGGTGTTGACATAGACGACGCCGTTCGGCGCGACCGCCATGTGCCGCGCGTGGCCCATGTTATCGGCGAAGATCGTTGCGCAAAAGCCGCGCGGGAGCTTGACGCCAGTATCGCCGCCGGGACAGGCCGCCGGTCCGGTCCCTTGCGCCAGGGTTGGCGTTCGCATCGACAAAGCCAGCGCGAGCGACGCGAGTGAGACGGCGCACAAGGCGCCCAGTGAGACTTGCCGCATCGCTTGCGCCTCCCTTGTCGCGCAGCCTACTCGTTCGGACGCCAAACTGCGCCTCGGAAGCAGAACCGCGCCCTCTCTGTCAGTTTTCGATCCGTTCGAGGTGCTCCCGCACGGCGATCACGACAGACCCGAATTCCGTCAGGAATTCCGGCTCGCCCCACAGGCAGCGTTCGGTGGCCATAAGATAGCGCAGTTTTTCGATGAACTCGGCGTCGCTCCCGCAGGGGCGCATGGCGACGTCATAGCGTGCGAGATCTTCTTCGCGGCTGGCGCTCAGGAAGGCGTCGTCGTCTTCGTGCGTCGCCTCGAACTTCTCGAACGCCGCACGATGCGCCTTGATGACCTTGGAAAGGCCGGACGAGAGAGATGGGATCATCGGCGCGCTCCTTTCGCTCCCCCTGTCCAATTATGGGGCGGCCGTCGCCCCTCGCCGCTGTCTCGGGCCGGTTCAGCCGCCTATTTTGTCGTCCACCCCGCCCGCGACGGGCGGCGTGGCGGCGAGGTCGCGCCACAGCGACACCAGCGCCGCCATGATCGCCGGTCCGACGAAAAGGCCTAAAAGCTGAAAGGTTTCGACGCCTCCCAGGATGCCGAGCAGCACCCAGATGAAAGGCAATTGCGTCTGGCTCCCGATCAAAGCCGGACGGATGAAATGGTCCGCCACAAAGACGACGACTACGCCCGTGACGATTATGATCAGCGCCGCCGTCGCGCCGACGCTCACGGCCGCCACAATCGCCGCCACGCCGATGGCGACCGCCGCCGCAAAAGGGATCATGGCGGCGATGACGGTCAGTATGCCGAGCAGGATCGGGTGCGGGGTGCGCGTGAGAATATAGCTGACGGTCATGACGAGGCCTTCGCCCAGCGCGACGAGGACGAGGCCGTTGAGCGTGCCGCGCACCGAGGCGATGACTTGCGTGGCGAGGGTTTCGCCGCGGGCGCCAAACAGCTTGCGGGAGGCCGCTCGCGACTGCGCAATGAAGGTTTCGCCGTAGAGGAGGAGAAAGAACAGCGCCAGCAGCGAGACGATGAAGAGCATCGTGCGGCGAAGGGCGTTGGCGCCGACCACGGCGCCGAGCTCCCGCGCCGAGGCTGTGTTGAGCTGATGCAAGAGCTCTTTCGCCCAGCCGGCGTGGGAGAGGTGGCCGGCCCACCATTGGGTGAGCCAGGGGCCGGCATAGGGCAGGCGCGCAACCTCCTGCGGAACCGGAAGCCCTGCATCTCCCGCCGCCCGCGCATAATCGATGAGCTGACGCAGCTCCACAAGCGCGTCTACCGCAAGCGTTGCGATCGGGGCGATCACGATCGCCCCGACGAGCGCGGTCAACAGCAAGGCGGTCATTTCGGCGGAGACATGCGCGCGGCCCCTCAATCGCTGATGCAGCGGCCAGAGCGCCGTCCCGAAGATGAGCGCCCAGACGAGGGCGTGCAGATAGTCGGAGAGGACATAAACGCCTGCGCCGAGCAGCAGGGCGCACACAATCGCCGAGGCGACGATCTGCCGCCACGACATGACTTCATCCTGGCTCGCCGGGGCTGTAGTAATTTCCATCGAGACGCTTCCTTGCATGGGCCGGCCACGAGCTCTGACGCTCGGTCGGCCCTTCATTGAGTTCCGGCGAGGGGGACTCGCACATGGAGGATAAAAAAACACATTGCTCGGCCGGCGCCTCCGCGCCGCGTAAAATCATCCATATCGACATGGACGCCTTCTACGCCTCCGTCGAGCAGCGTGACGACCCGCAGTTGCGCGGCAAGCCTGTCGCGGTCGGGGGCGCGCGGGAGCGGGGCGTTGTGGCGGCGGCGAGTTACGAGGCGCGCCGGTTTGGCGTGCGGTCTGCGATGCCGTCGGTGACGGCGCGGCGAAAATGCCCCGACCTCATCTTCGTGAGGCCGCGATTTGACGTTTACCGCCAGATTTCTCTCCAAATTCGCGAGATTTTCGCGCAGTTCACGCCCGTCATCGAGCCGCTCGCGCTCGACGAGGCCTATCTCGACGTCACCGAAAACCTCAAGGGCATAGCCTCGGCGACCCGGATCGCCGAAGAAATCCGAGTCAAAATCCGTGAAGAGACAGGCCTCACGGCATCCGCCGGCGTCTCCTACAACAAATTCCTCGCCAAGATCGCCTCGGATTACCGCAAGCCTGACGGGCTTTTCGTCATCACGCCGCAGTTGGGGCCGGCTTTCGTAGAAACGCTGGAGGTCGCCCGCTTCCATGGCGTCGGCCCTGCGACGCGGGAGAAGATGAACCGGCTCGGCATCGAGACGGGCGCCGACCTCAAGGCGCAGCCGCTCGAATTTCTGGAGCGGCATTTTGGCAAGGCGGGCGCTTATTATTATTCGATTGCGCGTGGCGTCGACGCTCGGCCGGTGCGCGCCAACCGGATTCGCAAGTCGATCGGCGCGGAAAACACGTTTTCGCAGGATATTTTCGACCTCGCCGCGGCGCGGGCGGCGCTTGCGCCGATCGCCGAAAAGGTCTGGCGCGCCTGCGAGAAGGATCGGATCCGCGGCCGCGCCGTCACCCTCAAGGTGAAATATGCCGATTTCCGTCTGGTCACCCGCTCGCGAACCGGCGCGGCGCCGATCGGCGGGCAGGCGGAGTTCCTGGAAATCGCGCTGATGCTGCTCACCCCGCTTTTTCCCAGCGCGAAGGGCGTGCGTCTGCTCGGGCTCAGCCTGTCGGCGCTCGAAGGCGCAGCCGATGCGCCCAGACAGCTTAGGCTTGACTTAACTTCCTGATGACATCTTCCGGGTCCAGTTGCCGCTCAGACTTGGAATCCGCGCCGAACAATGACGGACCAGCCCAGCCCTTCGCCCATCCGAGTCGCCGAGATTGCGGGAGACGCGGCCTTTGCCGCTCTTGCGACGACCTGGCGCGACCTGTTCGACGCCACGCCCGACGCGACGCCCTTTGACAGTTACGAATGGCTGTCGGCTTGGCGTCGCCGCCGCGGACGTGGGGAGCCTCTCGCGCTCGTCGCCTATGAGGACGACATCCCCATCGCCGCCATGCCGCTTATGCGGGTTTCCTGGCCGTTCAATATGCTGAGATGGATGGGCGCTCCCGATTCCGACTATCACGACATGGTCGGCGGCCGCCGGCGGGAAGAATGCGCAGCCGCGTTTCTCGCGCATCTCGACGACAGGCCCGGTTGGCGCCTTTGCGACCTGAGGGGGTTGCGCCCGGAGGCGTTGTCGCGGCTATCGGCTCCGCTGGGCCCGGTCTCGACGGAGCTTCAGCCTTGCGCAGCGTTGAGCTTGCCGGCTTCCCGCGAGGACTTCGAACGCGCCATGGCCCGAAAGCTGCGTTGGTCGCTCAAGCGGGGGGCCACGCTGCTGAAGGATGAGTGCGGCGACGTCTCCTTCTCCACCGTGGCGCGGCCCGAGGATCTGCCCGCCGCGATGGATGATCTTTTCCGCCTCCATACGGCGCGGCTGAACAAGAAGGGCGACCGTGGCGCCTTCGCACAGTCAAGTTCTCGCCTGTTTCACCAGGAAATCGCCGAAAAATTCCTGGAGCGCGGATGGCTTCGGCTCCATCGGGCGATGGCGGGCGGCTCCTGCATCGCGGCCCTGTACTGCTTTCATTTGCGAGGGACGACCTATTACTACCTCGGCGGATTCGATCCGGCTTTTTCGCGCTTCAGCCCCGGCGCTCTCGTCATAAACCATGCCATCCTGACGGCGATCGACGAGGGCGCGCGTGAATTCGACTTCATGCGCGGGGCCGAGGATTACAAATCGAGGTGGAAAGCGGAAAGCCGTGTCAGCGGGCGTATCGTGTTCGGACCGCGCGGCCGGGTTTCTCGGGTCATTCTCGTAGCCCGCCGTATGGGGCAGACGCTGCGGGGCCTATGGCGGCCGGAAAGCGGCGGCGGCGCGAAGAACGCCGCCGCGCCGCCGTCTTACTCGTCGAACACGCCTTCCAGCGCGTAGTGAGAGATGGTCTTGCGGTTGGCGATGAGCTCATCGACCGTGGGCTCGCCCTTGAGCGCGCGGGAGATCGCGAGCTTCGTCGCCTCGTAATTCGTGCGGTAGAGATCCCTTCTGTCGAGGTTCTCGTCCGTGGCGCAGCGCGGGTCGAGCCAGATCATGATGATCATGCAGAGCTCATTCGCCTGATCCTTCGGAATGAGTCCTTCCGCGACGCAATCGACGATGGCGTCGGCGGTCGCCGCCTGCACCACGCCGCCGAGCAGCTCGACATAGGCTTCGGACTTCACCGTCATCTTGGTGGTCATCATCGTCGCCGGGCGGACCTGCTGGTTGAGGTCGCGGATGACGAACATGCGCGGATGGCCCGCGACCTGTCCGGTCATGGAGGCGAAGGCGTGCCCGACCGGCCCCTTCACATTGCCGATCAGAACTTCCGGCATCGCGTCCGTATATTGCCCGTCCGCCGCGAGAACCGTCGCTTCGCCCGTCGCCAGCCAAATATCGCTCATGGTGCGTCCTCTTGTGTTTGGGATGCGCGCGCATAGCATTGCGGGCCGCCGCAGGAAAGCCGGCCGCCCGAGCGCGGCTCAGGGCCGTTCCGCCGCGATCTCCCGCGACTTGCGGCCGACGAGGGCCGATAGGGCGGTTCTTTCTCTCTCGATCGTGGCGAGAAGGCCCGATTTGATCCGCGAAACAAGCGCCGGCCCCTCATAAACGAGGGCCGAATAGAGCTGCACGAGGCTCGCGCCCGCCTCGATCTTGGCGAGCGCCGTCTCCGCGCTCTCGACGCCGCCGGCGCCGATGAGCGGGAACTGCCTCTCGACGCGCAAAGCGGTCTGCGCGAGCATGTATGTGGAGAGCGCAAAGAGCGGCGCGCCGGAGAGTCCGCCGCCCTCCCGCGCCGCCGGCGCGCGGAGGCTCGCCGGGCGGGAAATGGTGGTGTTGGAGACGATCATTCCGTCGATCCGCCGCTCCCGCGCCACGCGCACGACGCCGTCGAGCTGGGGCAGGGAAAGATCGGGCGCAATCTTCAGCAGCACTGGCCGCCGGACCGCGGCGGCGTCGCGCGCCTCGATGACGCGCGCGAGAAGATCGGAGAGCGCCTCGGGCTCCTGCAAATCGCGCAGGCCCGGCGTGTTGGGCGAACTCACATTGATCGTGAAATAGCTCGCCGCCTCCGTAAATGTCCGGACGCCCGCGACATAATCGGCGACGCGGTCGTCCGCGTCCTTGTTGGCGCCCACGTTGACGCCGAGAATTCCGTCGGGCCTCGCCAGCGAAAGGCGCGCCAGCGCCGGCGCATGGCCCTCGTTGTTGAAGCCGTAGCGGTTGATGACGCCGCGATCCTGAACGAGACGGAAAGCCCTCGGCCGGGGATTTCCCGGCTGCGCGCGCGGCGTCAGCGTGCCCACCTCGACGAAGCCGAAGCCCAAACCCAGCATGGGGCCGGCGACCTCGGCATTCTTGTCGAAGCCCGCCGCCAAGCCGACGGGGTTGGGGAAGTCGAGACCGAAGGCGGAGACGGCGAGGCGCGGATCGTCCGTCGGGGGCCGGCGCGTCGGAAGGAGCTTCAAGGCGGCGATCGTCGCGCGATGCGCGTCCTCAGCGTCGAGAAGTCGCAGCAGGGGCGAAGCGAGGCTGAACGCGTCGATCATAACAGGCCCGTGAAATCGTGGCGCCCGCTTCTGAGCGGCAGCGGCGCGACGCGCGTCACGGCGGAAAGGGAGAGAGGCGCGTAAAGATGTGGGAACAACGCCCCGCCGCGCGAGACCTCCCATTTCAGTGCGTCGCCGAGCCTCTCGGCAGCCACCGCGACGAGCAGCAGATCGGCCTGTCCAGCGAAATGCTTCGCGGCCGTCTCTTCCGCCTGTTCGGCGGTGGAAAAATGGATGTAGCCGTCAGCGTGGTCGATGGCTGCGCCAGTGAAGACGCCGGCGGCTTCCGCCGCGCGCCATTCGGGGGTGGAGACAATTTTGTAGATGAGCGTCACTGCGGCTTTGTCCCCTCCGTGGCCCTTACCCGCTGATGCGGGAGTGGGGCGTTCGCGTCTGCACCGCAGAAGGATGCTTTGCCTCGGCTTCCCCGCCCGCGTCGAGTAGGGAGAGCCAGAAGGGCGTTACTCCGCCGCCTTGGCGCTGGCCGCCTGTTTTTCGGCCTTGCTCGGCAGGCGCGCGATCATGGCGATCATGGCGCGGTCGGAGAGGGCCACCAGACGCTCGCCGCGATTGAGCCAGGCGACGGCGTCCTCGATGGTTTCGGCGTCGGCGATCTTGGCCTCGGCGACGGCGCGGTCTGCCGTGACGGCCCCGCGCTGGCGCGGCTTGCGCGTCGGCAGCCAGGCTTCGTGCAGCGCGCGCAGTTCGGGATCTTCGTGGATGGCGAGAACGCCGTTGGTTTCATCGTCCTCGACGCGCGCCAGCGCCTTGGAAAGGGCCTTGCCGCGCTTGGCGATGGGCGGCGTCGTGGTCTCTTCGGGGGTGACGAGCACGCCGGCGCGGCGGAAGACGAGGCCAAGCCAGCGCTGGCTGGTGAGCCAGGAAATCGGAATGGCGAGTATGAGGCCCGCGATCGTCGGCGACATCCAGGCGACGAGCGAGGGCGAGATCATCAGGCCCGCGACGAGGCTCAGCGCGCCGAGCGCCACATGCGAGCGGTGGCGGCGCACGATGTCGATGAAGGGCACGGACCCGTCGTCGCGCCGCTGCGGGTCCCAGCCCGTGTCGAAGCCGAAGACGATATGCACGACATGGCCGGTCTGGATCAGCATCATGATTGGCGCAAGCAGCGCCGAGAGCACGATTTCGAAGAGGGTCGAGATCAGCAGCATGATGACGCCGCCCGAGCCCCGGCGCGTCTCGGGCTCGTAGATCGCGACGAGCAGGCCGAAGAATTTGGGCGCAAGCAGAATGCCCATGGTGAGGGCGAAGAGCTCGAGAGAACGTTCGGCGTCGAAGCGCGGGAAGGTCGGGAAGAGCGCGAATTCGCTCGTGAAATACTCCGGCTTGAAATAGCTCGCCTGGAAGACGATCACGATGCCGACGAGGAGCTGAAGCAGCCACAGCGGCGAGGTGAGATAGCCGAAGATGCCGGTGAGAAAGTGCTGGCGCGAGGCCCAGCTCAGGCCGCGCGCGAAGAGGACGCGCGAATGCTGGAGATTGCCCTGGCACCAGCGCCGGTCGCGGATCGAGAGGTCGATCAGCGAGGGCGGGCTTTCCTCATAGGAGCCGCCGAGCGTCGGCATCATGTAAACCGCATAGCCCGCGCGGCGGATCAGCGCCGCCTCGACGAAGTCGTGCGAGAGAATATGGCCGCCAAACGGCGGCCGGCCGCGCAGGTCCGGGAGGCCGCAGTGGCGGGCGAAGGCCTCTGTGCGGATGATGGCGTTGTGGCCCCAGTAATTGCCGTCGCGACCCATCCAGCAGGAGAGGCCCACGGCGATCACCGGCCCATAGATGCGCGCTGCGAACTGCTGCACGCGGGCGAAGAGCGTGTTGCGGTTGATGATGAGCGGCAGCGTCTGGATGATGCCGGAATCGGGGTCCGCCTCCATCGCCGCGGCGAGGCGGACGATGGTTGGCCCGGTCATCAGGCTGTCGGCGTCGAGCACCACCATTTGCGCATAGGCGCCCCCCCAGCGCGAGACGAAGTCTTCGATATTGCCGGCCTTTCGGCCGACGTTCTTCTCGCGCCGGCGGTAGAAAATGCGCGCCTTGGACCCGAGACGACGGCGAATGCCGATGAAGGCCCGCTCTTCCGCGATCCATACGTCGGGATTCGTCGTGTCGGAGAGGAAAAACCAGTCGAAATGGTCGCCGAGGCCCGTCGCCTGCACGTCCTCGTAAATCGTCTGAAGCGCCGCGAAGACGCGGCTCGGCGCCTCATTGTAGATTGGCATGACGACGGCGGTTTTTTGCGAAAGCGTCGCCGGAAGGCCGGGCGCGGGCCGTCTGGACAGAAGCGCCCCGAAGCCGACGACGGCGCTCGCGAAGCTGAGCGCAATCCAGGAGAAGTTGAGAACGAAGAGCGTCAGCAGCGCCCATTTCAGGGTCGTGACGCCGCCCACGTCGATGACCTTGTACATCTGCCAGCCGCCGTAGACGGTGAGCGCAAGGCCGCCGCCGAACGTCACGAGGCGCGCGAGCCAGGGCGTCTCCCACAACTGAGGAGCAAGCCTCTTGCGAACCTGCCGGCTGTCGAACTTGAAGAGATTTTGCGCCGGCATCGAGAGACGCTGCTCGACCGGCGTCGGCGGGGCGGCCACGGGATCGACATAGCTTTGCGCCGGCGGAACGGCGTCGACGGGCGCGAGTGTCAGGGAGTCCATCTGTAAAGCCAGGTTTCGCTGATTGGCTCCTCATCCGCGCGCAGGACGAGTCGCATTTCGCAGTAATTTTCGCCGGCCGCGTCGAGGTCGAACACAACGCGGCACGTCTTTCCCTGCGGATTGAGGAACGTGCGGACGTTGGTGGCCGATCCGGGAGATGTGGTCAAGGCGGCCGAAAGTCGCGCGGTTTTCTGTGGATCTGCGAGAACATCGCCCGAAAAAACGACAATAAAGCGGCGCCGCTTCAGGCCGGGGACATGGCCGGCGCGGGCGTCGATGGCCACCGCCATGGGCGGCCGGCTCGGCGGCTCCCAGCACCAGAACTGACGATAGGCGAAAGTCGCCGCGCCGCCCCCGACGAGGGGCGTCTTCGGGCGCCAATAGGCGACGATGTTTTCATTGTTCTCGGACTCAGAGGGGATTTCCACGAGCTGCATTGCGCCGTCGCCCCAGTCGCCGAGCGGCTCGATCCAGAGCGAGGGACGCCGCTCCCAGTGCTGGTCGTCGTCCTGATAGTCCGCGATGTCGCGTTTCCTCTGAAGCGCGCCGAATCCTTTGGGATTATGATCCACGAAGGATGAGAACTGCAGCTCCTCGCGATTGGAGACCGGCCGCCACAGCCATTCGCCCGCGCCGGTGAGCATCTGGATGCCATTGATCGCCGCCGCCATGGGGCGCAGATCGTCGTTGCGCCGGCGCGAGTCGAGCGGCGTGTGGAGCGAGGCCGCCGCGAAGCCCGCGAGGCCGTAATGATCGACCGTCGTGCGGGAAAAGAGCGTCAGCTCCGTGTCGATCAGCGTCGCCTCTCCCGGACGGACAGTAAAACGATAAATTCCGGCTACGCTGGGCGAATCAAGAAGCGCATGGATGACGAGCGCGTTTTCTCCGAGCGTCGGCTTCTCGATCCAGAACATGCGGAAGGCCGGGAACTCCTCGCCGCGCGGGTCGGCGGTGCGAATCGAGAGGCCGCGCGCGGTGACCCCGAGGTTTTGCCCCGCCGCCACGGCGCGGTAGAAACTCGCGCCCTGGAAGATCGCCAGCTCCGCTTCGCCGCCGCCGGGCTCGGCGCGCAGCACGCGAAAGCCGGAATAGCCGAGATCGGGCAGCTTTTCGGGGACCTTCAGCCCGCCGTAGTCGAACCGGTTCTGGTCATACGCGATCCGAGTCGCCGCGCCGTTTTCCACGACGAAGAGGTCGACCGCCGTGGTGAAAATATTGCCGCGGTGCAGCGGCTCGATGGAGAAGCCTTTGTTTTCGCCGGTCCATAGAGCAGAGCCGGGCCGCGTCTTGATCCCGACGAGCTGCTCATAGGAGAGGCTGGCGAAAGGCTCGCGCAGGTCGCTCGGCGGCGGCGCATAGGGCTTCGATGCGAGCGCGCGGGCCAGATCCAGGATTGCTTCGCGCGAAAAGGGCGCGGACGGCGCGGACGGCGTCTCCTTCCCTTGCGCCTGCGCGACAGAAGGCGCGAGGCCCGAGGCGAGGGCGCCGAGGGCCGCTTTCAATAGATCTCTTCGTTCAAACATTGAGCAACCGGGAGCGGGGTAGATAGCGCGGCTTTGACGCGTCTTTCCTCTATAAAAGAAATTCGGGGAACCGAAAGAGCATTGTTCCCCCTGCGGCCTCGCGGCGGCGGCGCTTGCCCTTTCCGGTTCGAATCTGCAACAAACAGGCGGCCAGCCGCGCGCTTTCGCCGCGCCTCGTTAAAAACCAAAGGCCTAAAATGCCGAGCTCCCGCAAAGCGCTCGCCGTCGTCCTCGCCGCGGGCGAAGGCACGCGCATGAAATCCGACCGGCCGAAAGTGTTGCACCAGGTGGCGGGGCGCTCCATGCTCGCCCATGTGCTCGCCGCCGTCGCCGAGGCCGGCGTCGAATCGGTCGCCGTCGTCGTCGGCCCGGGCCGTGAGGACGTCCGGGACGAAGCCTTGCGGCTCGCCCCCGGGGCGCGGGTCTATGTGCAGACCGAGCGGCTCGGCACCGCCCATGCCGTTCTTGCAGCGCGGGAGGCCATCGCGGAAGGGTTCGACGACCTTGTCGTGCTCTTCGCCGACACGCCGCTCGTCACCGGCGCGACTATCCTCGCCCTGCGCGGCGCCCTTGCCGAAGGCGCGGGCGTCGCGGCGTTGGGCTTCATGGCGGCGGATCCGTTCGGCTATGGCCGGCTGATCCAGGACGAGTCGGGCGACCTGCTCGCGATCCGCGAGGAGAAGGACGCAACCGAGGCCGAGCGCGCCATTCGCCTGAGCAACGCCGGCCTCATGGCGCTCGACGGCAGGAGCGCGCTGGGCTGGCTGGGCCGGATCGGCGCCGCCAACGCGAAGGGCGAGTATTATCTCACCGACGTCATCGAGATCGCGCGGGAAGCCGGCCGTCCGGCGCGGGTCGTCCTCGCCGAGGAGACGGAAGTGCTCGGCGTCAACGATCGTATTCAGCTCGCTCAGGCCGAGGCCGTCGCACAGACCCGCCTGCGCCGCGCCGCCATGGCCGCGGGCGTCACCATGATCGCGCCCGAGACCGTCTTTCTGAGCTTCGATACGACGCTTGGCCGCGACGTGCTGATCGAGCCGCATGTGGTCATCGGGCCGGGCGTCTCGATCGCCGACGGGGCGGTGATCCATTCGTTCTCCCATCTCGAAGGGGCGCGTGTCGGCGCAGGCGCGACGATCGGCCCCTATGCGCGGCTCAGGCCCGGCGCGGCGCTTTCCGAACGGGCGAAGGTCGGCAATTTCGTGGAAATCAAGAACGCCAATGTCGCGGCCGGGGCCAAGGTCAACCATCTGACCTACATCGGCGACGCCGACGTCGGCGCCAATGCGAACATCGGCGCCGGAACGATCACCTGCAATTACGACGGCTTCTTCAAATACCGGACCGAAATTGGCGAGAACGCCTTCATCGGTTCGAACTCGGCGCTGGTCGCGCCGGTAAAGATCGGGGCGGGGGCCTATGTCGGCTCGGGCTCGGTCGTGACCAAGGACGTGGCCGCCGACGCGCTCGCCGTCGCGCGCGGGCGGCAGATGGAGAAAATCGGCTGGGCCGCGTCGTTCCGCGCCGCGCAGGCCGCCAGGAAAGCAAAAAAATAGCCGCGCTGCTGCATTTTAGCCGCAAGGGCGCGGCTTGTTGCTTTTCGATCACGCTGGCCTGCGCCCCCCGCCGCATTGGCCGAGTTTTTGCCAGGTTCTTTTGGAGGCTGCCATGTGCGGAATTGTCGGGATACTGGGAAAGGGGCCGGTCGCGGGGCAGCTCGTCGAGGCGCTCAAGCGGCTCGAATATCGCGGCTATGATTCCGCGGGCGTCGCCACGCTCGAGCGCGGCGGCGCGCTCACGCGCCTCAGGGCGAGCGGCAAGCTCAAGAACCTCGAAGAAAAGCTCGCGGCCACGCCGCTTCAGGGCGCCGTCGGCATTGGCCATACCCGCTGGGCGACGCATGGCAAGCCGACCGAGAACAACGCCCATCCCCACGCCGCCGACCGCGTCGCGGTCGTTCACAACGGCATCATCGAAAACTTTCGGGAGCTGCGCCAGGAGTTGATGGCGCGGGGCCATAAGTTTTCCTCCGAGACCGATTCCGAGGTGGTCGCCCATCTTGTCGCCGAGCGCCTGGCGGCGGGCGACGCGCCCGAGGCGGCGGTCGCGGCGGCGCTCAAGCGCCTCAAGGGCGCCTTCGCCCTGGCCTTTCTCTTCGACGACCGGCCCGATCTGCTGATCGGCGCACGGCGCGGCTCGCCGCTCGCCGTGGGCTGGAGCGATGAGGGCGCCTATCTCGGATCGGACGCTCTGGCGCTTGCCCCCTTCGCTACCTCCATCGCCTATCTCGAAGAGGGCGACTGGGTGGCGCTGCGCCGCGACGGGACGCAGTTTTTCGACGCCGCCGACAGGCCCGTCGAACGTCGCCGCCTGCCGCTGACGCCGGGCTCTTTCCTTGTCGACAAGGGCAATTACCGCCACTTCATGGCCAAGGAAATCCACGAGCAGCCCGAGGTCGTGGGCCGGACGCTCGCTCATTACCTCGACCTCGCCGAGGGCGTCGTGCGCCTGCCCTTCGATCTGGATTTCGACGCCAAATCTCTCTCGCGGGTGACGATTTCAGCCTGCGGCACCGCTTTTTACGCCGGCCTTGTGGCCCGCTACTGGCTGGAGCGTTTCGCCCGCCTCTCGGTCGAGATCGACATTGCTTCCGAGTTTCGCTACCGCGACCCGCCGCTTCCCGAGAAGGGCCTGATGATCGTCGTCTCGCAATCGGGCGAGACCGCGGATACGCTGGCGGCGCTGCGCTACGCCCGGGAGCATGGGCAGCACATTCTTTCCGTCGTGAATGTCGAGACCTCGACCATCGCCCGCGAGAGCGACACGGTGGCCAAGACTCTCGCCGGGCCGGAGATCGGGGTCGCCTCGACCAAGGCGTTCACCTGTCAGCTCGCCGTCTTCGCCTGCCTCGCGCTGGCGCTGGGCCGGGCGCGCGGCGTTCTGACCAGGGAGGAGGAGCGTGCGCTCGTCGCCGAACTCGTCGCCGCGCCGGGCCAGATGGCCGATGCGCTGAACCGGGAGGCGCAAATCGAGCCCGTCGCCCGCGACGTGGCGCGCGCTTCGAGCGTGCTTTATCTCGGGCGCGGCCCGTCCTACCCGCTGGCGCTCGAGGGCGCGCTCAAGCTCAAGGAGCTGTCCTATATCCACGCCGAGGGCTATGCGGCGGGCGAATTGAAACACGGCCCCATCGCGCTCATCGATTACGCCATGCCGGTGATCGTCCTGGCGCCGCCGGATTCGAGCCTCGAAAAGACGGTTTCGAACCTCCAGGAAGTCGCCGCCCGTGGCGGGCATCTCATCCTGATCGGTTCGCCGCGCGCCCGCGAGGCGGCGGCGGCGGAGCTCGCTGGCTATGTCGAAATGCCCGAAGCCGTCGCCGGACCCTTCGCGCCGCTCGTTTACGCCGTGCCGGCGCAGCTTCTGGCCTACCACGTCGCGACCTTCATGGGCAAAGATGTGGATCAGCCGCGAAATCTCGCGAAAAGCGTTACGGTGGAGTAGGGCGGGGACGCGTCGCAGCCCCGCCAGCGCCCCGCCATTGACAGCCGGCCGCCCGAACTGGTCTATGCGAGGCCAGCGCGGCCCGCGCCGCCACGCCAAAGCCAGAGGACAACGACACGTTGCTCGCATCCATCCCGCCCGCCTATGCCGCCCCTTTCGAGCGGGCCTGGCGCCATCGGGAGCTGATCCGCGCCGTCGTGCGGCGCGAATTCATCTCGCGCTTTCGCGGCTCGCTGCTCGGCCCGGCCTGGGCTGTGCTCTCGCCGCTCATCATGCTGCTGACCTATACGGTGCTGTTTTCCATCACCGTGCCCCAGCTGTCCGCCGGCATGAGCGTGACGGAATATGCAAGCGGCATCTTCATCGGGCTCATTGTCTTCAACCTGTTCAGCGAGCTCGCCTATCGCGCGCCGATCCTGCTCCATGAGCATGTGAATTTCGTCAAGCGGTCGATCTTTCCCAGTGAAACCATCGCCTGGACCGCGACCATTCGCGCCTTCACCTATGCAGGCGTTGCCTTCGGCGTCTATATCGGTTTCCGGCTGGTCGCCGCCGGGACGCTGCCGCTGACCATCCTGCTGACGCCGCTGCTCGTCGTCCCCTTCGCGCTGTTCATTCTGGGCGTCGTCTGGTTCCTCATGGCGCTCGGCGCCTTCACGCGCGACGTGGCCCACATCATGGCCTCGATCGTGCCCGTGCTCATGTTCGCTACGCCGATCTTCTATCGGCTGGAGCAAATCGAGCAGATGTCCCCCTCGACGGCCTACTGGCTGCGCCTCAATATTGTCGGAGATTACATCGAGATGATGCGGGCCGTCGCGCTCGACGGCCGAGTTCCGAACCTTCTCGGCTACCTCATCGTCGTCGCCGCGTCTTATGCGGTCTTTCTCGGCGGCTACAAGTTCTTCATGCGTTACAAGTCGGTCATCGTCGATGTCATCTGAGCCCTCCATCCGCTGCACGGGCATCGGAAAAGCCTTTCAGCTTTATGCGCATCAGAACGACCAGCTGAAGCAGGTCCTCTTCGGACTGTGGAAGAAATTCTACAGAGAGAAGTGGGTCCTTCACGATGTGAACTTCACCGTAGCCAAGGGCGAGCGGGTCGGCATCGTCGGGCGCAACGGCGCGGGCAAGACCACCCTGTTGCAGATTCTGTGCGGCATCACCATGCCCACGAAAGGCGAGTTCGAGGTCAAGGGTCGCATCGCGCCTATTCTCGCGCTCGGCTCCGGCTTCGACGGTCTGCTGACAGGGCGGGAGAACGCCCGCATTGGCGCCGCGATTCTCGGCCTGTCGCGCAAGGAAGTCGACGCGCGGATCGAGGCCATCGCCGCCTTCGCCGATATCGGGACGTTCTTTGAGCAGCCGATGCGCACCTATTCCATGGGCATGATCGCACGCGTCGCCTTCGCCATCTGCGCCCATGCCGACGCCGACGTGCTCATCGTCGATGAGGCGCTGTCGGTCGGCGATGAAATCTTCCAGCGGAAATGCGAGAAATTCATCGAGAGCTTCAGCAGGACGGGGACCATCCTCATGGTCTCCCACGATCTCAGCTTTCTCGAGAATCTGTGCGACCGCGTGCTTTGGCTGGAAGACGGCGTCGTGCGCGAGATCGGAGAGCCGGCGCGGATCATTGCGGATTACCGCGCCGCCATGCTCGAGACGGCCTGAGTCTCAATCCTTTGGCAGGGCGAACTCCAGCACGGCGACGCCGCGCCTGTTCGCTTCTACGAGGAGAGCTTGCGTGCTTTCGCCGCCGCCGAAGGCGATCACGAGTTCTGGCGCGGCCTCGTCCAGCATTCGCGTGTTTCGCTGGATGACGCTTTCCCGGCTGCTCTTCTTGCGCTCGAAAAGCTGCACGACGACCTTGTTCGCCGCCCCCCATTGCGCTCCCAGGCGCTCCGCGCCGCCTTCGTTCCCCGCGATGATGAGGGTGAAGTTTTTCGCTTGATGGAGTTCGTCCATCTTCTTCGAGACGAACATGCGCTCGGCTGAGGCTTTCCTCAGTTCGAGGCCTGCCTGCGAACCGGCGACCCGCGGGTCGGTGCGCCCGACATTTCGACCGCCGCAAATCAAAGCTTTAGTCATGGAATGAAACCAGATCCTATTGGAAAAAATTGCCAGTTACATAGCTACCACTCAATTGCAAACAAACGTCGACATGGATGCGTCAATTTTCAGATCAGATGATGGTCGAGCGGGGGCCAATCTTCGCGGGGGAGCGATCATGCCAGGGGCGCGGCGTAGCCGGGGGGCGCGGCCCCTGTCGTGAGCCTCGGTCTGGGGCTGTAGCTCAATCGCGCGATGAGCCACAAGGAAACGCCAATTTCCAGAACCAGCAACGCCAGGAGCAGAATCGCGAACCAGGCGCTCACGCGCAGCAGCGATTCAAGCGCCACGAGATAGACGATATGCGCCGCCGGGACAGCGATGATGGGCAGGCTGCCCGATGCGCCGCGCCGGCCCGTGATATTGCCGAAGGCGAGCGTCAGCGCGATGGCCAGAAGCGTATGGGCGACGGCGAGCGACGGCACGCCGAAACGCTTGGCCGCTTCCGCCATCCACTCGCCATACTGGCGGTGATCGCCTTTGGCGGCCGCGCGATTGGCGAGGAAGTCTAGCGCGGAGAGTTCATAGACGCCGCGCCAGCCGCGCTCCGGAAGGGAGCCGCTGCCCTGCATCGGCAGCGCCATGGCGTATTCGTCGAATTTGGCGATCCGCACTTCGCTGCTGTTGACGGAGCGCGTCTGGATGCTGCCGTTCGAGAGCGCGATGATGACGCCAGCCTCGTTGCGGCGGAACTCCGCGCGGGCGGCGGTGATGGTTTCCTCCTGCATCTTTTCAAGTGAAATCTGCCGCAGATAGAGATTGGCGGCGATATCGGGGGTGATCCAGCGCTCGATGTAGAGGGTCTTGCCGCCCGAGGAGAAAGTGTAGAAATGCGCCGCGTCGAGCATGCGGTGGTTCAGCGAATTGCGCACGACGTTGAGCACGTCCTGCATGTTGCTCGAATAATGCGGCGCGATGAAGTTTGCGAGAAGATAGCCCAGAACCACGATGCCCGACGCAAGGCTCAGCGCCGGCCGGCAGATCGCCCAGGGCGACAGGCGCAAGGCGTAGAGCACGGCGATCATGCCCTCGCTCGCCATGCGCGAAAATTCGAGCGCGGAGGCGACGCCGATGGCCATGGGCAGGGTGACGAAAGCCACCGTCGGCGTCACGCCGACGAGGGCGGGCCAAACGAGCCCGCCGCGCACGGCGGCCGGGGGCAGTTGATAGAGGAGATAGGACAGGACGACAGGAACCGAGAGCGCGAGCTGCACGATGAGGACCGATAGGCCCACGCGCTTCAATAGATAGGAAAACAGCAGGCGGGGCATCGCCTTGGCTCGCTTCTCGGTCGTTATGGAATGGCGCTCGGGGGCGCGCCGTCCTGCCGCGTCATTTCTTGAAGCGCGCCCAGGCGGCTTTGGAATATTCCGTCCAGGCGGGGTCGAAGACGCCGCGCGAGGGCAGGGCGGTCGCGCCCGCCCAATGGGCGAAATAGATTTCCTTGCCCTCGTAATCGAGCGGCTTGCCGTCCTTGAAGGTCACGCCCGGCGCCTTGTAGAAGCTTTCATGCGAGGACCCCGGCACGACATTGGGCAGGAGCTCGATCGCGAGCCCCCGACGATGCGTGACGAAATTGACGAGCGGCTGGGCGAAGAGCTGCCCGCGCTTGCGTACGTCGTGGAAGATCGCCGAGTCTTCCTTCATCGTCTCGATGAAATCCGAGAGCTTCAGATATGCGTTCGAGGTGACCCAGAAACCGTCGTTGAAGAGCAGTACATTGTCGAGGAATGAATATTTGCTGCGCCGATCGTTGTAGACATATTCGAAGCTCGGCGAGGCGACGATGAATTCCGTCTTTTTGGCCTCGAGCTTGCCGAAGATCGGCGTGAAGTCGCGAAAGAGGATCACGTCCACGTCGACATAGGCGACTTCGTCGAGCGGCAGAGCGAGCGCCTGCAATTTGCGCAGTCTGCGGCGGTTGCTGTTGAAGATTCCCGGATAGAGTTCATGGGAGAGCTTGTCGATCTCCACGGGCTCCTCGGCGACATAGGTGGCGCCGTAGAGATCCGCGGCGCGGCGCGTCATCTCGACATTGTCGTCATAGGGAATGAGATAGAGCGGGAGCGACGAATTGGTGTCGCGATAGCTCTCCAGGAACGGCAAGAGCCAGTCGATGATCTTGTCGTTGCCGACAATGGCGACGCCATAGCGCTTTTGCGGGGCGGCGGCGCCGGCCTCGGCGTCGGGGGACCGCAGGGGTGGATTCGGGAGACGAAGGCTCATATAGGGGGGTGTACTTGTAAAATTCGGGCAAAAGCAAGGGGGGCGGTCGATTGGTCGAGATTTCCGAGGCGCCGCCGGGCGGGACGCCGCCCCTCGGCAGGCCCCTTTTGGGAAAAACCGTCGCCGTCGTGCACGCCGCCTGGCACAGTTGCGGCAGCTATCAGGTCAATGTCAGTCAGATCGCCGCCTATCGGGCGCTCGGGGCGCGCGTCCTGTCCATCGCCATGATGGACGACATCGCGGCGCCTCCGCTGAACGGCGCCCGCTGGCCGGCCTATGTCGAGGCGACGCGGGGGATCGGCGCGGATCGTCGCTTCTTTTCCGGCGCGCCGGTTTCCGCGCTCCTGGGCCGCCTTCTGATCGACGGCTGGTGGCGGCTCATCCATGGCGATCAGGCGAGCTGGCTCGTCGAACTCGCCAGGCGCGCGCCGCCGCCCGAAGGGATAGGCGAGGAAACGATCGACCTGATCCACGCCAACCATTATTTCACGCTCCCCTTCGTCGAGACGCTCAAGGGCGGCCGCCGCATACCGGTGCTGCTCGAGACCCAGGACATTCAGGCGCGCCAATATGCGCTGCGCAACAAGGGCGGCTTTTTCATTCCGCCTTATGCGACTTACGACGACATGCTGAAAATCGAGCTCGACTGGATGCGCCGCGCCGATCTCTGCGTGCATCTCAACGAGGAAGAGGATCGCGACTTCCGACGCCTGCTGCCGGACGCCAGACACCGGCTGATCTATCCCGCCGTGCCGGAAGCGCCGAGGGCGCGCGGGCGCGACGTCATCATCGTCGCGAGCGACAATTACGCCAATTATCTCAGCCTGCGCTGGTTCCTCGAGGAGGTCGTCCCGGTGGCGGGCGGCGCGCGCGTCGGCGTTTACGGCAATATCGACGGCGGCGTGAAACGCCGGGATCCGGCGCTCTATGAAGCCCACCGCGCGCTGTTCAGGGGCCGCGTCGAGGACATCGGCGCGATTTACGCCAATGCGGGCTGCGTCCTGCTGCCGACGGTCGAGGGACACGGGCTTTCGATCAAGGCGGTCGAGGCGCTCTCCTGCGGGGCGCCGCTGGTGGCGACGCCGCTCGCCTTCCGCGGCATGAATATCGATCCGGGGGCGCTTTCCAATGTCGCGCTGGCCTCGGACGCCGCGCAATTCGCCCGCTATTGGCGCGAGGCGCAGGCGCGCGCCGACCGCGGCGAAACGCCGCCGCTCGAAAGCGATACCCGCCGCCTTTACGAGCAGGCGTTCAGCCCGCAGGCCTATGCGCGCGCGCTCGCCGGGGCGCTGGACGCTCTCCCCGCATGAGCGGCTCGGCGCTCGCCGGCCGTCGCGTGGCGCTTCTCCACCCGGCCTGGCATTCCTGCGGCACCTATCGCGTCGTACTCGGGCAGATCGCGGCCTACCGCGCCCTCGGCGCACGGGTCTCGCCCGTCGCCGTGAGCATCGATCCGGGCTTCGCGCCGGAGCGCCGCTGGCTCTGGAAATCCTTTCTGGCGGCGACCCCGGAGCTTGGCGGCGATCCCCGCCATCTCGGCGGCGCGCCGCTCCATGTCCTCTTCGAGCCGGCCTTTTTTGCAAGAGTCGTCTGGCCCTATCTGCACGGCGATCAGGCGGCGATCCGATTGGGCCTCGCCGCGCGCGCGCGGCTTTCGCCGGGCGTGGAGGGCGAGGATTACGACCTCGTCCACTGCAATCACTTTTTTCTCATGCCCGTCGCGCGGCGCCTGGCGCGCGGCCGCGCGCCCATCCTGCTCGACACGCACGACCTTCAGGCCCGACAGTTCGCGCTGATCAACGAGCGCATGCCCTGGCTTCGCCCGCGCGTGAGCTATGAAGACATGCTGGCGCAGGAGGTCGAGGCCATGCGCGGCGCCGATCTTCTGCTGCATCTCAATGCGCTGGAGGCGGAGGAATTTCGCGCCCTTCTGCCTCAGAAGCGCCACGCGCTGCTCTATCCGCCGACGCCGCCCGCGCCCACCGGACCGGGTGGGCCGGATATCGTGATCGTGTCCAGCAACAATACGGCGAATGTGGAGAGCCTCATCTGGTTTCTGCGCGAGGTCGTCCCAAGGGCGCCGGGCGTCAAAGTGAAGATCGCGGGCAGCGTGGCCGAAGGCGTCAGGGCGCGTGCAGGCGCGCTATATGCCGCCCATCGGGACTGGTTCCTCGGCCGCGTCGAGGACCCCGGCGCCATCTATGCCGGGGCCCGGCTGGCTCTGCTGCCGACGGTCGGCGGCACCGGCCTGTCGATCAAGACGGTCGAGGCGATGTCGAGCGGCCTGCCGCTGATTGCGACGCCCCAGGCGCTGCGCGGCATGGACGCAGAGGCCCTTTCGCTGCCGGGCGTCACAGTGGCCGAAAGCGCCGAAGCCTTCGCGGCCGCGCTCATCCAGGCCGCCGCCGCGCCGCACCCCAGCGATTCGACGCGCGCCTCGAGCGCGGCGAGAGCTTATTACGAGAGCCGCTTCTCGCTTGCCGCCTATCGGACGGGCCTCGAAACGTTGGCCGAGGCGACGCTTTCGGCTGCGTTCTGACATTTATCATTAAAAAACATAGGCTTGTGTTGGACTGTGACCCTGCGGCAACGCTGCCGCAAAATCGGCCAACCGCCGGCGCCCGCGGATTTCGCCATCAAAGTTCGGGTGTTAGTTTGGAGCATGACCTTTTTTGTCGCTGCGCCGAAAACCGGGCGGCCTTGCTGTTGGAGAGCTGATCAAATGACTTTCAAGGCTACGGTTCTTGGCGCGCTCGCGTCATTCGTCGCGCTCGGGGCGGCCGTCGCGGCCGATCTGCCGAGCTACAAGGCGCCGCCGCCTCCGCCCCCGCCGGCGGCCTTCGACTGGAGCGGCTATCACTTCGGCGTCAGCGGCGCCTGGGGCGGCGGCACGGCGGGCTATAATTCGAACATTACCGCGCTTGGTCCCTTCCCCGGCGCGCCCGGCCTCATCAGCTGGACCAACGCCTCCTCTTCCTATGGCACGACCGGCTATCTCGTCGGCTTCCAGAGCGGCGCCAGCTGGCAGCTCGCGAACAATGTCGTGCTCGGCTACGAGTCCGATTTCAACTACGCCGACGTGAATTCGACGAATGGCGGGACGTGGGGCGATTCCCTGCAGAGCAATCTGCGCTGGTTCGGAACCGAGCGGCTGCGCTTCGGCTATGCGTTCGGCCGTCTGATGCCCTACATCACCGGCGGTCTGGCCTATGGTCAGCTCCACACGACGGGCGTCTACAACTTCGCGGGCATCGCTTTCCCGACCTCGGTTGGCCATTGGCAGGCGGGCTGGACAGTCGGCGCGGGTCTGGAATACGCCGTCTTCGACAAAATCAGCGTGAAGGCCGAATATCTCTACTCGAGCCTCCAGGGGAACTACGGCTCGAGCTTCGGCGTGCCGACGGCTTATCGTACCTTCGTCGGCACGGGCTTCGACACGCATATCGCGCGCGTCGGCGTCAACTACCAGCTCAAGAGCCTCGGCGCTCTGATCGGGATGCCCCAGCTGGGCCTGTAATCGCCAACTCTTGCACGCAGAAAAAGCCCGGCCTGTCAGGCTGGGCTTTTTCTTTGGCTCTTCGCCCCGCCTCGACGGCGCACGCCGATGCGTTATTCTTCTGGTCATGATCCGACACGCGCCGCTCGTTCCGCCCGCCGCCAATCTCTCCCTGCTGACCGAACGCTCACGCGAGATCTTCCGACAGCTCGTCGACAGCTATCTCGCGACCGGCGAGCCCGTCGGCTCGCGGCAATTGTCGCGGCTGCTGCCGATGACGCTCTCGCCGGCCTCTGTCCGCAACGTCATGCAGGATCTCGAGGAGCTGGGCCTCGTCTATGCGCCGCATACGAGCGCCGGTCGGCTGCCGACCGAACTTGGTCTTCGCTTTTTCGTGGATTCCATGCTCCAGATCGGCGATCTCGCCGACGCCGAGCGCGTGCGCATCCAGGCCGGCGTCGAGGCCGCGTCCAAGGACCACGATTTCGAGGGCGTTCTCGCCGAGGCGACCAGTCTGCTTTCGGGGCTCACCCGCGTCGCGGGCATCGTCGTCGCCACCAAGGAGAATGTGCGGCTCAAGCAGATCGATTTCGTACGGCTGGAGCCGGAGCGCGCGCTGGCCATTCTCGTCGCCGACGACGGGTCGGTGGAAAACCGTGTTATCCCCGTCTCGCGCGATCTTCCGCCTTCCGCGCTGGTCGAGGCCGCCAATTATCTGAACGCCCGCATCACGGGCCGCACGCTGGCGGAGGCGCGCGAGGGAATAGAAGCCTCGCGTCTCGCCGCGCAGAGAGAACTCGATGAACTTACCGCCCGGCTCGTCGAGGCTGGGCTCGTGAGCTGGGCCGGCGTTTCGGGCGAGAGCCGCCAGCTGATCGTGCGCGGCCAGGCGCATCTTCTCGAGGATCTCACCGCCGCGGCCGATCTCGAGCGCGTTCGCCTCCTCTTCGCTGACCTCGAGACCAAGACAGGCGTCATCGACCTTCTGGAGCGCGCCGAGCAGGGCGAAGGCGTGCGTATCTTCATCGGTTCGGAGAACAAGCTCTTCTCTCTGTCGGGTTCGTCCCTGGTCGCGGCCCCGCTGCGCGACAGCGAGCGCCGCATCATTGGCGCGCTCGGCGTCATCGGGCCGACGCGGCTGAATTACGCGCGCATCATTCCCATGGTGGATTACACGGCCAAGATCGTGGCGCGCGTGGTCGGCGGCGCCTGACGCAGGCGCGACCGCCGTTGATCGGCAGGTGCGACGAAGTGTCCGATCTTGATGGATAGACCCGGAGAGCCCCGCGTCTATTTGGCAAATCTCAAACGTCTCGAAGGCAGGCGACGGCGTCGCCGCCGCCTCCTGTGGATGTGGGAGGAAGGAGACCAGATCATGCGGCAAATTACGAAAGCAGGGCTTGCGGCGTTCGCCGGGGGCGTCGCGCTGGCGTCGGCGCCGGCTGTTTCTCATGCGGGCGTGATGAGCATCGCCGACAAGGCGTCGGTCGGCGTCGACTCGCAGACGACCCAGGTCGATTGGCGGCCTTACGTCCATCGGCATCATCGGTGGCATCCCGGATGGCGCTGGGGCTACGGCCCAGGCGCCCGTCACTGGGGCTATGCGCCACGGTGGGGCTATTCACGTTGGGGCTATGCGCCGACGGTCTGGGGCAGCGCCGCGCCTTACTGCAACTATGGCGCCTGGGGCTACAGCCCAGCCGCGGGCGCCCTGGGCGTCGCCGCGGATGTCGCCGCTGCGCCGCTCTGGGCGGCGGGCGCGTTGACCTCGCCCGTCTGGTGGTGAGGATCAACGCAGAGCTCCGGCCCGCGCCAAGGCGCGGGCCGGACGCGGTCAAGCTCAGTTTTCGCTGAGCAACACGCGCAAGGGTTGAAGTTTACGCGGGCCACAGGCGCGATTCGAGGAGCAAACAGCAAAGCTCACGTTTTTTCTGCCTGGTTAACGTCAAATATTCACCAAGCCCGCAACTCTTCACAGCTAAATGCAACACGCTGAAAGAAAGAGATAACAGGCCGTGCACGCGAGGCTTTTAGCCAGAGCTTGGCCTATTTGCATGTTGAGATTTTGCCGCAATCTTCTTCAATATGGCTTTGAGAAACGCTAATCCTTCGGCTGGCGTCATTGCGGAGGCATAAATGGACTCGCTGGATCTCGATCAGGTCGTCGATGAAATCATCCCCAGAGGCGATCAAAACTCGAAAACCCTGCGTCCGGTCGATTTGGCTCTGCGCCAGTCCCTGAACGGCGTCGACGAAGCGGATGCGGCGCTTGCGCTCGTCTCCGAAGCGGCCGAGGCGATCCGCAAGCTGGAGGAGCAATCGGCTCAGGCCGTCGCCCGCGCGCACAACGCCGCCAATACGGTGATGGAGAAGCTGGAGCGCACGGTGGCTCGCGCCGAGCGCGCCGAGTCGGCGCTGCGCCAGGCCGAGGCGGAGATCAACGAACTCACCGCCAACGCCATGCAGGCGCACAAGGATCTCGAGATGCTGCAATCCCTGCTCGCCTCCAGGGAAGCAGATCTCGCCGCGACCGAGCAGCGCGCCGCCTCCGCCGAGAAGCGCGCGGACGAAGCCAATGCAGCGATCCAGCGCATCGTCACGGCCATTCGCACCCAGCTTCCGGTCGCCGCCGGCCTGGGCGACGAGCAAGGCGCCGATTGATCTCATGCCCTGCGCGCGGTCGATCGCCGCGCGCCAGTCCGGCGCAGGTCAGGCATGAATATCCAAGGCGCATGAATATCCACGCCCCTTTCCGCGACGACCGCGAGCACGAACGCACGTTTCACAAGATGCGCATTGCGGTGAGCGGCGGCGCGCTGTCGATCAGCGACAGCATCCTGCACGACATGGCGACGCTGGACTCGAAAAGCGCGGCCCTGCTGCAATTTATCTCCGTCGTGCTCGCCGCGTTGACCTTTTCGCTCGGCCTGGTCGACGGCGGCGCCCCTTATGCGCATGTCATCAGGGTCGCCATATTCAGCTTCATGGGCGTTTTCGGCTTTGCGGCATGGGTCGATCTGCGCTGCCTCAAGGTGCTCGGCCCCGCGCGCACGCTCGGCGTGAGCTCATCCGACGAGTTCGAGAATTTGATGCTGACGGAGATTTCCGAGCGGCGGGAAAGATATTTCCTCTCGCTGCGCATCACGGAATCAGCCTTCATTCTGCTCGCCGTCTTCACCGTTCTCTGGCTGCTCGTCGCGCGCGCACACTCGCTGTAGTTGTCACGGGCGGGAAAGCTCGACGAGCTCCTCGGTAATCTGTTCCTGACGCAACCGGCGATGGCGCATGACGAGATCGTCGATCGTCTTGCGCACATTGCTGCGCGCGGCGGTCATCGCCATCATGCGCGCCATGTTCTCGGCGGCGAAGGAGAGCAGCGCCGCTTCGCAGAGCTCGGCGAAAATATATTCCTCCGCGAGCGTTGCGATCAGTTCCGCAGGCGGCAAATTGACGAGCGGCTTCGCCTCGCGCCCGGAGACGGGAAACCGGGTGAGGTCGAGGGGGATCAGCGGTCTTGCGACAATCTCGTCGGCGCCCGATGGCGACGGAGCGCCATGGACGAGCGTGACGCGGACTGTTTCCGTTCCGGAGACGGTCGCGTAGAGCTTGCCGGCGATGCGCTCCGCAAGCAGCGGCGCGTCCGCGGCATGGGCGATCATCGGCGCGGACCACGCCGCCTTCATGCCCAGTTCGTCGGCGCTGGCGAAACCCTTCTGCCCGACAATGTAGAGCGCCGACCGGGCGCCGGCGCGGCTCGCCGCGTCGAGCACGCGCCGGTCGAAGCCGCCCACGAAGCCCTGCTCGGCGCAGAAGGCAAGGACGATGTGGCGCGTCGCCGGAGCGCGGGCCGTCCGCTCGTCTGGCGCGAGGGCGAGCGCCACGCCGATGGTCTCGCCGAGCGCATGCGCATAGGCGCGCACGCCTTCGAGACTCTGCTGCGCCTCCCGGCTGCGCGCCGCCGCAAGGCCGCGCATGGCGGTGAACACCGTCTCGAGCTGGCGTGTGGCGGCGATGCGTGCGCGCACCTCGCCGAGGCGCTCGCCGCTCATGACGCGGCTGCCTTCGCGGTCTTGACGCCGATTTCTGCGGCGATCGAGGCGACGAGCCCGACCAGCGTCTCGCGCGTCGCGTCGTCGAGCGGCGCGCCGGTCTCGCAAGCGGCGGCGACGCCCGGCGCGGCGCTGTCGATGCGGGGGCCGAGTCTGTCCCGCAGTAAGGCGATGTCGCCGGGCGGGAGCGCATCGAGCGCGCCGGCTTCGAGCGCGGCGAGCAGCGCGACCTGATCCACGACCCTGAGCAGGGCGAAACGCGGCTGATCGAGCAGCGCGCGAATACGCTGGCCGCGAAGGATATCGCCTTGCACGCGCCCTGTGGACATGCCGCCGAAGCGGCTGAACATCTCGAGCTCGAGAAATTGCGAATATTGCAGGCGCAGGCGTCCCGCGACCTGCCGCAACGCCTCGGGCTGCGCCTTGCCGCCGACGCGGCTGACGCTCAGCCCGACATCGACGGCGGGGCGCTGGTTCGCGGCGAAGAGGCGAGAGTCGAGAACGATCTGGCCGTCGGTGATGGAAATGAGATTGGTCGGGATATAGGCGGAGAGGTTTCCGGCGTCCGTCTCGGCAATGGGCAGCGCCGTGAGGGAGCCGCCGCCCCTGGCCTGAGACAATTTCGCGGCGCGCTCCAGCAGCCGCGCATGCAGATAGAAAATATCGCCGGGATAGGCCTCGCGGCCCGGCGGCTCGCGGGTGAGCAGCGCCAACTCCCGATGCGTCGCGGCGTGCTTCGTCAGATCGTCAATGACGACGAGCGCATGGAGCCCACGATCGCGGAAATATTCCGCCATCGTGAATCCCGCGAAGGGCGCGATCCATTGCAGGCCGGGCGGGCTCGAAGCCGCCGCGACGACGAAGATCGTGCGCTCCGGCGCGCCGCGCGCCCGCACGGCCTCGATGACGCGCTCGACCGAGGTCGCCCGCTGGCCGATGGCCACATAGACGCAGATCATGTCGGAGCGCTTCTGATTGAGCATGGCGTCGACGGCGATCGAGGTCTTGCCCGTGGCGCGATCGCCGAGAATGAGCTCGCGCTGGCCCCGGCCGATCGAGAACATGGAATCGATGACGAGAAGGCCGGTCAGCGCCGGCGCGCTGACGAGGTCGCGGTCGATGATGCTCGGCGCCTCGCGCTCGACGGGGTGAAACGCGTCCGCGACGACCGGACCGAGGTCGTCGAGCGGGCGCCCGAGCGGGTCGATCACCCGGCCGAGCAGACCGGGACCGACCGGGGCGCTCGCCGTCTCGCCGGAGCAGAAGACCCGTGCGCCCGCCTCGATCGACGCGCCGTCGTCGAGCAGAACGACGCTGATCGCGTCGGCGTCGAGCACGGTGGCGAAGCCGAGACGGCCGCCCTCGAAACGCAAGAGCTCGTTCAACCGCGCCTGCGGCAGGCCGGAAACCCGCGCGACGCCATCGGCGAAGCTTTCGACGCGGCCGACCTCCTGCAGGGTCGGGCCGAGCGCCGCTTGCGCGACGCGGCCGCGCTGGCGTTCGAGCCACGCCCCCCAGGGGTCGGCAAGATCAGGGCGCGGGTCTTTGTTGTTCATCCGCCTCCCGCTCCTGCACCGCCGCCGCAATGCGCGCGAGATCCGCGCGCAGGCTGTTGCGGATCGCCACATGGGCGTTTTCGAGTTCGAGGCCCGCGATCACCTCCGGGTCGATCTCGACGACGAAGTCGAGGGGCCGGCCGAAGGCGCGCGCCAAGGCGCCGCGACATTCGGCGTCCTCCTGCGCCGTGAGCGCCCTCGGCGCCTTCAGCCGCACGGGGCCGTCGCCGTCGAAATCGGCTTTCGTCTCGGGCGCGGCGGCGCCTGCCGCGCCGGCAAGGCCCTCGATGAACCCAGCGACCTGCGCGGAGGCAGGAAGGCGCTGCGCCAGCCGCCTCGAAATAACGACGGCGAGCGCGCTCGCGCCGGCCATCCGGGCCTCCCGCTCCAGCCGCGTCTCACGCTCCAAGTCCGCTCGTGCGCCCTCTCGCAGGCGCTCGGCCTCGGCCTGCGCGCCGGCGAGCAGGGCGTCTTTCTGTTTTTGCGCCTCGGCCACGACCGCAGCCAGAGCGGCGGCGCGTTTGTCGGCGAGGTCCGAAAGCGCCTGCCGCGCGTCGCTCTCGCGCGCCAGCGCCGCCGCTTTGGCGGCCTCGGCTTCTTCGAGCAAATGCGCGGCAGCGGCCTTTCGCTCGGCGATCATGTCGGCGACCGGTTTGAACAGGACGCGGCTCAACAGCCAGATCAGGACGAGCGCATTGATGGTCTGCAGCGCGAGCGTCCACCAGTCGATGCGCATGGCGCGCGCCTATTTCACGAAGGGATTGGCAAAGAGCAGCAGCAGCGCGACGACGAGGCAATAGATCGCCATGGTCTCGATCATCGCGAGGCCGACGAACAGCGTGCGCGACAAAACGCCCGCCGCCTCGGGCTGACGCGCAATCGCCTCCATCGCCGCCGCCACTGCGCGCCCTTCCGCCAGCGCCGGCCCGATGGCGCCGAAGGAAACCGCGATGGCCGCCGCGAGCACGCTGATATTCTCAATCTGGTCCATGTCCCGCTCCCGCAGACGCATTCTCGGGCCTGGCCGCCTCGTCGGGCGCAATGGCCGCCGCCGTGAAAACCATCGCCAAAACCGTAAAGATATAGGCCTGCACCGCCCCCGTCAGCAGATCGAGCGCCATCAGCGGAATGGGCACGAGAAGCCCCGCGAGCGACAGCACGATGCCCACGACGAAGACGCCGCTCATGACATTGCCGAAGAGGCGCACGATCAGGGAAAAGGTGCGCGTGATCTGCTCCACGAGATTGAGCGGAGCCATGAAGAGGCTCGGCTCGGCGAAAGTCTTGAGATAGCCGAGCGGCCCCTGGGTTCTGAGTCCGTGGTAGATCGTCGCCGCGAAGACGACGAGCGCGAGGGCGGCGTCGGTTTCGAGCCGCGCCGTCGGCGGCTCGACGCCGGGGATGAGCGCCGACCAGTTGGCGAAGAGGATGAAGAGGAAAATCCCGCCAAAGAGCGCGCGATAGGGCGCCGGATCGACGCGCATCGTGTCGCGCGCGAGCGAATCGAGCATGTCGACGACAAGCTCGGCCGCCGCCTGCATGGCGCCGGGCCTGAGCGCGAGGCGTCGCGTCGCGAGGATGCTCGCGATAACGAGAAAGCCCATGATCCCCCAGCTCGTCGCGACGGGCGTCGAGATGGGGATGGGGCCAAGATGGAAAGCCGTGCCGACGTGAAGCGGCGAGCGGATCATGGCGCGCCCCCCAGACGGCGCAGCGCCACGCGCCTCGCCACGAGCAGTCCCGCCGCGCCCGCAAGGAGAGCGAGGGCGCCAAATTTGGCGAGGCCGAAAAAGGCGCCGGCGAGCAGCGCGAAGCGCGTCAGGAAAAGAATCAGGGCGGTCGCCGCCGAGCCCTTGTCGATCAACGCGACATTCCACCAGAGCGCCGTGAAATAGGCGTAGCCGAGCAGCGCCCCCGCGAGGGCGCCGGCGGAAAATTGCAGCGCGAGGGACGGAAAGGTCGACAGGGTCATTGGCGGGACATCCATTTCCACGCGAGCCACAGGCCGAGCGTCGCGCCGAGCATGACGAGCGGCGCCGAGAAGAAGACCCCGGAATGCATCGTCTTGTCGAGCCAGCGGCCGGCGGCGAGGCCAAGCAGCGCCGGGATGACGATGGTCCATCCGAGCACGCCGATCTGTCCGAGCCGCCGCCCGAGCGAGGGTTCCGGGTCGCGATCCCCCTCGCGTGCGCGCGCCGCGGCCTTGCGCGCGGCCTCGGCGAGCCGCTCTCCCGCTTGCGTTTCCCGCCGCGTCATTCGGCGTCTCCCTCGCCGTCGCTCATCAGGATCGATTCCGAGAGGCCGGCGGGACGAAGGTAGCGCACGAGCTGGCGCACCGCATAGGCGTGCAGGCGCGTCTGCTCGACGCGGGCGCGGCTTTCGCCGGCCGCGCGGGCGGCGGCCGCGGCGCGCACCTCGGCCTCGAGCTTGGCGAGATCGTCGCCCAGCACGCCATGCCGGCAGGCGACTCGCACCGTCGCGCCGCCGCGCACCGTCATGACGCCGCCGCGCACCGCGCAATAATGCTGTCGGTCGTCCGCGCCGCGCCACCTCAGCACGTGATCCGAGAGGGCCGTAACGAATTCGGCATGGCCCGGCAGAACGCCGAAGCCGCCGCTGGCGTCCTCGGCGCGAATCGATGTTGCGTCGGCGATATCGACGAGGAGCGCCGTGGGCGTCGAGATGATCAGCCTCAATCCCTGGCTCATCGACCCGCTCCTGTCATCGGTTTTGCGCGGCGCCGGCGCGGGCGCGCGCCGCGTCCTCCTTGGCGCGCGCCTCGTCGAGACCGCCGACCATGTAAAAGGAGCTTTCGAGCCACTCGTCGCAGGCGCCGGAAAGAATGGCGCGGCATCCTGCGATCGTGTCCGCCACGGCCACCGAGCGGCCGCCGATGCCCGTGAAACTCTCGGTGACGACGAAGGGCTGCGTGAGAAAGCGTTGCAGCCGCCGCGCGCGGCCGACGAGCAGCCGGTCCTCGGCGGCAAGCTCCTCGACGCCGAGCAGCGCGATCACATCCTGCAACTCGCGATAATGTTCGATGACGCGGCGCGTCTCCGTCGCGACCTCGGCGTGGTCCGGCCCGACGACCAGCGGGTCGAGCAGGACGGACGACGATTGAATGGGGTCGATCGCCGGATACATGCCCTCCGCCGCCATCTGGCGGGAGAGCACCACCATGCTGTCGACATGCGCGGCGATGGTCGTCACCGCCGGATCGGTGAAATCGTCGGCCGGCACATAGACCGCTTCGATCGCCGTCACCGACGCGCCGCCGACCGAGGCGATGCGCTCCTGCAAGGCAGCGACCTCGCTCGCGAGCGTCGGCTGATAACCGACGCGCGAGGGCATGCGCCCGAGAAGCCCCGAGACTTCCGCGCCCGCCTGAACGAAGCGAAAGACATTGTCCATCAGGAGCAGAACGTTCTGCCGTTTCTCGTCGCGGAAATATTCGGCGATGGTCAGAGCCGTGAGCGGCGCGCGCCAGCGGGCGCCGGGCGGCTCGTTCATTTGCCCATAGACGAGCACGCTTCTGTCGAGCACGCCGTAGCGGCGCATGTCGAGCAGCATTTCGTGCCCCTCGCGCGAGCGCTCGCCGACGCCCGCGAAGACCGAAAGGCCCTTGTAGCGCGACGCCATGGCGTGAATGAGCTCCATCACCAGAACCGTCTTGCCGACGCCGGCGCCGCCGAACATGGCGGCCTTGCCGCCGAGCGCGAGCGGCGTGAGCAGATCGATCGCCTTCACGCCTGTTTCGAAGATTTCGGCGCGGCCGCTTTGCTGCGAAAGCGGCGGCGGCGCGCGGTGGATGGGGCGACGCGGCGCGTCCCCTGGCAGCGGCGGGCCATTGTCGCCGATGTTTCCGGCAAGGTCGATCAGCCGCCCGAGCACGGCGTCGCCGACCGGCGTCTCGATCGGCGCGCCTGTCGCGACGGCCTGCGTCCCGCGCCGCAGACCAATGGTCGAGCGCAAGGCGATGGCGCGCGCCACATGCGGATCGACATGAGCCTGCACCTCCGCAAGGATCGTCTCGCCGTCGTCCCGCTCGATCAGAAGCGCCTCGTCGATCGCCGGCAGGGCGTGGGCGGGGAAGGCCACGTCGAGGACGGCGCCGCGCACCGCGACGACTTTTCCCATCCGCGCCCGAGACGCATGTTCTTGCTCTTCGCCCACTCGAGTCCCCGCGCGCGGTCGCCCTTGCGAGCGCATCATCGGTCAGATCCGAGTTTCTTTCCAGTGGGGCGCAATCCGGACGGACCTCATCCGAACGCCTGCGCAATGTCGGCGACAAGATCGTCGGGATGTTCGATGCCGATCGACATGCGCACGAGCGCCGGGGTAATGCCGATTTCGCGCCGCGCCTCTTCGCTCAGGCCGGAATGCACCGTCGTCGTCGGATGGCAGATGAGGGATTCGGTACCGCCGAGGCTGACCGCAAGCTTGAAGATTTGCAGCCGGTTGAGGAAGTCGAAGGCTTCCGCCTGTCCGCCCACGACCTCGAAGGAGAAGGTCGATCCCGCGGACCGCGATTGGCGCGCCATCAGCTGGCGGGCGGGATGGTCGCTCGCAAGCAGCGGCGGGTAATGTACGCTGGCGACCTTCGGATGTTCCGACAGGAACCGCGCCACGATCGCCGCATTGCTCGCGGCCCTCTCCATGCGCAGAGACAGCGTCTCGAGCGAGCGCGTGAGCATCCAGCAGGAATGCGGATCGAGTTGCGTGCCGATCGCGCTGCGCATGGTGCGCACGGGTTTGAGGTCGGCCGCCGAGCCGAGGATGGCGCCGCCGATCAAGTCGCTATGGCCGCCGACATATTTCGTGAGCGAATAGAGCGACAGATCGGCGCCATGGGCGAGCGGCGACTGAAAGACGGGTCCGAGCAGCGTATTGTCGCAGCAGACGATGGGCCGCGCTCCCTGGCGCGCGCCGATTTCTTCGGCGATGCGCCGCACGAGGGCGATGTCGACGAGGCTGTTCATCGGGTTGGACGGCGTCTCGATGAAAATCATCGCGATGCGGCCTTCGTCGCCTGCGCGCGCGGCGGCGGCGCGGATGTTTTCGGCATCGAGTCCATTGGTGAAGCCGACGCCTTTGACGCCGAGCGGCGCAAGCGTCTTGTCGATCAGAACCTCGGTGCCGCCGTAAAGCGGCCGGCTGTGCAGCACCATTTCGCCCGGCCGCACATAAGCGAGCATCGTCGTGGCGATCGCCGCCATGCCGGATGCGAAGACGAGCCCGGCCTCGGCCTTCTCGTGAATGGCGAGGCGATCCTCGACGATCTCGAGATTTGGATGGTTGAAGCGCGAATAGACGAGCCCCGGCGGCGCATCGACGGGCATTGGCTGCCGTCCGGCCATGTAATCGAAGAAGTCGCGGCCCTGCTCGGCGGTCTTGAACACGAATGTCGAGGTGAGGAAAACCGGCGGCTTGACGGACCCCTCCGAAAGGCTCGGGTCATAGCCATAGCTGAGCATCAGCGTTTCCGCCTGCAGCTCACGCCCGCCGATTTTCGATTTGTGGTAACGCGAGGCGCCCATATCCGGTCCTTTCCGGCTGGAGGTCTGTCTGCTTTATGAAAGCTAAATAGCGCCGGGCGCGGCAAGGTCTTTCCATCGAAGGGCCCGGCCTGGGCTTGGACTTGTCCGCGTTGCTGAATTGGGGCAGTTTCCGGCCGATTTCAAAAAGCTGTCCCGCGTGGCGCGGATGGCGCCTGGGGACAAGGTCAAGATGCAGAAAACTATTTCGCCGGGCGTGAAGATCGCGGCCTTCATTTTCAGCGCGGCCTTGTTCGGCGCCGCCGTCGTCGGCCTGGATGTGGCGATCTCGCGTCTTTCGCCGACCGGAGTAAACGAGCTCGATCCGAAGCTCGGCTGGCGACTGAAAAAGAACCTCGTCTATCACAGGGAAAAAACCGCGCTGAGCGGCCGAAAATTCGACGTGACGCTCACGACCGACGCCCACGGCGCGCGCACCTTCGGCGCGAACCGCGACGCCCCGGTGAAAATCCTCGTCCTGGGGGACTCCTATACGGGAGAGCCTTACGCTTCCGACGATCAGATGTGGTACGCGGCCTTTGTCCGTCGTCTCGCCGCGCTGACCAACCGGCCGCAGGAGGATTTTTACGTCGTCGCGGCGGCGTCGGGGGGCTACGGCACGCTGCAAAGCCTCATGCTGGCGGAGGAGGTCAAGGCGTTCTACACGCCGACCCTCCTCGTGCATCAGTTCTGCGACAATGATTTCGCCAACAACAGTTTCGAGCTCGAACATAAATCCGTCGTGTTGAACCAGTGGATGCTCAGGCCCTATCTCGCCAGGGATCGGCAGACGGTCATTTTCCACGAGGGGACGCTGGCGCGGCTTTATCGCTCGATGCTCTTTCGCTCCTCGCTCTTCGGGCTCTTCGACAGAGCCTTGCAGGTTTCCCTGTCCAACCATTACGGCGGCTATCTCATGATCTCGCAGAAGGACAAGGACGCCTATCTGAAAGAGGTGAGAGCCACGACCTACGATCCCGAGGCGATCGATCTGACGCGCTTTCTTCTCGCCAAAATCCGCAAGGATTTCGATGCGATTCCGGCTGTGCTGGTCGATTGTCCCATTGAACAGTCCTCCTTCAACCGCATCTGGGTCGACGCCGCGAAGGACGCTGGCTTCACGCCGATTACGGCGCCGTCCGATTATCTCGTCGAGGCGAAGATGCGTGGCGAAAGCGACCTCTTCGGCGCCGATGGCGCGCATCTCTCGGAGCGCGGCAACGAGGTCATGGGACGCATTCTGGCGGAGCAGGTCAAAGAGCTGGGCGTGATGGGGGGCAAGTAAAAGCTTACTGGCCGCCCTTTCGCTCGATCGCCAGACAGCCGATGTCGTCGGCCTGCTCCTCCTCTCCGGCAAAGGCGTCGACTGAGGCGAAAAGTGCTGACAACAGTTCGGAAGGCGACGCCTGCGCCGCAGCTTCGACCGTCTGAACGAAGCGGGCGTCGCCATATTCCTCTTTGGCGACGTTCATCGCTTCGGTGACGCCGTCCGTGACCAGAACGAGCTTGTCGTTCGGCTTCATCCGCAGCGATGCGCCCCTTATGGCGCAGCCCGCGTCGATGCCGAGAGGCGCCCCCGTCGATTTCAGTCGCGTGAGCGTTCCATCCGCCGACAGCAGAACCGGCGGGACATGCCCGCAATTGGCGTAGCGCATGTCGCCGTCGCGCAGGTTCAGCACGCCGAAAAAGACCGTGGCGAACATCGTCGCGTCGTTCTCCTCGCAGAGCTGGACATTGGCGCGATGCAGCGCCGCCTCGACGTCCCGCCCCTCGCGGCCGAGCGTTCTGAGAAGCGTGACGGCGACCGAGGCGAAAAGGCTTGCGGGCGTTCCTTTTCCGCACACATCGCCGATTGCGATGGCCAGCCTGTCGTCGTCGATCAGGAAGAAATCGTAGAAATCGCCGCCGACCTCGCGCGCCGGGCGCATGCGCGCGGCGATTTCGACATCCTGACGCAGGCGATTCAGCGCGGCGTCCTTGGGCAGGAGCGACTGCTGGATGAGCGCCGCGCTCGCCATCTCGTCCTCGCGGCGCCGCTTGTGGACGATTTCGCCCGCAAAGCGGCGGAAGACCGCCGCGAAAGCCGCGAGCGCCGGCGGCGGATGGTCGAGGTCTTCGAGAATGCGGCTGTCGAACTGACGCTTTTCGAGCGCGGCGAGCGCGTTGGCGTAAAGCGCCAGCGCCTCGTTCACGGCGGCGATTTGTCGGCCGAGTTGCTCCAGCGCCCCGAGGAGGAGGTCCGGCGACTGGCGCCCGAGCGCGAGCAGTTCCGCGCGATCGATCTCGTACAGGCGCGCGGGCGTCGCCGCCGCGATGCTCGCCGTGCGCGGCAGTCCGGCAAAGGCGCCGATCTCGCCGATGAGGCGGGGCGCGTGCAAAGTGGCGAGGGGCGCCGCGCCATAGGCAGTCTCGGCATAGACCTCGACGGCGCCGTCGTCGAGGAAGAAGGCGGAATCGCTTGGTTCGCCTTGTCGAACCAGCGTCTCGCCTTGTTGCAGGTCGATCTCGCGCGCGGATCCAAGAAGCTTTGTGATCGCTTCGCGTGTCGCGCCTTCAGACGGATTCCTGTCGGGGCCGGTCATGGGTCGCTCTCGCGGCTGAAGTCGAGGATGAGCCTGTTACCGCTCTCCGTGCGGCGGTAGTCGATGCGCGCCGCGAAGCGCCGGACAAGCGAGAGGCCCCAGCCGCCCGGTCGGGACTCATCGAGCGACGCGTCGGTTCGTCTCTCAGGCGCCGCGGCGAGATCGAAGGCCGCGCCATCGTCTTCGAGCGTCAGCCGGAGGCGATCCGGAAGGGATTCGAGCATAACGGAGAGCGTCAAGCGGGAGCGCCCTCCATGCCGGATCGCGTTGACGAGAATCTCCTCGGCGCAGAGCTGCGCGCCGAAGGATTGTCGTTGCGTCGCGCCGAGCGCGTCGGCTTGCGCGGCGATCCAGGCGACCGCCGTCTGAATGTCGGCGGCGGCGAGGCTGAACCGTTCCGACGCCCTCCGCGTCAAGACGCGTCCTCGGCTTCCGCGTCAGCGCCGATGAGGATCGCCATGGCGAGGGAGATCAGCGCGGCGAGCGTCAGGTAAAAGGCGGGGGCGAGGGCGTAGCCGGTGACCTTGATGAGAAAGACCGCCACCATCGGAACCGTTCCGCCGAAGACCGAAAGCGCGAGATTATAGCCGATGGAGAGGCCCGAGCATCTCACATGTTTGGGGAAGGCTTCGACCAGAAAGGCCGGGCTCGCGCCGTAGCAGGACATGAACAGCGCGAAGGCGCATTGGCCGGCGAGCATGGCCCCGACATGCGGGACGCTCATGAGCCGGAAAATCGGCCAGGCGAACAGCGCGAGCCCCGCCGCGCCGATCATCAGCACGGGCTTGCGCCCGATCCTGTCGGACAGCGCGCCGGCGAGCGGCGTGATGATCAGCATGAGAAAGAGCGCGATGCTGTTGATCGTCAGCGCCATCGAGGCGGAAAGGTGATGCTGCTCCTTCAGCCAGGTCGAGACATAGACGAAGCAGAGATAAAAACCGACGCCATTGCCAAGCGTGAAGCCCACGACCTTCAAGATCGTGCGCCACTGCGTGCGGAATGCGTCCGTGAGCGGCGATTTGCGCGCCTCCTCGGTCTGGACGATCGCCTGATCGGGCGGCAGGCGGCGGCGGATGACGAAGACCACGAGGCCGATGAGCAGGCCCGTGAAGAAGGCGAGGCGCCATCCCCAGCTTGCGGCCGCCTGCTGGGGCAGAAACGCCATGAGCGTCGCGCCCACGGCCGAGCCGAGAAGGAGACCGCCCAGCGCGCCGAAGGGGGCGAAGCTGCCGACGAGGCCGCGCCGGCGCGCCTGCGCCTCTTCGACGAGCAGCACCATGGAGGTCGTATATTCGCCGCCGACCGCAAGGCCCTGCGCGAGGCGCAGGAGGATCAGCAGGGCAGGGGCCGCGATGCCGATCTGCTGATAGGTCGGCAACAACGCCATCAGCAGCGTCGGAATGATCATCAATATGACGGAGCTGACGACGGCCGCGCGCCGGCCGAGACGGTCGCCGATATGTCCGAAGAGCAGCCCGCCGAGCGGACGCGCGATGAAGCCGACGGCGAAGACGCCGAAAGAGGCGATGAGCGACGTCGAGGGATCGTGCGACGGGAAGAATTGCGTGCCGATGGCGGCGGCGAAGAAGCCATAGACGCCGAAATCGTACCATTCCATCACATTGCCGGCGAGGCCCGCGATGACCGTGCGCCGTTCGGCGGCGCGCGTCTCCAGATTGACCTCATGCGCCGTGCGCGCGATCTCGCCGCCGATCAGGTCCATGCGCGCAATCTGGCGGATGCGCGGCTTGACCCGTTCGAGCTCTTTCGGCGTCAGGATGCGCTCGAAGACGAAAGACGCGTCGGCGAGAGAGGTCAGCGCGACATCGGCGGGCGATGGAATGTCGTCGTTGTAGAGCAGGGCGAGGATGCGCTTTTTTGCCTCCGGCCGTTCCTGACCCTCGACCACCGGATAGCGGCGCTCCTTGAGCACCCAGAGGAATGCGTGATGGCTCTGGCGCAGAATGCCGCGCGCGCAGAGCGCGGAAAGCGCCGCCTTGCGCATGGCGGGCGCGTGGCGCGAGAGGCGCGTGATCCATTCCTGCGCGCCGAGACGCCGCTGTTCGGCGACGATTTCGGCCAGCGCGAGATCGAGGGAGGCGTCGCCCGTGGGCGTGGCGTCCACGGCGAAGACGCCGCCGAGGTCCGCGTCGATGCGTCCGCGCAGCGCGAGATCCATGAGGGCCGCGCCGGCGATGCCGCAATTGAGATAGATCTCCGGCACGCTGTCGAATTCGCCGCCGCTGTCTTCGAGGGTCAGGAGCAGAAATTCCTCGATCAGACTGATCTGCGTCGACGACGCAGGGCGATCAACGGTCAAGCTCATGTCGGCTCCTCGAAGAAGCCTCTTCCGCTGGACGGCGGGCGGGAAGAGGGTCTAAAGCTACGGCGGCTTCGCAATAATATGCGGCGGTTACATAACCGTCACCGGGGAAAAGACAAAATGGATCTGAGCCATGAGGTTTCGAACGGCCTGCTCGTGGTCAGGCCGAAGAGCCGCATCGACAGCGGCACAGCGGCGTCCTTCGAGACGCAATGCGCGGCCCTGCTCGAAAAGGGTCCGCACAAGATCGTGATCGACTTGTCAGAGGTGGATTACGTCAGCTCCGCCGGACTGAGAGCGCTCCTCATCGCCGCAAAGAAAGCGAAATCCCTCGGCGGCGCGTTGACGCTGTGCGGCCTGCGCGGGAGCGTGAGCGAAGTGATGGCGGTGAGCGGCTTCGACGCCATGCTCGGCGCGCATCCGGGCGTCGAGGAGGCCGCGGCCGCTCTCGCGGGCTGAGCGCGCAGGATCAGAGCTTCGCGCGTTACCATCTTGAAACCGGAGAGAGAGAGGATGGATCGCGCGAGCCCGCTTCTGACCGATCTCTACCAGCTCAAGATGATCGACGCCTATCTGGCGCATGGCGTCGTCGAGACGGCCGTTTTCGAGTTCTTCGTGCGCAGGCTGCCGCCGGGCCGGGGCTTCCTCATGGCGGCGGGGCTCGAGCAGGCGCTCGACTTTCTGGAAGGCCTCGCCTTTTCGAGCGAGGACATCGCCTGGCTTGCGCGCTCGGGGATGTTCGGTCCCGCCGTTCTCGAGCGGCTCGCCGATTTCCGCTTCACCGGCGATGTGCACGCCATGCCGGAGGGGACGGTCTTTTTTCCCGACGAGCCTATCCTGCGCGTCACCGCGCCGTTGCCGCAGGCGCAGCTCGTCGAAACGCGGCTGATCAATATCCTGCACTTCCAGACGATCGTCGCCTCGAAGGCGGCGCGTCATGTCCTGCTGGCGCAAGGTCGGCGGCTCGTGGATTTCGGCCTGCGCCGCGCTCATGGCGCCGAAGCCGGGCTGATGGCGGCGCGGGCGAGCTATCTTGCGGGCTATGACGGCACGGCGACCGTGCTCGCCGGCAAATGTTTCGGCGTGCCGCTCTTTGGCACGATGGCGCATTCCTTCATCCAGGCGTTCGACGACGAGAGCCGCGCCTTCGAGGCTTTCGCGCAGACGCATCCGGAAGATCTCGTGCTGCTGCTCGACACCTATGACACTGCGGCGGCGGCGCGCAAACTCGTTGCGCTGGCGCCGCGCCTCCAAGCGCGCGGCGTGACGATCAAGGCCGTCCGGCTCGATAGCGGCGATCTCGTCTCCCTGTCGAAAAGCGTGCGCGCGATTCTCGACGAGGGCGGGCTGACGGAGGTGGGCATTCTCGTCAGCGGCGGCCTGGACGACGCCGACATTCGCACGATCCTCGACGCGCGCGCGCCGGTCGACGGATTCGGGATCGGTACGAGCCTCACGATTTCCGCCGACGCGCCATCGCTCGACTGCGCCTACAAGCTCGAGGAATATGCGGGCGTCGCGCAGCGCAAGCGTTCGGCTGGCAAGGCGACGCTGCCGGGACGCAAGCAGGTCTGGCGGCGTTTCGGCGCCGATGGCCGCATGTGCGGCGACGTGATTTCCCTGGAGCAGGACGCCGTGGCGGGCGAGCCCTTGCTCGTTCCCGTCATGCGGCAGGGGCGCCGCGTCGCCGCCGCGCCAACGATGGCGGAGAGTCGTGCGCGCGCCAGCGACAATCTTGCGCGGCTTCCCGCCTCCTTGCAGCGGCTCGACGCGGCCGCCACTTACGACGTCGAAATTGGCGAGCCCTTGCTGGCGCTGGCGCGCAATGTCGATCGCCGCACCGGCGGCGTCCCGGAGGCTTCATGAGCCAGACGCTCTTTGCTGGCGCGCATGACGCGCTCCTCGTCGTGGATGTGCAGAACGACTTCTGCCCCGGCGGCGCGCTGGCGATTGCGCATGCCGGCGAAGCGATCCCGCGCATCAACGCCCTCGCGGGCGCCTTTCGGCATGTGACGCTGACGCAGGACTGGCATCCGCCGGGGCATGTGTCTTTCGCCTCTTCACATGCAGGCCGCCAGCCATTCGACGTGATGCAACTCCCCTATGGCGAGCAGGCGCTTTGGCCGGATCACTGCATTCAGGGAACATTCGGCGCAGACTTTCATCCGGATTTGTGCGTCCCGCATGCGCAACTCATCCTGCGCAAGGGAGCTCATGTGGAAATCGACTCCTATTCCGCCTTCTTCGAGAATGACGGAAGGACGCCGACCGGTCTTGCCGGCTATCTGCGCGAGCGCGGCATGACGCGCGTTTTCATCGCCGGGCTGGCGCTCGATTTCTGTGTGCGTTTTTCGGCGGAGGACGCGACGCGGCTCGGGTTCGACGCCGTCATCGTCGAAGACGCCTGCTGTGCGATCGACCGCAACGGATCGCTCGCCGCGGCGCGTGCGAGCCTCGCCGCGCATCATGCGGCCTTCGTCCCGAGCGACGCCATCGAGCGCCTGTAGGGCGCGCTATCCTTTCACGCAGATCAGCGGTCTGAGGAAAGCGACCTTTCTTGCAAGGCCGGACGCTTCCGCAGCGTCGACGACGGCGCCGACATCCTTGTAGGCGCCGGGCGCTTCCTCTGCGACCCCGCGCATCGAGGGACTTTTCACGATGATCCCCTGTGCGCGCAGATCGTCGACGATCTGCCGTCCGCCCCACATGCGCGTCGCGGCGTGGCGGCTCATGCGCCGGCCCGCGCCGTGACAGGCGGAAGAAAAGGCCCGTTCTTCGCTCGTCGCGAGGCCCGACAAGACATAGGAGCCGGCGCCCATGCTGCCGCCGATCAGGACCGGCTGGCCAAAGGGCCGCAGCGCTTCGGGCAGCCTCTCGTCGCCGGGGCCGAAGGCCCGCGTCGCGCCCTTGCGATGGACGTAGAGATTGCGGATTGCGCCGTCGATCGCGTGGCGCTCGACCTTGCAGGTGTTGTGCGAGACGTCGAACATCAGCGGGAGTTCGCCGTGGCGGAAGAAACGGGCGAAGATCTGCCGCGTGAGATGGCCGATGATCTCGCGATTGGCGAGGGCGCAGTTGATCGCCGCCCGCATGGCGCCGAGATAGCGTCGCCCGAGCTCCGACTTTATCGGCGCGCAGGCGAGTTCCCGGTCGGGAAGCGCGACGCCGAGTCCCGGCGCGGCGACCGCCATTTCGCGCAGGAACTCCGTGCCGATCTGATGACCGAGGCCGCGCGAGCCGCAATGAATGGTGACGACGCATTCGCCCTGTCTCAGGCCGAAGCCTTCCGCGATCCGGGCGTCGAAAATCTCGGCGACCTCCTGCACCTCGAGATAGTGGTTGCCCGAGCCCAGCGTCCCCATTTCACGATGTTGCCGCTTGCGTGCGAACTCCGAAACCTCGGCCGGATCGGCGTCCCGGGCCTGACCCTGCTCCTCGATGCGCGCCAGATCCTCGGGGCGCCCAAAACCTCTCTCCACCGCCCATCGGGCGCCGCCCGAGAGCATCGCCGTCATTTCCTGATCGTCGAGACGAAGATCGCCCTCGGCGCCGAGCCCCGCCGGCACATGCTCAAAGAGCGCCGCGGCCAGTTCTTCCTGCACGGCGAGGATCTCGTCGCGCGTCAGCCCGGTGAGATGCGTGCGGACGCCGCAGGACACGTCGAAGCCGACGCCCCCAGCCGAGACGACGCCGCCTTGCTCCGCGTCGAACGCGGCGACGCCGCCGATGGGAAAGCCGTAGCCCCAATGCGCGTCGGGCATGGCGTAGGCGGCGCGCACGACGCCAGGAAGCTTCGCCACATTGGCGATCTGTTCGAGAACCTTGTCGTCCATCTCAGCGACGAGCCCCTCCGTCGCATAGATGATCGCCGGCGCGCGCATGCCCCCCGTCGGGGCGAGCCGCCAGGCCGAGTCCGAGAGTTTTTCCAGTCGGGAAAGGTCCATTTGGGTTTTCCTTCTCGCCGGCCGTCAGACATCGACGACGCATTGCGCCCGCCACTGCCCCGGCGCATCCTCCGACACCGCCAGCTCGGTGAAGGTCGCGCCCTTGGCCTCGAGCGCCGGCGCATGACGTTCGCGCGAGACCCTCTCGCCATGGGCGCGGGCGCTCAGCCGGCCCCGGTCGATCGTTATGTCGAAGGCGGCGAAGATCATCCGCCGCTCGGCCATCTCGTAGATGAGGGCGTTGAGCCAGTCGAGGAACAGCAAATCGAGGCTCGGCGCCTCGCGTTCGATCACGACGGCCTCGCGCGGCTCGACCAGAGCGGGGTCCGTGATGGCCGCGACGAGCGCGAGGGCCGCCTGCTCGAAAGCTTGCGCCGGCGTTCCGCCGAAGCCCCTGACCCCGAGATCCGCATCGTGCGGAAAATGTTCCCAGCCTATGCGGATCGGAGGGGCTGCCAATACAGAGCCCATGACGGGGCGCCTCCTGTCGGATGTCGAGGGTGGCGCGCGGACGCCGCGGCGTCAATCACGGCGTTTCGCCGCAGGCGCCGCGCCCTTCGGCGAAGCCTCTGGCCGCGCTCGATATTTCGTCGACGGGGCTTGAATTGCAATTTTTGCGCCTATGAATTAGCTCTCCCGCCAGGTTTCAGACAGGCGCCGGCCCCGCCACGGGCGGGCCGCGATCCGGGTTCGACGCTCCATGTCCGATTTGAAAAGTCGCCTCAAGGTTTCTGGCGCCTTCATTGTCGCCGCCGCGCTTGCGTGGGCGGGCTATGAATTCATCGAGGCGAACCGTCATCTCGTTCTCTATGAAGTGACCCTTGTCTTTCTTCTGTTCAGCTATCTCGTCGTCGTGCTGCGCGGCGGCTGGCGCGATGCGGCCCTGGTTTGCGCGTCGCTCGCCTTCGGGATCGTGGCGGTCGAAGTCGTGCTGTGGCGGATGAACAATTCGCCCACCACCTTTCGTGAGAAAGGCAGCTGGGGGATCAAGGGCGAACTCGGCCTCAGCCCGATTCGCCCCGGCCTCATCCACGAGAAGAAAGTGGCGGCAAATGGCGACGTGATCTTCGACGTCACCTATACGATCAAGGACGATCTGACGCGCAAGGTCGATTCGCCGCCGGGCCCGCTCGTGGCCTTCTTCGGCGATTCCTTCACCTATGGCGCGGGCGTCAACGACGGCGACACGCTGCCGCAAATCTTCGCCGATCTGACCCAAGGCGCCTATCGCGTGGTGAATTACGGCGTCTCGGGATATGGCCCGCAGCAGGCCCTGCGCGCGCTCGAGACCGACCTCTATCCCGCACTCACGCAAAATCCGCGTCTCTTCGTGATTCAGACCGCGCCCTGGCACGCCTTCCGCACCTCCTGCAAGGCGGACAACGCCTGGTTCGGGCCGAGCTACGAACTCGAAAACGGCGTTCCGGTCTATCGCGGCTCCTGCGCCTCGCGGCAATCGACATTCAGGCGGGCGATCACGACGCTGCTGCGCTGGACGGAAGCCTATGATCATTTCATCGGCAGCCGCGAGAAGCCCGTCGATCCGCAGGACATGGACCTTTATGTCGCGATCATCGGCAGGGCGGGCGAGATCGCGAAGCAGAAATATGGCGTGCCGACGGTCGTTCTCTATTTGCCCGACGATCTTTCGAACCCGCGCTACCATCTGGGCCCGTCCGTCACCAACGACTCGCTCATGGAGCGCCTGCGCGCCACGGGCGTGAAGGTGATGGATTTGACGATCGACCTGAACGCCTACGCCGGGCAGCGGCTCATCATACCGGGGGACGGCCATCCGACGGGACTCCTCAACCGGATATGGGGCGAGCGGCTGCGCGATTACGTGGCCGCAGAATTCGGCGGCGCGGCCGACAAGGCCGCGGACTCCAAATAGGCAAGGCCCGATTATGACGCGCTCTCTCTTCCTCAAAACAGCCGCGGCTCTCGTTCTCGCCGGCGCCGCCGTCTTCGGCGTGCTCAATTTCGTGCAGCCGTCCCGCTATGTCGTCCTGTCGATCGTCGCGATCGTTTTCGTCACGCTCGTCTATTTCATCGCCGTTCTGCGCGGACGCTGGCGCGACATGGCGCTGCTCTGCGCGACGCTGACCCTGGGCTTCGGCCTGATCGAGGTCGTGTCGCTGCATCTCGGGGGATTCGCCACGACCTACAAGGACAGGGGAAGTTGGGCGCGCGTGGGCGAACTCGGCTGGCGGCCGGCCCGGCCCGGCCCCATCCACGAAAAGAAGATCGCGGCCAATGGCGACGTCGTGTACGACGTGATCAACACCATCGACGACAATTTGACGCGCAAGGTGGAGTCGGCCGCGGATGGGCCGACCGTCGCCTTTTTCGGCGATTCCATCACTTTCGGCGCCGGCCTCAATGACAATGAGACGCTGCCGCAGGCGTTCGCCGATCTGACCGACCGCCGTTTCCGCGTTCTCAATCTCGCCGTCACCGCCTATGGGCCGCAGCAATTCCTGCGCGCGCTGGAGATCGGCGAGCACGACGGGCTGCTGAAAAAGGACCCCCGTCTCTTCATCATGCTGACGGCGCCCTGGCACGCGGGCCGGACCTCCTGCAAGGAGCGCAACCAGTGGTATGCGCCGCGCTATGTTTTCGAGGATGGGAAGCCGGTTTATCGCGGCTCCTGCTCGGAGGCCGCGTCCGGGCTCTTCGGCGCTGCGCGGGCGCTGCTGCGCTCGACGGAGATGTTCCACTATTTCTTCGAGTCGCGCGAGCCGCCGATCGAGGAGGCTGACGTCGATCTCTATGTCGCCATTTTCGCCCGGGCCGGAGAACTCGCCCGCCAGAAATATGGCGCCGATACGCTGATCATGTACCTGCCCGACAATGTCTCCTCGGAACGCTATCGGCTCGGTCCGGCCTATGGCAACGACCGGATCATGGAGAAGCTTCGCGCGGCCGGCCTGCATGTCGCCGAAGTCCAGCCGATCGATCCCGCCGCCTATCCGGGCCAGCCCCTGTTCATTCCGGGCGACGGCCATCCCACGGGCCTGACCGACCGCATCTGGGCCGGGCAGATTAGGGACATCGTCCTGAAGGATTTCGCGCCCGCCTGGCGATAGGCGCGCGCTGAAAGCCGGCGCGCAGGGCCTCATCTCTCCGGGTCCAGCGTATGGGCGACAGCCTCCTTCTTGCGCTGGGGCAGATGCTTCATCGTCAGGATGAAGCTCGCGAGGACGAGACAGATGGCGTTGGGCAGGATGAGCGCCCAGTCGCCGCGCATGAAGCCATAGGATAACCACAGCGCGAAGGCGGCGACCGTCAGGGCGTACATCTTGCCGGAAATCGACCCCGTGTCCCTGGTCTTGATGATCTTCCAGGCCTGGGGGGCGAAGCTTGCCGTCGAGCAGATGGCGGCCGCCGCCCCGACGTAGTCGACGACGCTCATTTTCCGTCCTCCCTTTTCAGAGCGGCGGCGCAGCCCTTCCATTTCCGCCGCCCCCCTCTGCCGCTCTCGGAACCCGGGAGAGCGACGACGGTTGTGCGGGTTGGGGGAAAAATCCGCAAAAAGGGAGGCGGAAAATGAAACGCCGCGCCATTGCAGAGCTTGTCGGGACGGCACGGGTTTTCGGGACCGATGGTTTGGAATGGGCCGTGCGTCGGCGCCGTCTGGAGCGTCTGGCGGGCTTGCTCGAATCTACACATGAATCGGTCAAGCTGTTCTCGACGATGGAGTGCTATCCGAGGCGGGAGCGCCTGATGCTGCGGCTCGACCGGTCGCCGCTCGCCGTCGCCTATCGAGACGAGCAATTCCGGCGGGAAGGACTGAGGGGCGACAGCGTCGGCGAAGGCATGGCCTTTTTCAATCTGTCCCTGCGGGAGGCGCATGCCTTGCTGTGCGATTGCGGCTACGGGGCGTTCTCGTTTCTCGGAGCCCCGCTGTCACGCCAGATCGCGAGGCGCGCGAGAAAGCTCGCGGCCAAACGCAACTTCGAGGAATGGCGCCAATTGTTCGACGGCTGGGTGGATGCGGCGGCGACGCGGCTGCGGTTCCTCGTGGAAAAAAAGCACGCTGTTTGATCGAGATCATATCTTCGTCCTCGCAACGCCAGCGGCAGCTTGATCATGGGCCTCCGGGAAAGTCTTCCGGGGGTCTTTTCTTCTCGAAAATCGCGCGAATCCCAAGCGCGCGGCTGTCTGCCCGCTCTGGTTTTCTCTTTTGAAATGACGTAAGAGAGCGCCGGCTCCGCAAAGCGGTCGCCGATAAAAACCGTCTTTGGGAGGGAAAGCTTATGCGAAAGCTGTTGCTGTCGGCTTCAGTTTGTATCCTCGCGCTTGTGACATCGGGCCAGTCCTACGCCCAGAAGTGGCAGCTCTCGCCGGAAGACGCCGCGAAAATGGCGCCGGCCGCTCCCGCCGCCCCGGCCGCTCCCGCCGCCCCGGCCGCTTCCGCCGCCGCCTCGTCGTCCTCCGATGAACTGCTCGCGCTGCAGAAGGACGCGAAGCAATGGGTGTCGCCGACGGGCGACTACGCCAATGTCCGTCACTCGGCCCTGAAGCAGATCACCGGC
>RXIY01000080.1:0-4970 GCA_003963405.1 Hyphomicrobiales bacterium
GATCATCAGCCCTGCCCGTTCGTGAGCGATTGGACGATTTGCGCAGCGCCGAAGATCAGAGCCACGCCGACGATGACCGAGAAGGCCCAGGACCACGGAATGCGCGAGGTGAGTGCGAGATAGCCGACGGCGGCTACGGCGACGGTCGCGGCCGTCGTCGCGAAGGTTCCTGTCATGAATTGAAGCACGCTCGTCAGCGCGGTGTTCAGGGGCTGGAAGGTCGCCGTCTGCGCCAGCGCCAAATCGGGGCCAGTGATCAGCGCCAATCCGACCAGAACGCCCAAGAACATCGCGTCAGAGCGCGAAAAAACCTTCATTTGCTCTCTCCTTCGTCGTCAGGGGAGACGTAGAGAACCGACCCGCCGATCCACTCCTGGTCTTTCGCCGAACGGCTCATTCCGGCTGGCGGCGACTCGCTTGCTGACGCTTCCTGAACGTTGCGGCTCGTCTCGGCGCCGCGCTTTCCGCGCCGCGCCGAGAAATCGCCAAGCCCGTAATATTGGTTGGTCACGGCGGCCACGTAGCGAACCGTTTCCGAGTTCGTCGGCACGCCCTTCGCTTGGATGACGCGCTCGCTGCCGGCGTTGTAGGCGGCGGCGACGAGCATCATGTTTCCCTGGAACTGGACGACGAGGTCCTTGAGGAACAGCATCGACCCGCGGACATTCTCGACAGGGTTGCAAATGTCCTTGACCCCATACTGGGCGGCGGTCTGCGGCATGAGCATCATTGGCCCGCGCGCGCCCTTCGGGGAATTGAGATTGGCGCCGCTTGATGACTCCTGATCGAAAATTGCGAGAGCAAGCTTCTCGTCAATGCCTGCGCTCCGCGCCTCGGTTTGGACGAGGCTTCGCAGGCTTTGCGAATCCATCTCGGCCGCGCAGGCTCCTGATTCGACAGGCTCTGTCGGCAAGCTCCGTGGCGCACCTGATCCCGGCGCCAAGGCGACCCTTAAAGCTGCCCCTGGCGCGGGCTTTCGCTCGTCGGCGGCCGCGATTGCGGGAAGAACGCAGAGGATGACAAGGAGCGCAATGCGCATGGGGCGATTCCCTGGTGAGCGACTCCCTCTTAACAAAATATAATAAATTGGCAACAGCCAAAATCTGCGATATGGAAGCGAATGAAATTGGAACGTCACGAGCGATCGGAAGCGTCCCCGCAAGTGTCCGAGTGAGAGCGCCGCCATGAAGCATCTCCATGACAGCCAGTACGTCTTCATTGAACCGATTCGGCCTGCGTTCCCCTTTCTGATCGTCTTAGGAGTCTTGGTGGTTGTCGTCTCGTTGGCGGCCGATTGGCTCAACAGTCTTCCTGTCCAATTTGTCGGTGCGATTCTCTATCCTATCGAGCGCATTTTGAACGCAGCCTTCTTTCCGGAGGCGCAAACCCCGCTGCGCCCCAACGGTTCGGCGCTGCTGGTGCTGCTTCCGACGGTCGTTCTCTTCGCCGCGATCTATTTTGCCGCCCGCGGAATGTTTCGGGCCGTTATGCGAGTTCTCCGGCCTTTCATAGGGCGTCGCTGATGCGCGCGCTGCTCTCGTCGATCATGGCGGCTGGGCTTGTCCTGCCGCCCGCGACGGTCTCGGCCGAATCCTTCACGCCGGACCCGGAGCGATGGCGCCCGGTCGCCTATTCCGATCTTCGCCTTCCGCGGGGAGAAGCCGAGTCCTACGCGTCGATCTGGCAGGATCGGCTCGACGAGAGCAATTCGAAGCCGCTGCCAGCGCCCGTTCCGGGACATCCGCTCACGGACCCCTCGCTCAGCTACGCCGTCGGCAATCCCGGCGCGTCGGAATGGCACTTCACGATCAACTTCCAAACCAAGCTCGCCGCCCTGACCGTGCTCGACGCGCCCAATGTTTGCACGGACGAATACCCCTCCCCGGCGGTGGGCGTGAAAATCAAAGTTTGTCCGATGCGGCTCGCCATGTTCGAGGCGGACCGCTACGCACTCGTGATAGACGGGGCCGCCTGCTTTCTCGAAAAGCAGCCGCAAGCGCCCATCGAAGACTCCTCCGCCACGCGCACGGAAGTCTCATATGACGTCGCCGCGCGCACGTTCAAAATCCGCTATACGGTTTCGCATGTGGAAATCCCCCGATGCGCTCAAGCCGTGCCTCTCCACCCCACGAAATAGCGCCAAGCTCACCGGAGCACCGCCAATGTCTGAACGCCGCCACCTGTCTTCGCCATTGAGCCTAGCGCTGCGATTTATGGCGCGGCCGCCCGCCTTATTGCGTCAAGCGCAAAAGCAGGTTCCGCAGGCGGACCCTCTGCTTTTCCGCCGGCGCTTCGCGTCTTTGACGCCGGCGCCCGTCCCCGCCTTTCGTATCGCTCAGGCCTATCATGCGAAGGAGCTTTTCATGCGCGCCACCCTCATTCTCGCGATGCTCGCCCCGCTTTCCGCCAGCGCTGAGCAAGCGATCTCGCATCGTCTCCTGGCGCAGACTTTTTCACTGACCGACACGAATGTGCAGGCGCGCATTTGGTCGGATCAGGTTCCGGAGATGCTAAAATTTCGCAAATATCTGCAGTCGACGCCGGGCGGCGCAGATAAGCCGCTCGTCGGGGTCGTCTACACCACGAGCTTCAAGGCCGAAGGAAAGCAGATCGTCGTCTCCGTCATCAGCAACAACTGCGCCAACGCTGGCGGCGTTCCGAACCTGCTTTTTTGTCCCACGCGGGTGGCGAGCCTTTCAGGCGGGAAGCTCGAAGTCCTCGGCCATATCCCCGACCTACTTGTCACCGTCTCCGAAGCAGACGCTCCTCAAAACGCCAGGAAAGCGACGATCGCGATTTACAATCCGCAGACCCATCAAATCACCTTCGCGAACGTCGATGGAAACGAGAGGACAGAACTCTCTCAAATGGTCGTCGTGAGATAGCTCTGTATCGGAATGAGCAAATGAGAGCGTCAACACTCCTTGCATCTGCGATTGCAGTCGTTCTCTCAGGTCCTGAGCTTGCGTTCGCGGATTGTCAGACCGTCAGCGCATCGGACGTCGCCCAAGACATACAAGACTGCCCTTCGGCGAACAACGCGCTGAAAAATAACGCCTGCAATTTCGGCGGCGCGGCGATCGCCGAGTCCGGTGGCAACACCTGCGCTTCGAACGGGAACAATTTCGGCGTATTGCAGCTGACACGCTCCAATCTTACGAACACCGGCTCCTCGCCAAGCGAGTACCTGAATCTTTCGGCTCAGCAGCAGGTCTGCATTTGGGCGCAACAGGTCGGCAACTCCAATACCAGCGGCGCCTATCAGAAGCTCTCCAACAGCGGCAGTGTCAACGGAACCCCGGTAACCGCCGGGATGCTCGCGGCCTGCTTCCAATTTGGCCCTCTGATTTGCAAAAACGACCTCGCTTTCATGCAGGCGAACGGCGGCGCTTGCCCGTCGATTGGCAATGGCGGAGTCAGAGCTACCGGCCAAACGCTTGCCAATGGCGGCGCGAATCTCGACGGAAACAACCAAAGCATTTGTTCCTGGGGACAGTCGATCCAAAACAAGATCAACCAGGCGGCAGCGACGTGCAGCGCTTCAAACGGCTCGGGCGACGGCGGAACCAACTGCCCGGGCGGCGGGACCACGCCCGGCGGCGTCATTCCGCCGTCTCCGGGCAATGCGCCGGTTTCGCTACCAGCAAATCTCGCGTAGGAGCACTCAGCGCATGCCTCTCGCCCGCCTTGGCGTTGCTCGCGGACCACTACTCTGCGCGTTCGCGGTGATCGCAGCCTCGACTGCCGACGCTCAACAGGCGGGCTCATCGGACGGAGCTGTTCCAGTAGCTCCGGCGCCAAAGAATGCGTCGCTTCCCGTCTTCGACGTCCCGTCGACGGGGGTGCAATTCCACACGGGAGACACCTGGACTCAAGGCGAGCAGACCTTCCGGCTTTATGCGGTCCAGTCCTGCATTCGCGGGACGACCTTCACCAATGCTGCCGGCATAAAACGCGATTGCGGAGAAGCCTCGATTGCCTATTTCGCCGCCCTGATCAAGGACGCCAAACCTCGATGCACGGCGCTTGCACAGTCGGGCTCCGTCACCTTCGCCGTCTGCGCCGCCCATATCGGCGCTCAAACGCTCGACCTCGGCACGATCCTCATCACGCAGGGCTTCGCCTTCGCCGCCACCGATCCCCGCGGGAAACCCCTGAACCTCCAATACGCCGTTGCAGAGGGCGATGCGCAGAAAAACAGGCGCGGCCTTTGGGCTTCGCCCGATCTGCCTCACCCCTCTGCCATCCTTAGAAACGCCTACCAGAAAGCCAATTGACCCATCCACGCGATGAACCTCGACGCCGCGAAAATAGCCAAAATGCTTGGCGGAAAGCCCGAGGGAGGCGGCTACCTATGCTCCTGCCCCGTGAAAGGGCACGGCAAGGGGCGCGGCGATCTCCGTCCGTCGCTCAGCGTCTCCGACGGCAAACGTGCGCTAGTCTTCCATTGCTTCGCCGGCTGCAAACCTCGCGACATTATTGCTGCATTGAACGCGCTCGCTCCGGACCACGGCCCCACGCCTTGCTTGGAAACCCGAACCCTTTACAGACCTGCGACGAAATCGAAGACCACGTCCGCCCTTGCGCAAAAACTTTGGAAGGCGGCGCTTCCCGTCGCCCGCACGCCCGCCGAGACCTATCTTCGCTCACGCCGTTTGCCGCCAACTCCGCCGCCTACCATTCGCTTCCTTCCCTCGTATCGCTATGACGAAACGCGGCGCTTTCCGTGCCTTATCGCAGCCGTGCAAGCGCCCTCACGCGTAATCGTCGCGGTTCAGTTGACCTTTCTCGATCCTTCCGGGCTTAGAAAGGCCGACGTGCCGTATCCGCGGCGCGCGATCGGGCCGCTTAGCGATGGGCTTCTGCGCCTTGCGCCCGCTGCCGAGCATATCGGGCTCGCGGAAGGGTTCGAAACGGCTTGGGTAGCGTCGCTGCTTCACGACAATTTCCCCGTTTGGGCGACGCTCGGC
>RXIY01000080.1:5020-14101 GCA_003963405.1 Hyphomicrobiales bacterium
GTGCCGACAACGATGGGTGTCGATTTTGCGCGCGTGTGGGAACTCCGATCTCTCGCCACCCCGTTCACTTAACGCCACGCACTGGCCGAGCGGTACGCGCTGAAGGTCGTCCCAGATCTCTCGATGAGCGACAAGGAAAAAAGGGGCCCCTCGGTAGATTCCATCCTGTCGAAAGTCAGAACTCGTTGAGAAATTCGGGTTAGGAAGCGCTGATGCTCACGGAGGCGCGCAAGCGCTCTCCGTTGCCGCCCACCAGGTCCGCGAAGCGCAACGTGACCGGCAGCCCATCTGGAAAAGTCGCGCCGTTGAAGTTCAGCTTCGTCAATGCCATTAGATCGCCGAGAACGGTCTGGATCAGGCAATACCACTGCGCAAGATATAGAACGGAGTCGCGACCTTTTCCGGCGAGCGCGGCCAGACCCCTGAGCTTCGGGAGGGCGCGCGTTCACATCCCCGCAGGGACATAAGATCGGGAGGCTCCTTCGCCGAGGCCCGCCCCCTTATCGACGACATCGGGATCATCTTGACGAAGGGCGCGAGGGGGCCTCGCCTTGCCGAGGAGCGGCAGATGCATCGCCGCGATCTGCTCCGCGAGGTCGGCCGCGTCGCTCATATGGCGATCTCCGGGACGCCGGCGTCAGTGAGAAGCTCATAGAGTTCTGCGACATTGTTTCGCCCCCCACGCTGTTGGCAGAAGGCGAAGATGGCCCGCTGCTTGGCTCGCGAGAGGGCGACGAAGAACGCGGCCACGCCCTCGGGATCGCCGGGGACGTGAGCCCACCATGCTCTGTCGTCGAGGCCTACGAAGACGATCGTGTCATATTCCAGCCCCTTGCTCTTATGGACGGTCATCATGGGAATCTGATTGACGCCCTCGAATGCATCGAGGCAGGCCGTCCAGTCGGCGGCACCGTCGGCCGAAGCAAAGAAGTGCAAGCAGAAGGCCTCGAGGATGATCGCGAGGTGGTCGCCCACGCCATATTCGGTGTAGGTTCGCCCGATGGCCGCGAGATCGAGATATTCGAAGATCCTCTTGGCGAAATCAGCGGCGCTATTCCGCGAGGGAGCCGTCGCGGCCATGTCAGTTCGCAGGGTGGTGAGGAAGACGGTCAAGTCCGCCTCGACTTTGGCTGCAGTTGTTTCGTCGTCGCAGGTGGTGGCGCGGAGTGTTAGAACCGAAGACGAGGCCAACTGCCAGGCCGCCGGCGCGCGGCGGGTCGAGCCGAGGCGAAACATCGCGATCGCCAGACGACAAACGTCGTCACAGAGCAGATCCTGAAGCGACGTTTTTCCGAGAGCATGGCTCTCGTTTCGAATACGCAGGCCGCGGGTCGCGAAGGCTCCCGCGAGTTCGCGCTCATAATCGTCGGATTTCTGTTTGACGAGGAGCGCGTAGTCGCGCGGCGAACGTCCGCGGGTTGACATGTCATTGGCGAGCCATTGTGCGAGATAAGCGGCCTCCGCTGCCTTGGTCTGACTGCACCAGACTTGCGCCACGTCGCCATCGACTTGCCGCGCTGCTTGAGCGACCGTCGGGGCCGCATCCGGATCAAGGGCGCGAGCGACCACATGCTGGATGGCGACGAGATCTGGTGACGAACGAAAATTAAAGAGGAGTGGAAAACGCTCCGCCCCGAAATCGGCTTGCAACCGTTGAAAGGCGTCTCTCCGAGCACCGGCAAACACCATGATCCGCTGTTTGTCGTCGCCAACGCCAGTGATAATCGTCTGTCCGCCAAAAAAGGCCGAGAGCAGGAAGTCGTACTGCGCGTAGGTCGTGTCCTGGAATTCGTCGACGAAGACAAAGGGGTAGGTGGCAACGAGCGCGCGGCGGATATGTGGATTGGCGCGCAGCAGGAGTTCGGCGAGGCGATTTATGCTGACAAAGGTGAGGGAGGACGGGTGGCCCGGCCGCAATTGTGTCGCCCACCAGCGGGCAATGGCGAACTCGGCTGCATTTTGCGGCTGCTGAAGCACCATAGGCAGGCGGTAGCTGCCGACCACACGCGATTCAAAATCCGTTGCACTGAAAGCTGCGATGTCGGCTTGCCAATGCTGTGGCGCCTTGAGGCGGGAAAGCGTCAGAAATTCCTCCACCTGCCAGGTTTTCGGGAAAGCGATGTCGTATGGCCGAGTGGGGCGCCAGTCGGTCGCGATGGCATTGAGAAACCGATCAACAAGGCTCTTCGTGAAGGAGTCGAACGTGAGCGACACGAAGCGCTCGGCGAGCTCCGGAGGGCAGCGCTGCCGGACGCGCTTGGCAAGATTGCTGGCCGCGTCGGTCTTGAAGGAGATCGCCAGCACCCGATGCGGCGCGCGACAGATTGCCGTCTCGAGGAGATAGACGGCACGCTGCGCCAGAAACTCGGTTTTGCCGGCACCCGGACCCGCGACGACGCACGCCGAGCCCCCGTGCCGGAGTGCGTTCCAAGCAGCCGGTTCTAGATCGTCGATGCCACGCGGGCGCCAGTCTTCGGGCCGAACAAGACGCATGGTCAGGCACCTGCCGGTGCCGCCCGGGTGAGGCGGGCGGCGATCGATGATAGGAGTGCTCGTAACTCCGGTGGCGCGCCGGCGGCGAGAACGGCGGGATCCTGATTGCTTAGAACGCGGACGTGTGTGCTCGGTTTGCCCCGACCGAGGAACAGATAGCGATACCATCGGAGCAAAGCGTCCTGGGGTGGTCCATAGAGATTGGGCAGACCATCGTCCCCGAGCACCGCCGTGCGAGGGTCGCCCAACGGCGAGGGCCCCTGCCGACCCGGCTCAATAACCTGATAGGCGGCCGGAAAGGCCTGCAGCATCGAATAGTCGAGATCGAGCGGCGTGCAGAAATAGACGTGGAACTGGTTGAGCCAACCGATCCACTGTTTGAGGCCGGCGATATTGTCCTGGGCAAGCGCATTAAAGCCCGCGATAGTTGCGACGGGGCCAGCAGCATTGAGATTGGGATTGAACAGCTGTGCGGGCTGAACACCAACGGCGAGCAGTTGCTCGCAAGTGGTCTTGACACGGCCCCACCCCCCGCCGGCGCGACCCCAGTCAAGATCAAGCAGGGTCGCATATGGGATGTTGAGGTCCGTCAGTAACCGCCAAAGGTGGTTCACGTGCCGCCCGCCAAGCGGAACGACTGCGACGAAGGAGCGGTCGATGTCGAAGCCCAACGTCTCAGCGAGACACGGCAGAACCACCTCTTCGGAAGCACCTTCCCCGAGCACGACAAAGCGTGCGAAATAGAGCTCCGGATAGGTACGCACCGCCTCGCGGATGAATTTCGACGCTTCTTCCCCGCCTGCCGGAAGGTTGATCGGGTGGATGCGGGCAGTGCGATCATGAAGATCGAGCCGAAAGTGCCTGACCTCCGTCGGGTCGACCCTGGCGAGGATACTTGGAGAGTGACTGGAAACCAGAGCCTGGGCGCGTGGCCCCTTCGTCAGATCCCTGATCTGCTGGACGATCCGGGAGAGGTAAAATGGGGCGAGATTGTTCTCCGGCTCCTCGACAGCGATGAGCGTGAGGGCTGGCAGTGGCACGCCGCCCTCCTGAAAACCCGCTGCGGCGGGATCGGCGACAATTCCGGCTTCGACATCGAGCGTTGCCGCCGTCATTGCTAGGTGGAAGAGCGAACGCTGGCCGTCGCTCAGGTCATCGAGGGCGCGCTCCCGGCCGGCCTCGTCCGGCCGGAAGACCACCTCTACCTTGCGGATGAATTCCTGGAAGCGCAGGTCGATCGGGCGGAAAAGCGGCGTTGTGTCGGTCCCGGCCGTGTGCACCTCCTGCCACCGGCGCGTCACGGCCGCGGCGATCACATCGACGGCGGGTTCGCCAGCGAAAGCGCCGTTCAGGGTCGAGCCGGCATCGGTGAACGTGTCTCGGACCCCTTGCGACCAGTTGATCGCGCGCCAGAGCCTCCCGCGCAGAAAGGCGGTCACTTGAGAGGCGCCGTCCCGCGTCGCTGGAACGTAGATCATTTGAATACGGGCTCGATCAGTCGCCTTGAGCTCAGTGCAATCGGCGTCGGTGAATTGCCCGAAAGTTCTGATCGCCCAGTATTTCTGCTCGATCGTCCCCTCGAGCGATCCGTCATCGGTCCACGTCGCCTCGAGACGAAGGCGGCATTTAAGCTTGCCCGCTTCGTCGGCGGCCATCTGGTGGAAGAATTCCGGAATCGCCGACCCGCCGGCGCGGTCGCCGTCGAGTTCTGGGAAGGCGATGATGGCCTCCAGCACGAAGTTTCGCTGCAACGGCGGAACAAGCTCGGTGGAAGGGATATGGAAATCCTGGCGCCGCAGTCGTCGCTGGTCACCGGTTACGCCGAAGAGGCGCTGCAGGGCCTGCATCACGGCCGTTTTTCCCGCGCCGTTGACGCCGACAAAAGTGGTGAGACCGCTGGTCAGGTCGATCGTTGTCGGGGCGGGTCCGAAGCAACGGAAATCGGTCAAAAAGAGCTTTTCGATGTACATCGGCGTGCGATCCCCCAAGAGTTGCGCCCGAAGGCTTGATTTGTAATGCGCGTCGGCAAATCGCTCGCGATACCCAGGCAGGCAGGTGCAATCCCGGGAGCGATCCATTCCTAGAAGCGCAAGGACACCACCTTTGCTTTCCGATGGAATTCGCATATGACGGTCGCGAAGGGCGAGAACAGCGCTTCGACTGCAGGTTGATCGCCGAGGCCGCTATTTCACCAGCCGCGCCACAGAGAAATAGGGTTCGGAGTCGAGGTTCAGGGCACGAACTTTGGCCTTCATGAGCTCTCGCAAGTCCGCCTGCTGAGCCAGCACGGAGCGAAGGTCATAGCCTTCCATTAAGAGGATGCTCTTGTCAGGATTCTGTTTGAGGAGGCCGGCCACATGCTCAGACCAGCCGTTGATCGAAAGGAAGAGGCCCATCGTTTGCCGGCCGGACCGCCTCACCTGCCCAAGAAGGCCGTCGACCTCACGGATGTCTGCGAGCTTCGCGCGCCACCGGCACTCGACTAGGTAGTGCCAACCTTCGAGCTCGAACGCGCCGTCGATTTGCTCCCCGCCGTCGTTGCGCTGAAAGGCGCGCGTGACCGGGAAGCGATGCAGGTCGAAAAGCCGGTTGAGGAGGTCCTGAAGGAGGTAACCCCGCTTGTGAACATCCTCGTCGATGGAGGCTTGATCGAACTGGGCGAGAAGGAGGTCGCTTTGCTGCTGGAGCACCAGGGCGCGCTCTCTTCGGCGCCGCCCTTCGTTCTCGCGCGCTCGCTGCTCCTGTAGAATTCGCTCGCGAGCATCCGCTTTAGCAAGCACGCCCAAAACCTCGCGGGCTTTCTGCACGACCGCTCGAGCCTTGTATTCGTCCTGCGCGAGGTGAAATCCCTCCCACTCCGCTGCGATCGCGATCAACCGGCGTACCACGACGGCGTCGGCTCCGGCCCGCGTGAGTTCCTCAAGGACCATGGCGCCGGCCTCACGCTTCGACCGCTTCTCTCCCGTGGCTGGGTCCCGCTCGGTGAGGAAGCGGCGGATCAAGTCGTCGGGCACGCCAGCCTTCCGCAGCAGCTGATCCGCGGCCGTCTTCTTGATATTGACGAGGGTGGCGATGATCTCAAGCGCAAGGCGGCGTGCATCGGCCGCGGTGCTCGCGTCAGCATCGGTCGCCCCTTGCTCGAAAGATGGATTCTGTTGCTCAGACCCGGATGACATGACTTCTCGATGATCATTTCCCTTGCCAGAAAGGCATACTTCCTTGCATAAGGGGGGTCAAGGGATTGCGGGTGGTTGGAAATGGTTAAGGCGAAGCAACTGGACGGCGAAACCAAGCGGGCGGACGACTGCGGAATCGCCGCCGAGGACGCGGACACCATCATCGGACTCGTCGAGGCCGCGATGGGGGCGGACTATTCGGCTTTGCGTCGTGCGGGTTCGCAGCTCGTGCGCCGCTTCTCAGAAGATGGGCAGGCCGAGCACGCCACTCGCCTCCGCGGCGTGCTCCGGCGCCGTTCAGCCCCACTCCGGACCTCAGGCCATGTCCAGGAGCTCCCCTTGGACGGGCGGAGCCGGCTGCCGCTCGTGGACGAAAATCCTCTTCCGAGCACACCGATTCTCTTGGAGGCCGAGACCGAGGCCATCGTGACCCGGTTCATCGAAGACGCGACTCACGCCGAGCGGCTTTCGCGCGCCGGGATCGAATCGAGCCTTCGGCTGATTCTGTGCGGACCTCCAGGTACCGGGAAGACACTACTTGCAGGTCACATCGCCAGTCGTCTGAACAAGCCCTTCCAGGTGGCGCGTCTCGATGCCACCATCTCTTCTCTGCTCGGCGACACGGCCAAGAACATCAGGGGCATTTTCGATTACGTCTCGGAGCACTCGGGCTTCGTGTTTTTGGACGAGATCGACGCGATTGCGAAGATGCGTGACGACCAGCGTGAGATCGGTGAGCTGAAGCGTGTGGTCAATACGCTGATTCAAGGCTTGGACGATCTCGATGACCAAACGGTCGTGATTGCCGCGACGAACCATCCAGGTCTGCTCGACCCGGCGGTCTGGAGGCGCTTTCCTTACCGCATCGAGATGAAGCTGCCAGGGGCGGAGCTCCGCTCTGAGCTATGGAAGCTGTTCCTTGCTATCCACGAAGGGTCAGACTTGGGCGATTTGCTCGGCGCGATCTCCGATGGCCTGTCACCCGCCGACATTCGCGAGCTTGCGCTCGGCGCACGCCGCGCCTCGGTGATCGGCGATGCACCGGTTGCGGTCGACGACTTGGTTCGGTGCGTGCTGGCCAGCCGGTCGGGCGCCTTGACGGTCCCAACGGGTCGCCCCCTGATCGGAGAAGAGCGTCGGCGACTCGTCGGTACGCTGCTGCCGTTCAGGATGACCCGGGCTCAGATGGCCAGCCTGGTCGGTGTGTCCCGTCAAAGAGTGGATGAGTATGTTCACGCGCTTGATGAGCGGGTGAACTTGGAAGGAGAGAAGCGCGATGGTGCATCGGCCCGTCCTTAACCCGCTTCTGACGCTCGTCGCACCACCCCAGCCAAAACCGGCTCCCGGCGGTGGCAAGGGCGCCAAAGACATTCGCGAGGAGCACTTCGAGCGTCGCCGCAAGCGGCTCATCAAGTCGTTCGGAGAGCTGGCCGGCAGCGCGAAGCTAAAGCGTTGTGCTAAGGCCGATAGAGTTCTCGTCCGGGTCACGATGGACGACAAGTCGGCTGCGCCGAGCTACACGCCCCGCGACCTCTTTTCGGTTGATTACGGAGCCGAACTCGTTGCGCCGTGGCGCCGCGGCTACCTGGCGGAGGTAAACGCCGCCGCGTTGAAGCGGCTCGCGCAACGTTTGAGCGGCGATCGTCTCCCGATCGCAACGAAAGTCGACGTCTCCCGGATCAAGTCCGTCTCGCTGCTCGTCAGTGACCTGCTGGAGGAGGACTTTGAGGCGCTTTGGAGCCGCGCGACGGTGCTCGACGGCACCGCGCGGCTCTTCCTGGGCGCGCCGGCTCCGTTCCGCGCCGAAGCGGCGAGGGAGGAACTGGTCAACGAGCTCAGCCGTGATATGATTTACGAGCGGCTGCGGTATGAGGCCGGCGACGAGCAAGACGATGCCGACACTGAAGCCGAGTCTGATTTTGGCCCACTCTTGCCCATCACGCCGGCCTTTCCCGTCTCGGCCGACGCGCTTCGCGCCATCGTCGATCAGCGCGGTTACTTCGTGACGGTGGCGTGCTCGTCGGTCGATATGCTTCGGCGGCTTGTCGCATCCGGGTCGATCGTGAAGTGGGACCCGGTACAGCCGCTCGTGCCGACGCGGGCCGCGCAGATTAGCCTGCCGCGCCAGGATCCGCCCGACGTGCGCGGTGCGCCGATCGTCGGCGTGGTTGACGGAGGTTTGCTTCCTGGACGGTACGAGCGTGCGACCGCCTGGAGCGAAACGTCGCTCGTTCCGGATCGCTACGCCGCCCGCGATCACGGCACACATGTCGCCTCGCTGATCGTTGAGGCGGAACGGTGGGGCAACGGCCTGCGCCTGCCGGCCATGCCGTGCCGGGTCGGGGTGGTCCAGGCGGTCGCAGCAGCCGGCAAGCCCTGGTCATTCAATCCGAGCGAGTTCCTGCGGCACGTGGCCAGCGCGATGGCCAACCACCCCGATACGAGGGTGTGGAATATCTCCGCTAATCTTGCAGAAGCCTGCGACGATTTCGACGTCAGTCCGCTCGCCCACGCCCTAGCCCAGATCACTCGGCGGTTCGGCAACACGCTGGTGATCTCAGCCGGCAACCGGGATGACACTGATGAGTGCCGCATCTCCCCGCCGGCCGACTGCGAGGCGGCTATTGTGGTAACAGGTCGTCAGCACGACCGTCGAGGCCGGGTAGCCGGAGCCTGTCCCGCATGCCGCACCGGGCTCGGCCCGGACAACATGCTGAAGCCAGAGCTGAGCTGGTTCTCAAATCATGGCCTGCCGGACGGCAGCGTGCTGGTAGGATCGAGTTACGCGGCTCCGCTGGTGTCGCGTCTCGCCGCCCACACATGGCGGCATTTGAAAGATCCGAATCCCGACTTGGTGAAAGCGATCCTGATCGGGGCCGGCGACCTCGGCGCCTTCCACCATGAGCTCGGGTTCGGCAGCCCGATCACTCATGCAGCGCCTTGGGAAAGCCCGCAGGGTTCGGTCGTCCTAGCGTGGAAGGCGCGGATGAAGGCGGGCGCCTACTACTACTGGCGCGATATCGCCCTCCCGGCCACGATGGTTGACCGAGGATGCTTGGTCGGCCGGCTCCGGCTCACCGCAATCCTCGCGCCAGAGGTGACCCTGACGGGCAGCAGCAACTACTTCGCTAGCCGCATCCAGACCGGCCTGCAGTTCGAAAACCACAAGCGGCAGTGGACCCGGCTCATCGGCAGTTTGCCCGTTGAGACTGCCGAAGGCCTCGCGCGATCGGAAGACGCAAAGTGGCAGCCGACCCGCTGCTACGAGGGGCGGTTCGTTCATCCGGACGACCGTACGCGCAAGGACGGGCTCATGTCGGCCACGCTTGGCGGGCGGCGGCTTCGCGTCTACGCGCGCATCTTCGAGCGGGACGTTTTCGCAAGGGACGATCTCGTCGCCGCCCGCAACCGA
>RXIY01000080.1:14151-19328 GCA_003963405.1 Hyphomicrobiales bacterium
AGAGTGGATCAGGTTGAGCGATGAAGGCGTACGCTGTTCTGGACGGCGGCGGCGTTAAGGGCGCCGCGCTCGCGGGGTGCCTGAAGGGCGCGGCCGAGGTGAACGTCGAGTTTGTCGGCTATGGCGGCACCTCTGCCGGCAGCATTGTCGCGCTGCTGGCCAGCATCGGCTACACCCCAGACGAGCTACTGGGCGTCATGTGCGACGAGTTGAACTTCGACGAACTGCTGGACGACAACGGCGTCGGACTGTCGTTCTGGGGCGGGATGGTGGATGAGCTGGTTGCCATCGATTCCCTGCTCGGCGGCATGAAGGTCGGCGCGAATTGGCTATCCTCGCGTAAAAAGATCCGTGAAGTCCTAACCGCCCGGGGCGTCTATTCCGGCGCGCGGCTCGAAGCCAAGCTGCGGGAGTTCATTGTCCGCAAGCATCGATCGCTCGAGAATTCTGCCGAGATCACCTTTGCGGACCTCCAGCACCTGGGGTGCAAGCCGCTTCGCGTCGTCGCCGCGAACCTGCAGACTCGCAGGGGCGTGGTCATGGGCGACGTGCCGGACAGCCCCACACGCAACGTACTGACCGCAGTCCGCGCCTCCTGTTCTTACCCCTTCCTGTTCCAGCCCGTGATGCTGCATCGCGCGGCGCTCGTTGACGGAGGGCTGGCAAGCAACTTGCCCGTATGGCTGTTTGACGCCGAGCGTGACCGTGACGGTTTTCCGCTCGTTGCGTTCGATCTCACCACGCAGCTTCCAACTGGAAACCCCGCGGACACCGGCGTCCGCGGCTTTCTTATGGACATGCTGGAGACAGCGCTTGAGAGTGGGGACGCGCTCCTGCGCGGAACCTCGAGCCGCCTCATGCACGTCGAGGTTCCGATCGCGCCCGACATCCGAACCCTTGACTTCAACCTCAGCTCTCTCCGCCGGCGCGGTCTGTACAATGACGGTCAACGGGAGACGCAGAGCTTCTTTCTGAGGCGTTTCGGCGACCCCAAGGCGATGCTAAGTGATCCCGTCGGCCAGCTGGAGGCGGTTTATGGAGACCGAACGGTGTTCCAGACTGTGCTTGCCGGCTTCGCGCAGGAGGTCGCCTTGGCCTTCCCCGGCTCGGGCGACATTCGCTGCAATGTGATGTTTCCGCATGGGGGCGGAGATCACTTCGTCATCGTGTATCAACACGGCATGGATGGCGATCCTGACATAGACCTTCAACTCGCTCGGGAGGCAGGCCCGCCGGGCGACGCGGTACGGACGGCGCTGCCCATTGTTTCGGACTGGACACGTGTCCGAGCCCGTCCCGAGGCGTCTGGCATGAGCCGGGCCCAGGCGAATAAAATACCGGCGAACCGACGGGCGGTAGCCAGCGTACCGGTTTTCGACCTCCGGCGGGCGCCAGTCCTGGAGGATGGCGTTATTGGTGGATTAAGCCTCGTCGGTGCATTATCTATTGACTCGGACCAATCTGCTGCGGCGGCAGGGTGGGAGAGCAACGACGGGGTTCCGAGCGTTGAGTTTGTTCAGATACTGAAGCGCTGGGCCGATGTGGTCGGTCGAGTGCTGAACTGAGAGGGCGCCATGGTCCCAAGCGGCATCAAGCGTGACAATAAGACGCCTTTTCGCACCCGTAAGCTCGACAATGGAACGGTTGTGATCGAGGACGCCTACGAAGGGCGCTACAACTACTCCGGCCCCCGGAGCGCGGGCACGCACATCAAGGGTCTTCGGGTCGAGACACCAGACACCAAAAAGGCTGTCACGCAGAAGTAGGCGACGTCAGCGCTAAAAGCGCTGCGTCATGGGGGGCAGAACTGCGCAGCCCTTTGCAGGCTACGGTTTTTCCACGCCACGCCCGAGGCCAAGTGGCTCTTCGGGGCGCGGCTGCTGTGCCTGAAAATGCGTTTTCTCACTGCGACCGGCCCACGGAGATGGGTTGATCAAGTATTTGAGGCCCGCGACAGACAAAGTCTTACGAGCGAGGCGAACCTCCGCAGCGATGGTTGCACGCTTGCCTGTGATCGACAGCCGCAAGGTGGCTTTCGGCAAAGTCGCGGAGACCTATGCTCGCGCCGGAGCGGATGTGCGCAACCTGCCTGTCTACGAAGCCGGGAAGGCAGCGGCTTGAGAGCGAGAGGGCCCTTTAGGCTCGGTGAAGGGAAGAGGGACGAGAGAGAGGCTCTGGTCCACCCTTCGCGGAGCCGAGGAACATGTCGAAGATCACACTGGCAGTTGCAAGTGATATCGGGCTGGATAAGCTCGTCGCGTCGGATGCGAATGTGCGGCGGATCAAGGCGGGGGTGAGCGTCGAGGATTTGGCGGAGGATATCGCCCGGCGCGGACTATTGCAGTCATTGAGCGTCCGACAGCTCGTCGATGGCGAACGCGCCGGGACCGGAAAATATACCGTGACCGCCGGAGGCCGACGGCTCGCAGCCCTCAAGCTTCTCGTCAAGCAGAAGCGCCTCGCGAAGAACGCGCCGGTCCCCTGCATCGTGAAGTCGGATGGCGTCGAAGAGGAAGACTCACTCGCCGAGAACATGATGCGCGAGGCGTTGCATCCGCTCGATCAATTCCGGGCCTTCAAGAACCTGCACAAGCAGGGCCTGAGCATCGAGGACATCGCGGCGCGATTTTTCGTCGGCGCGCAGGTCGTACGTCAGCGCCTCAAACTCGCCGCGGCGAGCCCCAAACTGCTCGATCTCTATGTGGCCGAGGAATTGTCGCTCGAGCAGCTCATGGCCTTTTGCGTCACGGATGTTCACGAAAGGCAGGAGGAAGTCTGGGCGGCCTTGTCGCGCTCCTATGACACGGGACCTTACGCGATCCGCCGCCAGCTGATGCAGGGCGCGGTTCGGGCCTCCGACAAGCGCGCGCTGTTTGTCGGCGTCGAGGCCTATGAGAGCGCGGGCGGCGTCGTGCTTCGCGACCTCTTCAACCGCGACGACGGGGGATGGCTACAGGACGCCGTGCTGCTCGATCGTCTCGCACGCGAGAAGCTCGAACTAGCTGGCGCGGAAATTCGCGCGGAAGGCTGGAAGTGGTCGGAGGCTGCGATCGACTTTCCCTACGGTCACACAAATAGCCTGCGGCGGCTGCCGGGAACCCAAGCGCCGCTCACCGGCGAAGAGCAAGTCCGGTACGATGTAGCTGTCGCCGAGTATAATCGTCTCTCGGAGGAGCATGAAAGCGCCGACGATCTGCCGGAAGAGGTCGATCGGCGCATGGCCGAACTCGAGGCGGAGATCGCAGCGGTCGATGACCGTCCCGCGGTCTATGATGGCGCCGAGATCGCCCGCGCCGGCGTTTTCGTCAGTATCGACTACGACGGTCGCCTAAAGGTCGAGCGCGGATTTGTCCGTCCTAAGGATGAAGCGCGCAAGGAGGGTGGCGTTCCGGCCGCAGAGGGGGAGCCGCGATCCGGCGCTCCATTGAGCGCCGGCGACCCGGCGATGGGCGCCGGCACGGAGACGGATCCCGCCTCGTGCGCCCTCGCGGAAGAAGAGGTCGAGACCTCACCAAAACTCTCTGGTCTCATGATCGCCGAGCTTTCGGCCCATCGCACCGTGGCGATGCGTTTGAGCCTGGCCAGCAATCCCCAAGCCGCGTTTCTCGCCGCGACGCATGCTCTGGCGCTGAACGCTTTCTACAGCACGACTTCACATTCCTGTCTCGATCTCTCGGAGCGCAGCGTTACGCTCGGGTCGCACGCCCCTGGCGTCGGCGACAGCCTCGCGGCGCGAACGCTGCTCGAATCCTTCGGGAACTGGCAGATGCGCCTGCCCGCCGATGCGGGCGATCTCTGGTCCTGGCTGCTCGCTCGGGACGAGACCGTCCGCGCCGAACTCTTCGCGCTGTGCATCGCCCTCAGCGTCAATGCGCTGAGCATACCCTGGGAGAGACGAACCGGCGCGCTCCGGCACGCGGATCATCTCGCCGAGCATCTCGCGCTCGATATGCGCGGCTTTTGGAGCGCCAGTGTAGAGAGCTTTCTCGGCAAGGTCACGAAGGCGCACATCCTCGCGGCGGTGCGGGAGGCGAAGGGAGACGAGACGGCGGAGATGATCGCTCACCTGAAGAAGGCGGACATGGCCGCTGAGGCCGAACGCCTCTTGCAAGGAACGGGATGGCTACCAGAGGGCTTGCGCACATCTCGCCTCGATGCGCCCGCTCCAATTGAGGAAGCGAGCGCTCCAGAGAGCGATGCTTCGATCGGGCAGGGCGACGAGCTGCCGGCGTTTCTCGACGAGACAACCGAAGGCCCAGATTATCCCGCCGCTGCAGAATAGTCGGCGCAACTCCTTCATTCCGATCATCAACGAACGAGCTCGCCCTCACCGGCGGGCTCTTTTCTTATGCGGAGGTTGTTATGACGTTCGACTGGCATCGACGCTGCGCCTATGACGGCGAACAGAAGAAAGCCTTCCATCGCTGAGCGCGGACCGCGTTGCGTGCGCTCGCAAAGGAACTGCGCTTTCCGGAAGTTTCATATGACTTGCGTTCGAACCGTGGCGGCGTCGCTGTCAGTGGTGAGATCACGTTGCACCATGAACGGGTGTACATCCAAGTTTGCCAACCTGTGAGCGGCGCCGACAGCGGGATTCTGATTCGAACGTGCGAGGGTCGGCGCGACTACGACGGAGGACGCAATCATCTCGCGCCCTTGTCGTTGCTGGATCACCCCGCTGAACTCGCCGGATATGTCCGCGTGGTGGTAAGCGGCGAGCTTTCGGTGATCAGCCGAATGTTCGGACCGATCGCGCATAAGCGGCTGGCGCGCGGGTGAGTGGAAAGGAGAGATCCTATGGGAAGGGGAGGCAGGGCGATAGGAGTCCAGGCGGGCTCTGACCCGCAGGAGGACTGGATCATGCTTGCCGAGAAAGAAGTCGCCGCGCAATTTCCGTCTATGGATACAGATCCGATTTTCATCGCGATCGAGATGAGTCGGTTGAAGTGGCTGGTTGGAACGCATCTGCCGGCCTCGGCCAAGATCGGCATCCACGCCATGGACTGGGGTGATACGGCCGCGTTATTCGCGCTCATCGACCGTCTCAAGCTGCGCGCAGCGAAAGCGCTCAGGGTTGCCGCGCGACAATCAGCATGAGAGTCCGTCTTGCCTCACGTAACGATGTTCCTGAACCCACCGACGGTTGCCTCATCTATTTTGCTCCCAAGCCAAGGGGG
>RXIY01000038.1 GCA_003963405.1 Hyphomicrobiales bacterium
AGCCTCGCCGCGCCCTTCGCGCTCGAGTTCGAGCGCGAGCCGCTGCGCTCGGCCGGCCTCTTCGCGATCGCCGGGGAGACGGGCGCGGGCAAATCGACGATCCTCGACGCCCTGTGTCTGGCGCTTTACGACGACTTCCCGCGCGTCGTCGCGCCGGGGGGCAGCGAGGAGGTGCCGGACGCCTCGGGCGAGCGCATCAAGGAAAATGACCCGCGGACCATTCTGAGACGCGGCGCGGCGCGCGGCTTCGCCGAGGTGGATTTTTCCGGCAGGGACGGGCGCCTCTATCGCGCGCGCTGCGATCTGACCCGCGCGCGCGGACGCGCCTCCGGCCGCCTGCAAAATCGCATCCGCAGCCTCTGGCGCATCGACGAGAGCGGCGAGATCGTCGAGGCCGTTGAGTCCGGCGTCGAGGCCGTCAATCGGCGCGTCGCGGCGCTCACCGATCTCACCTTCGACCAGTTCCGCCGCACGGCGCTTCTCGCGCAGGGGGATTTCGACGCCTTTCTGCGCGCCAAGCCGAACGAACGCGCCGATCTTCTGGAAAAGATCACCGGCGCCGAAATCTACGGCCTGCTGTCCAGACGCGCCTATGAAAAAACCCGCGAGGCGGGCGACAGGGTGAAGCGCCTCGAAGAGGCGCTGGCCGAGATCGGCGCGATGACCGAGGAGGCGCGCGCGGGTCTCCTTACCGAGAAGGAGGCGCTCGTCGCGCGGCGCGCCGCCCTCGACGCCGCGCAGCAGGAGGTCGTCGAGGCGCTGCGCCGTCTCGCGGCCCATGAGCAGGCGGCGGCGAAGCTGGCCCAGGCCGAAGCCGATCACGCGGCGGCGGCGGGGGCGCTCGATGCGCTGGCGCAAGAGCGCGAAAGGCGCGACGCGCTCGAACGCGTCGCGCCTTTGCGCGGGCCGCGCGACGAGACGCAAAAGGCGCGCAGCCAGCTTGCGGAGAAAGAGGCGGCGGCGGCGCGGGCGACGGAAGAGGCCGGCGCCGCGCGCGTCGCGGTCGACGCGGCGCAGGAGAAGTTGCGCCTCGCCGTTGAGGCGCTCGAGGCGAGCGCCGTTGGCGTCGAGCAGATGAAGCCGCTTTGGGAGAAGGCGGCCGAGCTCGACGCCTTGATCGACGGCCAGAAGCGGGAAGTCGCGCGTGCTGGCGCCGCCGAGACGGAGGCGACGACGGCCGCCGCTGCAAAAGCCGCGCTGCTGGCGCAAGCGCGCGCCGAGGAGCGGACGGCGGCAACGGCGCGCGATGCGGCTCATGCGGCGCGGGGCGCCCTCGACGCGGCGCGGCCGCTCGGCGAGAGATGGCCCGAGATCGACGCGCAGCTCACAAAACGCGCCCGCGCGCTTGAGGAGAAGCGGGAGGCTGCGGACCTCTTACGTAAGGCGGAAGAGGCGCTGGCGCAGGCTCGAAAGATGTGTGACGCCTTCGATCTGGCCGATGCGCATGACCGCGCCGCGCTCGCGGATGCGCTCGCACAGCGCGGCGAACGCGCGGCGGCGCGCGACGCGCTCGATGCGCCGGCCGCCCGGCGCCGGCTCGCGGAGGCCGTGCGCGCGCTCGATATGGCGCAGGCGCTGGCGCGTCTTTCACATGATCACGATGCTGCGCAGGAGAAGATGGCGCGCGCGAAAGCCGACGCTGCACGCTTCGGCGAGGAGGCCCATGCGCTCGCCGCGGCGCTCGCGGAGTTGCAGGCGCAGCGCGCGGCGCAGGTTCTGCAGAAAGAAGAGGCCGAGCGTCTCGGCGAACTTGCCGACGCGGCCGCCGATCCCCATGCGCTCAGGCTGCGCGCGACGCTCGAAGAGGGCGAGGCCTGCCCGGTCTGCGGGGGGACCGACCATCCTTTCGCAGAGGCGCGCGATGCCGCCAGCGAATTGGTGAGCGCCTTGCGGGCGAAGCGTGACGCGGCGCGCCGCACGCTGGAGGCCACCGAGGCGGCGATGGCGGAGAAAGGCGCGGGCGAAGCGAGAGCTCGCGCCCGCTGCGAGGAGGCGACGCAACGGCGCGACGAGGCGCAAGCGGCGATCGAACGCGCGGCGCAGGACTATGCCCGGCGGCTGGCGCGCGAACCGCTCGACGGCGCCCCTGCGGCCATCGCAGACGCCGCCGAAGGGCTGCACGCGCTGATCGCCCAGGCGGAGACCCTGCGCGTTGGGCAAGAGCAAATCATCGAGACGGCCGAGCGGCTCGGCGCCGACATCGAGCGGCTCGGTAAGGCGGCCGAGGGTTGGCGCGCCGCCATGGACGCCAGGCGCGTGATGCGCGAGGAGGAGGAGACGCGCGCCCGGCGCGCGGGCGAGGATCGCGCCCGGCTCGGCGAGGTCGTCGCCAGCGCCACGAGGGAACTGGCGGCGTTGGACGAGGCGCTCGCGTCCTATCTCCAATTGGGCGACCTCGCGACCGCCGATCTCGACCGCGATCCCGACGGCGCGCGACGGCGCCTGGCGGAAAGCGGCGCGAAATTCAAAGAAGCCGAGGCGGCGCTCGCCGACGCGGAGCAGCGCCTCGCGGAGACGGCGCGTCGCGCCGCATCGCTCGACGTCGAGGCGCGTGCAGAGGCCGGGATCGCGGCTTCGGCTGTCGCCGATCATGGCGCGCGGCGCGGGGAGCTTGCGCGCCTCGAAGCCGAGCGGGAGCATTTGCTCGGCGGCGAGGAGACGGCGCGCCATCGCGCCCGCGTCGAGGAAAAGCACAATGCCGCGCGCCTCTTCCACGATGCGGCCAAAGACGCGCTCGCCTCGGCGGACAAGGCAAAGGCGGCTTGTGACGCCCGTAGCGCCGCCGCCGCCGCCGAGAGGGAAACGGCGCGCGACGCTCTCGAAACGAGGAAAGCCGCATTTGCCGCCGCGCTCCTTGCCGCAGGTCTGACGGCGCAGGAGGCGGACCCGCTGCTCTCGGTTTCGCCGCAAGAGGCCCAGGCCATGCGTCAGCGTGTCGACACGGCGATGGCCGGGCTGGCGTCGGCGGTCCGGGCGCTCGACGAGCGCCGCGCCGACCTGGCCGAGGCGACTGAAGGGCTGCCGGAGACGCCGCGCGCCGAACTCGAGACGATGCGGACCGAGGGCGCGGCGGAGATCGAGGAGGTTCTCACGCGGCTCGGCGCCTTGCAGCAGCATCTCGCGCAGGACGACGCCGCGCGCGCCCGTGCGGCCGCGCTCACTCGCGACATCAAAGAGTCGCGCGCCCTGAGCAAGACGTGGGAGGAGATCAACGCCGCGATCGGCTCGAGGGAAGGGGACAAGTTCCGCCGCTTCGCGCAGAGCGTGACGCTGGAGCAACTCGTCGCGCTCGCCAATCAGCGGCTCGCTTTGCTCGCGCCGCGCTACCGGCTTGAGCGCGCGGGAGAGATGGGCGCGCTCGGCCTTCAGATCGTCGATCGTGATCTGGGCGACGAGCGGCGCTCGACCCGCTCGCTTTCGGGCGGCGAGCGTTTCCTCGCCTCTCTCGCACTCGCCCTCGCGCTTGCCGGGCTCGAGGGGCGCGACTCCTTCGTCGATACGCTTTTCATCGACGAAGGCTTCGGCGCGCTCGACGCCGGGACCCTCGACGTCGCCATAGACGCGCTGGAGAATCTACAGGGACAGGGACGCAAGGTCGGCGTCATCAGCCATGTCGAATCCCTGCAAAGCCGCATCGCTACGAAAATCTGCGTCGAACGACGCGGCAGCGGCGTCAGCGTCGTGCGCCTGCGCGCGCCGGGCTTGGAGGCTGCGGAGGCTGCCGGCTGACGCCCCCTGCGAAAGGGATCAGCCTTGAGCGCGCCGGATCGCCGTGAGCCCGATGGCGAGGCTCGTCGCGAGCAGCAGGCCGGCCATGAAATAGCCGGCGCCGGGGAAGAAGTCCGCCGCCAGCGAGAAGGCGAAGATCTGCGAGAAAAAGAGCGGCCCGACCATGCCGGAGACGCCGCGAAGGCTCCCCAAAGCGCCCTGGAGACGGCCCTGTTCGGAGGCGGCGGCGAACCGCGTCGCGAGGCCCTGGAAAGAGGGATTCGCCATGCCCCACATGGCGATGAGCGGCGGCGCGGCCATGAAGAGCGCGCCCGTCGGCGCGAAAGCGTAGGCGAGGAAGCCGAGCGCCCCGCAGGCGAGCGCGATCGTCAGCGTCGTCTTCTCGCCGAGCCGTTTCACGGCCGGGCGCACGAGCGCGCCGGAGACGATGGTCTGCGAAATGCCGACGATGGCCAGCGCCCAGCCAGTCGTGCTCGGATCCCAGTTGTAGCGGTGCTGCGTGTAGAGGACGAAGAGCGCGGGCAGCGACTCATGCGCCAGATAGGAGAGGAACAGCGCCGCGGCGAGCAGCGTGAGCGCCGGCTGTCGCCTCAGGAACTCGAGCGAGCCGAGCACATTGGCGCTGCGCCAGACGATCTTCGGCGTGCGCTTCTCGGGCGCAAGCGATTCAGGGAGGATGAATGCGCCATAGAGGAAATTGGCAAGGCTGAAGGCCGCCGCCGCCCAGAAGGGGAGGCGCAGATCATGGGCGCCGAGCGCGCCGCCGATCGCCGGCCCGAGGATGAAGCCGAGGCCAAAGGCCGCGCCGATCATCCCGAACCGGCCGGCGCGTTTCTCGGGCTCCGTGATGTCGCTGATGTAGGCGTTGGCGGTGGCGACGCTCGCCGCGGTCGCGCCCGAGATGAGTCGCCCGACGAAAAGAAAGGGCAGGGAGGGCGCGAGCGCCATGAAGACGTAGTCGAGCCCGAGTCCGAGATTCGACGCCAGCACGACCGGCCGGCGCCCGAAATGGTCGGAGAGCGCCCCGAGCACGGGCTGGAAGAGAAACTGCATCGCCGCCCAGGCGAAACCGAAGACGCCGACGATGCGCGCCGCCGATTGCAGATCGCCGCCCTCGAACTGGACGATGAGCTTCGGCAGCACGGGAATGATGACGCCGAGCGCCAGCATGTCCAGTGCAACAGTGACGAGGATGAAGAGAAACGCCGCCTCTCTCCGAGGCTGAGGCGCAGATGTCATGGGCGGCCCTGAAGACTTCGATTTGTCAACGTTCGATAGCGGCAAAGCCCCGACCCCGCAAGGAGTCCCGCGTCTGTCCCCGGCGAACCCCGCGCGGCGGGCCAAAAAGGCTGCGCGGCAAGCGCCGTTGTTACGAAACTGCCACTTCGATCAGGGGGATAGCCTTTGGACTGTGGCATGGGAGCCACAATTGCCCGCGAGTTGATTGTCACAATCCGAGCGCGCCCGCCGCGTCCCCGCTTTTGTCACGGCTCTGTCATCTGACGACGGATTCTCTCGCGACCGGAACTTAACGTTTGGGGAAGGTCCATAAATGAATTCTCGTTTCGGAAGCCGCATCCTCGCCTGGGCGGCGTTGGGGGTATCGGTCGCCTTCGCGGCGCCGGCGACGGCGGACACCGCCGACGAAATTCGCGCCCTGAAAGCGCGACTGAACAAGCTCGAAGCGCAGGAGGCGGAGTCCAAGCGCGCCGCCAAGGCCGCTGCGGCTCAGGCGGCTGCGGCGGCCGCCGCCCATCCCGCGCCCGTCGTCATCGCGGGAGCGCCGCCGGCGCCGAAGCATTGGTACGAGAAGATCAGCATCCGCGGCTATACGCAGATGCGCTACAACGACATCCTCTCGGCCCATAATTTCAATGACGCTTATGCATATGGCGACAGATCTGTCGGGCCGCGTCAGAACTTCTTCCTTCGCCGCATCCGCTTGATCTTCAGCGGCGACATCAGCGATCATCTCTATCTCTATCTGCAGCCCGACTTCGCCTCGTCGCCGTCCGGCACCTTCAGCAATACGCCTTCCTCGGTCGTCTCGGGCGTTCCCTATTACGGCTATTACAACTACCAGGTCGGCACGTACAACCTGAACGCCGGCAATTTCGCGCAGCTACGCGACGCCTATGCCGATATTTCGGTGGACGAGAAGAAGGAATTCCGGTTCCGCGTCGGTCAGTCGAAAATCCCTTACGGCTTCACCAACTTGCAGTCGTCGCAAAACCGACTGACGCTCGACCGCCCGGATGGGCTCAACACCTGCTGTAAGGACGAACGCGATCTCGGCGTGTTCTTTTACTATACGCCCGAGCATATGCGTCACCTCTTCAGGGATCTGGTCAAGAACAACCTGAAGGGTTCGGGCGATTACGGCATGTTCGCCTTCGGCGTCTATAATGGCCAGGGCGCGAACCGCGTCGAGCTGAACAAGGGCGTCCATCTCGTCAGCCGCTTTACCTATCCTTATGTCTTCGAAAACGGTCAGGTCGTCGAAGCCTCGATCCAGGGCTATACGGGCCGGTTCGTGCCGGCGACCACGGCGATCATTCCGTCCCTCGGCATGGCGACGAATTGGGCGGGCTATCGCCCGAACCAGTATCCGTGGAACGCGTCGCCCTTTACCGGCGCCGTCGTGCCCTTCGTGAATGCGCCGGGCTACAACAGCCCGAACAACTTCAACACGACCTACTACCCGACCCCCGCTTCGGGCGTCTGGAACCCCTCCTGCGTCAATGGTTGTACGGGCGTCAAGGATGAGCGCGTCGCCGTCACCGGCATCATCTACCCGCAGCCCTTCGGCGTCTTCGCCGAATGGAATTGGGGCCGCGGCCCGGTGCTCGATCCGTACCAGCTCGTCGTCAAGGACGGCAAGCTGAACGGCGGCTATATCCTGGTCACTTACAAATATGACGACAAGGAATTCGGTCTCGGCACCTTCTTCCCCTATGTCCAGTGGCAGCAGTATCGTGGCGGCGCGAAGACCGAAGTCAATGCGCCCTACAACAGGGTGAACGAAATCGAGGCCGGCATCGAATGGCAGCCTCTCCCCGAGGTCGAGTTCACCGCCGCCTATTCGCACATGAACCGCACCAACCTGGCGCTCGCGCCTTACCGGCAGTGGCAGGGCGATCTGTTGCGCATGCAGCTCCAATGGAACTACTGACCTAGTACAAGCAAAATCCGTCTCGAACGTCCCCGGCCTTCCGGGGGCGTTCATTTCGTTTCTCAAGGGTAAGAATAGGCAGACCAAATGCTGAAACGCGTCCTGTGTCTCGTCTGCTTCGTCGCCTTGGCGCCGGCGGCGCAGGCGGACGATTATGCTTCCGCCACCGAGGCCGCGCGCAAGGGCGACTACGCCATGGCGTTCAGATTGTTGAAGCCGCTCGCCGAAAAGGGGGACGCGCGCGCGCAAAACGAACTCGGCGCGATGTATATGAGCGGCAAGGGCGCGCCGCCCGATCCCAAGGAGGCGCTGAAATGGATGAAGCTCGCCGCCGACCACGGCAATGCGGCCGCGCAGTCCAATCTCGGCACCATGTATCTTGAAGGGCAACTGGTGGCGCGCGATTACAAGGAGGCGATGAGGTGGAGCCTTCTCGCCGCCGGCCAGGGGGTCGCGGCGGCGCAGATGAATGTCGCCAGCATGTATTATGACGGCGCCGGCGTCGCGCAGAATTACGACGAGGCGGCGAAATGGGTGCGGCTCGCGGCCGCGCAGGGCGACCCGGAAGCGCAGTTGAATCTTGGCACCATGTACGCCCTCGGCCAGGGATTGAGCCAGGATTTCCTGCACGGCTACATGTGGACGCATCTCGCGATCGAGCAGCCCGCGCTCGCGATGAACGAGAGCGAAAAGAAATCCGTCCACGAACTTTCGGCGAAGACACTCACAGCGCAAGAGATTGCGACAGCCGAAAGCATGATGAAGAAATGCCGGGAGTCACGCTTCAAGGACTGCGACTGACCCGCCGCCGATCGCCGCTCCAAAAACGCCCCCGGGGACAGCCCCCGCGGGCGTTTTTCGTTTTGATGACGTGAACCTTCCCGATCTTTCGCTCACGGGAGCGCTCGCAAGCTCTCATATCTCGCGAGGGGCTGATCGACGGGGATTGTTTCAGCCCCGTTCAGCCAAGTCCGCCACCACGCCCCTGCGGCGATAAGCCTTGCGCCCGTTGATCAAGCCACTGGACGGCGGGCCGGTTCCAGGGCCGGCAGGCGAATCCCCGAGACTTGTCTCTTCGATCGACCTGACGTCGTCGTCGGATTCACCCGAGACGCGCCCAGGAGACTGCTCGAAAAATGTTTCTCGTTTTTTTCCAATCGGAGCGCAATTGTTTCTGTTTTATAGGGGGGTCTGACAAAATTTCGGCAAGAAGCGGCTTACATTTCTGGATTATGTCTGTTAAATCGAAGTAAGCGCATAGTAGAAATCATAGAAACAGAACAGAAATAGTAGCGCAAGCTTAGCCTACAGGTGGTATTGTGTTGCATACATGCAACTAGTCTTTTGTTTGAATCCCGAGAATCTTTCCGAAATAGGTTCTTGTCATGTTTCTGTCGTGGAAGTTGCGTCAGTGTAAGGCTGTAGCCTAAAATATAGGCACGTCCGAGATTCTCAGGTCGGAGATCGAAATGTTGATTAAAAAGTGGGCAGTCCGGGGCGTTGCGCTCGGCGCATTAATCGCGACGACGGGCGCGCATGCGGCCGCCGACGTGAACGCAATCGACGCTCGCCTACGCGCGCTCGAGGCGGAGATCGCGAAGCTGCGGAAGGAGGCCAGGGAGGCCAAGGCGCAGGCCGCCGCCGCCGCGACCAAGGCGACCAATGTCGCGAACGCTGCGGTGGTGAAGGGCGACGCTGGCCCGCCGCCGCCGCCGCCGGTGTTCGTCAGCTTGAAGAGCGGCCTCCTCATCGAGACCGAGGACAAGGCCTTCGCCTTCAAGGTCGGCGGCCGTCTGTTCGTGGATGGCGGCGGTACCGCCGGCTCCCCCGGAAATAGTTGGCAGGGGAACGTGGGTTTTGGTCAGGCGCGACTGGAAGTCGAAGGCCGGATGAGGCCCTGGTTCTACAAAATGCAATACGACTTCGCCAACTCCACGACGCAGCTTTGGAACACCAATCTGCCGAATGCGAATACGGTGGCGGGTCTCGCCTTCTGGTCGCGAAACTACGTGACCGACCGAAACTTTCTCTGGGGCGGCTGGCGCGACGCTTACATCGGCCTGCAGGATCCCCGCCTGTCGGCGCCGTGGCTGGCGGAGCCGGTCTATTTCAAGATCGGCAGCCAATACGAGTCCTTCAGCCTCGAGGCGCTGGCGTCATCGAAATACCGCGACACCATCGAGCGTCCCCTGGCGGTCGACGCCATCGCGCCCTTTCGCCACCTCGGCATCGCGGCCGGCATGATCGGCAAGGACAACTGGACCGCTCACGTCGGCCTCTACTCGCTGAGCTTCCAGGACCTCAACATGCGCCCGGTCAATACGTCGTCGGGCAATGTGGGCGCCTTCGTGCCGGCCTATAATGGCTACGGCGTCAGAAACGCCAACTGGTGGCAGCCCTGGGGCGGCGGCGCCTATTGGGAGGCCACGGGCCGCGTGACCTGGGCGCCGATCTATGACGAGCATCGTCTCGTGCATATCGGCGTCGCCGGCAGCTATCACCAGCCGAACAACTCCAGCGCCTACAGCGATGACCGCAATATGGCGCCGGGCAATCGCCTTGGGTCGGAAGCCAATGTTCTGGGCTCGAACTTCCTCGGGACGCCGGATCTTTCCTGCGGCCGCTTCCTTCAGCCGACCGTCTTCCAGACGACCGGGACCGTCTGGAACCAGTATAACGCCGCGAGCAACTGCGTAAAGGATATCCAGAAACTCGACCTCGAAGCCGCGCTCTCCTACAACAACTTCTTCGTTCAGGGCGAATGGCTGGTGGCGAACTACAACCGCAACACCT
>RXIY01000046.1 GCA_003963405.1 Hyphomicrobiales bacterium
CGCCAACGTCGATCCTGCGCGCCGTCACGACGCCAGCGAAAGGCGCCGTCACCTCGGTAAAGCTTTTGAGCGCCTGGAGCCTGTGGAGGTTTGCTTCGGCAGAGCCGACTTCCGCCTGTCTGGCAGCCCGTTCTCCTCCCTTTTCGTCGGCGCTCTGCTGCGATACGACAGCGTACGCGCGGAGAGTGGCCCAGCGTTTCGATGTCAATCGAGCGAGCTGCGCGTGAGCCTCAGCTGTTTCGAGTTGGCCCCTGGCTTCCTGATATTGCTGATCCAGCTCGGGCGCGTCGATGACGGCCAAAGTCTCGCCCGCTTTCACGCGCGCGCCGATGTCATATTTCCATTCCTTTACATAGCCATTCACACGGGCCCGAATCTGCGCCTCATTGAGGGCCTTTATCTCGCCCGGCAATGTCAAGCCGTCATCGGCGCTTCCCAGCTTGAGAGTCGCCAGCTCCACCTGATCCGTCGCCTTTGCCTTGGTCCATTGCGTCGTACGGTGGAGTTCGGCTGGGCTTGTTACGAAGACGACAGCCGCCACGCAAGTCGCAAGGATCGACGCTTTCAAAAACCTTCGCTTGACTGATCTTAATTTCCTCGACGGAGGCGAGGCCTCTCGTCGCGCTTCAGGCAGGATCTCATCACTTGTCATCAATGCCCACGGAGTGGAATGCCGGGATTTGCCCCTAATCGAAGTGTGTCCTCCCCGGGCGATCGAGCGCGCCGAAGGGCCTTGGACGAAAGAATGGGTACTCCGAAACTACACGTGACCGATAATAAATTCTTTTTAAATCATGCAGGCCGTCTCCCGTGCGTCAGCCTTCCTCCTACGCAAGCAGGCATGGGAAAACTGCATCAATCGACAAAGCACGTGGTCGCGTTGGCGGCTTCCCCTTACGACCCTGGATGCTAAGGCGAATACTTGACTTATGCACTATCGCTTGATCAGATGAAATGGAATAGCTATTTCGTTCTCATCGCCCTTAAGGGTAAAGCTTAACAATGGACAGGTCACTTAGGGGTCTACTCAGTACGAGCGCGCGTAGGAGCGCGCAGGAAGCGACCCTGTTGTCCAGTGCGTCTGAAGCGTCTCAGTCCCTTCTTTCCCCGCATAGCTATTATCGTGCTTCATTTGTAGCGTTGCGGCCGCGCGGGGCTAAACGATCGCCTGAACATGACAAGTATGACTGACCCACGATTCAACGTTCTCCTGATTGACGATGATACGGAGCTTGCAGCTGTCCTCATCAAGGAGCTCGAGAAGCGAAACTACATCGTCTCCCATGCTCGCGATAGCAACGAGGCGGTTGCGCGGATGGGCGAACAGCGCTTTGACTTGCTTATACTCGACAGGATGTTGCCGGGGGCCGACGGGATAAACTTGATTGAGACGTTTCGCAGCCATAACCCCGCGAGTCCGATCCTGGTTATAAGCGCGCTGGATCATGTCGATGAGCGGGTTTTCGGCCTGCAATCGGGCGCCGATGACTATTTGATAAAGCCATTCAGTTATGAGGAGCTCGGGGCGAGGGTCGACGCCTTGATTCGCCGTTCATCCCTGCACCCAATAACTAAACTTCAGGTCGGCCCCCTCACGCTTGATCTGCTGAACCGAGTGGCCATTCTCCGCGGAGAGGAGATCGAGCTTTCTGCACGGGAATATCAGTTGCTCGAGTATTTCATGGCCCGGCCAGGACAATTGATCACGAAGCAAATGCTCCTGCAAAACGTATGGAAATATCGGTTTCCGATCGAGACCAATGTTGTGGATGTCCACCTCAGCAAGCTCCGGCAAAAAATCGAGAAAAAGGATGGTCCCTCTTTTATTCGAAATGTAAGAGCGCAGGGATACGTGTTTGGGGACGATGCTTAAACTTTCTTGGCCGACATTCAAGCTTGCAGCTTTTGCAGCCGCGGCTTACGTCTCGGCAAGCGTTGTTACCTTTGCTCTTATGCATTGGAAGATTTCCTCTGAGGAACTCGAGCGCTTCGAGACGCTGCTGGAGCTGCAAGGATCCGCCTTGTCGGTCCAATTTTCCGGACAGACACAGTCTGATCTAGACGACAAGACCTTCAATAAGACCTATCGATTGACCCGATCCGGTTTGTTTGGGTCGGACGGCGCCCGCCTGCAAGGGAATCTGCGCAAGATTCCCAGCGATTTGCCCCTGGACGGAAAAGCTCTTTTAGTCAACAGGGCCAATCGGTCTAACGGCGATGAAAGCCAGATGATCTATGTCGGCATCCGTTTGCCTGATCAACGCATTCTGGTGATTGGCCGCGACACGCCTGAGGTCATTCAGCTAGATAAGATTGTAAGAAACGCGTTGGTCGAGGGTGTGATCCCGGTATCTCTAGTTTTCGTCGGAATTGGCGCGATTGTCAGCCGCCAAATCAAAGGCCGTCTAAAAGACGCGCAAACCTGCTTGGATGACATCAAGTTGGGGCATTTCAAAAGGCGCTTGCCCCTAAGCTCCGCGAATGACGAGCTGGATAGTCTTTCCATGTCTGTTAACGAGATGTTGGAGGAACTCGAGCGAGCGATAAGCGAGTTGCATCACGTTGGAGACCACATAGCCCATGATCTCCGAACCCCGCTTTCTCGAGTTCGGGCTCACCTCGAGATCGCTCAAAACGCCGTTAGCCTGCCCGAGGATCTGCGTGACTCAATTAGTTTGGCCGCCAGTGGCGTCGATCAGATGCTTGCAACGACGACAGCAATGCTTCGCGCCGCGCGGATTGAAGCAGGTAGAAGTCGAGCTTATTTCCGCGAAGTCAATCTTCTGGAGATTGCAACGGAGCTCTTTGACTTTTACGAGCCCCTCGCCAGCAGCAAAGGGCTGAAGCTAACCTTGCATGCGGATGGTCCGCTGCCCGTGCAGGGCGACAGGGAGCTTTTGATGGAGGCGGTCTCCAACCTGATCGACAACGCAATCAAGTTCACGCCCGCGCCGGGCCTGATCGAAATAACACTTTGCAAGCGAGCACAGAACCCCGTGGTGAGAATTCGCGATACGGGACTCGGAATACCCAATGATCGCCGCTCAAATGTATTCCAGCGCTTCTACCGGGACCCAGAACGCAGCGATACGCCGGGAACGGGGCTCGGACTCGCCCTGGTTGCGTCCATCGGAAAGCTGCATGGCTTCGAGATCGAGATAAGGGATGGCTTGCCCGGCTGCATTTTCGAGCTGATCTTCAAGCAAGAGGGGCGCAATCTCTGATCCGGAGCGCCCGGCGCAAAGCCGGGAGCTCGATTTCATTTGGCGGCGCGGATAATTACTTTATCGTAGCTAAAATGCCGGATGGCCCGTCGAACGGATAATAGCGAAGGCTCGTGTAAACCATGTTTTCGGCGCCTCTCGGTGTCCCGCCCCAACCAACGAAAGCGTCTCTTACGGTGTAGGAATATTGCGCGCCGGCTCTGATCTTTCCGAAGGGGCCCTGAGCGACCGTGTGCCAGACGCCACCCGTGAGTTGGCGAAGCGACTTGGTTTGCCCGGAGCAAGGAAATACGGCGGCGTTGGTCCACACGCCGTTCAGCGCCGCTTCACTTTCGAAGCCGCAGCCGACATTGTTGTAAAGCGGGTTGCCATAGCCGCCGACAAAAAGCGTGTTGCCGACTGCGCTCCATTGTGGGCTCTTGCTCGCAAATTCCCCGCCGGCAAATGCATAGAGGTCTGTCTGCGGCGTCGCGTGGAGGGTAAGTCCGGCCATGGCGATGCGTTCGTTGATGAGCAGCGGGGCGCCCGAGAGCTGATAGGTTGCGTCTGGAAGACCGCCAGATCCATAGTTGCCGATGCCATTGCCAATCATGCCGGACGCCTGAAAATCGAGCAGTTTCGGGATCACCTGGACGACGATGCCGCCGCCGCCGCCACCGCCCCACTGGCTATGATTGCCCCAATAGGCGCGACCCGTCACGTCACGCAGAAGTCCGAAGCCCTCGATATGAATCTTGTGATCCACCAATTCCCCATCCCAGGCCAGTTTGCCGATCATGTCCGGCATGCGCGTGAAGGAATAAGGAACGGAGGGGTTGAAAAGGCCGCCGCCGGCGGGGGCGGCCAATAGAATTGGCGTTCCAATAAAGGGCAGCGCCGTCGTGCCGATGAATGGCGCACCCGGCATGACATATGTCGTTGCGCTGCTTTCTAGCGACAGAGCCGCCCAGAACTGTTTGTTGAAATCCTTGGTGATGCGTATGCCGGGTTGTCGCGCCCAATTATAGCCAGGCATATATTGATGGTCGATGACGGGCGGCTGGAGAGATGTGTCTGGACGTATTCCGACCGAGTTCATCGTGACCATCGACCACATCTGACCCGCCGCTACGTGAAGGCCATATTGCTCGAAATCGACATTTCCATATGCCTGACGCAAACGTAGATTGTAGGAATTGCTCGTGTTCGAGTTCGCCGTTTGAGCGGCGCCCAGAAAGTCTACCTCTCCATAGGCCATGAGATGCGTCTGCTTGTCGATATCGGCCTTGATCATCAAAGCTGGACGCGTTGAGCGCGCGGTCGCCCGCCATTCGGATGTGTGGCTGGGGGCAGTAAAGCCGTAGGGAATATTTTGGAACGGGGTGTTGACATCGGCGCCCATCCAGTGGTCGCGATAGACCGTTTCCATCGCGAAGAAGCCAGCTGGAGTCATCTCCAACCCTTTGAAATAGAAATGATCGGGTCGGGGAAGGCCAGCAAGGGCAGGCTTCGCGCCTTCGGCCTTATCGGTGTTCGCGCGCGCCTTCTGCGTTTTAGCCGCCCGGTCTTGTTCGTTTACCTTCGCCTCGAGCTGTTTGAGCCGGGCCTTGAGGAGCCGTATTTCGTCGGCTGTCGTATCTGCGTGCGCCTGCGTGGGCAATGTCAAGGCGAGCAGGCAGGCGCTCGCCTTTAGCCTCTTCCGACGGATGGTGTTGGTCATCGCTAACCCCTGGAAATGCAGCCAGAGCAAAGGTTGTCGGGGAGAGCGATATCCAAAGGTCGGAAGGCGATATACTAAAATTCGTTTTAGAGGTGATGAATAAGTCGGTTACAACGAAGAACATGCATGCAATCGTAAAGATGTGTCCAGATTGTATCTGGCGGTGAGCCTGTCTGAATGCAATCTCAATTGTCATATGACTGTCACAAATCGGAAATGGCGTCGAATCTCCGGCGTGAAGATCAGAGTGGACACGCAGGATATCTTCGATTTTGAAGATCCGAGCGCAGGTATTGTAAAACTTGCTAGTCGATCTGGATGCGCCGAGGTTTCGCATCATGGATGCCGGCGTCATCAAGTCGGCGGGAGCCGATATTAAAAAATACTTTAATATCGACGGGCCCATGATGCGCTTCCATCGTCGTCGTGCTGTCATCAAACTATCGTGCGCGCCAGGCTTGTCCCAGATCGCGCCGGGAGTGATCTCAGGCGCTCTCAACTGGAAAGACTGCAGAGGACGGAGGCGAGAGAGTCGGGCCATCAAAAAACGTTCATACAGTCTTGTTGCCAAGTAACAAGGTCGTATTAGGTATCATTGAGATTCTATATAAGCAGTCGGAAATCGAGGTGGCCAATGTCACTGGCTAGGAAGCGCGGTATTTTCGCCTCGGTCTGTGTGGCCGTGATCGGATCGGCCTCTCCGTCGGTCCTCCTTGCTGACACCTGCCCTTGGGGTGGCGATAACTCGCAGTCTATACGTTGCTTCGATTGCATGGTGCGGGTTTGGACGCCGCACGGATGGAAACTCGTGAACGCTTGCGAGCGGCGCGGCTATTCCCGGCGCGATCGATAATCGAAAAAGCGCCGAAGTTTGTCGATTCCGGCGTTGGCTCCGCCTGCGACAGCGACGCGTTGTATCTGTACAGTCGAGAACTGAGCCGCAAAGGCGCGTCATCAGGTTCTTCAGGACGATCAATAAGTAAAGAAGATTTTAGTGGTGGTCTCAATAAAGCGAGTGGTACGCTTTTTACATGTCTCTTAGGAGACCAAGATCATCATCGCCAGTGGCGAGCTCTGCCTGTTGGAGGCTAAAATGTCTATTATCTCAGGTCGCAGAATGGCCATAGCAGTAATTGCGGCGTGTGTGGGCGCGGGCATGTCGCCTACAGAGACTCTCGCGCGCGTTTCCCACCGTCACAGCGCGGCGCGCGCTCATAGCGCGCCTAGTTATGGCTATGTCGCGCAGCCGGTAGTAGTGTTCCGCGCGCCGCCGCCTTTCCAGTACTCGCCGCCGCTTCAAAGCGCGGGAGGTTGTGATATCGCGAGAGATTGGAATTGCTGAGCTGATCTCTCGGTTGAATCCCGGCCCACGAGGAGTCACGGCGAGCGCCGCCATGCACGCGCCCGCCTGATTGCGCTCCACTGGCGCTTGCATTAAGGTTAGTTGCTGGAAGCGCAAGAGAAATCATCTTCGACGGTTGATGTTTCCGGGCGGCAAACCCTGAACGCAGCCTACGATCCGCGGGCCAATCCGTTTCCGTTCGGCCCGACGACCCGAAATCGTTGAGTCCACCCAGTTCAACAGCCTCGACTTCACGAGCGTGCTGCTGGATGCGAAAGTCGCTATCAGCATGGATGGCAAGGGGCTCGGCGCCACAATGTTGCGGTCGAGCGGATGTGGCGCAGCGTGAAACATGAGGAGGTCTTATCTGCGCGCCTACGCACCGTGCCCGCGGCGCGCGCCTCCATCAGCCGATATCCGGCCTTTTACAACGAGCGGCGCCCGCACTCGGCGCTTGACAGGCGCACGCCCGACGAGCCCTACTTTGGTTTTAGGGTCAAGCGGGTGATCAAATCTGGACACAAGCCTTAATCCGGCAGGAGATCAGACTCGCAGTTGTCGCTCCCTTTTCGAGGGTACATCGCTAAAGCTAATACAGTAATCATAGCCCGCAAGAGGGTGTCGGCGGAAATTACAGAGCTGGGGGCAAAGCTGCCAACCAAGCCGAACGCACCACGTCGGAGACCTGCGTTTTAAAAGCCCTGCACTCAACGGAAGTCCGCGGCGTGAGGCCGCCGCGAACGTCATGTCGTCATATGAAACATAGCGGCCCGAAAGTGTCCCAATTTCAAAACTGATGCAATGAAAGTTCAGTCCCCATCCGGCGCGCCTGCTCCCGCCGCGCCCTCCAAAACGATCCCGCCTGAGGGGTCCTGAGGCCTTGCATTACGCAATGGAGGGTATCCCCAATAGCCACCCGCTAACGAGCCCGACCGGACCGACCGCGGGGTTGAGGGAAAGATTGCCTGACGGTCATAGCAGCGACAATCCCGAGCAAGGGCAGATCCCGTGCCCGCAAGGGCGATAAACAAGAGCCCAAGTAAGTTTAATCTCAACATTACCCTTTTCTCCCGTTATCTGGGCAAACCCAAACGTGTGCGCAGACTTGCGCGGTTTCCACTCAGCAGCTCCAGTCTCTGGCGTTATCGCAGCTCGCTTCGACACTCCTGCTGTCTCTGACGCACATATGCGGATAACGGGACAGGCTTGCCTAGAACTGCGAAGAACTTCTTCCCAAAGTTAATGCATTGAACGGATGCGAGCGTCGTGTGCAACCGTTCATTAGCCTCCATCCTTGCGGTGTCCATATCCGCACCATGCAATCGAAGCACTGGATCGATTGCGAGTTATCCCCACCCCAAGGGCAGGTATCGGCGTAGCCGATCGAAGGAAGGGCTAAGCTGCTCAAAGCGATACAGACTGTGGCAAGGAGAAGGCGCCTCATCATTGACATTGGCCACCTCAATTCTCTGAGTACAAAGCTCCTCACTCTCGAAACCTAAATTCACCTTGCTCATTTACAATACGGTTCGGATTAAAATGTTTTTTAACATACGCTTCGATGATCTGCGCCTTTGCAATACACTATTGGAAAAGCTAGGGTCAGGACTCATTGATTGAGGTAGAAGACGACAGCTGCTGCGATGCAGATGGCCGAGAAGAACGTGTGGGCGCATCGGTCGTATCGGGTTGAGATGCGTCGACAGTCCTTGAGTTCGGCGAAAAGGTTTTCGATTTTGTGGCGCTGGCGGTAGAGCGCCCTGTCGCAATCGAGAGCGGTCTTGCGGCTTCTGGTTGGCGGAATGCAGGGCTCGGTCCCGCACGCCTTCAGCGCTTCTCGGAACCAGTCGCTATCGTAACCCTTGTCGGCGATCAGCGCTGATGCTGCCGGCAGGGCTTCGAGCATCATCCGCGCGCCTTTGTGATCGCTCATCTGCCCTTCGGTCAGTAGCATCGCAAGCGGTTTGCCGCCGTCGTCGCAAACGACGTGGAGCTTTGAGTTCAACCCGCCTGTTGTGCGGCCGATACAACGGGAAAGAGCCCCTTTTTTAAGAGGCTCGCCGCTGTGCGATGCGCTTTGGTGGGCCGAGTCGATCATGATTCGCTCGAGCTTCGGCCCCTCGGCCGCAAGCGCCGCGAAGATGCGGTCAAAGACCCCAAGCCGGTTCCAGCGGATGAAGCGATTATAGAGTGTCTTGTGCGGGCCATAGCCTTTGGGCGTGTCTTTCCATTGCAGGCCGTTCTTTATGACATAGACGATACCGCTCACGACCCGCCGGTCATCCACACGCGGGACCCCATGCGCCAGAGGAAAGAACGGCGATATCCGCGCCATCTGAAGTGCGCTCAGCAAAAACAATTTGGTCATCACGGGCTCCCGAATCAGAAGCCCTTGTGAATTATAGCTCAACCAAATTTAATAGGTCCTGAGCCTAGAAATAGACCTTGGTGCGCAGCTCGAGGAAGGTCGGATGCGAGCCGCCCTCGTACATCGCCTGTGGGTTCCAGTTCAGCGGCGACTTCAACGACATCACATGCGTGGCGTTGAACTGGAAGGCGACGCCATTGTCCGGATACCAGTTGATGCCGGCCGTCACATTCTGCTGGTAACCACCATAGATGCCGGAATTGGCGATGGCGTTCTGCAGCAGCGTGGCGTTGGCGATCTGGGCGGGGGTTCCGGGGAGCGGAGAGCCCGCCAGCCCGAACGCGTTGTTGGCGAAGAACAGCGCGTTGTTGATATTGCC
>RXIY01000074.1 GCA_003963405.1 Hyphomicrobiales bacterium
CCAAGTCGAACGAGGGCCTTGGCGCCGTCGGCAACTACGCCTCGCTCGCCAATTACACGGCGCTCGGCGGCGTGCTGAGCGTGTTCGCGCTGCCGAACTAAGTTTAAAAAGAAGGGCGCCCGGTTTCGCCGGGCGCCCGAAGCGCTGCGAGAGGCGCCCATCATTTTTTGAGGGCGCCTTCTCTTTTGATCTCAATAGAAGCCGGGTCCCCACGGACCCCAGGCGCCCCAATCCATCATCGCCTGCTGATTCATTTCCGCCGCCATCAACTGGTCGCTGGCGATGTTCTTGGCGATGCGCATCTGCTGGTAATTCTGAAAGGCGGCCTCATTGCCGACATAGACGCACTGGCATCCGGCGGCGTCGGCATAGACATAGAAGTTCTTGCCGTTCTTCACGTGCAGAACGAGCTTGTTCTGCGGCATCGCCTTGAGATTGGCGAGTTTGGCCGGGCTGTCCGCGACCTTCATGTTGAATTGCGCCGCGGCCAGCATGTTTTCGGTATCCTGTGCCCCGATGCTCGCGCAGGCGGAGAGGGTGAGAACCGCCCCGATCGTCGCCAATCTTTTCATCTGCATCCCACTCCATACTGTTGGAATTTTCAATGTGCGGCGCAGCTTTCGCCCCGCGCCCGACAAAAAGCAAGCGCGGGGCCGCCGGAAGGCGCCCCGATTTGTCCGCCAGGACGAATCCGATCGTCTCTCGCCGGCCCGCCGCCTAACAGCAGCGAAACGCCCGCGCGCCGCCCGCGCCGAAGCGCGCATCCTCGCGCGCCCGGAAAAACTCCTCGCGCGTCATGACCGGCTGGTTCTCATGCGCGGCGCGCGCATGGGCGACATAGGCGTCGTAATCGCCCTGTCCGACCATCAGCCGCGCGCCGTCGCGCAGTTTCGCGGCGAGTCTGGCGAGATCAAGCCCCGGCAGGCTGCAGCAATTCATCTTCGCTCTCCCGCGTGGTGACGGTCTGCGCCGCGCGCGCGGCGCGAATGGCTCGCAACGCAAAGCCGAGAATGGCGAGGACCAGGACGATGTAGATCGCGCAGAGCGTCGCGTCGACATAGTCGTTGAAGATCACGCGGCGCATCTCCTCGAGCGTCTTGGCCGGCGCGAGCAGCTGGCCCTTGTCGAGCGCCGCGGCGAATTTGCGCGCATGCGCCAGAAAGCCGATGCGCGGATCCGCGTGGAAGATCTTCTCCAGTCCTGCCGTCATGGTGCAGATGTAGAGCCAGCTCGTCGGAACGATCGCGACAAAGGCGTAACGCTCCCGTTTCATGCGATAGAGCACCACGACGCAGAGCGTGAGCGCCATCGCCGCGAGCATCTGATTGGCGATGCCGAAGAGCGGCCACAGCGTATTGATGCCGCCCAGCGGGTCGATGACGCCCTGATAAAGAAAATAGCCCCAGCCCGTGACCGCGACGCCCGTCGCGACGAGATTGGGGCCCCAGGCCTGCGTCTCCCTGAAGGCGGGGACGAAGGTCCCGATCAGATCCTGAATCATGAAGCGCGCGACGCGCGTGCCGGCGTCGATGGTGGTGAGGATGAACAGCGCCTCGAAGAGAATGGCGAAGTGATACCAGAAGGACATCGCGGTCGAGCCGCCGATGACGGAAGACAGAATCTTCGCCATGCCGACGGCGAGCGTCGGCGCGCCCCCGGTGCGCGAGAGAATGGTCTTCTCGCCCACCTCCTGCGCGACGCCCGCGAGCGTTTCCGGCGCGACGGCGAAGCCCCATGAGGAAATGGCCGCCGCCGCCGCCTCGGGCGTCGCGCCGATGACGGCGGGCGCGCTGTTCATGGCGAAATAGACGCCGGGCTCCAGCACGCTCGCCGCGATCAGCGCCATGATGGCGACGAAGCTCTCCATCAGCATGGCGCCGTAGCCGATGACGCGCGTCTGCGTCTCGTCGGCGATCATCTTGGGGGTCGTGCCGGAAGAAACCAGCGCATGGAAGCCCGAGACCGCGCCGCAGGCGATGGTGATGAAGAGGAAGGGAAAGACGCTGCCCGCGAAGACCGGGCCGGTCCCGTCGATGAAGCGGCTCACCGCCGGCATCTGCAAATCGGGCCAGACGACGAAAATACCGAGCGCGAGCGACAGGATCGTGCCGATCTTCAGGAAGGTCGAGAGATAATCTCGCGGCGCGAGCAAGAGCCACACGGGCAGAACCGACGCGACGAAGCCATAGGCGATCAGCATGAAGGCGAGCGTCTCGCCCTTGTAGCTGAAGAGCGGCGCGAGCGCCGCGCTCTCCGCGACCGTGCGCCCGAAAGCGATGCTGGCGATGAGCAGCGCGAAGCCGATGACGGACATTTCGCCGATGCGGCCAGGGCGGATGTAACGCCCGTAAACGCCCATGAAGACGGCGATGGGCAGCGTGGCGAAGACGGTGAAGGCGCCCCAGGGACTGTCCGCGAGCGCCTTGACGACGACGAGCGCCAGCACCGCGAGCAGGATGATCATGATCGAGAGAATGCCGACCATGGCGATGACGCCGGGGATCTCTCCCATCTCCGTCTTGATGAGGTCGCCGAGCGAACGGCCGTCGCGGCGCGTCGAAATAAAGAGGACGAGAAAATCCTGAACGGCGCCGGCGAAAATCACGCCGGTGAGAAGCCAGAGCGTGCCGGGCAGATAGCCCATCTGCGCCGCGAGCACGGGGCCGACGAGCGGGCCGGCGCCCGCGATCGCCGCGAAATGATGGCCGAACAGGACCCACTTGTCCGTCGGCACGTAATCGAGCCCGTCATTGCGCCGATGCGCGGGCGTGCGGCGGCGCGCGTCGAGGCCGAGCACCCTGTCCGCGATGAAGCGCGAATAGAAGCGGTAGCCGATGGCGTAAACGCCGATCGCTGCGGTGACGAGCCACATGGCGTTGACCGGCTCGCCGCGCGCGTTCGCGAGCGTATAGAGCGCGTAAAGCGCGAGCAGGAAAACAAGCGCCCAGGGGGCGAGGGCAAGCGGATGCTTTCTGGCGTGATCGGACATGTTCGGGCCTTGGGAGATTCCGCCCTCTCCCGCGCGTGGAGAAAGGGCAGGGTGAGCGGCGTTTGAAATGATGTATTTACGCTTCAACTAAACGCTCGCGCCAAGGAGCGTCTACAATTTCCGCTTGCCTGTCCCCGTCATGGCCGGGCTCGGCCCGGCCATCCACGCAACCGCGAGAGGCTTACTCCGCCGCCTCCGCCGCCGCCGGTTCGTAATTGAGGATCGGCGAAAGCCAGCGTTCAACCTCCGAAACCGCCATGCCCTTGCGGCGCGCGTAATCCTCGACCTGATCGCGCTCCACCTTGGCGACGCCGAAATAATGCGCCTGCGGATGCGCGATATAGAGGCCGCTCACCGAAGCGGCGGGCGTCATGGCGAAGCTTTCGGTGAGCTTCACGCCCGTGCGCTTCTCGACCTCGAGCAGACGGAAGAGCGTTTCCTTCTCCGTATGGTCGGGTTGCGCCGGATAGCCGGGCGCCGGGCGAATGCCGGCGTAGGGTTCGGCCGCGAGCTCCTGCGGCGAGAAGGATTCCTCCTTCGCGTGCCCCCAGAATTCGCGCCGCACGCGCTCGTGCATGCGCTCCGCGAAGGCTTCGGCGATGCGATCGGCAAGCGCCTTCACCATGATCGAGCCATAGTCGTCGTTCGCCCGGGCGAAGCGCGCGGAGATCTTCTCTTCCTCGGCCCCGGCCGTGACGACGAAGGCGCCGACATAATCGGCCTTGCCGCTCTCCTTGGGCGCGACAAAATCCGAAAGCGCGATATTCGCCCGGCCGTCGCGCTTGCCGAGCTGCTGGCGCAGAGTGAAGAAGGTCGCAAGCGTCTCGTTGCGCGACTCGCCCGTGTAAAGCGCGATGTCGTCTTCGACGCTGTTCGCCGGCCAGAAGCCGATGACGGCCTTGGGCGTGAACCAGCGTTCCTCGACGATGCGTTTCAGCATCGCCTGCGCATCCTCGAAGAGACGGCGCGCCGCCTCGCCGCGCTCGGGATCGTCGAGCAGCGCCGGATAGCGGCCCTTGAATTCCCAGGTCTGGAAGAAGGGCGTCCAGTCGATATAGGGGATGAGCTCGGCGACATCGTAGCTCGCAAAGGCGCGCGCGCCGATGAAGCCCGGCTTGACGGGCGCATAGGCGCCCCAGTCGATCCTGTAGGCGTTGGCCCGCGCCTGCGCCAGCGAGACGCGCTGCTTGTCGGCCTGGGCGCGCGCGTGCGCCTCCGCGACGCGCTCATATTCGGCGCGCGTCTCGGCGATGTAGCCGTCGCGGGACCTCTCGGAGACGAGCGCCTGCGCCACGCCCACCGCGCGGCTTGCGTCGGTGACATAGACCGCCTGGCTGCGCCGGTAGTTGGGGCTGATCTTCACCGCCGTGTGCACGCGGCTCGTCGTCGCGCCGCCGATGAGAAGCGGCACGTCGAGACCTTCGCGCTCCATTTCGGCGGCGACGAAGCACATCTCATCGAGCGAGGGCGTGATGAGGCCCGAGAGGCCGATGAGATCGACCTTCTCCTTCTTCGCCGTTTCGAGAATCTTCGCGGCCGGCGTCATGACGCCGAGATCGATCACCTCGAAATTGTTGCAGCCCAGCACCACGCCGACGATGTTCTTGCCGATGTCGTGCACGTCGCCCTTGACGGTCGCGAGCAGAATCTTGCCGGCCGAAGAGCGCGCATCCTTTCCCGCCTCCATGAAGGGCATGAGATAGGCGACAGCCTGTTTCATCACGCGCGCCGATTTGACGACCTGCGGCAGGAACATCTTGCCGGCGCCGAAGAGATCGCCGACGACATTCATGCCGGCCATCAGCGGGCCTTCGATCACGTCGAGCGGACGCGCCGCCTTCTGTCGCGCCTCCTCCACGTCGGTCTCGATAAATTCGGTGATGCCGTTGACGAGGGCGTATTCGAGCCGCTTCTCGACGCCGTGCTCGCGCCAGGCGGCGTCCTTCTCGGCGGATTTGGCGCCCGCGCCCTTGTATTTCTCCGCCGCCTCGACCAGTCGCTCGGTTGCGTCCTTGCGGCGGTTCAGCACCACGTCTTCGCAGAGTTCGCGCAGCTCGGGGTCGATCTCGGCATAGACCGCGAGCTGCCCGGCGTTGACGATGCCCATGTCCATGCCCGCCTGAATGGCGTGGTAAAGGAAGACGGAATGCATCGCCTCGCGCACGGGCTCATTGCCGCGGAACGAGAAGGAGAGGTTGGAGACGCCGCCCGAGACATGGGCGTGCGCGAGATCGCGCTTGATGACCCCCGTCGCCTCGATGAAGTCGACGCCGTAATTTTCATGCTCCTCGATGCCGGTCGCCACCGCGAAGATGTTCGGGTCGAAGATGATGTCCTGCGGCGGGAAGCCGACTTCCTGCGTGAGGATCCTGTAGGCGCGCGCGCAGATCTCGACCTTGCGCTGGAGCGTGTCGGCCTGGCCCTTCTCGTCGAAGGCCATGACGACGACCGCCGCGCCATAGCGGCGCACTTTCATCGCGTCCGCGATGAATTTCTCCTCGCCTTCCTTGAGCGAGATCGAGTTCACCACGCCCTTGCCCTGCAGGCATTTCAGCCCCGCCTCGATCACCTCGAACTTGGAGGAGTCGACCATTACCGGCACGCGGGCGATGTCCGGCTCGGCGGCGAGCAGATTGAGGAAGTCGACCATGGCGCGCTCGCTGTCGAGCAGGCCCTCGTCCATATTGACGTCGATCACCTGCGCGCCATTCGCCACCTGATCGCGCGCGACGTCGAGCGCCGCGGTGTAATCGCCATTGGTGACGAGCTTGCGGAACTTCGCCGAGCCCGTGACATTGGTGCGCTCGCCGACATTGACGAAGGGAATGTCCTTCGTCAGCGCGAAGGGCTCGAGGCCGGAAAGCCGCAGCAGCGGCTCGATCTTCGGGACGACGCGTGGGGCGAGCCCCTTCACCTTCTCGGCGATGGCGCGGATATGATCGGGCGTGGTGCCGCAGCAGCCGCCGAGAATGTTGACGAGGCCCGCGGCGGCGAATTCGCCGACGAGCTCCGCCATATATTCCGGGCTCTCGTCATAGAGGCCGAATTCATTGGGAAGGCCCGCATTGGGGAAGGCGCAGACGCGCGTATCCGCCACGCGGCCGATCTCGGCGATGTGCTGGCGCATCTCGCGCGCGCCGAGCGCGCAGTTGAAGCCGATAGAGAAAGGTTTCGCGTGGGCGAGCGAATTCCAGAAGGCGATCGAGGTCTGGCCGGAGAGCGTGCGGCCCGAGAGATCGGTGATCGTGCCCGAGATCATGATGGGAAGGCGGGTTCCCACTTCGTCGAAAGCGTCTTCGAGCGCATAGATCGCCGCCTTGGCGTTCAGCGTGTCGAAGATGGTCTCGACGAGCATGATGTCGGCGCCGCCGGCGATGAGGCCGAGCGCGGCTTCCTTGTAGGCGGCGCGCAGCTCGTCGAAAGTGACGGCGCGAAAGCCGGGGTTCGAGACGTCCGGCGAAATGGAGGCGGTGCGGTTCGTCGGGCCGATCGAGCCGGCGACGAAGCGGCGCACGCCCGTCCTGGCGGCGACGTCATCGGCTGCGGCGCGGGCGAGCCTGGCGCCCTCGAGATTGAGCTCATAGGCGAGAGATTCGAGCCCATAATCGGCCTGGGCGATCGTCGTCGACGAGAAGGTGTTGGTCTCGATGATGTCGGCGCCCGCCTCGAGATAGGCGGTGTGAATCGCCTTGATCGCGTCCGGCTGGGTGAGGATCAGCAGGTCGTTGTTGCCGCGCAGATCCTTTGCGTGGTTCTTGAACCTGTCGCCGCGGAAATCCGCTTCCTCGAAGGCGTGGCGCTGGATCATCGTCCCCATCGCGCCGTCGAGGATGAGGATGCGCGTTCGCGCGGCTTCCTCCAGCGCCTTGAGGACGTTCTGGCCGTGAGCTTTGTCGAGGGTCATGCGTTTACTTTCTCGCGAACGGGACGGACGCCGAGGAGATGGCAGATCGCGAAGACCATATCGGCGCGATTGTTGGTGTAGAAATGGAATTCGTCGACCCCGGCGCGGGCGAGGCCCATCACCTGCTCGACGGCGGTGGTGGCGGCGACGAGCGCGCGGGTCTCGGGGTCGTCGTCGAGGCCCTCGAAGCGCTCGGCGACCCAGCGCGGAACGCTCGCGCCGGCCTTCGCCGCGAAACTGGCCACCTGGCGAAAATTGCGGATGGGCATGATGCCGGGAACGATCGGGATTTTTATGCCCCGCGCGCGGGCCTTGTCGAGGAAGCGGAAGTAGATGTCGTTGTCGAAGAAGAACTGCGTGATGGCGCGCGTCGCGCCGGCGTCGATCTTCGCCTCCAGCGCGTCGAGGTCCTGCTCGATCGAGGCGCTTTCGGGGTGGCCCTCTGGATAGGTGGAGACGGAAATCTCGAAGTCATGCAGGCGCCGGATGCCGCGCACGAGATCGGAGGAGCTGGCGTAGCCCTCGGGATTGGGTTCGAATTTCGTGCCGACGCCCGTCGGCGGATCGCCGCGCAGCGCAACGATGTGGCGCACGCCCGCCGCCCAATATTCCCGCAGGATGTCTTCGATCTCGGCTGCGGAGGAAGAGACGCAGGTCAGATGGGCGGCCGGCTTCATCGCCGTTTCGCGGGCGATGCGCTCGACGATGGCGTGGGTGCGCTCGCGCGTCGAGCCGCCAGCCCCATAGGTGACGGAGACGAAATGGGGCTTCAGCGCCTCGAGGCGCTTGACCGACTCCCAGAGCTGTTTCTCCATTTCCGCGCTTTTCGGCGGAAAGAACTCATAGGATATCTTGAAACGCTTGCCGGCGGCGGTGGGGTGGAGCGCGTTGAACATCAGGCAATCTCATAGGAAGACGCGGGAATCTTGTCGGCGATGATGCGCGGGTCGCGGGCGAGCCAGAGGGAAACGGTGAGCTTGGCCCCTTCCCGGACGTCCGGCGCGAGTTCGCGGTGCAGGACCGTCTCCAGCCCCGCCTGGGCGAGAAGCCCGGCGATCTCCTCTTTCGAAAAGCCAAGACGGCGATGGGCGTGCTTGTCGCGCAGCGCCTCTTCCTGATGGGGCGCGAAATCCACGACGAGAAGTCGGCCGCCCGGCGCCAGCGCGCGCGCCGCCTCGCGCAGGGCGCGGGCGGGGTCGTCGAGATAATGCAGCACCTGATGCATGATGGCGAGATCGACGGAGTTGCGCTCGACGGGCGGCGCGTACATGTCGCCCTGCCGCAGCTCGATGTTGCGCAGCCCCGTCTCCTCCATCCGCCCGCGCGCCACGGCGAGCATGGCGGTGGAAAGATCGACGCCGATGGCGCGCTCGGCGCGCGGCGCGAAGAGCTCCAGCATGCGTCCGGCGCCCGTACCGAGATCGAGCACGCAGCGCAGAGGCTTGTCGCCGACGGCCTCGCGCATCGCCGCTTCGACGAGCGCCTCGGGCGCGTGCAGGGACCGGATGTCGTCCCACTCGGCGGCGTGGGCGGCGAAATAGCGGGCGGCGTTTTCGGCGCGGGCGTGGCGAATGTCGGCGAGCCGGGCCTGATCCTCCGCGAGCACGGGGTCGCGCGGATCGAGCCAGGCGGAAAGATTGCGGGCCAGCGCCCCGGCGTCGCCGCCGGGCGCGAGGCGGAAGAAGGCCCAGGCCCCTTCGCGCCGCCGTTCGACGAGCCCGGCTTCGACCAGAAGCTTGAGATGCCGCGAGACGCGCGGCTGCGACTGGCCGAGAATGGCGACCACTTCGGTGACCGTCAGTTCGGACTGCGCCAGAAGCGCGAGAAGACGCAGCCGCGTCTCTTCGGCGGCGGCGTTGAGCGCCGCGAGCGCTGGCTCCAGTCTGAGGCGATGCGGGGCGGTCATGGGCTTCTCGGTCAAGATATAAAGATATCTATATGCGTTGATCGAGAGGGAGGCAAGCGCCGCCGGGACGAGAAACGGCGTTCTGGAAACCGGAGCAATTAGTGGCTTGACGGGAATTGGAAGCGGGCGCATCCTTCTCTCATCGCACCCGTCTCCAGCACAGGCGAGGCGGGACCCCTCGGGCGGGACCTCGAGGCGAGCGCGATCAGGAAGCGCCGACGAACTCCCCTGTCGTCGGCGAAGCCGTCGGAAGCAAGGTTGAGAGGAGCATGACGCCACCGGGTCAGATTGCGTGACCGGCGTGTCGTTCCGGTCACATCGGGAAGTCAGGCTTAGCGCTGCCTGACGACTACCGAACCCTCCAGAGAGCTGCAACTTAACCAGGGTAGCCCGCCGCGAAGGCCAAGCAGCGGGCAGGCCCGACGTAGAGACTGGACCACCCAGACCGCTTCTCAAGGAAGCTTCGGCCCCGTGCGCTTCTAGCGACGGGGCCTTTGGTCGTCGAGTCGCGCCGTCTGCGCGCCACCCCCCAATATGATCCATCGCGAGACGGGCTTTTTCCTCCCCCTTCGGATTGGTCAGGCTTCGCGACAAAAAAACCCCCTCCGGTCCCGGACCGGAGGGGGTTTTATCACTGGTCCGGTCCTTTACGCCGGGGCCTTCTCTTCCTCGCTGGCGACGACCTGAAGGAAGGTCTCGGCCGCCTCGCGGCGCTCGAAGACATGCGGCTGCAGGCCGCGCTTGGCCATGGCCTCCTTCATCTTCATGCGGGCGAAGGCGCTCGTCGCGTAGCGCGTCGTCGTCAGATAATAATGCTGGCTCAGATATTCGATCATCTCGGCGTAATCATCATAGAGCGCCTCGTTGATCCGCGCGCCGTCGTGGTTCACGACGGAATTGACGCGCTTGCCGACCTTCTGACACGCCGCGACCAGCGCATTGCGCATCTCGTCGATGTCCTTCTTGGTGCGCGCGTTCCAGCCCTCGAGATTGAGGAAGAGGATGTTGCGCGCCGGATCATAGCTGATGCGCTGATCGAGATTGAGATTGAGCAGATCGTTGATCAGCCCCATCGGCTCGTCGATGAAGATGCGCCGGTCCATCAAATCCGGCTCATTGATGATCGGCTTGAAGTCCATGAAGGGCAGAATGTGCTTTTCGATGTCGATGCCCGGCGCGATCTCGACGAGCTCCAGCCCCTTGTCGGCGAGTTTGAACACGCAACGCTCGGTCACGTAATAGACCGGCTGCCGGCGCTTCTGGGCGAACTTGCCCGAGAAGGTGATCTGCTCGACGGAATTGAGAAACTTCTTGTTGCGGCCTTCCTGAAGGATGTTGACCTTGCCGTCGGCGATCTCGACGCGCAGGCCGCCATTGGTGAAGGTGCCGGCGAAGACGACGAGCCGCGCATTCTGGCTGATGTTGATGAAGCCGCCGCAGCCGTTCAGGCGCCCGCCGAATTTCGACGTGTTGACATTGCCCTGCAGGTCGCATTCGGCCATGCCGAGGCAGGTCATGTCGAGACCGCCGCCGTCGTAGAAATCGAACTGCTGGTTCTGCTGGATGATGCTGTCGGCGTTCATCGCCGCGCCGAAGCTCGACCCGGACGCCAGCACGCCGCCGATGGCGCCGGCCTCGGTGGTCAGGGTGATGTAGGGGGTGAGCTTTTCCTCATTGGCGACGGCGGCGATGCCCTCCGGCGCGCCGACGCCGAGATTGACGACGCCATTCGGCGGCAGCTCGAAGGCGGCGCGGCGGGCGATCACCTTGCGCTCGTCGAGCGGCATCTTGGCGAGCTTCTCGACCGGGACGCGCACTTCGCCGGCGAGCGCGGCATTGTACATGACGCCGTAGTTCATGCGGTGCATTTCGGGCTGATCGGCGACGACGACGGCCGAGACCAGAATGCCCGGCACATGAACGTCCTTCGGCTTGATCGACCCCTGCTCGACGATGCGCTCCACCTGGGCGATGACGAGGCCGCCATTGTTGTGGGCGGCCATGGCCTGGGCGAGATTGTCGAGAACGAGCGCCTCCTTCTCCATGCTGATGTTGCCGGAGGGATCGGCCGAGGTGCCGCGGATGAAGGCGACGTCGATCTTGGTGGCGATATAGAAGAGCCACTCCTCGCCCTGGATGTTGTGATATTTGACGATGTCCTCGGTCGTGACCTCGTTCACCTTGCCGCCGCCGAAGCGCGGATCGACGTAGGTGTAGAGGCCGACCTTGGAGAAGAGCCCCGGTTGGCCGGCGGCGCAGGCGCGGTAGAGCTGGGAAATGACGCCCTGCGGCAGGTTGTAGCCCAGAATCTTGTTTTCCTGGGCGGCCTGCGCGACCTTCGGCATGCGGCCGAAATTGGCGGCGATCACGCGCTTCAGCAGCCCCTCGTGATGGAAGCGGCCGGTGCCCAGGCCCTTGGAGTCGCCCGCGCCGGCGGTCATGATGAGGGTGAGGTCGCGCGGATGCTGCGACTCGACGAAACGCTTCTCGAGGGCGGCGTGCAGCGCCTCGGGGATACAGCTCTGGACGAAGCCCGTGGTGGTGACGACGTCGTTGTCGCGGATGAGCGCAATCGCCTCGTCGGCGCTGATGACCTTGTTGTTCGCCATGTCCTTCTGGGTTCCCCTCGAATCCGCTCTTGATTGCGCGGGCGCCCATTCGCGCCGCCGCCCGGCGGTTCCTGTGCTCAAATGACGGGCGCGAGCCTAGAGACCGCGTACACAAAGCGCAATAGCGACGATGCCGCAGGAAGGCTAGTCGCCGCGATAGACGCAGCCCTCGAAGCAGCTGTCCCGGAAAATCCCGACTTCGGAGAGGCCCGGCGCGTCGGGCGCAAGCTCCCGCCAGACATAGAGGCAGAGGTTCTCGAGCGTCGGCTTGCCGAGCCCGTCCAGATCGTTGAGGAAGGAATGGTCGAGCTTTTCCCGCAGAACCGCGAGGCGGCGGCCGAGCTTGCCGAGGTCGATCACCCACTGCTCCTCGGGGTGGCGCTCGCCGCGCAGGCTCACGCGCACGCGGAAGGAATGGCCGTGCAGGTTGCGGTATTTGCCGCCGTCCTTGGCTTCCGGATCGTAAAGGGCGTGCGCCGCCTCGAAATAGAACTCGCGGTAGACTTCGAACGTCGCCACCTTCACTTCACCCCGATCATCTTGTGGGTTTGCAGCGACAGGCGCCAGCGCGGATGCGCGAGGCAATAGTCGACCGCGGCCCTCGTATTGCGCAGAATCTCCGGGCCGTCCATGGGCTGGAGCAGGAAATGGCCAAAGTCCAGCCCCTCGTAGAGCGACGGGTCGGCGCCCGCCTGCGGATAGACGAGCTTGAGCTCGTCGCCCCGGGTCTGCCTGAGCGGCGCTCCGGCCTTCGGCGAGACGCAGATCCAGTCGAGGCCGGGCAGGGCCTCGATCGAGCCATTGGTCTCGACGGCGATCTCGAACCCTTCGCGATGCAGGGCGTCGATCAGGGGTGCGTCGATCTGAAGCATGGGCTCGCCCCCGGTCAGGACGGCGAAGCGCCCCTCCCGCTCCGGCCCCCAGAGCGCGGCGAGACGCCTCGCCAGCGTTTCGGCGTCAGCGAATTTGCCGCCCGCCTCGCCGTCGGTCCCGATGAAATCCGTGTCGCAGAAGCGGCAGGCCGCGTCGGCGCGGTCGTCTTCGCGCCCGCTCCAGAGGTTGCAGCCGGCGAAACGGCAGAAGACCGCGGCGCGGCCGGCGTGCCGGCCCTCGCCCTGTAGCGTCTTGAAGGCTTCCTTGACTGAATAGGCCATGGCTCCGGCCCCGCCGCGCGATGCTGTGCGCGCGGCCGCTCTATCGTTTCGCAGGCCGAAGGTCCAGCGCAAGCCCGAAGTCCCGCCGCCCTCCTCGCTGCTTCTCACCCGTTCTTGGGCAGTTCCTCGTCCTTGCCGTCGGGGTCGCCCTTGGGCTGGGGGCGCGGGTCGAGACTGCGGATGTAGGAGACGATGTCCTCGATTTCCTTCCGGGACAGGTGCATGTCCGGCATCGGCGGATGCGGGTCCATGAGGAAATTGCCGAGCTGCTTCCTGTCCGTGCGCCGTTTGGCGACATCGAAGAAGGAGGGCGCGTCGGCGTTGGCCGAGCTCTGGTCCTTCGAGACGACGTGGCAGCTCGCGCACCAGCGCTTGGCGATCGCCGCGCCTTTTTGCGCGTCCCCGGCTGCCGCCGGAACGGCGATGAGCGCCGCGGCGCCGGCGAGGCCCAGAAGGATCGAGGCGCGTGAAACAGAAGCCATTCGTTTTGTCCTTTTTGGCGCCATGGCGGCCGCCGCGATTCGCCGCCCGGCGAGGCGCGATGTAAGCACAATTGGAGGGCTGGCGGAACGCTGACGCGCCTGCCGCCACGCACGCCCGTTCACAAGCGCCTTGCGCCGGACCTTCCGGATCGTCTTCGCAGGCGCGAAACACGAAGCCGGATCGCGGCTAGTGCAATTTTGCAACAGTTATTGTGCTCTTGTTGCAACACCGCAGGAACATAAGCGGCAGGCGGGTTCCCGCCGGGCCAGAAGCCCCTTTTCAGCCATAAAAGCTACGATAAGGTCCCCTGGTCACTTGCTCATCCAAGGTGCGGGAAGACAGCCCGGCGGCCGGTCGCCGCAGGGGACGGGCGTCTGTTTCTCCAGACCCTCTGGATGTGGGGCGAAGCGGTTTTATTTTGCGTTGGGGGTCGCCTGTTTTCCAGGCGCCGGGGGTTCGGGATGTCGGGTCGCACGATGGTTGCATGGGCGCATAAGAACGCAATCTCCGCCGCATCGCAAAAGCCGGGGCGCGCCATGCTGCCCGCGTGCCTGTTCGCGGCGAGCTTCGCCATGTTCGTGACGGCCTTCGTAGATCCGGCGCCGGCGCTCGACGCGCCCGCCGTTCGCGCGCCCGAAACGTCTCCCTTGCCCATGTTCAAGAATCCCCGCGCGGCGTTGCGGGCCGGGCTCGAGAGCTATCATGCGGGCGACGCGAGCGCCTCCGTGGCCGCGCTGCGCTACGCCGCCGAGGGCGGCGAAGCCCTTGCGCAGTGGAAGCTCGGCCGAATGTACGCCGACGGCGACGGCGTCGGCCGCGACGACGCCAAGGCCTATGAATATTTCTCACGCATCGTCGAGCATTTCGCCGAGGCCGACCCCGATCCGCGCGAGCGCTCGATGGCGGCGAACGCCTTCGTCGCCGTGGGCCTTTATCTGAGGGACGGCGTCCCCTCTGCGAGGATCGAGCCCGACCTCGATCGCGCTTTCGAACTTTTCCGCTATGCCGCGACCTATTTCCGCAACGCCGACGCGCAGTATCACCTGGCGCGCATGTATCTCGACGGCGCGGGCGTGAAGAGGGATCTGCGGCAGGGCATGAGCTGGCTGGAGCTCGCCGCGCGCAAGGGCCATCCGCAGGCGCAGGCCGTGCTCGGCGGCCTCATGTATAGTGGCGAGGCCGGCGGCGGCGCGGCGCAGAAGGCGCGGGGCCTGATGTATCTGACTTTGGCCCGCGACGCGGTCGCCGGCGGCGCCGGCGAGCAGTGGATCATCGACGCGCAGGCGAAGGCGCTGGCCTCGGCGAGCGACGCCGACCGAAGGGCGGCCGTCGCCCTCCTCGAGGATTATCTGCGCGCCCGCAACTAATCGCGCGGCGCAGCGTCGCCCCTGAAGGTCACGGGGATCAGCAGGCGCCGCGCGCCGTCCGGCCCCGGCGGCGGAAAGCGCCCGGCGCGAATGTTCACCTGGATCGATGGCAGGAGAAGACGCGGCGCGGCGAGCCCCCTGTCGCGGCCTTCGCGCGAGGCGATGAATTCCTCCTCGCCGACGGCGTCGTTGATCTGCACATTCTTGGCCCGCTCCTCGGCGACGGTCGTCTCCCAGGCGTAGAAGTCGCGGCCCGGCGCCTTGTAGTCGTGGCACATGAAGAGGCGCGTTTCGGGCGGCAAGGCCAGCAGGCGGCGGATCGAGTGATAGAGGTCGCGCGCGTCGCCACCGGGAAAGTCGGCGCGCGCGGTTCCATAGTCCGGCATGAACAGCGTATCGCCGACGAAGACGGCGTCGCCGATCCTGTAGGAGACGCAGGCCGGCGTATGGCCCGGCGTGTAGAGAACCTCGATGTCGAGCTCCCCGAGCGGGACATGCGCGCCGTCCGCGAACAGGCGGTCGAAATCCGCGCCGTCGGGAGCGATGTCGTCGGCGAGGAACTTCGGCCGGAACATGTCCTGCACTTGCGTGATGTGCTCGCCGATGCCGATCTTGGCGCCCGTGCGCGCCTTGACGATCTGGGCGCCCGAGAGATGATCGGCGTGGGCGTGGGTCTCCAGCGCCCAGTCGATCGTCAGGCCCTCGGCGCGGGCGACGTCCAGAACCACGTCGATCGAGCGGGAATCGGCGACGCCGCCGCCGGAGTCGAAGTCGAGCACGGGATCGATGACGGCCGCTCTCTTGGTCGCCGGATCGGAAACGAGATAGGTGACGGTGAAGGTGGGTTCGTCGAAAAAGCCCCGTATATCCGGCTTCGGCATGTTCTTCCCTCCATCTGGCCGAATTCCGACCTTGGCGCTTGCACAGGAGATATATGCGGGTTATCTAAATAAGCAAGTTCTAATGTAGTGAGCGCCCCTTCCCGCCATGCTGACGCCTTTCGTCCTGAAGATCGCCGCCGGCGCGCTCTCCGGCGTCTTGGTCGGCTTTTCGCTCGGCCTCGTCGGCGGCGGCGGCTCGGTTCTGGCCGTGCCGCTCCTCGTCTATTTCGTGGGCGTGCCGGACCCCCATATCGCCATCGGCTCCAGCGCCGTGGCGGTGGCCGCCAACGCTCTGGTCGGCCTGGCGCATTACGCGCGCGCGGGAACGATCAAATGGCGCTGCGCGGCGATCTTCGCCCTCTTCGGCGTCCTCGGGGCCTTCGGGGGCTCCACTCTGGGCAAGCTGATGAATGGGGAGAAGCTGCTGGCGCTCTTTGGCGCGCTGATGCTCGTCGTCGGCGCCTTGATGTTCAGGGGCCGTGGCGGCGCCGGCTTTCCGCAGGTGCGGCTCAATCGCGAGAACTTCCCGCGCCTCGCCGGCCTGGGCGCGGCGACGGGCGCGCTCTCGGGCTTTTTCGGCGTCGGCGGCGGCTTTCTCATCGTGCCGGGGCTGATCTACGCGGCCGATCTGCCGATCATCAACGCCATCGGCTCCTCGCTCGTCTCGGTTTCGGCCTTCGGCGTGACGACGGCGGCGAATTACGCCCGCTCGGGCTTCGTCGACTGGACCCTCGCCACGAGCCTCCTCGGCGGCGGCGTCCTCGGCGCGCTCCTCGGCGCGGCGGCCGCGCGGCGCCTCGCGCCGAAACGCGGCGCGCTCGCCGCGATCTTTGCCGGGATCGTCGTCGTCGTGGCGATCTATGTGATCGTCAGGGCCGTCGCCGCGCTCGCCTGATCAGGCGATCTCCGCCACGACCGGCACATGGTCGGAGGGCTTGTCGCCCGCGCGCAGGCTTTTCACGATCTCGACGTTTTTGAGCCTGTCCGCCGCCTGCGGCGACAGCAGCAGATGGTCGATGCGGATGCCTTTGTTCTTCTGCCAGGCGCCCGCCTGATAGTCCCAGAAGGTGTAGAGCCCGGCGTCGTCGGTGACGGCGCGCAGCGCGTCGGTGAAGCCGAGATTGACGAGGCGTCGGTAGGCCCTTCGGCTTTCCGGCAGGAACAGCGCGTCGCCTTCCCAGGCCGCGGGGTCGTGAACGTCGCGCGCCTGCGGGATGATGTTGTAATCCCCCGCCAGCACGGTCGCCTCCTCGAGCCGCAGCAGCCCCGCCGCATGGGCCGTCAGCGCCTCCATGAAGGCGAGCTTGTAGGGATATTTCGGCGTCTCGGGCGGATTGCCGTTCGGCGCATAGATCGAGGCGACGCGGACCGCGCCGCTTTCGCCGTCGGAGATCACCGCCTCGATGTAACGGGACTGGCCCTCGTGATCGAAGCCGGGAAGGCCCGAAAACGATTCCGCGATCGGGTTCTTGGAGAGGATGGCGACGCCGTTGAACGTCTTCTGCCCGTGCAGGACGACATTATAGCCGGCGTCTTCGACCTCCATGCGCGGGAAGGCCGCTTCCTCGCATTTCAGTTCCTGAAGGCAGAGCACGTCCGGCGCGGTGTCTTTTAGGAAGGCGAGCAGCGGCGCAAGTCGCTGCCGCACCGAGTTCACATTCCAGGTGGCGATGCGCAAGAGGGGCTCCGGGCGGATGGCGGGGGCGCGCCCGCCGCCGCAGATCAGTCGAGCCGATAAGCGGCGTGGCAGGCGTTGCAGGCTTGCACGACCTGGCCGAGCTCGGCAAGCGCCGGCCGCAGATCGCCGCCCTGTTTCACCTTCGCGGCCTCTTCCGCGAATTTCGACGCCTGAGTGTGCATGGTCATGCCGAGCGCGCGCATGTCCTGAGGCATGTGGCTCGCCATCATCATGGGCATGTCGCCGTGCGCGCCGGATTTGGCGTCGGGCTTGCACGCCGCCGCGCCCGGCGAATTCGCGCCGAGCCGCGCATCGGCGATTTTCGCGGCCGCCTCCCCGTCGCCCTTGGAGAGCGCGGCGAGAATCTCCGCGACGGCCTCCTGATGGGCGCGCATATTGGCGAGCATCTTCGCCTTCATCGGATCGGGAACGTCGACCTCGGTTCGCGTGTCCTTCATCATCTGCGACATGTGCATGCGCTCGTGCCCGGCGTCCTCGGCCAGCGCCGCGCCCGCGGCGGCGAGGGCGCAGACGGCGGCGGCGAAAATCCTTTTCATGTCGAAGTCTCCTTTTCCAGCGTCGTCAGACTACCGCGCGGCCCCGCGCTTTGCGCCATGGCGGATCGTCACGGCCCCGGCGGCAGCCGCAAGACCTGCCCTGCCTTCAAGACCTGCCCCGCCTTCAAGACCCGCCCCGCCTTCACGCGGCCCTTGCGCAGGCCGGGATTGGCGGCGGCGATGTCGCGCCAGCGCCCGGCGTCGCCATAGAGCCGGCGCGCGACGCTGGCGAGCGTATCGCCGCGCCGCACGACGTAGCGGCGTGGCGTCTCGGGGGCGGCCGGCCGCGTCTCGGCCGGCGGCGCCGCCGTCGTGGCGGCGGCCGCCTCGGGCGCGGACGCGGGCGCTTCGCCGGGCTCCACCACGTCGAACTCGCCGCGGATCATGCCCATCCAGCAGCTCCAGGGGATGACGCCGCTTTGCGTCGGCGTGAACTCGATCGTCTGAAGGCCGGGCTTCAGATCGAACTCGAGCCCCAGCGCGGGGACGACGATGCGGTTGTTGCAGCTCGTGAGCTCCGTGGCGTCGATCACCCATTTGACTGGCGCGCCCCTCGTCAGCGTGAAGCGGGAAGGATGGTAGCCCAGTCCATTCGCCTCCATCTCGATGATCTGCACGGCGGACGCCGGCGGCGGGGCCGGGGCTTCGGCGCGCCGGATGCGCGCGGCGATCGAGGCGAGATCGGCGCCGGAGCCGCTCAGGATGAGGCCGCGATTGATCATCACCGCGCCGAGCGCCACGACGATGACGCCCGAGGCGCGCAGCAGTCGATGCGTGAGCGCGCTCGAGAGCATCGAGGCGACGGCGCCGAAGGCGAGCATCACCGGCAGCGTGCCGAGGCCGAAGGCGAAGAGCATCTTGGCGCCCTCGACCGCGCTGCCCGTTCCCGCCGCCATCACATACATGGCCTGAAGCGGGCCGCAGGCGATCATCAGCCCGTTGAGGAGGCCAATGACGAAGGGCCGATGGCGTCCGCTCGCCTCCCGAAAGATCCAGCGCTGCAGCGGCGCCGGCAGGCCGAGCCGGAATCGCCGCAGCGGCGCGAAGAACCCCAGCATGTTGAGGCCGAAGACGATGAGGAACAGGCCCGCCGCCACGCCCGCCGCGCCGCGCAGCAGCGGCGTAAAGGCGACGACGGCGCCGAGCGCGCCGAACAGCGCGCCGATCGCCGTATAGGAGAGCGTCTTGCCGGCCGCGAAGGAAAGATGGGCCAGCGCGGGGGCGCGCCCCGCCCTGGCCTCCGCCGTCGAATAGCCGACGACGAAAGCGCCGCACATGCCGACGCAATGGAAGCCCGTGACGAGGCCCAGCACGAAGATGAGCCACAGGCTCATCCGCCGGGAGACGTCCGGCGCGCCGCTGTCGCCGATCCAGCGCGTATCGATGAAAACGAGCGCGGCGAGCAGGAGCAGCGCGCCGGCCGCGAGCGCGAGACGCGCGGCAAGCGGCCGCTGCGGCCGGTTCTCCTCCTCGACGCGATAGCCGAGCGCCTCGATGCTGCGGCGGATGACGGCGCAATCGACTCGCGCCGGATCATAGTCGACGACGACCGTTTCGGTCGGATAGGAGGCCGTCGCGCGGCGAACGCCTTCGAGCTTGCGCAGGCGCGCCTCGATGACATGCTCGCATCCATGGCAGTGCATGCCGCGGGCTCTCAAGCTGACGCTGGCGCATGTCCCGCTTGTCTCTGCGTTACTCAACGTCTCGGGTTTTCCTTCCCCAGAAAGTCCGTCGCCCGGGCGGCGGCCGATCCGATTGATCGGATTTTATGACTTTTTGCGGCCCGCGTCCCCTTTTCGATCCTTTTCAAGCAGAAACCGCCTCACCTGTTCAATTTGCGAGAGCGCGCGCCTTGCGGGTCCTTGTCCTGTTGCAAAACTCCAAAAACTTGGTAAATGCAACAAAGTGCAACTTGTCGCCGCCGGAATTCTTGTCTAGGTTGCGTTTCTTTTAATGCAATCGGAGCGTGTCCATGGCAGACGAGAAGGTCGGTGGAAACGAACTGCGCCAGCCCGAAAAGGGGGGCGCGTTTCTTTCCGACGCGGAGCGTCGCGAAGCATTGAAGAAGATTGGCCGCTACGCGGTCTATGCGTCCCCCTTGATGGTCGGGCTCTTGAAGGCCGACAAGGCGCGCGCGGACATTCCTCCAGGATCGATCCCACCTGAATAGTGGCGACTCCCGAGGCGAGTTCGACTCGTAGTCGGCTCGTGAGTCCGGTCTCGCTGTTTCCTGTTGGTCTGTCGATGTTCCCGCGCGCGGGAATCTGTGTGGTTCGTGGGTTTCCTCCGAGCGGAGCAATCAAAATGATGGATGAGGAAAAACAGCAGACGACGCCTGTCAGGGAGGCCGCCTCTCTTTCCGACGTCGAGCGTCGCGAGGCGCAAAAAAAATTGGCCGTTACGCAGCCTATGCGGCTCCCTTGATGGTCGGCCTCTTGAAGGCGGACGCGGCGCGCGCGGGCATTCCTGTGGCGTCTGGCGATACATAGCAGCGTATGTGAAAGGTGCTCGAGCCGGTATGGGCTCGTTTCCGAGTGCAGGACCGAGCGTGCAGTCGGTTTGGGACGTCGGTCGCAGTATATCGGGCTGGCGACGTTCGCGCGCCTTCCCTGCGGAATCGCTCCCTGACCACTGATCACGCGAACAGGGCGGAAAGGGTGCGATGGCGCTTTTTTGAGCCTAGACGCCCCGTCGGCGATTCCAGATGAACATGCGCAGTCGCTCGATCGAATCCTGGTTCCTGGACGATCACCTGTTGATCGCCTCGCTCGAAGACCGTGCGCTCAGACTATACAACGCGACTGCCGCGGGCTTGTGGCTCCTCTTGTCGGAAGGCCCCCAGAGTCGCTCAGAACTCGCTGACCGTTATGCGAGCCTGTTTGGGATCGACAGCGCCAGAGCAGACCGCGATGTCGAGGCGCTCCTCTCGGAATGGGAAGAGATCAAAATCATCACGGGTCGGGCGGAGGGCCGAATAAGGCCCGCGACAGAAAGCTCTCCGGTCGAAACGGTTTCCCGTCGCCATCCGTCCGACGTTCCCGATCGGACAAAGATATTTTCGAAGGACTTTCAACTTCAGAATACAGCCTTTCGGGTCGAGGTCAGCAAATCCGACGGCATGGACACGCCGTTGGAGGCGACGCGGCTCGTTGCGATGCTCGCGGGCTTTCCGGCGGCTCGCGACGAGCCATCCACGACGTTCGAGGCAATCTTTGGAAGCGCGTCCGTTTATGTCAATGAAGGAAACGGCTCGATTTCAGCCTGGAGCGACAGCATCGGGGCGGTCGCCGCGGTTCTGTCGAAAATATGTGAGACGGCCTATCCCGAGCGGCGGCTTCTCGCCGGGCTGCACGCGGCCTCCGTGGGGCTGGGCAAGGCGCTGATCCTGCCAGGGGTTTCGGGCGCCGGCAAAAGCACGCTTTCCGCTTATCTCTCCAGCCAGGGATGGCGCTACTTCGGCGACGACGTCATCGGCGTCGACGACGAGTCGTCCGTGACGCCCTTGCCGACCTCCGCCAATCTGAAGGATGGCAGCTTTTCGATTCTCGCCGACATGCACCCGCGCCTCTCGACCCTCGATGCTTTGGCGTTCGGCGCCAAAACAGTGAAATATCTGCCTTTGCCTTGCCAGGTCGACGGACCGGAAGATTTGAAGGTGGCGGGGTTCGTGTTTCTCAAATACGCGCGAGGGAGCGAAACCGACCTGCAAACGATCGGAACCGTCGAGGCGCTCCAGAGGCTGATCGAAGCGCGCATTTGTCTCAGCAAGGACATCTCGATGAACGGAATGGGCAAATTCGTCGCGATGATCCACGAAACGCCCAAATACGCTTTGGTCTATTCCGATCTTAAAGAGGCCGAGTCATGCCTGAGGTCGCTCATCCCGATTTGACGAGGCTCAAATGGCTCGGTCATGCCTTGTCGCCCTATGGAGACAAGGACTGGGTTTGCCGGAACATCTCTCGCGATGAACAGGACTGGCGTTTCCTGATCGGCGTCGGCAGCCGGCATTTTGTTCTTCCGGCGCTCCATCGCGCGCTCGTCGCGGAAAAGATGGAAACGGAGCCGCCAGACGACGCGCGGGAGGCGCTGGAAGGAGTCTATCTCCTGAATCGGGAGCGCAACCGTGCTCTCCGCGCGCAAATGCTGGAATTGAGTCATTTGCTGAACGGCCTCGGCGTGGCGCCTGTTTGGCTGAAAGGCGCGACGACGCTCCTGAACGAGGATTGGGCCGCCAGCGCCCGCATGATGGTCGATCTGGACTTCTGGATCGAGGACGAGCGGGCCTATGACAACATCCTCGCCACCTTCGATCTCGACGGTTACCAAACCTGTGAGGGCGATACCGGGGAAAATCATCTCGAACATCACCACTTTGCCCCGAGATACAAGAAGGGGCGGCCTGCCTCGGTCGAGTTCCACAAAAGCCCCTGCGAGTTGAAGTTCCAGGATCTTCTCGACGGCGCACGCGCAATCGATCGCGTCGAGTGGATCGCGTGGGAGGGGACGGAGATCGGCCAGCTCTGCGCCGTCGACCGGCTGATGAACAGCTACCTTCAATGCATCAGTTTCCACGCGGACGTGAACAGGCCAGACGACCGCCGCCTGACGGCCGTCGCCCATTTTTCGAAAACGCTCGACTTTCTGGAGAGGTTCGCTGCCTCTCAGACGTCCACGAAGGATGAGTTTTTCCAACGCCTGCGCGCCGGGCGTCGAATGTCGGACGCACGAAAGTTTTTTTCGATCCTGAAACTCTATTTCGGTCTGGAGGCCGGCCTCGACGTCGACGCGTCCTTCCTAAAATCGATTGTTTTTGCGACCAGACACCCGAAATTTGTCTATGCGAGGTACATGGCGGGGCATGCCTGGAAAACAGTGATCGACGGTCGTCTGGGGCCACCGGGCGCATGGTGGACCAAGATTTACCGGCACGCGCGGAATTTCCACGAACGGTGAGGCCAGGCTGGTCGGGATCGGCGGCGACATGTTCGTCGGACGCTCTGGGGCGCAAACCGCGACGGTCGCTCGACCGCCACGATTTGACGCATGCGTTTCGGCCAGCTCACGCGCTTTGGCCCGAGCTGGCCGTTTCAGCCTTATCGGCCGAGCGTGTTCATGCCCAGCAGCTTGTAGGCCGGGCAGAAATTGATGAAGGCCGTCGCGAGCGGCACAAGGCCGATGAGGCCCCACCAGCTTTGCGGACCGATGAAAACAAGACTGAGGAGAAGAACGCCCGCGACGATGCGGATCATCTTGTCTGTCCTGCCGACATTGGCTTCCATCTTGCCCTCCTCATGATGTGTGCCGATGGGGCGAAAGGTTGCGCCTTCCCGTGCAGGGCTCAAAGGACTTTGTCACAAAAGCGCCTGCGGCGCGCTGTCGCTTCAGACGCCTTCTAGCCCCAAAGATTGCACCAGCCGCGCGCGCTCACCGGCCCCTTGATGACGCCGCAGCCCGACGGCGGCTCGAACCAGGAGCAATTGGCGCAGCGCTGGCGCCCATTGGGCGACGCGCGATAGGCGGCCGCCGACTGGCTGGTCTTGGCTCGCGCCGGGGCCGCGCCGAAAAACGCGCCGAGCCCTGAAAAAACAGCCGTCGCGCCAAGGAGCGCGAGGACGCCGCGCCGTCCGTGATCGCTTTTGCGCATGAGAACCTCCCCGCCCAAAGCGACGCCGACCGCCGCGCCGGCGTCTTTAATTCGCTTTGTCTAATGTAAGCGCGCCGGCCGCGCCCAAGAATGCGACAAATCGAGCCAGGCAGGCCGGCGGCGCGCTGCTTGACTTATATATTCGAAAATCATAATTTAGCGGTCATGAATATGCGTCTCGCCGAACTCGCGCCCAAAGCCGCCGAGGCTGAGAGCTTCCTCAAGGCCCTCGCCAACCGGCACCGGCTGATGGTGCTGTGCGAATTGCACAAGGGCGAGCATTCGGTCACCCGTCTGCAGGAGGCGGTGGGGCTGAGCCAATCCTCGCTCTCCCAGCATCTGGCGCGGCTGCGGGAGGACAAGCTCGTCAAGACGCGGCGCGAATCCCAGACGATCTATTATTCCCTCGCCAATGAGAACGTCTCGCGGATCATCGGCCTCCTCTACGAGCTCTTCTGCGCAGGCGAATGCGACGCGCCGCCGCAAAGGAAGCCGCGCGCGGCGGTCGCCAAAGGCTGAACAAGGAAAATCCACATGAGCATCGATCAGATTGTCATGGCTTTCGCGGGCGCGATGGTGCTGCTCAGCGTGACGCTGGCGCATTTCGTCTCTCCCTGGTGGCTGCTGCTTGCCGTCTTCGTCGGCCTCAACATGTTTCAGGCAGCCTTTACAGGGCTTTGTCCTTTGGCGATGATGCTGAAGCGTTTCGGCGTCCGGCCGGGCGCAGCTTTCTAAACGGGCTTCGATGGGCTTCATGCCGGATTGGATCGAGGATATTCCCCTCCTTAGCCGGCTGGACGAGCCGGCGAAGGGGCAGCTGCGCGAGGCGGCGATCCGCAAGCAGATTCCGCGCGGCGCGGTCCTGTTTCGTCCCGGCGATCAGTGCGTGCATTTCCCGCTGATCGCCGCCGGCACGGTGCGGGTCCAGCGCGTGACCGAATCGGGGCGGGAAATCGTCCTCTACCGGGTCTCGAACAACGAGACCTGCATCCTCACCACGGCCTCGCTGCTCTCCGACGACGCCTATTCGGCGGAGGGAATCGCCGAGACCGACGTGACCGCCTATATCGTCCCGTCCGAGCGTTTCGCCGCGCTGATGAACATGTCGGCGCCGTTCCGCGCCCTCGTCTTCGACGGCTATTCCAAACGCATCGCCACGCTGATGTCGCGCATCGAGGAAATCGTCTGCACGCGCATCAATGTACGTCTGGCGGAGCGCCTGCTGGCGCTCAAGGGCGCAGACAACCGCATCAACGTCACCCAGCAGGCGCTCGCCGCCGATCTCGGCACGGCGCGCGAAGTGGTGGGCCGCACGCTCAAGAGTTTCGAGCGTTCGGGCTGGGTCAGATTGTCGCGGGGCGGCACCGAAATCACCGACGCCAGGGCTTTGCGCGCCCTCTGCGACGCCGAGCGTGACTAAGTCGCAGTTATAATCTTCTAATTTAGATAATTTGAATATATAAGGAGCGTCGCGGCGACGGCAGCGGCTCCTGGGAGGAATATCCGAATGGCTCATATTGTAATTCTCGGCGCCGGCATTGGCGGCGTGGCGGCGGCGATCGAAGTGCGCGACGGGCTGAAGAAAGAGCATAAAGTCACCGTCGTGTCGGATCTGCCGAACTTCCAGTTCACGCCCTCCAATCCCTGGCTCGCGGTCAACTGGCGCAAACCCGATGAGCTGAAGGTGCCGCTCGCGCCTGTCTTCAAGAAGAAGAACATCGGTTTCACCGATGTGGGCGCGAAGAAGGTGCATCCGGCGGAAAACCGCATCGAGCTCAACAATGGCGAGAGCCTCGCCTACGACTATCTGGTGATCGCGACGGGGCCCAAGCTCGCCTTCAGTGAAATTCCGGGGCTGGGGCCGCATGGCGGACACACTCATTCGATCTGCACCTTGCAGCATGCCGAGGTCGCCTCCAAGGCCTGGGACGACTTCTGCAAGGATCCGGGCCCCATCGTGATCGGCGCGGCGCCGGCGGTCTCCTGCTTTGGCCCGGCCTATGAATACGCCATGATCGTCTCGACCGATCTGCGCCGACGCGGCATCCGCCACAAGGTGCCGATGACCTTCGTCACCGCCGAGCCCTATATCGGCCATCTGGGCCTTGGCGGCGTGGGCGACACCAAGGGAATGCTCGAATCGGCCTTCCGCGACCGCGACATCAAATGGATCACCAACGCCAGGACGACCGCCGTCGAGCCGGGCGTGCTGAAATGCGACGAACTCAACGAGGACGGCTCGGTGAAGAAGGCGCATGAGCTGCCGTTCAAATTCGCGATGATGATGCCGGCCTTCACGGGCATTGACGCGCTGATGGGAATAGAGGGCCTCGTCAATCCGCGCGGCTTCGTGCTCATCGACAAGAACCAGCGCAACCCGAACTTCCCGAATGTGTTCGGCGTCGGGGTCTGCGTGGCGATACCGCCCGCCGAACCGACCCCGGTGCCGACCGGCATGCCGAAGACGGGCTATATGATCGAATCCATGGTGACGGCGACCGCACACAACATCGCGGCGCTGATCAACGGCAAGGAAGCCAAGGAAGAAGGCACCTGGAACGCGGTCTGTCTCGCCGACTTCGGCGACCGCGGCGTCGCCTTCGTCGCGCAGCCGCAGATCCCGCCGCGCAACGTCAACTGGTCGAGCGAAGGGCGCTGGGTGCATCTCGCCAAGGTCGCCTATGAGAAATACTTCCTGCGCAAGGTGCGCAAGGGCCAGAGCGAGCCGGTCTATGAGCGTTACATCATGAAGCTTCTCGGCATCGAGCGGCTGCGCAACGCGCTCTAGCAAGCGCCGGCGCCGGGCTCTTTTGGAGGTTTTGAATCAGATGGCGCGAAGAAGGCTGAGACGGGAGCTCGCGGCGGCGATCTTCTTCAAGATCGCGGCGATCTTCCTGCTCTGGTTCTGGTTCTTCGGCCCGGCGCAACGCGTGCATGTCACGCCGGCGGACATGGCCGCGGCCCTCGCCCGGGGGCCGCAGCCGCATTAAGCATTCGAAAGCGAGCCTCATGTTCGACCATCTCGACGTCGTCACGCTCTCCCGCCTGCAATTCGCGCTGACCGCGCTCTATCACTTCCTGTTCGTGCCGCTGACCCTCGGCCTCTCGCTCATCATCGCGATCATGGAGAGCGTCTATGTGATGACCGGCCGCGAGATCTGGCGCGACGCGGTGAAATTCTGGGGCACGCTGTTCGGCATCAATTTCGTCATGGGCGTCGCGACCGGCGTGACCATGGAATTTCAGTTCGGCACCAATTGGGCCTATTACTCCCATTACGTCGGCGACATTTTCGGCGCTCCGCTCGCCATCGAAGGGCTCATGGCCTTTTTCCTCGAGGCGACCTTCGTCGGACTCTTCTTCTTCGGCTGGGATCGGCTCACCAAGGTCCAGCATCTCATCGTCACCTGGTGCGTCGCGCTCGGCTCCAATTTCTCGGCGCTGTGGATTTTGATCGCCAACGCCTGGATGAGCAATCCGGTCGGCGCCGCCTTCAATCCGCAGACCATGCGCATGGAGCTGACCTCCTCCCTCGAGGTGATGTTCAATCCCGTCGCCCAGTCCAAATTCGTGCATACGGTGAGCGCCGGCTATGTGACGGGCGCCGTCTTCGTCATGTCGGTCGGCGCCTATTACATTCTGCGCCAGCGCCATGTGGACATCGCCCGCCGCTCGCTCACCGTCGCCGCGAGCTTCGGCCTCGCCTCCGCGCTTTCGGTCGTCGTGCTCGGCGACGAGAGCGGCTATACGGCGGGCGAGAACCAGAAGATGAAGATCGCCGCCATCGAGGCCATGTGGGAGACCGAGCCCGCGCCCGCCTCCTTTACGCTGTTCGGCCTGCCCGATCTCAAGACCCAGACGACGAAATATGAAGTGACGGTGCCCTATGTGCTGGGCCTCATCGCCACGCGCTCCCTCGACAAGCCCGTCGAGGGAATCAAGCCGCTCGTCGAGCGCAACGAGGAGCGCATCCGTCACGGCTTGCCCGCCTATAAATGGCTGACCGAACAGGGTGGCCGGCCCAATGCGCGGGTGCCCGCCGAGCTCGAGGATTCGATGCGCGACGCCGGCTATGCGCTGCTGCTGAAGCGCATCCGCGGCGACATCGAGAACGCCACGCCGCAGCAGATCCACGAGGCCGCGCTCTCCACCATTCCAGACGTCCCCGTGCTGTTCTGGAGCTTCCGCATCATGGTGGCGCTCGGCTTCTATTTCATCGCGCTCTTCGCCGTCGCCTTCTATCTTTCCAGCCGGCGCCGCTGCGGCCGTCCCTGGTTCCTGCGGCTTTGCATGTTGAGCCTGCCGCTGCCCTGGATCGCGGCGGAGCTCGGCTGGATCGTCGCGGAATATGGCCGTCAGCCCTGGATCATCGACGGCGTGATGCCGACCTTCCTCGGCGTCTCCGGCGTGCCGGCCTCCAATGTGCTGGCGAGCCTTCTCGCCTTCGTCGCCTTCTATACGGCGCTCGCCGTCGTCGATGTGGCGCTGCTCGCAAAATACATCCGCAAGGGACCGCATGGCGAAGAGGCGCATGCGCCGGGCGCGGGCGCGCTGCCCGAGGCGCAGCCCGCCTATGACGCTTCACGCTAGAGGAGAGCGGCAATGTTCGACTATATGACGCTGCGCTTCATCTGGTGGGCGCTGCTGGGCGTGCTGCTCGTCGGCTTCTCCATCACGGACGGCTTCGATCTCGGCGTCGCCATGCTGCATCCCTTCGTGGCGAAGACGGATGTCGAGCGGCGCGTCTCGATCAACGCCATCGGACCGGTGTGGGAAGGCAATCAGGTCTGGTTCATCCTCGGCGGCGGCGCCGCCTTCGCCGCCTGGCCGCCGCTTTACGCGGCGTCCTTCTCTGGCTTCTATCTCGCCATGCTGCTGGCGCTGGTCGGCTTCATCCTGCGGCCGGTCTCGATCGCCTTTCGCAGCAAGATCGACCATCCGCTCTGGCGCCGGGTCTGGGACTGGCTGTTCTTCGTCTCGGGCTTATTGCCGTCGTTCCTCTTCGGCGTCGCCTTCGGCAATCTGCTGCTCGGCGTTCCCTTTCACTTCGACCAGACCTTGCGCTTCGTTCACGAGGGCGGCTTCTCGAATCTCCTGCGGCCCTTCCCGCTGCTCTGCGGGCTGGTGAGCGTCGTCATGCTGCTCATGCAGGGCGGGGCCTGGCTCGCCGGCAAGACCGAGGGCGCGGTCTCGGTTCGCGCTAGGCGCGCCGGCGCGCTCGCGGCGCTGGCGCTGGTCGCGCTGTTTCTGGCGGCGGGCCTGTGGATCGCGACGGGCGTCGAGGGCTACCGCATCACGTCGACGGTCGATTTTTCCGGCCCCTCCAATCCTTTCGGCAAGGAGGTGACGCGGGGGACCGGCGACTGGCTTTTGAACTACGCGCGTTATCCGATCAGCGCCTTTGCGCCGGCGGCGGGCCTCTTCGGCGCGCTCGCCGCCGCCGTGCTGCTGGCGGCCGGCGTCAACCGCGCGGCGCTTCTCGCCTCGAGCCTCGCGACGGCGGGCGTCGTGACGACGGCGGGCTTCAGCCTGTTTCCCTTTCTGCTGCCCTCCTCCTCGCATCCCGATCAGAGCCTGACCGTGTGGGATTCGTCCTCCAGCCAGGGAACGCTCGGCCTCATGCTCGTCGCCGTGATCCTCTTCCTGCCGATCATCCTCGCCTACACCTCATGGGTCTATTGGGTGCTGCGCGGCCCGGTGACGACGGCGGCGATCGAAAAGAGCGACGGGCATTACTATTGAGAAAGGGAAGGCTGGCATGTGGTATTTTTCCTGGATCCTCGGCCTCGGCCTCGCCTGCGCCTTCGGCATCCTCAACGCCATGTGGCTCGAACTCGACGACGACGACGAGCGTCGCTAGTGAGCGCCGCCGCCGGCTGGGAGATTTCATGAACCGCTTCCGTTTGATCCTTCCCTTGGCCTTTCTGGCGTGGGCGCCGATGGCCGCCGCCGGGGAAACGACCGTCCATGTCGCGCCCATCGACGACATGAAGGCGGTGGTCGCCTCGGTCGAGCCGGCCCATCAGCTCATCGCCCGCGCGCGCATCGGCGGCACGGTCACCTCGCTCAAGATCAGGGAGGGCGACACCGTCACGGCCGGCGGCGAGATCGCCGCCGTCGCGGACCAGAAGCTCTTCTTGCAAATGCAGTCGCTCGACCAGCGCATCCGCGCGCAGCAGGCGCAGCGCGACAAGGCGAAGACGGATTTCGACCGGGCCCAGGAGCTGCTGCGCCGCGGCGTCTCGACCAAGGTGATGTTCGATCAGGCCAAGACCGCGCTCGACGTGGCGGAGCGCACGCTCTCCGCCCTCCAGTCGGACAGAAGCGTCATCGAGCAGCAGGCCGCGGAAGGCTCGGTGAAGGCGCCGGGGCCGGGCCGTATTCTGACGATCCCGGTCTCGGTCGGCCGCGTCGTCATGCCGGGCGAGACCATCGCCACGCTCGCCGAGGACAATTACATCCTGCGTCTCCAGCTCCCCGAGCGCCACGCGCGCTTCATGCGCGCGGGCGACCGCGTCGAGATCGGCGAGCGCGGCGTCAATACGGGCGCGGGCGCCCGCAAGGAAGGGCGCGTGCGCATCGTCTATCCCGAGATTCAGGGCGGCCGCGTGATCGCCGACGTGGATGTGAAGGGGCTCGACAATTATTTCGTCGGCGAACGGGCGCGCGTCTATCTGACGACCGGCAAGCGCAACGCCATTCTCGCGCCGAAATCCGCCGTTTACCGCCGCGCGGGCGTCGATTTCGTGAAGCTCGCCACCGGCGCCGAGGTGGTCGTGCAGACCGGCGACCCTCACGGCGACGCCGTGGAGATTCTTTCCGGCCTGCATGACGGCGACGTGGTGCTAACGCCATGAGCGCCGAAAAGCCCGACTTCCATCCCGGCATATCCGGAACGCTCACGCGGATCTTCATCAATTCGCCGCTGACGCCGCTCCTGCTGCTCGCCTCCATCCTCGTCGGCCTGATCGCGCTTCAGGCGCTGCCGCGGGAGGAAGAGCCGCAGATTTCCGTGCCGATGGTCGACATCATCGTCCAGGCCAACGGCTACAAGGCGGAAGACGCGATCGAGCTGATCACCCGCCCGCTCGAGGACATCATCAAGGGCGTCAATGGCGTCGAGCACGTCTATTCGCAGACGCGCGACGACACTGTGATGGTGACGGCGCGCTTCTTCGTCGGCACGCCGCAGGACAACGCCGTGCTGCGCGTCCACGACAAGATCCGCGCCAATATCACGGGCCTTCCCAAGGGCATCCCCGAGCCGCTGATCGTCGGGCGCGGCATCGACGACGTGGCGATCGTCGTGCTCACGCTCTCCGCAAAGCCCGACAAGGCGAAGGGCTGGACCGACAATGGGCTCTATCAGGTCGCGGAAGAGCTTCAGCACGATCTCACCAAGGTCGAGAATGTCGGGACGAGCTATATCGTTGGAGGCAGCCCCAACCAGATTCGCGTCGAGCCCGATCCCGAGCGCCTCTCGCAATATGGCGTGACGCTCAACCAGCTGATCGACAAGCTTTCGAACGCCAACCGCTCCTTCCAGGTCGGGGCCTTCCGCGAGGGCAACCGCTCGGTGCCCGTCGTCGCGGGCCAGACGCTCCAGGGTGTGCCGGACATCGGCCTTCTGCTGCTCACGACGCGCGACGGCCGCCCTGTCTATGTGAAGGACGTGGCCGATGTCGTCGTCGGCGCGGCCGAGCCCGACAAGCGCAGCTGGACGATGACGAAGGAGAAAGACGGCGCGCTGATGAAGCGGCCTGCGGTGAGCATCGCCATCGCCAAGCGCAAGGGCGCCAATGCGGTGATCGTCGCCGAGGACGTGCTGAAACGGCTCGAGTCGGTACGCGGCCGCATCGTGCCAGAAGACCTCGAAATCACGGTGACGCGCAATTACGGCGAGACGGCCACGGAGAAAGCCAACGAACTTCTCTTCCATCTCGCGCTCGCGACCGTCTCCATCGTCCTGCTCATCGTCGTCATGGTGGGCTGGCGCGAGGGCGTCGTCGTCTTCGTCATCATTCCGACGACGATCCTTCTCACCCTCTTCGCCTCCTGGCTGATGGGTTACACCATCAACCGCGTCAGCCTCTTCGCGCTGATCTTCTCGATCGGCATTCTCGTCGACGACGCCATCGTCGTCGTCGAGAACATCGTGCGCCACTGGCAGATGCGCGGCGACCGCAGCCTGATCGACGCGGCGGTCGAGGCCGTGGCGGAAGTCGGCAATCCGACCATCGTCGCGACCATGACGATCATTGCGGCGCTGCTGCCGATGATGTTCGTCTCGGGTCTGATGGGCCCCTATATGAGCCCCATTCCCGCCAATGCCTCGCTCGCCATGGTGTTCTCCTTCTTCGTCGCCATGACGATCACGCCCTGGCTGTTGTTGAAGATCGCGGGAAAGCGTTTCGCGCAGGAAGGCGGCGCGGGCCACGATCACGCCCATGAGCGCGGCGTCATGGGCGATTTCTATGCGCGCATCGCCAAGCCCTTGCTTCAGGGCCGCACGCGTTCGCAGCGCTTCCTCACGGCGGTGGGCGTCGCCACGCTTCTCAGTATGGCGCTCTTTGCGACAAAGACCGTGCGCGTAAAACTCCTGCCCTTCGACAACAAGTCGGAAGTCGCGGTCGTCGTCGATCTGCCGCGCGGCGCCTCGCTCGAAGAGACGGACCGCGTGCTGACCGAGGCGGCCGAACGGTTGAAGGACATTCCGGAACTCACCTCGATCCAGTCCTATGCGGGGACGGCGGCGCCCTTCAACTTCAATGGGCTCGTGCGCCATTACTATATGCGCATGGCCCCGGAGATGGGCGAGCTTGCCGTCAATCTGCTGCCGAAGGACGAGCGCAAGCGGGCGAGCCACGCCATTGCGCTCGAAATCCGCGAGAAGCTCAACGGCCTCTCCATGCCGCCGAATACGGCGATCAAGGTCGTCGAGGTGCCGCCCGGTCCACCGGTGCTCTCGACGCTGCTCGCCGAAGTCTATGGACCGGACCCCGAGACGCGGCGCGAACTGGCGAAAAAGCTGCGGCAGGCTTTCGAGTCGGTGGATTTCGTCGTCGACGCCGACGACAGTTTCGGCGCGCGCGCCGAGCGGCTGCGCTTTGCGATCGATCAGGACGCGCTCGAATATCACGGCGTCGAAGAGCGCGCCGTCTATGACACGATCGGCGCGCTCGTCGGCGGCGTGAAGATCGGCTTCTCGCAGCGGGGCGGCGGCGCCAAGCCGATCGACGTGACCGTCGCTTTGCCGCGCTCGCAGATGACGCCGGGCGAGCGCATTCTCTCGACGCCGCTCCCCGCCGGCGGCACGGTGCGCCAGGGCGCCAATGTCGAACTTGGCGACGTGGTGAAGGCGACGCGCGAACTCGGCTCCTATCCGATCTTCCGCCACAACGGCCGCTTCGCCGAAATGGTGAGCGCCGAAGTCGCCGGCCGCTTCGAGGCGCCGATCTACGGCATGTTCGCGGTCGAGGACGCGATGAAAAACGTCGATTGGGGGCCGTCGGGCCCGCCCGCGGTCAAATATCACGGCCAGCCGCTCGACGACGCGCAGCCCACGATCCTGTGGGACGGCGAATGGGAAGTCACCTATGTCACCTTCCGCGACATGGGCGCGGCCTTCATGGTCGCTCTGCTCGGCATCTATCTTCTGGTCGTCGCGCAGTTCGGCTCCTTCAAGCTGCCGCTCGTCATTCTGGCGCCGGTGCCGCTGACGCTGCCGGGCATCGTGCTCGGGCATATCGTCTTCAACGCCGCTTTCACGGCGACCTCGATGATCGGCTTCATCGCGCTCGCGGGCATTGTGGTGCGCAATTCGATCCTGCTCGTCGATTTCATCCGCCATTTGCGCGAGAAGGGCATGCCCCTGCGCGCGGCCTTGGTGGAAGCGGGCGCGGTGCGCTTCAAGCCGATCTTCCTCACGGCGGCGGCGGCGATCATCGGCGCGGCCTTCATCCTCACCGACCCGATCTTCCAGGGGCTCGCGATTTCGCTCGTCTTCGGCCTGGCCTCCTCGACGGCGCTGACGCTGCTCGTGATCCCCGCGATCTACGTCGTCCTGCGCGACGACGAACGTCCAGAGGCGCCCCCGGCGCCCGACACAGGGAGAATTGCATGACGAACGACTGGCCCGAACTCGCCAAGGCGCTCAGCGCCGATCTGCGCAATCTGCGCCTCGGCGCCCCGGATGTGATGAAGGCGTTCGGCGCCATGGCGACGTCGGCCGGCGCCGCCGGCGCGCTGGACGCGAAGACAAAGGAATTGATCGCTCTTGCGGTGAGCGTCGCCGTGCGCTGCGACGACTGCATCGCCTTCCACGCCAAGGCCGCCGCCGGACGCGGCGCGACGCGCGAGGAGGTCATGGAGACGCTCGGCATGGCGATCTATATGGGCGCTGGACCCTCCGTGATGTATGCGAGCCACGCGCTCGCCGCCTTCGCGCAGTTCGACGCCGAAAAAGCCGCGTCGTCCCAGGCCGGCTGAAGCGAAAGAAAGGAAGAAGGCAATGTTCTCAGGTCTGATGTCGAAACTTGCGGGCGGCGGCGGATCGCTGCCGACGATCGAGCACGAGGATTTCGAGCGCGTGGTGTCGGACAAGTCCTGCGCCATCGTCGATGTGCGCGAGCCGAACGAATATGCGGCGGGCCATGTGCCCGGCGCGAAAAATCTGCCGCTGTCGCAGTTCGATGCGTCGCAATTGCCGCAGGGCCGGTGCGTCATCATCTGTCAGGCGGGCGGCCGCTCGGCCAAGGCGCTGGCCAAGGCGATCGAAGCCGGCCGCAAGGACGTTCGCCACTATGCGCCCGGCACCGGCGGCTGGCGCGCCCGCGGCGGCGCGGTGTCCGCGTAAGGAGACGCGCCTTTCCCTCTCCCCGCGTCCGGGGAGAGGGAAGGCTTTCGTCAGGCCGCCTTGCCGATCGCCGTCGCCTTGGGCACTTCGATCAGCTTGCCGGTCTTGACGTCGTAGATATAGCCGTAGATCGGAACATTCTTCGGCACGAGCGGATGCGAGCGAATGCGCGCCACGTCCTGCGCGACGCTGTCCTCCTGATTCTTGATCGTGTGCCATTTGATGAAATGGCCGGCCGCGCAGCCGCCGCCATGCTGCGGATTCGACCATTTCAGCGTCGGCATGTCGAGCGCGGCGGTCGCGAGGCTGTCTTCGAGAAGATCGCCCATGACCTCGTCGCAGAAGAGCTCCATGCCGCAATTGGTGTGATGGATCACGAACCATTCATTCGTGCCGAGCAGCTTGTGGGAAATGACCAGCGAACGAATGGCGTCGTCCGTGGCGCGTGCGCCGGCGTTGCGGATCACATGCGCGTCGCCTTCCGAGAGACCGGCGTATTTCGCCGGATCGAGACGTGCGTCCATGCAGGTGAGAATCGCGAAGCGCCGCGCCGGCGGCAGCGCGAGATCCCCCTTCGCGCCGAACCCCGAAACATAGGCCGCGTTGGCCGCCATGACCTCGTCGACGATCTTGCTCATTTTCGTTTCCTCCCCGAAAGCGCCGATTGATTCCTTTTTCGCTTTCCAGGGGGCGAAGTCTCTGACGCTTCGAGACGCTTTTCAAGCAAGGTAAGAATATGCTTTTGGTGACAAAGTCGCTTGACCGGACGACAATAGAAATATCGTAACGCGTCGCCTGCGCGTTACTATATAACATCGCTGCCGAAGGCGCATGGCCCTCATCCTCAACATGGTCTTTACAGGAATGTCAGAGCTACCCGATCTCTTCCCTGGTTTCGCCGCGCATTGGATCGACACGCAGGCGGGAAAAATCTTCGTGCGCGCTCACGGCGCCGGGCCGGCGCTCCTGCTGCTGCACGGTTTCGGCGAGACCCATGTCGCCTGGCATAAAATCGCGCCGGCCCTCGCAGGGCGTTTTTCCGTCGTGGCGATGGATCTGCGCGGCTATGGCTGGTCGGCGGCGCCCGACAGCGAGAAGGGCGACGCCTATACGAAGCGGGAAATGGCCGGCGACGCGGTGAAGGTCATGGAGGCGCTCGGGCATGTGCAATTCGCGCTCGCGGGCCACGATCGCGGCGCGCGGGTCGGTTTTCGCCTGGGGCTCGACCATCCCGGCCGGCTGACGAAGCTGGCGCTTCTCAATATCGCGCCGGTCGACGACGCCTTCGGCGCGGGGGATCTTCAGCGCATGGGGCGCGCGCGGCTTCTGTCCATGGAGGCTCCGCGCCCGGAGGAGCTCATCGCCCTCGATCCGAAAGGCTTCCTCGACGACGCGCTGCAAAGCTCCACGAAGGAGAAGTCGCTCGACGCCTTCGGCGCGGCGGCGCTCGCCCATTACCGCGCCGCCTTCAACGAGCCCTCGCGCATCCACGCCTTTTGCGAGGATTACCGCGCCGGCGCCACGATCGACCGCGAGCTGACGCTCGCCGACAGGGCGGCGGGCAAGACGCTCGACGTTCCGACTCTCGTCCTTTACGGCGAGACGAGCTTCCCCGCCGAGGGGCCGTCGCTTTCCGACGCCTGGCGCGAATGGGGCGGGTCCGTTGCGACTGAAAGCGTCGACAGCGGCCTCTACCTCATGGAAGAGGCGCCGGAGGCGACGCTCGCCGCGCTCGACCGCTTCCTCTGATGCCGCAGCGCGGCGTCCTCGGCGGCCGCACCGTCGCCGTGGCGCTCGGCGGCGGCGGCGCGCGCGGACTCGCCCATATCAGCGTGCTGCAGGCGCTCGACGACATGGGCGTGCGCCCGGTCGCGCTCGCCGGCGCCTCCATCGGGGCGATCATCGGCGCGGCCTATGCGGCGGGCTTCTCCGGCGAGGCGCTGCGCGAACACACGGAGGCGGTGCTCGCCAATCGCTTGAAGCTCGCGCGCCGTCTGCTCTACGCGCGCGCGCGCGGGCGCAAGCGGCTGTTCAAGGGCGTCGGCCATCCCTTTCTCATCGACGGCGAGAGATTTCTCGACGCCTTCTGGCCCGAGGGCGTGCCGGAGCGGTTCGAGGATCTGCAAATACCGCTCACCGTCGTCGCGACGGATTTCCGGCGCCGCTGCGAGGTCGCCTTCACGAAGGGACTTCTGCGCCCCGCCATCGCCGGCTCCATGTCGGTTCCCGGCGTCGTGCGCGCGACGAAGACGGAGGCCGGCTATCTCGTCGACGGCGGCCTCGTCAATCCGCTCCCTTACGACCATCTCGCCGGCAAGGCGGACATCATAGTCGCGGTGAACGTCTCCGGCAACTTTGGCGCCGAAAGCGAGACGCGCGCGCCGACGGCGTTTCAGACCATGATGGTCGCAACGCAGATTCTCACCAATTCGATCAGCGCGCGCATGATCGAGGACAATCCGCCGGACGTGCTGATCGCGCCGGCGGTGCATCAGTATCTCGCGCTCGATCTCTTCAAGGCCGAACGCATCTTTTCGGCCGGCGACGCCTGCCGGGAGGCGCTGCGCGAGGGGCTCGCGCGGGCGGCGGCGAGGCTCGGGGCCTGAAAGGCGGGGACCGCCGCCTATCGTCTTTGCGCAAAGAACGCGCGCAGCATCGCCGCCGCTTCGCTCTCGCGCAGGCCGCCGTAGACTTCGGGGGCATGATGGCAGGTCGGCTGCGAGAAGAAGCGCGGCCCGTGCTCGACGGCGCCGCCCTTGGGGTCTTCCGCCGAAAAATAGAGCCGGCGAATGCGCGCGAAGGAGATCGCCGCCGCGCACATGGCGCAGGGTTCGAGCGTGACATAGAGGTCGCAGCCGACGAGCCGCTCGCTGCCGAGAATTCGGCAGGCATGGCGAATCGCCAGAACCTCGGCATGCGCCGTCGGGTCGCGATCGACGAGCGTGCGATTGCCGGCCGTGGCGATCACCTGGCCCGCGCGCAGGATCGCCGCGCCGACCGGCACCTCTCCCGCGCCGCCAGCGGCGCGCGCCGCGTCGAAAGCGGCGGCGAATGGGTCGATCCGCATCATGCCGCCCGCGTCATTTTCCTGATCCGCGCTTCAAAGCCATCCGCCCGCCTGCTATCAGAGATCATGGCCGACAAGAAATCCGACAAGCGCCCCCGCGCGCCCGACGGCGATCGCCCCATGCGACGCCGCCCCTCCTCGAACGACGCCCCCGGCAGGAAAGCCGCCGGCGCGCCCTTCGGCAAGTCCAGAGCCGAAAAGCCCGGGCCGGCAAAGACGGCGAAGTCCGCCGGGAAGGGGAAAGACGCGGCTTTGCGCGGGGCGGGCAAGCGCGCGCGGCCGACGCCGGCGCCTGTCGAGAAGACCAGCGCCTTCGAGGGCGAGCGCATCGCCAAGGCGATGGCGCGCGCGGGCGTCTGCTCGCGCCGCGACGCGGAGGACTGGATTCGCGAGGGGCGCGTCGCGGTCAATGGAACGGTTCTGACCTCCCCCGCCGTCAATGTCGGAGAGGGCGACAGGATCGAGATCGACGGCGCGCCGATGCAGGCGCGCGAGCGCACGCGGCTCTTTCTCTTTCACAAGCCGCAGGGGCTCGTCACCACGGCGAGCGATCCGGAAGGTCGGCCGACGGTCTTCGCCTTTCTCGAAGAGCGTTTCCCCGATCTGCCGCGCCTCGTCAGCGTCGGCCGGCTCGACATCAATACGGAAGGGCTGCTGCTGCTCACGAATGACGGCGGCCTCGCGCGCACGCTGGAGCTTCCCGCCACCGGCTGGACGCGGCGCTACCGGGTGCGCGTCCATGGCGACATCGATCAGGCGAGGCTCGACGCGCTGCGCGAGGGCGTGACGATCGAGGACGTGACCTATGCGCCGATCGAGGCGCGGCTCGAGCGCGTGCAGGGCGCCAACGCCTGGATCGCGCTGGGCCTGACCGAGGGCAAAAATCGCGAAGTCAAGCGCGTGATGGAGCATCTCGGGCTCGACGTGACGCGCCTCATCCGCGTCTCCTACGGGCCGTTTCAGCTCGGGGACATCGCCGAGGGCGCGGCCGAGGAAGTCAAGCTCAAGGTGCTGCGCGACCAGCTCGGCAAGAGCCTCGCGGAGCTTGCGGGCGTCGACTTCGCGTCGCCCCTGCGCGAGACGACTCCGGCGGAGCAGCAGGAGCAGCGCGCGCGCATCGACAAGCGTGCGCGCAAACATGTCTCCGTGCTGCGCAAGCAGCGGGACGAACAGAGCGAAAAGGGGCCGCGCGCGCGCATCGAGCGCGGCGCCACGGCCGACCGCAAGGGCCGCGCCGTGGCGGTCGAGCGCGTAACGCCGACGCGGCGCCGGCCCGCGGCGGCGGAGGAGGCCCCGGCGTCGCGCAACGCCAGGCGCTTCGACGCCATGCGCGGCGGGGGCGATCGTCCGCCCCGCCGCGATGCGGCCGAGGCGACGGAGCGGCCGCGCGGCCGGGCGCGTGAAGAGGGCGCCCGTTCGCAAACGTTCGAGCGGCGCGGCGAGGGCCGTCGCTTCGACGCCGAGCGCAGCGGCGCGGACAGAGCCCCGCGCTCCCGCCCGCAGGGCGGCGAGGAACGCCGGTTCGAAAGCCGGCCGCCCCGGCGGGAGGCGCCGGAAGGTCGGGGAGCGCCGCGCGGCGCCCCTGGTGAGGGACGCGCGCCGCGCCGGCCGCGCGAAGAGGGCGCCCGTTCGCAGACGTTCGAGCGGCGCGGCGAAGGCCGTCGTTTCGACGCCGAGCGCAGCGGCGCGGACAGAGCCCCGCGCTCCCGCCCGCAGGGCGGCGAGGGACGCCGGTTCGAAAGCCGGCCGCCCCGGCGGGAGGCGCCGGAAGGTCGGGGAGCGCCGCGCGGCGCCCCCGGCGAGGGACGCGCGCCGCGCCGGCCGCGCGAAGAGGGCGCCCGTTCGGAGGCGTTCGAGCGGCGCGGCGAAGGCCGTCGCTTCGATGCGGAGCGTCCTGACAGAGCCCCGCGCCCCCGATCGCGCGACGCCGGCGCGCCGGAAGGCGGGCGCCGCGACTCGCGCGGGGCGCCCCGGAGCGGCCCGCCGAAAGGACGCGGCGGCCCGGCGAGGGGCGCGCCAAAGGGATCGGGCGAGGGGTTTGGCAGGGGTCCAGGCAAAGGGCCCGGCAAAGGCCCTGGAAAAGGATCCGGGAAGGGGCCGCGCGGCGGTCCGCGCAAGCCGCGCGGGGCGTAGTCGATGCGCATCGTCGGCGGCGCCCAGCGCGGGCGCGCGCTTGCCGCTCCGAAATCGCAGGCCATCCGCCCGACCTCGGACCGGCTGCGGGAATCGGTCTTCGACATTCTGGCGCATCGCTTCGGCGATCCGGCGTCGGGCGCGGCCGTGATCGACCTCTTCGCCGGCACCGGCGCGCTGGGGTTCGAGGCTTTGTCGCGCGGCGCGGCCCGCGCGCTGTTCGTGGACGACGGCGCCGAGGCCCGCGCGCTTCTGCGCGCCAATATCGAGACGCTCGGTCTGGGCGGCGTCACCCGCATCTTCCGGCGGGACGCGACCAAGCTCGGCCTCGCGCCTCCGGGCGAAGTCTTTTCGCTCGCTTTTCTCGATCCGCCCTATGGCAGAGGCCTCGCCGGCCCGGCGCTCGCGGCGCTGGTGGAGGGCGGCTGGCTTGCGAAAGGCGCGCTCGTCGTCGTCGAGGAAGCGGCCGGGGCGGAGATCGCCCTGCCCCCGGCGCTGACGGCGGAAGAGGAGCGCCGTTACGGCGACACCCAGTTTCTCTTCGCGCGACATGGGGCCTGACGGGGGAAATCAGGCCTTCGATTTCAGCTCGTAAAGCGCCGCCAGCGCCTCGCGCGGGCTCATCTGGTCGGGGTCGATGGCGGCGAGCGCCTCGCGCAGCGCGTCCCTCGGGGGCGCGGCGTCCGCGGCGCGCTTGAAGAGCGGCAGGTCGTCGATCAGCGTCTCGACCGGCGCGCGCCGGTCGGCGGCTTCGAGTTCGGCGAGGATGTCGTGCGCCCGCGCCACCACGCTCGCGGGGAGCCCGGCGAGCTGCGCCACATGCACGCCATAGGACCGGTCGGCCGCCCCCTGCACGACCTCGTGCAGGAATACGACCTCGCCCGCGTGATCCGTCACCTTCATGGTGAGATTGACGAGCCGCTTCATGCGTCTCGCAAGCTGAGTCAGCTCGTGGAAATGCGTGGCGAAAATCGCCCGCGACCGATTGACCTCGTGCAGATGCTCGATCGTCGCCCAGGCGATGGAGAGCCCGTCGAAGGTCGCCGTGCCGCGTCCGATCTCGTCGAGGATGACGAGCGAGCGCGGCGTGGCGCAATTGAGGATCGCGGCCGTCTCCACCATCTCCACCATGAAGGTCGAGCGCCCGCGCGCGAGATCGTCCGAGGCGCCGACGCGCGAGAAGAGGCGATCGACGACGCCGATGCGGGCGGCGGCGGCCGGCACATAGGAGCCGGCCTGCGCCAGAAGCGCGATCAGCGCGTTCTGGCGCAGAAAGGTGGATTTGCCGGCCATGTTCGGGCCGGTGACGACGGCGATGCGGCCGGCCTTCTCGCCGGAGAGATCGCAGTCGTTCGCCGCGAAGGCCCGGCCCTGCGGTTCGAGCGCCGCCTCGACCACGGGGTGGCGCCCGCCGACGATCTCGAAATCGAGCGAGCGATCGACATGGGGCCGCGTCCAGTTGCGCTTCTCCGCGACCTCGGCGAGCGCGCTCGCCAGATCGAGCCGCGCGAAGGCCTGCGCGAGCGTCTGCAAGGGCTCCGCGCGCGCGAGCACCTCTTGCGCCAGCCGCTCGAAGATCGCGAGTTCGCGGGCGAGCGCTCGGTCCGCGGCGGAAGCGATCCGGCTTTGTAGTTCGACGAGTTCGCGCGTCGAGAAGCGCATGGCGTCGGCCATGGTCTGGCGATGGGTGAAGGTCGCGTCGAAGGGCGGGCGCAGCAGCTTCTCGCCCTGCGCCGCCGGCGTCTCGAGAAAATAGCCCAGGAAGTTGTTGTGCTTGATCTTGAGCCGCGTCCCCGTCTCCTCGGCGTATCGCGCCTGGAGCGAGGCGATGACGGTGCGGCTCTCGTCGCGCAGGCCGCGCGCCTCGTCGAGGTCCGCGTCATAGCCCGCGCGAATGAAATCGCCGTTGCGCTTGTCGGGCGGCGGGGCGTCGGACAGGCTCGCCATGATCTGCGAGGCGAGGGCGATGTCGGCCTTGTCGAGGACCTCCGCCTCGCGCGCGATCTCGGCGGGGGCCTCGGCGCCGGGGAACAGCGCGGCGATCTCCCGCGCCGCCGCGAGCGCGGCCCCGACGCTCGCGAGATCGCGCGGGCCGCCGCGTTGCAGCGAGAGGCGCGAGAGGGCGCGGGCGAGGTCCGGCGCACGGGAAAGCCGCGCGCGCAGCGCGGCGCGGCTCTCGGGCCGCTCCAGAAAGAAGCCGATGGCGTCCAGTCTTTCGCCGATCAGCACGGGATCGGTCGAGGGCGCGGCGAGGCGTTCGGCGAGGAGCCGCGCCCCGGCCGGGGTCACGCTCATGTCGACGACGGCGAGCAGCGCGCCCTCGCGCGCGCCGGAGTGCGTGCGCGCCACTTCGAGATTGGCGCGCGTCGCGGCGTCCATGTCGAGCGTCGCGCTGTCGCGCAGGCTCGCGGGCCGCGACAGCGCCGGGCGGCCGCCCTTCTGCGTGCGCTCCACATAGAGGATCGCCGTCGCCGCGGCGGCGAGCTCCGCCTCGCTCAGCGCGCCAAAGCCCTCGAGCGTCGAGACGCCGTAGAACGCCATGAGGCGGCGCGAGGCGTCGGCCACGTCCCGGCCGAGCGGCGCGACCGGCGCGGCGACGCTCGCAAAGGCGCCGGCCGCCGTCTCCTCGCGGCACAGGGCCTCGGCGGCGACGATCTCGCGCGGTTCGAGACGCGCGAGGACGGACGAAAGCTCCAGAGTCGCGCAGTCGCAAACGGTGAAGGCGCCCGTCGAAATGTCGAGGCTCGCGACGCCATAGCGCCAGGCGCCGTCCGCGCCGCGCGCGCGGGCCACCGCGGCGAAGGCGTTGGCGCGCGCGGGATCGAGCAGCGCCTCCTCAGTGATGGTGCCGGGCGTCACGAGACGCACCACGTCGCGGCGGACAACCGATTTCGCGCCGCGCTTTCGCGCCTCGGCGGGGTCTTCGATCTGCTCGCAGACGGCGACGCGATGGCCGAGCGCGATGAGCTTTTGCAGATAGTCGTTGGCGCGCTCGACCGGCACGCCGCACATGGGAATGTCTTCGCCCAGATGCTTGCCGCGCTTGGTGAGCATGATGCCGAGCGCGCGCGCCGCGACCTCGGCGTCGTCGAAGAACAATTCGTAGAAATCGCCCATGCGGTAGAAGAGCAGGCAGTCGCTGTTCGCCGCCTTGATCTCGATATATTGCGCGATCATCGGCGTCGCGCGCACGGCCTCGCCGGCGCGTGTCTGATCCAGGGCTTTCTGCGTCATGGCGCCATTCTGGTCACTGAAAATCGAACGGATGGTTCACTCTCCGCCCTGCGCCATCCGCGGGGCGCCCGCGATTTTGCAGGCGACAAAAGAGCCGCTTTCGAAAAAAAGCGGCTCTTTCTTACCGGCTCCCGCCGCGCGTTTCGAGGCCTAGTTTCTAAGACGCCCCATGACCTCGACGAGCTCGGCGTCCTCCACGACCGGAACGATGCTCATTTCGAACACGTCCAGCCATCTGGCCGCGAATTCGTTCAGGGCCGTGACGTCGTCGCTTTCGAGGAGCTCGAATCCCATGCTCATGTCGGCGCAATACCAGCGGCCGAGCAAAGTGACGCCCTTGGGAGGCTCGGCCCGGGTCTGCGCGAAGCGCGCCAGGGCCTTGTCGGCCGCGCCGTCCAAATTTCTCAGCGAGAATGTCTTGATGAATTTCATGGGGATTCCCCTCGGGTCGGTCGTCCCCCGCCGACGGATTGGCGGAAGCCTGCGGCGGAAATCGGAAAACGAAAGCGGCGCGCTGAGGGGGACGGCAAAAAGCCCCGGAAGTCGGGGCTTTCGCTCGAATTGGGGCGCTGCGCGCCTAGCGCCACAGGGCCAGGAGAATGATGATCGGGATCGGCACGCCGAGCAGCCAGAGCAGGATTGAACGACCCATTCCCATTTCCTCCTCCTACCAGCGCGTCAGTTGCGCGAGGCCGATGTTCTCGTCCCGGTGGCGTCCGCCGAGCGCCGCGCCGCCCCAGGCCGAGGCGGCGGCGAGCAGCATGGCCGCCGCGGCGATGAAGCTGCCGATGATTCCGGCCTTGCGCGCCTTGTCGGCGAGCTCCTTGGCGCGGGCGTTGTCGTCCCGAACCTGCTGGGCGAGACCGTCCACCCGGGCGCGGGCGTCCTGCGGGGCGACTCCGGCCGAGGACAGCACGTTTTGCAGAAGACCGCGGTCCTCGTTGCTGATCTCGCCGCTTGCCTCGCTGCGCGCGACAATGCGCGAGACGATCTGGCGGGTGTCTGCGACATTGGCCCCGGTCATCGCGCCGGCTCCGACGCCGCCTCGCGCCGCGGGAGCCGCCGGAGCGGCGCCGTCGCCGCGCATCAGCAAGTCCACGCGGTAATCCACGGGGCTCGTCGAAACGCCGCTTTTCTGAGCCTGCTGGGTCGCCGCGTTCACCCCGGCCTTGCCGAGGTCATAGAGGGACGAGCCGGCCGCGAAGGCGATGATGAGAATGGAGACGCCCCAGACGACGAGGCCATGCGCGCCGTCGCGCACTTCCGCCTCGTCGCGCGGCATCCCGGGATTGCGCGCCCGCAGCCGCCCGCAGACATAGCCGCCCGCCGCATAGCTCGCGACCGTGACCCAGAGCACCCAAAGGGCGAGCGCCAGCGCGTGGGTGAAGGGCGACGCGCCTTCATAGGGAGAGGCGAGGGACAGGCCGATCCCCGAGCCGAAAGCCGCCAGAACGAAGGTGATCGCGGTCGCGACCGCCACGCCCGCGAGAATCGCGCCCCAGTCGACCGCGGTCAGACGCGTAAGCCCCATGCTCTCTATCGGCCTCTCTGTCGGCGCCGGGGAGAGGCCCGGCCGAATGACGTCCGTCATGGCGAGCCCTCCTAGCGCAAACCGAGCAGCGACAGAATGGCCATGACGATCACGACCAGTCCGACCAGATAGATGATGCTGTTCATCGTCGCCTCCTTTGGGCGCGCGGTCGCTCGCGGCGCGCGCGAGACGCAGAAAACCCGGGGCGGGCGCGAATGTTCCGGCGCGCGGCAGGGAGCGGCGCGCCAACCTTGTGAAGCTTCTCGCTTCGGCGCTATGTTGCGGCGCGAAAAGGCGCCGGAAGGGCAACGGAAAATGGCGACAGACAAGACCACGGGGCAGGAGCGCCCGATTTTCTCCGACAAGGAGGCGCTGCTCTTTCATTCGCGCGGCCGGCCCGGCAAGCTCGCCGTCGTCGCGACCAAGCCCATGGCGACGCAGCGCGACCTGTCGCTCGCCTATTCGCCGGGCGTCGCCGCGCCCGTGCTCGCCATCGCGCAGGACCCCTCGCTCGCCTTCGACTATACGACGCGCGGCAATATGGTCGCGGTCATCACCAATGGCACCGCCATTCTGGGGCTCGGCGACCTCGGGCCGCTCGCGGCGAAGCCCGTCATGGAAGGCAAGGCTGCGCTCTTCAAGCGCTTCGCCGACATCGACTCGATCGATCTCGAGGTCGACGCCAAAAGCGTCGAGGATTTCGTCAACGCCGTGCGTTTTCTCGGCCCCTCCTTCGGCGGCATCAATCTCGAAGACATCAAGGCGCCGGAATGTTTCGTGATCGAGGAGCGCCTGCGCGACCTCATGGACATTCCTGTCTTTCACGACGACCAGCACGGCACGGCGATCATTTCGGCCGCCGGCCTCATCAACGCGCTGCGGCTCACGGGCCGCGACATCAAGACGGCGAAGCTCGTCTGCAACGGCGCGGGCGCGGCGGGCATCGCCTGTCTCGACCTCGCCAAGGCGCTCGGCTTCGATCCGCGCAACGTCGTCCTCTGCGACACCAAGGGCGTCGTCTACCGGGGCCGCGAAGAGGGCATGAACCAGTGGAAGAGCGCCCATGCCGTCGAGACGACGGCGCGCACGCTCGCCGAGGCGCTGGAGGGCGCGGACATCTTCTACGGGCTCTCGGTGAAGGGGGCGCTGACGCCGCAGATGCTGAACGCGATGGCGGCGGACCCCATCATCTTCGCCATGGCCAATCCGGACCCCGAGATCACGCCGGAAGAGGCGCGCTCTACGCGGCCCGACGCCATCGTCGCAACGGGGCGCTCGGACTATCCCAACCAGATCAACAATGTTCTGGGCTTTCCCTATATCTTCCGCGGCGCGCTCGACGTGCGGGCCAAGACCATCAACATGGAGATGAAGGTCGCCGCCGTTCATGCGCTCGCCGATCTCGCGCGCGAGGATGTGCCGGACGAAGTCGCCAACGCCTATCGCGGCGCGCGTCCGCGGTTCGGGCGCGATTATCTCATCCCGGCGCCCTTTGATCCGCGTCTCATTTCGGTGGTGCCGCCCGCAGTCGCGCGCGCGGCGATGGATTCGGGCGTCGCGCGCCGCCCGATCGTCGACATGAAGGCCTATCGTCACGAGCTTTCCGCGCGGCGCGACCCGATCGCCGGCCTCATGCAGACGATCTACGAACGCGTGCGCCGCGAGCCCAAGCGCGTGGTCTTCGCCGAGGGCGAGGAGCAGCAGGTGATCCGCGCCGCTCTGGCTTTCGTCAATCAGGGGCTCGGGACGGCGGTGCTCGTCGGCCGCGAGGACCGCGTGCGCCAGAACGCGGCCAACGCCGGCGTGGAGCTCGTCGAGGGCATCGAGATTCACAACGCCAAGCTTTCGAGCCGAAACGCCGTCTATGCGCAGTTCCTGTTCGAACGGCTCCAGCGCAAGGGCTTCCTGCTGCGCGACTGTCAGCGCCTGATCAATCAGGACCGCAATCATTTCGCCGCGGCGATGGTGGCGCGCGGCGACGCCGACGCCATGGTCACGGGCGTCACGCGCAATTTCTCCAATGCGCTCGAAGAGGTGCGCCGCGTCGTCGATCACAAGCCCGGCCACCGGGTGATCGGCGTCTCGCTCATTCTCGCCAAAGGGCGGGTGGTGGTCGTCGCCGACACGGCCATCACCGAATTGCCCGAGGCCGAAGAGCTTGCGGAAATCGCCATCGAAGCGGCGGGCGTCGCGCGCCGCATCGGGCTCACGCCGCGCGTCGCCATGCTCGCCTTCTCGACTTTCGGCTATCCGCCCGGCGAGCGCACCGCCCGCGTCCATCAGGCCGTGCGCGTGCTCGACCAGCGCCGCGTCGATTTCGAATATGAGGGCGAGATGGGCGCGGACATTGCGCTCAACCGTGATCTGATGAGCGCCTATCCCTTCAGCCGGCTGAAGGACACGGCCAATGTGCTGATCATGCCCGCCTTCCACTCGGCGGCGATCTCGACGAAGATGCTGCAGGAGCTCGGCGACGCCACGGTGCTCGGCCCGCTGATCGTCGGCCTCGACAAGCCGATCCAGATCGTCCAGCTCGGCGCGACCGACACGGAGATCGTCAATATGGCGGCGATCGCAGCCTTCGGAATCGGGGGGTAGCAACGCCGAGCCGACCGGCTCTTTGCGTCAGAGAGTTTTTCGATCCGATGGAATCGGATCGAGGCTTCAGCTTATCGTTCCGTCGCGTTTCGGCGGAAAGCGCGCGAGCGGGTCCGCGAAAGAAGCAAAACCGCCGGGAGGCTTGGTCCGGCGGTTTTGGCGGCTGGTTCTATTTACGCTGGCTCAGTCCCATTCGATCATGGTTCCCTCCACCGTGTCGTGATCAGAAGCAAGCGTCGCAGAGCGCCTGCGCATGGGCCAAAGCCGTGCCGACCGCGAAGAAAATGCCCGCGCCGATCAGCGCGCCATAAAGCTTCGTCATCATGTTGCATGTTCCCTTCGGTTCGTCTTCGCCCTTCGATGAGGAGAAGATAACCGGGCGATCTGCGGGCCGATGTGCGGTCACGCACAGGGCGGCGCGCGCCGGTTCGAAGGCGTCTCGCTGGCGGAAGGGCAAAGAAAATGGCCGGTACGGGAACCCCCGTCCGGCCATTTCAGGACGCTCGACGGCTCGCGCGGCTATTGCGCGGCGAGCTTGATCTCGGGATAGGCGCAGCGTTCGGCGCTCTTTTCGTCGACATGCAGATGCGACGGCGGCTCCACGAAGGGGATGCCGAGCGTGTGCCAGACATCGACCAGCGCCTCGACCAGATGGGCGATATGGTCCTGCGTGTGGCGCGGCGTGGGCGTGATGCGCAGGCGCTCCGAGCCCTTGGC
>RXIY01000068.1 GCA_003963405.1 Hyphomicrobiales bacterium
TGGCCAAGGAAAAATTCTCTCGCACCAAGCCGCACTGCAACATCGGGACGATCGGTCACGTCGATCATGGCAAGACGTCCTTGACGGCGGCGATCACCAAGGTTCTGGCGGAGACGGGCGGGGCGACCTTCACGGCCTATGACCAGATCGACAAGGCTCCGGAAGAGAAGGCGCGCGGCATCACGATTTCGACGGCGCACGTCGAATATGAGACGCAGAACCGCCACTATGCGCACGTGGACTGCCCTGGCCACGCCGACTATGTGAAGAACATGATCACCGGCGCGGCGCAGATGGACGGCGCGATCCTGGTGGTTTCGGCGGCCGACGGCCCGATGCCGCAGACGCGCGAGCACATTCTGCTCGCCCGCCAGGTGGGCGTGCCGGCTCTGGTCGTGTTCCTCAACAAGGTCGACATGGTCGACGATCCGGAGCTCCTCGAGCTCGTCGAGCTGGAAGTGCGCGAGCTTCTGTCGAAATATGAGTTCCCGGGCGACGACATTCCGATCGTGAAGGGCTCGGCGCTGTGCGCGCTGGAGAGCAAGAACCCCGAGATCGGCCATGACGCGATCCTGAAGCTGATGCAGGAGGTCGACCGCTACATTCCGCAGCCGGAGCGTCCGAAGGATCAGCCGTTCCTGATGCCGGTCGAGGACGTGTTCTCGATTTCGGGCCGCGGCACGGTGGTGACGGGCCGTATCGAGCGCGGCGTCGTGAAGGTCGGCGAGGAAGTCGAGATCGTCGGCATCCGTCCGACGACGAAGACGACGGTGACGGGCGTCGAGATGTTCCGCAAGCTGCTCGATCAGGGCGAGGCGGGCGACAACGTGGGCTGCCTGCTGCGCGGCACGAAGCGCGAGGACGTGGAGCGCGGCCAGGTGCTGTGCAAGCCGGGTTCGGTGAAGCCGCACACGAAGTTCAAGGCCGAGGCCTATATTCTGACGAAGGAAGAGGGCGGCCGCCACACGCCGTTCTTCACCAACTATCGCCCGCAGTTCTACTTCCGCACGACGGACGTGACCGGCATCGTGACGCTGCCCGAGGGCGTCGAGATGGTGATGCCGGGCGACAACGTCACGATGGAAGTGGCCCTGATCGTTCCGATCGCCATGGAGGAGAAGCTGCGCTTCGCCATCCGCGAAGGCGGCCGCACGGTCGGCGCGGGCGTCGTCGCCTCGATCATCGAGTAAGAAGCGAATCTGGACCGCGGGTCGTTTCGGCTCGCTCTTGTGAACAAGGCCGCGCGCTTCATGGAGGCGCGAGGCGCATGAAAGCGGGCGACGACAGCTCGCGGTCCCAAAGGACGAGACAATGAACGGTCAAAATATCCGGATTCGCCTGAAGGCGTTCGATCACCGGATTCTCGACACGTCGACGAAGGAAATCGTGTCCACGGCGAAGCGCACCGGCGCCCAGGTCCGTGGCCCGATCCCGCTGCCGACCAAGATCGAGAAATTCACGGTCAACCGCTCGCCTCACATCGACAAGAAGTCGCGCGAGCAGTTCGAGATCAGAACCCACAAGCGCGTTCTCGACATCGTCGATCCCACCCCGCAGACGGTGGATGCGCTGATGAAGCTCGATCTCGCCGCCGGCGTCGACGTCGAGATCAAGCTCTAAGAACAGATTTGGGCGGCGCCAGCGGCAGTCGCCTCGCGAAGGAATATTGAACATGCGGTCGGGCGTCATCGCGCAAAAGGTCGGAATGACCCGCGTCTTCACAGAGGCGGGCGAGCATGTGCCGGTCACGGTGCTGAAGCTGGACGGCTGCCAAGTCGTCGCTCAGCGCACCAAGGAGAAGAACGGCTATACCGCCGTTCAGCTCGGCATCGGCCGCGCCAAGGTGAAGAATGTGTCCAAGGCCGAGCGCACGCGCTTCGCCGCGGCGAAGGTCGAGCCCAAGCTGAAGCTTGCCGAGTTCCGTGTGAACGAGGACGAGCTGCTGCCCGTGGGCGCCGAGATCACCGCCGACCATTTCGTCGTCGGCCAGTTCGTCGACGTGACCGGGACCTCGACCGGCAAGGGCTTCGCCGGTCCGATGAAGCGTTGGGGCTTCGGCGGTCTGCGCGCTTCGCACGGCGTGTCGATCTCTCACCGTTCCCATGGTTCGACCGGCGGCCGTCAGGATCCGGGCAAGACCTTCAAGAACAAGAAAATGGCCGGCCACATGGGCGTCGAGCGCGTGACCACGCAGAATCTGCGCGTCGTGCAGACCGACGTTGCGCGCGGGCTGCTGCTCGTCGAAGGCGCCGTCCCCGGCACCGCCGGCGGCTGGATCTTCGTGCGCGACGCCGTGAAGCGCGCACTCCCCAAGGACGCTCCGCAACCGGGCAAGTTCCGCCTCGCCGAGGCCGGCCAGGCCGACGCGGCCCCCGCTCAAGAAGAAAAGAAGGAGGACTGAGCCGTGAAGATCGACGTCACGTCGTTCGACGGCCAGGCGGCCGGTTCGATCGAACTCTCCGATGACATTTTCGGCCTCGAGCCGCGCGCGGATCTCATTCACCGGATGATCCGCTGGCAGCTCGCCAAGCGCCGCGCCGGCACCCATGCGGTCAAGAACCGTGCGGAAATCGCCCGGACCGGCAAGAAAATGTACAAGCAGAAAGGCACCGGCGGCGCACGCCACGGCTCCGCGCGCGTGCCGCAGTTCCGCGGCGGCGGCCGCGCTTTCGGTCCGCAGGTCCGCAGCCACGCACACGACCTTCCCAAGAAGGTGCGGCAGCTGGCGCTGAAGCACGCGCTCTCGGCCAAGGCCAAGGATGGCGGCATCATCGTGTGGGAGAAGGCCGAACTCGCCGAGCCCAAGACGAAGATCCTCGCCGGCGGCTTCGCCAAGTCCGGCCTGTCGAATGCGATCATCATTGTCGGCGGAGAGCTGCAGGACAATTTTGCGCTCGCCGCCCGCAACATCCCGCAGATCGACGTTCTGCCGGTCGAGGGCGTCAATGTTTACGACATCATTCGTCGCGAGAAGCTGGTTCTGACCCGCGCCGCGGTGGACGCGCTGGAGGCGCGCCTGAAATGAGCAAGGACGTGCGCCATTACGACGTGATCGTCGCCCCGGTCATCACCGAAAAAGCGACGCTCGCTTCCGAGAACAACAAAGTGGTCTTCAAGGTTGCAAAGACCGCGACCAAGCCGCAGATCAAGGCGGCGGTCGAGGGTCTCTTCGACGTGAAGGTCGAGTCCGTGAACACACTGGTCCGCAAGGGCAAGGTCAAGGCGTTCCGCGGCGTCCGCGGCCAGCAGAGCGACGTGAAGAAAGCCGTCGTGACGCTCGCCGAGGGTCACAAGATCGACGTTACGACCGGTCTGTAAAAGAGAAGGCGTGAGGACTTAACAAATGGCGCTGAAGACATTCAAGCCGGTCACGCCGAGCCTTCGCCAGCTCGTCATCGTCGACCGCAGCGATCTCTACAAGGGCAAGCCGGTCAAGACCCTCACCGAGGGCAAGACCTCGAAGGGCGGCCGCAACAATCTCGGGCGCATCACCGTCCGCTTCCGCGGCGGCGGCCACAAGCAGGCCTATCGCCTCGTCGATTTCAAGCGTCGCAAGGTCGACGTGGTCGGCAAGGTGGAGCGTCTGGAATATGACCCGAACCGCACAGCCTTCATCGCGCTGATCCGTTATGCGGACGACACGCTGGCTTATATTCTCGCGCCGCAGCGCCTTTCGGTCGGCGACGAAGTGGTCTCGGGCCAGCAGGTCGACGTGAAGCCGGGCAACGCCATGCCGATCGCCAATATCCCGGTCGGCACAATCGTGCACAATGTCGAGATGAAGATCGGCAAGGGTGGCGCTATCGCGCGGTCGGCGGGGACCTACGCCCAGATCGTCGGCCGCGACCAGGGCTATGTCATCATCCGCCTGAACTCCGGCGAGCAGCGCCTGGTTCACGGACAGTGCTTCGCCACGATCGGCGCGGTGTCCAACCCCGACCACATGAACACCTCGATCGGCAAGGCCGGTCGTTCGCGCTGGCTTGGCCGTCGCCCGCACAACCGCGGCGTCACCATGAACCCGATCGACCATCCGCACGGCGGCGGCGAGGGCCGCACCTCTGGCGGCCGTCATCCGGTGACGCCATGGGGCAAGCCGACCAAGGGCAAGAAAACCCGCAGCAACAAATCCACCGACCGTTTCATCGTGTCCTCGCGGCACGATCGCAAGAAGAAGGGCTAATCCATGGCTCGCTCGATTTGGAAAGGCCCGTTCGTCGACGGCTATCTGCTGAAGAAGGCAGAAACCTCGCGCGGCTCCGGCCGCTCCGAAGTAATCAAGATATGGAGCCGCCGCTCCACCATCCTGCCGCAATTCGTCGGGTTGACATTCGGCGTGCACAATGGCCAGAAGCATGTCCCCGTTTCGGTGTCGGAAGACATGATCGGGCACAAGTTCGGCGAATTTGCTCCGACGCGCACCTTCCACGGTCACGCGGCGGACAAGAAGGCGAAGAGGGGCTAAGCTCAGATGTCCAAGCAGGCCAATCCCCCTCGGAACGCGGAAAACGAGGCGCGAGCCGTCGCCCGCATGATCCGCGTGTCGCCCCAGAAGCTCAATCTTCTCGCCCAGCTCATCCGGGGCAAGAAGGTGGACCGCGCCCTCGCCGATCTGGAGTTTTCCAGAAAGCGCATCGCGCATGAGGTGAAGAAGACGCTCGAAAGCGCGATCGCCAACGCCGAGAACAATCACGGCCTAGACGTCGACGATCTGATCGTGGCCCAGGCCTTCGTCGGCAAGGCGCTGGTCATGAAACGCTTTCACGCCCGCGCCCGCGGTCGTGCGAGCCGGATCGAGAAGCCGTTCTCGAATCTGACGATCATCGTGCGCGAAGTCGAAGCGCAAGCGAACGCCTAAAGGATCGAAAACCATGGGTCAGAAGGTTAATCCGATCGGGCTGCGCCTCGGCGTCAACCGTACCTGGGACTCGCGCTGGTTCGCGGGCAAGGGGGAGTATGCGAAGCTCCTGCACGAGGACATGGCGATCCGCGAGGCGGTGTCGAAGACGCTGAAGCAGGCGGCGGTTTCCAAGATCGTCATCGAGCGCCCGCACAAGAAGTGCCGCGTGACCATTCACTCCGCCCGGCCGGGCGTCGTGATCGGCAAGAAGGGCGCTGACATCGACAAGATCCGCAAGCTTGTCGCCAAGCTGACGGGCTCCGAGGTCGTCATCAACATCGTCGAGGTGCGCAAGCCCGAGACCGAAGCGGCTCTCGTCGCGGAGTCGATCGCGCAGCAACTCGAGCGCCGCGTCGCTTTCCGCCGCGCTATGAAACGCGCGGTCCAGTCGGCAATTCGTCTCGGCGCCCAGGGCATCCGCATCAACTGCTCCGGCCGTCTGGGCGGCGCCGAAATCGCCCGCCTCGAATGGTATCGCGAGGGCCGCGTGCCGCTGCACACGCTTCGCGCGGATGTGGATTACGGTACCGCGACCGCTCACACCGCCTATGGCGCCTGCGGCATCAAGGTTTGGATCTTCAAGGGCGAGATTCTCGAGCACGATCCGATGGCGCAGGAGCGCCGTGCGGCCGAAGCGGCTTCGGCCGGCGGCGACCACGGCGAGCGTGACCGCGAGCGCGGTGACCGCGACCGCCGTCGTCGCGAGCCGCGCGAGCCTCGCGGCGACGCGGCCTAAGGCGCAACACGCAAGAGATTAAAGAGCACCTATCATGCTGTCACCAAAGCGCACCAAGTTCCGCAAGGCCTTCAAGGGCCGCATCCACGGCGCCGCGAAGGGCGGCTTCTCGCTGAACTTTGGTCAGTTCGGCCTGAAGGCGCTGGAGCCCGAGCGCATCACCGCGCGTCAGATCGAGGCGGCGCGCCGCGCGATGACGCGCCATATGAAGCGCGCTGGCCGTGTGTGGATTCGCATCTTCCCTGACGTTCCGGTTTCCAAGAAGCCGACCGAAGTCCGCATGGGTAAGGGCAAGGGGTCGCCCGAATTGTGGGCTGTGCGCGTTGCGCCCGGCCGTATCATGTTCGAGGTCGACGGGGTTCCTGCCCCGCTCGCCCGTGAGGCGCTGACGCTGGCCGCCGCCAAGCTTCCGATCAAGACCCGTTTCATCGAACGCATCGCCGAATAAGGGAGGACGACATGAAATCCAGGCAGCGCCTCTCGGACATCCAGGCGATGACCGACGACCAGCTCAACGACGAAGTGCTGAAGCTCAAGAAAGAGCAGTTCAACCTGCGCTTCCAGCGGGCGACCGGTCAGCTCGAGAACACCGCCCGCGTGCGCGTCATCCGTCGCGACATCGCCCGGGCCAAGACCATCGCTGCGCAGAAGCGCGCGGGAAAGTAAGGTATAGAGCGCCATGCCGAAGCGAATTCTCCAGGGCGTCGTCGTCAGCGACAAGCAGAACAAGACTGTGGTGGTGAAGGTCGAGCGCCGTTTTACCCACCCGCTGTTCCAGAAGACGGTGCGCCGCACGAAGCATTACCACGCACACGACGAGAGCGGCGCGTTCAAGGTCGGAGACGCGGTCACGATCGAGGAGACGGCCCCGATCTCGAAGTTGAAGCGCTGGCGGGTTGTCGAAAACGCCTCGAACGCGTAAATACATCGCTCGAGCCGGTTCACAAAAGGGTCGCATGCCCTTATAGAGACCGCTCGAGCCCTTGGAAAAATCTGGCGCGCTTCCCCAACGCATGGCTCATGCGCTGTGGAAGCGCGCTGAAATTGAACATCAGGTTTTCCGGACGAAGTCGGCCGTCGCGATCGGGCGATGCCGAAACCAGACCGGAGTGAAAGGCGGGTAAGCCATGATTCAGATGCAAACAAACCTCGACGTCGCCGACAATTCCGGCGCCCGCCGTGTGATGTGCATCAAGGTGCTGGGCGGCTCGAAGCGGAAATATGCCGGCGTGGGCGACATTATCGTCGTCTCCATCAAGGAGGCTATTCCGCGTGGTCGCGTCAAGAAGGGCGACGTCCTGAAGGCCGTCGTCGTTCGCACCTCGAAGGACATCAAGCGTTCGGACGGCTCCGTGATTCGGTTCGACTCGAACGCTGCGGTGCTGATCAACAACCAGCAGGAGCCGATCGGCACCCGCATCTTTGGGCCGGTCCCGCGCGAACTGCGTGCGAAGAACCACATGAAGATCATCTCGCTCGCGCCGGAGGTGCTGTAATGGCCGCCAAAATCAAGAAGGGCGACAAGGTCGTCGTTCTCACCGGCCGCGACAAGGGCAAGAGCGGCGAGGTTATGCGCGTGATCCCTGAAGAGGGGCGCGCCATCGTCGACGGCGTGAACATGGTCAAGCGCCATCAGCGCCAGACGAAAGACCGCGAAGCGGGCATCGTGAACAAGGCGGCCGCGATCGACTTGTCCAACCTTGCGGTCGCTGACCCCAAGGACGGGAAGGCGACCCGCATTGGCTTCAAGATTCTCGACGACGGCCGCAAGGTCCGCGTCGCCAAGCGTTCCGGAGAATTGATCGATGGCTGAGGAAAAGAAGCCCAAGGCGGACAAGGCCGCCGCGAAGGCTCCGAAGGCCGCCAAGGAGAAGCCGGCGAAGGCTGAAACCGCCGCCGTCGCCAAGGCGAGCGTCGCGGGATATACGCCGCGCATGAGGAAGCATTACGACGAGGTCGTGCGTGAGGAGCTGATCAAACAGTTCGGCTACAAAAACGCCCTCGAAGTGCCGACCATCGACAAGATCGTCCTCAACATGGGCGTCGGCGAAGCGGTCAACGACACGAAGAAGGTGACGTCGGCGGCTGGCGACCTTAGCCTCATCGCGGGGCAGAAGCCGGTCATCACACGCGCCCGCAAGGCCATTTCGACCTTCAAGGTGCGTGAAAACATGCCGATCGGCGCGAAGGTGACTCTTCGCAAGACCAGGATGTACGAGTTTCTCGATCGCCTGATCACCGTTGCGCTGCCGCGCGTGCGCGATTTCCGTGGGCTCAATCCGAAATCCTTCGACGGCCGCGGCAATTACGCCCTGGGCATCAAGGAGCACATCGTGTTCCCGGAGATCGACTACGACAAGGCCGAGTCAATTCTCGGCATGGACGTGATCGTTTGCACCACGGCGAAGACCGACGAAGAAGCGCGCGCCCTGCTCCGGGCGTTCAATTTCCCGTTCCGGCAGTGAGGGCTTTTTAAGCCCTCAAACGCGGATACCGAAAGGCAAGACCACTCATGGCGAAGAAAAGCGCGATCGAGAACAATAAGAAGAAGGAGCGGCTGGTGAAGTCTTACGCCGGCCGTCGCGAGCGGCTAAAGGCGAAGGCCAAAGACAAGTCGCTGAGCATCGAGGAGCAGTTCGAGGCGCGCCTCAAACTGGCCGAGCTGCCCCGTAATTCGGCGGCCATCCGCATCCGCAACCGGTGCGAGATTTCCGGCCGTCCGCGCGCCTTCTATCGCAAGCTGAAGATGTCGCGCATCGCGCTGCGCGAGCTCGGCTCCCGTGGCCTCATCCCGGGCCTCGTGAAGTCGAGCTGGTAAGGAGACTCTGAGAGATGGCGATCAACGATCCGTTGGGAGATCTCCTCACCCGCATCCGCAATGCGCAGATGCGCCGCAAGAGCAAGGTTTCGACGCCTGGCTCGAAACTGCGTGCGCACGTCCTCGACGTGCTCAAGGACGAGGGTTACATCCGTGGCTACTCGACCACTGATTTTGGCAACGGCCGCACTGAGTTCGAAATCGAACTCAAATATTTCGACGGCGAGCCGGTGATCAAGCAGATCGAGCGCGTATCGCGCCCCGGCCGTCGTGTCTATGCGGCCGTCGATGCTGTCCCGCGTGTCGCCAACGGCCTCGGCGTGACCATCATGTCTACGCCCAAGGGCGTCATGGCCGATCATGCAGCGCGTGAGAACAACGTCGGCGGCGAGGTGCTGTGCAAGGTCTTCTGACCTCGCACGCGCTTTCAGACTGAACAGGAATTGCAACAATGTCTCGTATCGGCAAGAAGCCTGTGGTCGTTCCGGCCGGCGTCACCGCCAAGGTCGACGGCCAGCTCGTGTCCGTAAAGGGCGCGAAGGGCCAGCTCGAGTTCCTGGTGCCCGAGGACGTCTCGGTCGTTCATCAGGACAACGCCATCAAGGTCGATCCGCGCAACGACTCCAAGCGCGCGCGCGCGCTCTGGGGCACGTCCCGCGCCCGCGTCAACAATCTCGTCATCGGCGTAACGGCCGGCTTCGAGAAGAAGCTGGAGATCACCGGCGTCGGCTACCGCGCCGCCGTTCAGGGCAAGGTCCTTCAGCTTGCGCTCGGTTATTCGCATGATGTGAACTATCCGATCCCTGCAGGCATCGTGATCGCGACGCCGAAGCCGACGGAGATCATGATCAGCGGCATAGACAAGCAGCAGGTCGGGCAGGTCGCCGCCGAGATCCGCGCGCTTCGAGGCCCCGAGCCCTACAAGGGCAAGGGCGTCAAATACGCCAACGAATTCATCTTCCGCAAGGAAGGCAAGAAGAAGTAAGGACCTGCCGCCATGGCAAAGGATGTCAGCATCGAACAGCGCCGCAAGGCGCGTGTCCGCAAGGCGATCCGCGAGCGCGCCTATGGCCGCCCGCGTCTGTCCGTCTTCCGTTCATCGAAGCAGATCTACGCGCAGATCATCGACGACGAGAACGGCCAGACCCTCGTCGCCGCTTCCACGATCGAGAAGGCAAACCGCGAATCTCTGAAGACCGGCGCCGATGTCGAAGCCGCTAAGGTCGTCGGGAAGCTGCTTGCGGAACGCGCGACTGCGAAAGGCGTCACTCAGGTGGTGTTCGATCGCGGCGCCTATATGTATCACGGCCGCGTTAAGGCGCTGGCCGAAGGCGCCCGCGAGGGCGGCTTGCAATTCTAAATCTGCTTCTCCCGGCGCGGAAGAAGCGAAAAACGAAGCGAGCGGCGCGATTGCGCCGCGTAAGTGACGGATAGAGAAATGGCGCGTGAAGCTGAAGGCGGTCGCGGTCGCGACCGGGATAGGGAAGAGCGCGACAGCGAATTTGTAGACCGTCTGGTCCACATCAATCGCGTCGCGAAAGTCGTGAAGGGCGGCCGCCGTTTCGGCTTCGCCGCGCTGGTCGTCGTCGGCGACCAGAAGGGCCGCGTCGGCTTCGGCCACGGCAAGGCGCGCGAAGTTCCGGAAGCGATTCGCAAGGCGACGGAAGCCGCCAAGCGCGCGCTGATTCGCGTGCCGCTTCGCGAAGGCCGCACCCTGCACCACGACGTCTACGGCCGCCATGGCTCGGGCCGCGTGATCCTGCGCGCCGCGCCTGCGGGCACGGGCATCATTGCGGGCGGCCCGATGCGCGCCGTGTTCGAGACGCTCGGTATGCATGACGTCGTCGCCAAGAGCCAGGGGTCGTCGAATCCCTACAACATGATCCGTGCGACCTTCGACGCGCTTGGCCGCGAGGATTCGCCGCGCTCGGTCGCGGCGCGCCGCTCGCTCAAGGTCTCTGCGCTGCAGGCGCGGCGCCAGGGCGTCGACGCCGACGCCGTCGACGCTTAAGGGGAGGATCTGACATGGCGAACACCAAGCAGATCACCGTCGAGCAGACGGGCAGCGCGATCGGCCGCCCGGAGCGTCAACGCAGAACGCTCCTCGGCCTCGGCCTGACCCGGATCGGCCGCAAGCGCGAGCTGGAAGACACCCCGGCCGTGCGCGGCATGATCGCCAAAGTGGCGCATCTCGTCAAAATCGTCGACGGGAAGTGAGGACGCGGCAATGAAACTCAACGAACTTTCCGACAATCCGGGCTCCAGCAAGAACCGGATGCGCGTTGGCCGCGGAATCGGCTCGGGCAAGGGCAAGACCGGCGGGCGCGGCGTCAAGGGCCAGAAGGCTCGGACCGGCGTTTCGATCAAGGGCTTCGAAGGCGGCCAGATGCCGTTGCATCGTCGCCTGCCCAAGCGCGGGTTCTTCAATCCCTTCTCGACCGACTACAACGAGATCAACATCGGGCGAATTCAGCAGGCGGTTGACGCAGGCAAGCTCGACGCCTCGGCTCCGGTCACGATCGACGCGCTGATCGCCGCGGGCCTCGCGACGAAGCCGCGAGACGGGGTGAAGATCCTCGGCCAGGGAGAGATCAAGTCGAAACTGTCCTTCGAAGTCGCGGCTGCCTCCAAGGGCGCCGTTGCCGCGATCGAAGGTGCGGGAGGCTCGGTGAAGCTGCTCGCGGGCGACGTCGCCGCGGCTTGACGAGATGATTTTGAGCGGCCGCTCTCGCCTGAGCGGCCGCTTTGCCTTATAGAAGCGTCACGTAATCGCCGGGCGCGCGACGCGGGCCGCCTAAAGCCCCCCGAAGCGCCTGCCACTAACAAGAAGGCGCCGCAGAAGAACCGGCGCGACAAAGGGGAGTTCCTCCATGGCATCGGCAGCCGAGCAGCTCGCGGCCAACGTCAATCTCTCCGCCTTCGGCAAGTCCGAGGAACTCAAGCGGCGTATCTGGTTTACGCTCGGCGCGCTCATCGTTTATCGACTCGGCACCTATGTGCCGCTGCCCGGTATCGATCCGGAGGCGTTCGCAAAGAGTTTCTTCGGCCAGTCGAAGGGCATGCTGGAGCTCTTCAACATGTTCGCCGGCGGCGCCGTCCAGCGCCGCGCGATCTTCGCTCTCAACATCATGCCGTATATCTCGGCGTCGATCATCATTCAGCTTCTCACCTCGGTGTTTCCGAGCCTCGAATCGCTGAAGAAGGAAGGCGAGCAGGGCCGCAAGGTCCTCAACCAATACACCCGTTATCTGACTGTCGCGCTCGCCACGTTCCAGGCCTACGCCATGGCGATCGGCCTCGAAGGCCAGCAGGGCGTCGTGACCGAGCCAGGACTGTTCTTCCGCATCACGACAGTGGTGACCCTCGTCGGCGGTACCATGTTCCTGATGTGGCTCGGGGAACAGATTACGTCACGCGGAATCGGCAACGGATCTTCGCTCATCATCTTTGCGGGCATTGTCGCGGCCTTTCCGTCGGCCATTGTCTCGACCCTCGAACTTGGCCGGCAGGGCGCGATTTCGACGGGCGTGATCGTCGGCGTCATCGCCATGTCCTTTTTCGTGGTCGCCTTCATCGTCTTCATGGAGCGTGCGCAGCGGCGTCTGCTGATCACCTATCCCAAGCGCCAGCACGGCAACCGCGTGTATGAAGGCCAGACATCCTTCCTGCCCCTGAAGCTCAACACGGCCGGCGTGATTCCGCCGATCTTCGCCTCCTCGCTGCTGCTCCTGCCGACGACGGTCGCGAATTTCTACCAGTCGACGGGGTCGGAAAGCGTCTTTGCGACGATCTCGGCCTATTTCGGGCATGGCCGCCCTCTTTACATGCTGGCCTATGTCGGGCTCATCGTGTTCTTCGCCTTCTTTTACACAGCGATTGTCTTCAATCCGACCGAGACGGCTGACAATTTGAAGAAGCATGGCGGCTTCATTCCTGGCATCAGGCCCGGCGAACGCACCGCCAAGTTCATCGATGACGTGCTCATGCGGATCACCGTCCTCGGCGCGGCCTATCTTGCGATCATCTGCCTGCTGCCGGAGGGACTCATCGCTTATGCGAACCTGCCCTTCTATTTCGGCGGCACCTCGCTCCTCATCGTGGTGAGCGTGACGATGGACACGGTCGCCCAGATCCATGGCCACATGCAGGCGCAGCAATATGAGGGGCTGATCCGCAAGACCAAGCTGAAGGGGCGGCGTCGATGAGACTGGTCCTTCTCGGCCCTCCCGGCGCCGGAAAGGGGACACAATCGGCGCGGCTGGTCCAGCGGCTCGGCGTTCCGCAGCTCTCGACAGGCGACATGCTCCGCGCGGCGGTCGCCGCCGGAACGCCGATCGGCCTCAAGGCGAAGGCGCTGATGGACGCGGGCCAGCTCGTGCCCGACGAAGTGGTCATCGGCATCATCGATCAACGCATCGATGCGCCGGATTGCGTGAACGGCTTCATTCTCGACGGTTTTCCGCGCACGGTCGCCCAGGCCGAAGCGCTGCGCGAGCTTCTTGCTCGTAAAAATATAAGGCTTGACGCGGTCTTGGAGCTGGTCGTGGACGAAAACGCGCTGGTCGACCGGATGCGGAAGCGCGTCGCCGAAAGTCTGGCGGCTGGCAAGGACGTGCGCGCCGATGACAATCCCGAAAGCTTCAAGACGCGGCTGGAAGCCTATCGTGCGCAAACCGCGCCTGTCTCCGAACATTACGGGGCGCGCGGCGAGCTGAAACAAGTCGATGGGATGATGACGATCGACGAGGTCAGCGCGGCCATCGAAAAATCGATCGGCCACTGAAATCGTTTCGCGCGGCGCGACGGCCCAGTCTCTTCTCCCACATTCGCGCAAGAATCCCGCATGGAAGCAAAGTCATTTTGCGGCCTCGATTTCGGCACGTCCAATTCGACCGTGGCCCTGACAGGGGCGCAAGGCGTCGAGCTTGCGGCGGTCGAAGGTGAGAGCCGCACCCTGCCGAGCTCGATCTTCTTCCCCTTCTCTGACGGCAAGCCGGTGTTCGGGCGGGCCGCGATCAGCGCATATGTCGACGGCGTCGACGGGCGGCTGATGCGAAGCCTCAAATCCGTCCTAGGCACGGCGCTGATGGACGAGTCGGTTCGTATCAAGACGAAGACTTATACGTTCAAAGACATAATCGGATTGATCCTCGGGCGTCTCAAGCAGGCGGCGGACGCCCGCGCGGGCGCTGAAGTCACGCGTGTCGTTCTGGGTCGACCCGTGCATTTCATCGACGATGATCCGGCCGCCGATCAGCGCGCCCAGGACGCGCTCGAGGAGATCGCCCGCGCCCAGGGGTTTGGCGAGATCGCCTTTCAATATGAGCCCATCGCCGCCGCGCTTGCCTATGAGAGGAGCGTGCGCGAGGAGCAATATGCGCTGATCGCCGATATTGGCGGCGGCACCTCGGATTTTTCGATTGTCCGCGTGTCGCCTCAGGCCAGGACGAAGGCGGACCGCGCCAGCGACGTTCTCGCCAACAAGGGCGTGCATATCGGCGGCACGGACATCGATCGGCTTTTCAGCCTGAAGTCCGTCATGCCGCATCTGGGCCTGGGGAGCGAAATGCGCCTGCCTTTCGCGGACAAGGACATTCTTGTTCCAAATGGCGTCTACGTGGATCTCGCGACCTGGCACCGCATCAATTTCCTCTACACGCCCAGGGTTGCGCGTGATCTCGAGGAACTTGCGCGCTACGCGCTCGCGCCGGAGAAAATCGCCCGCCTCGCAGATGTCGTCGAAAGTCGCCGGGGGCATTCGGTCGCCCTGGCGGTCGAAAGCGCCAAGATTGCCTTGTCCGACGCTGATCGGGCGACAATCGAGCTCGGCGATGTTGAGAAGGGACTCGCGCTCGAAACGGGCGCCAGCGTGCTGCATGAGGCGATCGTGGATCAACTCGGCGCGCTCACCCGCACGTTAAAGGAGACGCTCGCCGCCTCGGGGCTCGGGGGAGAGCGCATCGACGCGGTTTTTCTGACGGGCGGCTCGACCGCCATTCCGGCGGTGCGGAACGCGGTCACGCGGGAAACCCCGGGGGCCAGGATTGTCGAAGGAGACATGTTCGGCGCCGTGGGCCTCGGCCTGGGACTGGACGCAGCGCGCAAATTCGGCTTTGATGACGAAGCATGCGCCGCCTGAGTCGAAGAAATCCGACTCCTTCCGCGAGTTTTTGCTTGACTCGCCCGCGCATGCTCGGTATCGGCTGATTACAGACCAAAATTCGAGGAAGTTCTCTTCGGAGGGCTTCCGTTTTTGCGTTCTGCGCAACCCTGATCCCATTCCTCCGCAAGGGCCGGCCTCCACCGGACGCGGGGTTCCCCGGCGGCGCTTTCGGCTCCGCCTCAAATGGAGAAAATCGTGGCTCGTATTGCAGGCGTCAACATCCCCACGAACAAGCGCGTCGTCATCGCGCTTCAGTATATTCATGGCATCGGCGCCAAGAAGGCGGCCGAAATCTGTGAGAAGGTGAACATTCCGGCCGAACGCCGCGTCGCCCAGCTCACGGACGCCGAAGTTCTGCAGATTCGCGAGACGATCGATCGAGATTATCTCGTGGAGGGCGATCTGCGCCGCGAGGTCGCGATCAACATCAAGCGTCTGATGGATCTCGGCTGCTACCGTGGCCTGCGCCATCGTCGGCAGCTCCCGGTTCGCGGCCAGCGCACGCACACGAATGCGCGCACCCGCAAGGGCAAGGCCAAGCCGATCGCCGGCAAGAAGAAGTAATCGGCGGCTGTGCCGATCGGCCCCGGACTCGTTCCGGGGCGCGCTCCGTCGCGTGGTTGGGATACGTCCCGCCGCGCCGACAGAATAGACGACCTCAACTCCCCAGCGCCTGGCGTTACGGGCGCGTTCGAAGGACAAGAACACCATGGCAAAGGACACTACCCGCGTTCGTCGCCGCGAGCGCAAGAACATTGTTTCCGGCGTTGCGCATGTCAATTCGACATTCAACAACACCATGATCACCATCACCGACGCGCAGGGCAACACTGTGTCCTGGTCGTCGGCTGGCTCGATGGGCTTCAAGGGCTCCCGCAAGTCGACGCCCTACGCCGCGCAGATGGCGGCCGAGGACGCCGCCCGCAAGGCGGGCGAACACGGCGTCCGGACGCTTGAGGTCGAGGTTTCGGGTCCCGGCTCGGGTCGCGAATCCGCCCTGCGGGCGCTGCAGGCGGCGGGCTTCACCGTCACCTCGATCCGCGACGTGACTCCGATCCCGCACAACGGCTGTCGCCCGCGCAAGCGCCGGCGCGTCTGACGCCAGGGCAGGAGCCCGCTTTCATCGAGCATATTTCGCGCGCGAACCCGGCGACCTCCCCGCCGGGTCGCGTTCAGAAGCTTCAAGGAAAGGCGTCCCAGTGAGCATCCAGAAGAACTGGCAGGAACTCATCAAGCCGAACAAGCTCGAGGTGGCCCCCGGCGACGATCCGCGCCGCATGGCGACCGCGGTCGCCGAGCCGCTGGAGCGCGGCTTCGGCGTGACGCTCGGCAACGCCCTGCGCCGCATTCTTCTTTCGTCGCTGCAGGGCGCGGCGATCACCTCCATTCACATTGACGGCGTCCTGCATGAGTTCTCGTCCATTCCGGGCGTGCGCGAGGACGTGACCGACATCGTCCTCAACATCAAGGACGTGGCCATCAAATATCAGGGCGAAGGCGTGAAGCGCCTGACCCTCAAGAAAACCGGACCCGGCGTTGTCACCGCTGGCGACATCCAGGCCACCGGCGACGTTCAGATCCTCAATCCAGACCTCGCGATCTGCACGCTCGACGATGGAGCCGAGATCCGCATCGAATTCACCGTGTCGACAGGCAAGGGCTATGTCCCGGCGGATCGCAACCGCGCGGAGGACGCGCCGATCGGCCTCATCCCCGTCGACAGCCTCTATTCGCCGGTCAAGAAGGTCAGCTACCGCGTCGAAAACACCCGCGAAGGCCAGGTGCTCGACTATGACAAGCTCACCATGACCATCGAGACCAATGGGGCGCTCACCCCCGAGGACGCGCTCGCCTTTTCTGCGCGTATCCTTCAGGATCAGCTCAACGTCTTCGTCAACTTCGAGGAGCCTCGCCGCGAGGAGGCCGCTCCGTCCATCCCGCAGCTCGCCTTCAACCCGGCGCTGCTCAAGAAGGTGGACGAGCTGGAGCTGTCGGTGCGTTCGGCGAACTGCCTGAAGAACGACAACATCGTCTATATCGGCGATCTGATCCAGAAGTCGGAAGCGGAAATGCTGCGCACGCCGAACTTCGGACGCAAGTCCCTGAACGAGATCAAGGAAGTGCTCGCCCAGATGGGTCTGCACCTCGGCATGGAAGTTCCGGGCTGGCCGCCGGAGAACATCGACGATCTCGCCAAGAGATTCGAGGAGCATTACTGAGGCGGGGCGTTAGCTGCGCCTCTTGCCCCACCGATCCCGCTTTGCGGGGCCGCCTTCTCCCGCAAGCGGGAGAGGGAAATAAGGAGACGGCCGTTCCTTGGCACGGCGGCCGCATAACCAACGGAGAGCCATATGTATCACGGTCACAAGAAGCGCCGTTTCGGCCGCACCCATGAGCATCGCAAGGCCATGTTCGCCAATATGGCGCAGGCGCTGATCAAGCACGAGCAGATCGTCACGACCCTGCCGAAGGCCAAGGATCTGCGTCCTGTCGTCGAGAAGCTGGTGACGCTCGGCAAGCGCGGCGATCTCCACGCCCGCCGTCAGGCCATCGCCCAGATCAAGGACGTCAAGCTCGTCGGCAAGCTCTTCGACGTGCTCGGCCCGCGCTACAAGGACCGCAACGGCGGCTACACCCGCGTGCTGAAGGCCGGTTTCCGTTACGGAGACAATGCGCCGCTCGCGGTCATCGAATTCGTGGATCGCGACGTCGACGCGCGCGGCCAGGATTCGGGCCCCGTGCTCGGCGCCGAGGAAGCCGAGGCGTAATCAATCATGCAAGCAGACAGCTCGGCGTCAGGTTTTGTCTCCGGCGCTCCGAAGCTTTTGCTGAGATCAGAAGGGGCGGCGCGCTTGGCGGCCGCCCTTTTCTTTTACGCCAGTATTGGAGGCGGATGGGGGCGCTTCGCGTTCCTGTTGCTTGCTCCGGGTCTTTCGCTCCTCGCCCATTTCGCGGGACCGAGGGCGGGCGCGTCCGGCTGCATCGCCGCCCATAAGACGACGGCGGCGCTCGCCTATGGCGCGCTGGGAGCCCCGATCGGGCAGGCGTTGCGCTGAGGCCCCGGCTCAGTCTCGCACCGCCCGGATTTCATCCCTATATTCGCCAGCACGCGACTCATCTTGGAGCGGCTAATGCCTTTGAACCCTCGGAATAGCGCCTTCGCAGCCATTGCCTTCGCCGCCGTCTCCCTCGCGCCTATTCCCCTCGCCGCGCAACAGACGCAGGCGTCTCCCTCCGAGTCCCCCGCCGTCCCGAAGAGCCGCGCCGAGATCGCCGTCTCCTTTGCGCCTGTCGTGAAGAAAGCCCAGCCGGCGGTCGTCAACGTCTTCGCCTCGCGCGTCGAGCGCATGCCGGCGAACCCGCTCCTCGACGACCCGATCTTCCGCCGTTTCTTCGGCGAAGGCGGCGGGATGCCGGGACGCTCCCCCACGGCCCAGTCGCTGGGCTCCGGCGTCATCGTGGACCCGTCCGGCCTGGTGGTCACCAACAACCATGTGATCGAGGGCATGACGGACGTGAAGGTCGCGCTCGCCGACAAGCGGGAAATCCCCGCCAAGATCCTGCTGCGCGATCCGCGGACCGACCTCGCCGTGCTCAAGCTGACCGAGGGAACGAATTTCCCCACCATGGAGCTCGGCGATTCGGACGCGCTCGAGGTCGGCGATCTGACGCTTGCGATCGGCAATCCTTTCGGCGTCGGCCAGACGGTGACGCAGGGCATCGTTTCGGCGCTGGCGCGCACCCATGTCGGCATTTCCGACTACGGCTTCTTCATCCAGACCGACGCGGCCATCAATCCCGGCAATTCCGGCGGGCCGCTGGTCGACATGAATGCGCGTCTCGTCGGCATCAATTCGGCGATTTTCTCCAAATCCGGCGGGTCGGTCGGCATCGGCTTCGCCATTCCGGTCAATATGGTCAAGAGCGTTCTGGCGGCGGCCAAGGGCGGCGGCAAGCTGGTGCGGCGCCCCTGGCTCGGCGCCACGCTCCAGACCATGTCGCAGGAGATTGCCGAGGGCCTGGGCCTCGAGCGGCCGACCGGCGCGCTGCTTGCGGACGTCGATCCCAAGGGGCCGGGCGCCGAATCGGGACTGAAGCGCGGCGACGTGATCGTTTCGGTCGACGGGCAGGCGACGGACGATCCCGAGGCCGTCGGCTATCGTCTCGGCACCAAGCCGCTGGGCGGGCAGGCGACGCTCGGCGTGCTGCGCGGCGGCAAGAAGATCGCCGTGCCGATGCGCCTTGCTCCGGCGCCGGAAACGCCCCCGCGCGACGCCGTGAAGCTCAAGGGCCCGTCGCCCTTCGCCGGCGCGACCGTCGTCAATATTTCGCCGGCCGTCGTCGAGGAAATGTCGGTGCAGGGCGCGACCAATGGCGTCGTCGTCTCGGAAATCGAGGACGGCTCCGCCGCGCAGCAGCTCAACCTGCAGCGCGGTGACGTAGTGCTCGCCGTCAACGACCAGAAAGTCGAGACGACGCGCGATCTGGATCGGGCGGCGGCGTCGCGCGCCTATTACTGGAAGATCACCATCGCCCGCGGCGGGCAGGTTTTCACGACAGTCGTCGGCGGCTGACGTGTGTGGCGTCGCGATCCTTGTCACGACGGTCGATTCCGACGAGAAGGCGCGGGCCATCGCCCGCGCGGTCCTCGAAGCGCGGCTTGCGGCCTGCGTGCAGATTTCGCGCATCACCAGCCACTACCGCTGGCGGGACGAGCTCTGCGAGGGGGAGGAATTCCTGCTGCAGATGAAGCACCGGGTCGAAGATTATCCGGCGCTGTCGGCGCTTGTCCGCCGCCTGCACGGCTATGAGACGCCGGAAATCCTTCGCGTGGACGTGGCTGAAGCGGATTCGGCCTATGTCCGATGGCTCGATGAATCGACGCGGCGCGACTGAGCTGCCGCTTTTGGAACAGAGAGAGGAAAATGACGGCGCCTACGGATTATCTGATCGACCGCCGCCGCCTGCGGCGCAAGCTCAGCTGGTGGCGCATGGCCGCCATCGCCGCGGCGGGTTTCGCCCTAGTCGTCCTCGTCTCGCGGCTTACGGGCGCGGATTCCGCCGACAAGCTAACGCCCCATATCGCCCGCCTGTCCCTCCAGGGGATGATTCTCGGCGACAAGGACACGATCGAGCTGGTCAAGAAGATCGGCGAATCGAGCCAGGCCAAGGCTGTAATCGTCGCGATCGACAGCCCCGGCGGCACGACGACCGGGGCAGAGAAACTCTATGGCGAGTTGCGGCGGCTCAATGAGAAAAAGCCGGTCGTTGCGGTCGTGGGCGCGCTGGCGGCCTCGGGCGCCTATATCGCCGCCATGGCGGCCGACACGATCGTCGCGCAGGAGAATTCGCTGGTCGGGTCGATCGGCGTGCTGTTCCAGTTTCCCAATTTCTACAAGCTGCTCGATACGGTGGGCGTGAAGGTCGAGGAGGTGAAATCCACCCCGCTCAAGGCCTCTCCCAATGGTTTCGAGCCGACGAGCGAAGTCGCTCGGGCGGCGATTGCGAGCCTCGTCGCCGATTCCTACACCTGGTTCAAGGACTTGGTGAAGGAGCGGCGGCGTCTCGACGACGCGGGGCTCGCCAGGGTCGCGGATGGCCGCGTCTTCACCGCGCGGCAAGGCCTGCCCCTGAAACTCGTCGACGTGCTGGGCGGGGAGCGCGAGGCGATCGCCTGGCTCGAGGCCAACAAGGGCGTCGCCAAGGGGCTGCCCGTGCGTGACTGGAAGAAGCAGGCGAGCATGGAGCGCCTCGGTCTGGTTGAGAGTGCGGCGACCGCAGCGAAGGTCTTCGGGCTCGACACGCTTGCCGCCGCTCTCGACCAGGCCGTGACGGCGGAAAGGCGCGGCAGTCTTGACGGTCTATTGGCGATTTGGCAGGGTTTCGACGCGCGTTGAATCGGGCGCAAGACGTTTTGCTGCAACTAGATAGATGGGCCGGGGATGATCAAGTCGGAACTTATACAGCGCATCGCGCGTCGCAACAGCCATCTCTACCAGCGTGACGTCGAAACGATTGTCAGCACAATCCTCGATGAAATCACGGCGGCGCTCGCGCGCGGCGATCGGGTCGAGCTGCGCGGTTTCGGCGCTTTTTCCGTCAAGAAGCGGGACGCCCGGACGGGGCGCAATCCGCGCACCGGCGCGCAGGTCTCTGTGCAGGAGAAATCCGTGCCCTTCTTCAAGACGGGCAAGGAAATGCGCGAGCGGCTGAACGAAAACTACCAGGGCTGAGCCGGGTTTGCCGCGCGCCGCACGGACGCGCGGATGAGGGGACGCCGGGCTCTCGCGGCCAACGCGCGGTCGTTACATTCCGGCGCGTTCGCCGGCCATCGGGGAAGAGCTCATGAAGGCCTTACTGCGCATCATCATTTTTGTTCCGCTAGCGTTGATCCTCCTGTTTTTCTCCATGGCCAATCGCGCGCCTGTGAAGATCGGGCTCGATCCATTCGCGGGGGGCGACGCCGCCGCGCCCTCGATCGAGGCGCCGATGTTCATGGTGGTGCTCGCCGCCATGGCGATCGGGGTTCTCGCGGGCGGCGTAACGTCGTGGCTCGGTCATATGTCGGTCCGCCGCGCCGCCAAGGTGGCGCGCGCCGAAGCCAAGAAGACGAGGCTCGAAGTCGAGAAACTCCGCCAGCAGGCCCTTGCCCAACTGCCCGCCGATGCGAATGCGAAGGGCGGCAAGCGCTGATCCGGTCGGTGGGGAAATCGAGAAGGAAATCGAAAATCCTGCCACCCGGCCGCTTGAAAAACGTCGCGGGCGCCGATAAGAGAAAGCCGCGCGACTGAACGTCGCGCATGCCGCAATAGCTCAGCTGGTAGAGCACATCATTCGTAATGATGGGGTCGGGGGTTCGAATCCCTCTTGCGGCACCAATAAAATCAAAGACTTGCGTGATCATTAGTCGGGTTTGGCGGTGCCATCCGATTGCTGTGTCGCCACCATGTCGCCACGGCACTCTAAGCGGCGGCGGCGAGTAGGGCAGCGGCTCAGGCGCGGGAGGAGACACTCTCCAGCCAAGCTATGGCGCGGGAATGAGCGGGCGGCCCGACACGACGTCCATGGCGCGACTGCCCCCGCCGCCATTGGCGAGCCGAGAGGCTGGGCTGAAAAGCGGCCCGCCGCCGACGCTGCCGACGACGAGCCACCCCGCCGTTCCTTCTCTGCACGAAAGTCACGACGGCCGGCCGGCTGTGATGCTGACGCAGCACCGGCGGCCCTGAGGCTGGGGGGTGATGTGAGATGCCCCGCGGGCCAAATATGCCGCAAGACTACGGCGGCGAGCGGGGCAGCCGGATAGGGCGAAAAGGCGGCTCGGCTCCAAGGTTTGCTGACGCTGACTCCGAGCCGCCCTTTTGGAACACCTACTGAAGCGGGGTGACTTCTGACACGCTACGGTGACCGTCGATATGACCCCGGAGCCACAGTCGCGCACAAAAAGGAAACAACGCCCTAGAGTGCCGAAGGTTGCATTTCTTGGGACCCGCGAAAAGCTTACGGGAGCGGGGAGTCGCTGCCGCGCCGACCGCCGTCGAGAGCGCGCATGGCGTCCTGGGCGTAAAAGGCGACCCGTCGCATGGGGATCGACGGGCCGCCTCCAGCCGCGCCCCCCAGGGATGGAAGCGCCAGCCCCCGAAAGGAGTCGCATCCCGGAAGCAACCTGGCCGTGTGCCACAGCATAGACAGCCGCTAGCCCCGCGCGGCTTGCGTCCTGCCTCCCACTGGCGGCCGAGGTGATTCCCCAACCGACAGTCGGCCATGACGACGGCTCGACCTCCTTGCGCAAAGGCCGAGGCGTGGAAGTTATTCACCCTCTTTGCCGTCAAGCACCTGAGCGCCTATGCTCGCGCCATGTGCGGACGGTTCACACAAGCCTATACTTGGGCCGAAGTTGAGCGCTTCCTGAGCGTGATCGGTCCCGCGCGCAACCTCCGCCCGCGCTATAACATCGCACCGACAACCCAAATCGATGTTTTGCGCCTTGGCGAGACAGAGCGAGAGTTCGTCCCCATGCGCTGGGGGCTCGTCCCTTCTTGGTGGAAGAAGCCTCTCAACGAACTCCCCTCGACCTTCAACGCCCGTGCCGAGACCGTGGCTGAGAAGCCGATGTTTCGCTCAGCCTTCAAAGCCCGCCGCTGCATAATTCCCGCCTCGGGCTTCTATGAGTGGACCGGCAAGCCAGGCTCGAAGACGCCGCACTATTTCTCGGCGCGAGACGGCCAGCCCCTCGTATTTGCGGGCCTGTGGGAGCGATGGCGCAATCCAGAGACGCAAGAGAGCCTCGACTCAGCTACGATCATCGTCGGGCCGGCGAATGAATGGATGCGCCCGTATCATGACCGTATGCCGGTCATCCTGGATTGGGGAGACGCGGATGCGTGGCTCAAGGGTGAGCGCCTGGGCGACCTTCTAATCCCTCCGCCGATAGACGCCCTCCAAGAGTGGATCGTGTCTGCAAGGGTCAACCGATCCGGCGTCGGCGATGACGATCCAGCGTTGATTGAAGCGCTAGAAACGGCTTAAGCGGGGCTGCCGCCACCGAGGGAGCGACGGTCTTGAGGTTGACGATAGAAATGACGCTTAACTCGAACACGGCCGAGAGGTTCAAAGAGACCGCCGAGCGTCTGGCTAACATGAATCTTGGCGACGACGGGCTGCTCGCGGTTACCGTCCTTTTGCGTATCGCCGACAACTACGAGCGGGCTGCCAAGGCGAGCCGATCAGGCGGAGAGCACAGTAGTTTTGACTACGTCCAGGAATAGCGGGCGCACTTAAGCGAATCTTTGCGGATGACTACCTGCCGCTCCGGTCGGAGCGACAGGCCCGAGCGGCTCTCGGGGGCGCTTGCCATTGTCCTGCGCTCAGCCAGATGTTCAATGAGTGACAACCCGTTTCGTGACTGGCGAATGGCCAACCAAATGCTTCGCAAGGCAATTCTGCGGTATTAGGTAGCAAACACACCTAGACGCGCCTGTCTGTTTTACAAGGGTTTTGGCAGATTGGTGAGATGGCAGACCCGCACATTCTCACAACACTCCGCCGTAAGCGCGACGAAATGGAATCCGCAATCCGCGCTTACGAGAAGAAGGTAGAGGCGTTGCGCCGCGACCTCGCTCATGTGAGCGCTACGCTCCGGCTATTTGAGCTAAACGGCGAGCATGAGGTTTTCCCAGTCCACATGGACCTTAACCGGCTATTCAAGCGCGGGGAGGTTTTCAGGATATGCCAAGAGGCGCTGGCAGGCGCCCCAGAGGGGCTGGACACGCGTGAGCTAGGCCTAGCCGTGATCCGCTCTAAGGGCATGGACGAAGGCGACGCGGTTCTCCGTAAGGCGGTCAATTACCGGATTGTGCAAGCGATGCGGATGCAGGAGTTGCGATGGCGAGTGTCAGGAGCAGGGAAACGAAAGGGCGTTCGAGTTTGGATTCTTGACTCCAAATCCTTAGTGAAATGAAATTAGTCGGTTCAGAGATTCTTTTGCTGGAGCAGGGGCATGCCTTTTGGGTTGGACAAAGACACTGTGGCAATAATCGTAACTATCGTATTGTTTTTTCTTGGGATACTTATCAATGCCCACATAGACCGGGGCAAACGAGACAAGGAAATAAAGGATGAAGATGAAAAGCAGAGGAATGTAAGGAAAAGATACCTTATGGCGCTTCGTGAGGAAATAGCCATAAATGTAAAGGCGCTCGATAAATCCATAAGCATGACTCAGCAATTGGATAAGGTAGAAGAGTTTTTGAGGGCGAGCAAAGCAAACAGACCATTAATTACGTATACTTATTTTTCTACGGTCTTTTCTAGCCGCACAGATGTGCTGCAGGATTTAGACGAAAAAATCATCAATGGAATTGTTGATTTCTATGGGAAGCTCTCTGAGCTAAAAACAGATATCGACGGCCTCGAGTCAAAAGCGTTTGAAGCGATTTCAGACGGCGGCCGCTCGTCGTGCTTGCGGTGCATCTCAGAAGAATCGAAGATGGCAAAGCAACAAGGCGACGATATAATCAGGCTGATTAGCTTGGTTCTTGACCCGAAAAATATACGGGCAGGGTAGTAACCACCCTGCCCGTTGCTCATCTCTATTTCTAGATAAAAACCATAACCGTGGTCATAGCAGGTCTCCTTCTCCGTGGCGGGAGGCCGCATCTACCTCCTGATGGAGGGCCTAACGCAGGCTACGAGCGGCTAGTTCCCCTCGCAAGCCTAGCTATTAGGCCTTGGTGTTAATTTTAAGATCGTGTTGCTTAACGAAGATTCAAGCTTTTACCTAAAGCGCTGCCAATAACCTTTTCATTGTCGCGACACAGGATGTGTGAGCGCGGCATTCGCAACCATCAGATATTGCTCGCCGTTGCTGACCCGGCGGTGATCCTCACGCCAAGCCATTTCGCGAGAATACGCCGCCAATTATGGGCCAGACAGGTGATGATGGTGGCCAAGCTCGGCGCGGCGGATGCGGGAGAAGTAGCTTTCCGCCTGATTGGTGCACGCGCCTTCGGCCGAGTAGGCGTATTGATGGTTTATGCGCTTCGTCAGGAAGATGGCATGGAGCTTATCCCAATGGGCGGCTTCATCGGCGTGGACGACGGCGTTGGGGGCTAGGCGCTCGGCAATCGTCTCGACGGCTTCGCCTTCTGATTTGAAGACGAAAGGAAGTGTGCGGCCGTTGCGCGCGCGCATCACGACAACGACGCGGCGCTTGCCGTTCTGATTGACAGCAAGGCGTCGATCGCGACGGTTGTCCTTATAATTGGCGGGGCGCAGGTGGCCGCCGACATAGCAGCCGTCAACCTCGACCTCTCCGCCGGGCTGCACGGTTTCGACCTCCGCGGCGTGCGTCATATTGCCGCAATCTAGGTTGGTTGGGCTCAGGTGTGCTTGCTACCTAATACCGCAATTCTGACTACCTCGATCGCGGCCGCTTTAGTCGTGCTCATCTTTCTGGCCACCTGGGCCTTCGTCAATCAGCTCGGCTAGGACGAAGATTCAATTCGGATGGCGAACTGGAAACCGAGGCTCTACCAAAAAAACGCCAGAGCTAAAGTCCGGGTTGTCTACCGGCAGGGGGCGCTCTCGCCAGATTGTCCGTTCTGCCTTCACTTTCCATGGAAAGAAATGATATATCTTTTTTCAAAAGAAAAAGGGAGTGAGTCATATGCCATTGCAAGCTTCACAGGGTCGCTTGCCAACTGGCGACGCACGCAAAGCGGCTGTAGTCACGAAAGCCGTCTTAAAAGCCGGAGAGAGGCTTGGCATCCCCGCCTCAATCTTGGCTCGTATTATCGGCCTCAGCGAGCCAACGGTTTCTCGCATGAAGCGTGGGGAATACACCCTGGCTCCGGCCCAGAAGCCGTATGAACTCGCAGTGCTCTTCATTCGACTCTTCCGCTCCCTCGATGCCATCGTTGGTGGCGACGAAGACGTGGCGCGCGCATGGCTGGGAAATGACAACCTCGCGCTACGCGGCCGCCCGATAGACATGATGCAGACTGTCCCGGGCTTAGTCTACGTCATTGAATACCTGGATGCGCGCCGTGCTGTCCTCTGAGTTTCTGGAGCACGAGGGCCTATGCTGGCGCTTTGTGGAAGCTCAAAACAGAATTTCTACGCTCAAGTTAGTTGATAGCCTCGAAGAACAAGAAATCCTTGAGCTTGTCTGTGAGGAAAGCAAGCCAGTCGTTCCAGAAACATGCCGCGACCTTGATTACCTATTGGCTACGCCCTTCCGTTATTGGCCTGCCCCTAAAGGGTCACGCTTTAGACGGGAGCGGCAGACCGATGGCGTCTTTTACTGCGCTGAACATCAGGATACCGCAGCCGCCGAAATATCGTTCTACCGTCTGCTTTTCTACTCGGAGTCACCTGGCCTTAAGCCGCCGGGGAACGGAGAGGAATTTACGTGCTTCTCGGTCAAGCTTGCTTCGCTGCGTTGCATCGATCTGACGAAGGAGCCGTTCTTGCGTGACCGCGCGAAGTGGACCGCGCCGCATAATTATAGTGCGTGCCATGATTTGGCTGACAGAGCGCGCGAGGCTGCTGCCGAGCTAATCCGTTACGAATCTGTTCGCGACCCGATGGCCCGGGCGAACATCGCCGTTCTGCAACCGTCGGCGTTTTCAAGCCGTGCGCCTATCTCACGCGAAACTTGGCATATACACGTAAAAGCTACAACCGTGCTGACTGTTTGCGAGTTTCCTCGGCGTGCACTGGAATTCGACATTGCCCATTTTTCGGCTGATGCGCGACTCGCTTCCCTGCAGCTTGAAAGATAGGCGTCGCCGCAGTGCACTCACAGTTCTCGCGCTGGCGAGGTGTCTCGCGTCCTTGCCAAAAGGTAGCCTCAGACGCATCAAAGAAGGGACAACGGGCGCTTTTTTTCAGTCGCCTTAGCCTTCGACCACTCCTTGGTCTCGTCCGCCCAGCAAAACGTGATTTTGACTTCGCGATACTGCATGGTCACCTCCCGGACGCCTGCTTCCCGGGCGGCCTTCAATACCCTAACGATTTGCGCCTGCGATATTGGAGCGGAGCGCCTTTGCATGTTCGACCCCTTTCAAGAACAAAAGACGCTTAACACACAAGCGGTCGGCCAGTGACGAGACGCCCCTCTTCGCGTTATCTGCCACGCATCTCCATAATCCTTTTGTCAGAGGAGAAATCGCGTGGATGCAGCCACTCGACCAGATCGCACAGGAGCCCGGCGACCGCATTGGCGTCTTCCCGATTCTCGGGCAGTTGCTGGGCGAGCCGCAGGGCGATAATCCGCAGTTCCGCGAAGGACTTGGGGGTGTCCGTTTCGGTCATGGTAGCGTTGTCGGACATGAGGAAAACCTTTCTTCGCAATGGTCAAGCATTGGCATTGAAGAACGAGCGCAGCAGCTCTTCCGCAACTCCCGGCGCGGTCAGGCAATCTTGAAGGTCCTCGTCGAGGAGATATGCCGCCTTACGCCGCGCCTCGTCGAGGCTGCGCACGGGATAAGCTGCGACCGCGAGGAGGGCCGCCTCGTCTGCGGCTGCCGCAGCATTTTCCTCGTTATGCGTCCGATCGTCCTCGTCAAAAATCTTGTCTGCGTTTGCAAGATATTCATGCTCTCGCGCATCCAGCTTTTCACACGCTGCGCGCGCCAAATCGGCGTCCCAGGATTCAATCTCCATGACGCGCTTACGCTCTGTGTGATAAAGGGCCTTGAGCACGCTCTTGCAGACTTCACGAGTAAGGGGTTCGTAGTCGGGGAGCGGGTCTCCTAGGCCGGTAGGCACCACTGGATAAACAACGGCATCAGCACGTTCCATGGCGACGAGCCATGTCCGCCGCGCTTCCTTGTGAGCCTCGATGAGTCGCTCCAGTTCGTCGGCATGTCCCGCAAGCGACTCTGCCGCGGCTGGCAGTGCGGCGATGGGCGTAGCGGCGAGGCCGGCGAGCATCGCGCGGCGATTTGGTGTAGAGTGTGTTTCAGCCATGGTGCGATCCTTTCGCGTTTTGGTCGGGCCTGGGAGAGCAGACTGGTGGGTTCTCCTCGGCCGATTATCAAGCGGAGATTCCCGCCCAATCTCTGTGTCCATCAGATCGAATGTGCGGCCCGGCGGCCATCAGCGCGGGCGGCGATGAAGGAGGCGGCGACGCGCGAGCCAAGGGCTGCAATCGCGCCCTCGCGGGAGCCGATGTAAGCCGCAGGGTGATAGGTGTGGCGATACGCCGGGCGGTCGGCGGCGCAGGACGCGATGGGGAGCCCGTTGCGGTTTTGCTCCTCGCGCAGCTTGGCCTGATGCAGCTTCTTGTATTCGGCCCGCAGCGCCTCTGCGAACCACGCACGATAGGGCTTCACACTCTTGCCCACGCTCAAGACGCGCCAGCGGGCGGTCTCATGCGCGCGGCGGAAGATTTGGGCGCGGTTGCATGACATGGCGGCGTCTCCTTTAGTCAAGCCGAGGGCGTTCGCCGAAACGGTTGCTTCCGGCGGTGGTTGCTCTGGCGAGCGGCTTGTGATAGAAATTCTATTAATCCATGACGCAGCCGGTGTCAATAGAATTTCTATCAATCGGGGTGCAGGTGATCACGATCAGACAAGTGAAGGCAGCCAGATCACTCTTGGCGTGGTCGCAGTCGGACTTGGCGCGGGCCTCGGGGATTTCGGAGCCAACCATTGCGAGGCTCGAATCTCAGGACGGTCCTATCGGAGGTCGCGCGGACACCGGGATGCGAATTGTCGCCGCCCTCGAAGCGGCTGGCGTCCAATTCATCCCCGAGAACGGTGGTGGAGCGGGGGTGCGGCTTAAAAAGCGGAAATAGCAGCAGCAGCTTGAGAGGAAAATACAGTGTTGATGCTCGGGGCGGCGTTAATTCTGAATTTCGGCACCATCGCACGTGCCGAGCCGCTTCTATTCAAATGTGATTTCCCCGCGTCCCAGCTATCTTTCTACGTCACCATTGACGATGACGGTACGACGGCTCGCATTGGCACGGTTCCTGGAGTTGGTGCCAAAGCAAGAGCTTATGCTGACTCCGTCACAGGAGCTTGGGTTGTCGTTGAATTTATCGCGGATGGGAGGCTGCCCTCCGCGCTGACTACTATCAAGAAGGATGGAGTCGCGTGGCATAGCCGGCACACAATGGATTTAGGAGGCAATATCATGCCGTCACAGTCGTCAGGAAGGTGCGCCCAGAGATGAAGGGCAAATGGCTTGTGCTCTCTGGAGGACTTCTAGTTTTGCCTCTCACCGCAAAGGCAGACCTGAACCCAATCGTACTCTCTTGCCATGCCCGCCAAGCCGACCACGCGGATGATCGCGTCAAAGCGACCGACAAGATTGTGATCGACGCCCGCGGCAAGAGAATCGAGCTTATATCGTCCGTTTTTGGAGACGGCTGGACGTTCGCAAACCGCGGCTACAACAAGGAATTGGACTGGTTCGACGAGATCACAATTCGCCAGTTCAAGGACGGTGCGATTCTAGCAGGCGGGGTGAGAGCCAAGGCAATTTTTGGCTTCAATTATAATCCTTCGAATGGACAAGTGGTTTACACTTTCACCAACTACGGAACTCCTGGATTCATAATCTTCGACTGTGCGCCTCCCTGACGGGGCGCAGCAGGAACGCGCGGGGATAGGCCGGCCAGCCGACAAGCGAGAAAGCCCACTCGTTTCCCCGTGCACAATATGGGTGCTCGCGAGGGCTCGCGATGACCAATAACGAGCGAGAAAGTTCTCGCGATGGGTGGCACGGCGCAAAGAGGAAAAGCCGACGAAAGCGACTCCCCACGTCGTCTGCAGGAGCTTCATTACGGTGGGAGCCAACGGAAGTTGACTGGGCGACCCTAGGGCAAGCGTATGGGGTTGAATTAGAAGAGACCGTTAGGAAAGGAGTAGCAGCCGCCGTTCAGGGGTACATAGATTGGGAGGCGTACGAAGGGGCGGAATTTGCCGACGATTTTCAGAAAAAGCTTGTGGTCGCCCGCGACCTAGCCCGCAAGTTGCAGGAAGTAGTTTACGAACTTGGAGATGGTGGGTCACTGGTTGCTCCATATTGGCGAAGAGCTTGCCCACTCGCAGGTGCTCCCCGCTTTGAAAGGGCTGTCAGTCTGATTTGCGGCGCATTGAGTGACACATTCATGGGTCTCAACGAAGATGATGCCCCGGCATTCGGGGAGGGCGACGCCTGGGTGCAATTGGTAGTTGATGTGGGCGTTGTTTTGCGGACCGCAGGCATGAAGGTCACAGTTTCCAAAGGGATGACAAAGAAGCCATCTCAGTTCGTCTCGTTTTTTGCATCGCTCCAGCTGACTCTTCCTGAGACCCTGCGGCGACACCCCACCGACGATGGATTAAAACTCGCGATCTCAAACGCTCTTTCAATCGTGCGCAGAAAACTGCATGATAACAGCGGCTTACAAAAAATGGGAGTTGAAACCTAGTCAAGGTGCTGAGTTAATCTCCCATTTTTTTGCAGCGAACAGCAGTAATTGGCTTGGTCATTCCTCCGCTGGACGGGGGCACCCGACAAGGGAATGACTAATGCACGATGCTCAATTCCTGCGCCGCAAGGCTGCCGGCGAATATCTCAAGTCCAAATACGGCTTCGGCTCCGAGAAGACGCTCGCGAAGCTGGCATGCCTCGGCGGCGGCCCAGAGTTCCGCAAGGCCGGGACGGCCGCACTGTACGAGCCGGCAAAGCTCGACGAGTGGGCGATAGCGAAGATCGGCGCGCCCGTCCGCTCTACCTCCGAGATGGAGGCCGCATAGCCGATGGCTGACACGAGAAACCCGGCAGGTGCTGGCGGCACCAACCGGGTTCGGAAAACTGATCATGCGGCTGAGCTGATCACTTCCGAACATACTCTCTCCGCCTCTACCCTGCAACAAGTTCGCGCTGCGTGGCTGATGCGTCGCGTTCCTCTGTCGCCACAGACCGCGTTGTTCGTCGCCTCCCTGCATTTTGGGGAGGCGGCACCATGAAAGCAGTCGGAAACGTCGTCATCTTCCCTGGACCGCGCCTCGCCAAGCGGCGTCGCGTTTCGGCCCCTCCGCTGAAGCGCTTCCAAATCGGATCGGAGCTGCGCCTCTTCTTCGATCGCATGGCAAAGAAGGGGCGCGCGCGTGAGCGATAAGAACCCTGACGCCGTGCGCATAAAGCGCGTCTTCCTCAGCGAACATGCCGCCCTGCTTGAGAATTTGAGCGCCTCCCTTCGTCTCGCCTGCGAGCGCGGGTCCGACGAAGCGGCTGGCGTCCATCTGAAGCAGCTCCGGGAGGTCTTGGTCGAGGCCATTGCTCTCTACAAGCAGGGGGCAGGCCAATGACTGCCACCCGGAAGGCGGCGGAAGCGCGAGAGAAAATCCGCGCCCACTTCCGCGACGAATACGACGCCGGCGCAAGAGCCGGTTTCACGAAATCTCCCGATTATCCCTCACGGTTCCACTCCTGGCCGCCGGAGCGCCGCGACGCGTTCTTTGCTGGATACAACGCCGGCCGTTGTGATCGCCTTAACGTAAATGGCTCAATCAATGACTGACCACTTTCACGATCTGCCAAACTATTTCAGCACTGGCTCTGATGAGGAACGGGCCGCCGCTCGTCGCATCATGAGAGCTTCGATCCCAGCCGGCATGACAGACAGGCGGAACGGCTCGGATGAACATATACACATAGGGGCTCCTCATACATGGCCAGAACCGAAACCCCTTCCGGACGGCCTCCTGCCGGTCAAGTCGTTTGAGCTTGATTATCTTCCCGAGAGCATCGCGCCATGGGTTGGTGACATATCCGATCGGATGCAATGCCCGCCCGATTTCGTCGGTGTTACCGCCATAGTGGCGCTGGGGTCTGTTCTTGGCCGCAAAGTCGCCATTCGTCCACAGCGCGAGACGGATTGGGGAGAGGTTCCCAACCTCTGGGGCTGCATCGTCGGCAGGCCTGGAGCCATGAAAAGCCCGGCGATGCAAGAGGCGCTGAAGCCGCTGCATCGCCTGGAGTCCGACGCGCGCAAGGAGAATGACGACGCTCGCAAGCATTATGAGACGGCGCTTGTTCTGCACAAGATTGAAAAGGAGGTTGTGGCCGGCAAAGCGAAGGACGCCCTGAAGAAGGGAATAAGCGCTGAGGGCTTGCTCGATATTGACGAGCCGGAGGAGCCGAAGGCCAAGCGCTACGTCACCAATGACACGACCTATGAGAAGCTGGGAGAAATTCTCGCCGATAATCCGAACGGGGTGCTCGCCTACCGAGACGAGCTTGTTTCCCTGCTTCGGACGCTCGACCGAGAGGAATATGCAGGGGCGCGCGGCTTCTATCTGACGGCGTGGAGCGGAACAAGCGGATACACGTTTGACCGTATCACGCGTGGTCGGACGCACATAGAGGGGGCGTGCGTCTCGATACTCGGCTCGACGCAGCCAGGACGCCTTGCCGAATATATCGGGCGCGCCTCGGCGGGAGGCGCTGGCGATGACGGTCTGATCCAGAGATTCAGTTTGCTGGCTTGGCCTGACCAGTCGGCTGAATGGAAGGAGGCAGACCGCTACCCGGTGAGCGCCGCCCGAGAACGGGCTTGGAACACTTTTGTCAGTTCTGTCAGTTACGACGCTATGCGTTTTGGAGCATTACGGGACGATGAGAACGGCCTGCCATATCATCGCTTCGACGATGCGGCGCTCGGAATCTTCAGAGAATGGCGCGCGGCGTTGGAAGGGCGCTTGCGGGGTGGTGAGCTTTCCCCTTCGCTCGAAAGCCATCTCTCCAAATACCGGAAGACGATTCCGGCGCTTGCTCTGATCAACCACGTTGCGGACGGCGGCGGTGGTCCGGTTGGCGAAGGAGCCGTCCTCAGGGCTTTGGCTTTTGCCGATTACCTTGAGAGCCATGCCCGCCGCGCATATGCAGCCGGAGGCCAAAACGAGACGGCGGCGGCTAAAGCCATCCTGTCTCGAATCCGAAGAGGTCATCTCGCCGACGGCTTCATGGCGAGAGACATACGCCGGAAGGAATGGTCGAACCTCACAGACAATGCGGCGATCAAGGCCGGCCTCGACCTCCTGGCGGAATATGACTGGCTCGCCCCGCATACCGTTCAGACACTCGGTCGCTCGCGCACAACCTACGCGATTAATCCGAGGGCCTTCGCATGAGCGACTATCTTGCCCGGCTTCGCGCCCTTGCTCCTCAAAAACGTCTACCCAAGGAACTGACAGAACTGACACAAGCCCCTTCTGTCAGTTCTGTCAGTGACCAAGGTAGGCATGTTTCACCAAACGGGCCAACTTCCGTCAGTTCTGTCAGTGCGTCGGGTAGCCATTTTTCGGCACCGCAAGCTGGCGAGCGTTACCTACCAGAGGTTGCATTCAGCATCGAGGCGCTACAGCGCGACGCCGACCGGCGAAACTTGGAGGCGCTGCGCCAGGGCAGAACAGACCGCTTTTGCGCCTGTGGTCGCCTCGCACGCCTAGCGTGGCCTGAGGCCAACCGGCGCGAGGTCTGGCGCTGTGACGACTGCGCATCGACCGTCGGGAGGGCGTGACCATGCTCGACGAGCCGAAGGTCCTCGTTCCCTATGACAAGAGAGAGGCAATCACCTTGCGCACGGCAGCCGAGATTGCCGGGCGGTCGGAAAGCACTCTGCGCAGCTGGTGCCAGAATGACTTTATCGGTCGCCGGGTCGCCGGCGGGCCATGGCAGGTCAGTCGCCCGGCGCTTCTGATGTTTCTCGACGACGACAGAAAGGCGCTGAGGGCATATCTCGCGGGCGATAGGGAAAGCGAGATTGTCCTCGCCTATTTCCGACGCGCCGCCGTTACGGCGGCGAAATGAGGGAGCCTGATCACCTCACGGGTGAGCCGTATCTTCGGCTCGCTCACGCCCGTTACTGCGAGGCGCTACAGCTCATCGCCGTCATTGTCAGCCATCTGCCGAACGCGCATTCACCTGACCACATCTTCGCAACCGCCCAGGCAATTCCGCAGCTGGAAGAAGCCCTGAAAGCCGCGAAGGAATCCTACTACACATACGTCGGGCTGATCAGCGGAGCGGAAGGCGAGGCGTGAAGGCGGGCGGGCTATCGACGGCAATCACTAGCTCTGCATATCACACTCGTCCCCGAGCGACGCTCCGAGCACAGGCGAACCACCATAAAAGGCGACGAACGGGCCCGTTGCCATGATGGATGAGAAATGCGCGCATGCGGTTTTCTCCTCTTCTGGAAGCCGTTGCCACTACTCAGACATGGAAAGGCCCCGTCCGATCGCCGTCTGACGGGGCCGCCTTCGCATAGCGAGAGGCTCGGAAATTCCCAGCTATCGAGCAGGTGCCAGCGCGCTTAGCCTTCAGGTAACCGCGCCCCGCGCAAAAATGGGTGGTTGGTGTTTGCGTGTCTGGAATACAGAGATGAATTCCTCGCGACGCCCGCGACCTTAGGCAGGTCGCCCCGTAATACCCGGTGGCGTCAAGTCTTGCATACTTCCTCCTGTTGAAAGAAGTGGCTCCGGGTTATCTCGGCGATATTCGAGGTCCCGCTCGATCCCGCCGACGATTACAATCAGATGCTGACTCCGAAAAGCGCGGTGGTCAATGGGAAAATCTGACGCTCCCCCTGAGTTCTGATGCGAGGTGCAACACCCGAGCTGTAATGATATCGGCGCGGTTGAATTAGACCGTTATGGAGTGTTGCCATGCCAGCCTATCGCAGGCGAGCGGAGCGGCAGGGCGCGGCCAATGCGACGGTTAAGTTCTGCGCTTTGCGTGGTGCGGGCGAAAGAGCAGGTAGTCTTTGCCCGTTTCGTTCAGCCGCTCTCCACCAACACTTGCAAAACCGCTGAAGCTTGGCCAGCTGGCGCGGCGGCGCATGGTTTTTCACTTGCGCTCGTTAACGGGGGTTTCCCTATACTGACAGTGGAAGCAAGAGCTTCCATCTACGACGCAGTAAATCGCGAGGAGGAAACGATGGCCTATAAGCATTCTGCAATCGTCGCTTTGCTTGCGGGTTCGGCTCTCTGCGGCCTCGGAGGCGTGTCGCTTGCTGGGGACACGAAGTGGGGCGCTCCAAACGTCCCGGGTCAGCCCGGCTATAAGGAGCCGCCGAAGGCGGAGGGGGTAGAGGTGCATGCTCCGCGACCCGCTCAGGATCCGAGATTAGGCTACCATCCGAAGCATTCGACCGAAACCCAGTCGGATTCTAATCGCTAATTGACGTGTGCGGTCGCGTCCGCGTGGCCGCACTTTTAGCCCCGGCCCAGCGGACCGGACCGAGGGTGTTGCACTTGGAGTCAGAATCCACCCCCTGTGCGCGCCCACACATCTAACCCGGTCGCTCTCCGCTACCGTTGGATCAGCGAATGAGATCAAACGAACCGAGCGGGAGCCGACTATGACCAAGCTGACCACCATTATCGCCGCCATCGCCCTTACCCTGAGCATCGGCTTCGCCACCGCGGCCTCTGCGGCCCCCGAAGGCTTCAACAACTTTGATGGCAGCAGCGCCTGCTACTGCATGGACCCGTGATTATCAGATACCGCGCCCAAGGGTAGGGGCCGACTGCGTGATGCGGGCGGCTTTTTGCTTTTGGTGGGGTGCCTGGTGGCGGTTGCTTACCAAAAGTCACTCGACTTTCGAGAAGATTATGTTCGCCCAGCTTCCAGAAGCCGAACTAAAATCCGCCCAAGAAGATCAATAGATCAGCGGGCGACTACGACGCGCTCTGCATTATCAGATGATGTTTCAGTAATCGTGCCATCGGGTTCCACACTGCTTTTGCGTGACCCTGGCCGCTGATTGTCTGTGTTCCACTTAGTCCAATCACGACGTTTGGTTAGGTAGGCATTAAGCACGTCTCTGTGGATGGGCAACATCCCTCCCTCCATCGACAGAATAGAGGCATGAAAGAACAACGCTGATTAAGCAGGGACTTTATGACGCGATTAAGGATTTCTTAACCGGGGCACAGGGCCAGACGAGGCGGGAGCGTTTCCAACGGCGTGTGGGTGTCATTTTCCTCATCGTCCCGGCCGGGCAACAAGAAGCCCGCCGACTTTGGAAGCGGGCGGGCGTGAGGCTAGAGCGTGGTCGCGAGCTTCTTGGTCACGCGCCGGCTGTCCACATAGCCAGAGATAATGGCCTGCACATGTCGGCAAATCTTCGCGATGTGGGCGCAGCGTCGGCAGGGCGCGCCGTGAGCCGCCGCGCAAAAAAGCCCGGTCCGAAGCCATGGGCCGGGCTAGTCGGGAGGAAGTGATGCCGCGCGGGAGGAGAGCGCGGCTACTATTTTCCATGGGACGCCTGATTAGTTAACGAACGGTTAACGGCGATAATGAGGCGTGACGCCGTTTCGCGCGGGGGTTCAGACACGATAACACTGCGCTCAGTGGGGAAAGAGTCGCCTTCCCCAGGAATATCTCTGACTCTGACAGCAAGTTCACGGCTCGGGACGGAAACCGCACAATCTCCGCAAAGGCCGCAGGATCGGCAGCCGGTTCGTAGCCTCTTGCGGCGGTTTGTAGCACGCTCTTGTTATGCGCAAGGAAGCTCAGACCGCCGACTCAAACGCCACCAAGTTTGTTGAGGTTGTTCGCGCCCGCGCACCGAGGGGCTTTTGCGCCGCCATCCGGTTAGCGGCCGGAACGGCGCAAATGACCCCGAGCCAATTCATCCGCGTCACCCTGTCTGAAAAGCTTCGGGACGCGCCACAGCAACAGAACGAGGCATTCGATGGCCTTTAACCCGCTGGGCCTGCTCTCCCGCTATGGGTTTGCGCCTGCCTTCGACGACTCCGCCTATCCGCAGCCGCTCCAACCGCCGCGTGGGTTGCTGGCGAGCGCGTCGCCGACAATGTTGGCGTTTAACCAGCCCCCTCAGGGCGCGGCCTTGGAGGGCGGTTCTTCGTCGCATCCGCCGAGGGCGCTCGTAAAGAGATCGCCGCCGTCTCTCGACGTTCCTCTGCCGCCAACGCGTCCAGCTGAATTCTCGCAGCCGGCTACATCCGACGGCGCTACCTCGCCGACCCCAGAGGCAGAGTCGGAAGGTGAGGCTTCGACTGGCGGCATCGATAGCGTCGCAAACGGCTTAAAGAACCTCTACGGCGCGGGCGGTCCTGGCGATCCGTTGATCAGCATCGGCATGGGACTCTTGTCGCGTCGAGGCGTCGGCCCCGGCCTTGCCCAGGGCATGCAGAACATCGCGACGATGTCGGAGATCGCCAATCAGCAGAAGCGGCAGGAGTCGCTCGATAAGCTCGCCGCGGAGCGTGAGAACCGGCAACTCGCCTGGCAGGATTATCTTAAGGGGCGTCAGACAGAACAGGACGCGCTCGACGCCAAGCGGTTCGAGGCCGATCAGGCCTATCGGACGCAGACCCTTGGTCTCGCTGGCGCGCGGCTCAATGAGCCTGAATTACAGGAGAAGCGGATCGGCCCCGGCCAGGCGCAGAAGTTCTGGATTAAGCCGGGGGAGACCTCTGGGACGCCGTTTGGCGAGCCGTATGCCGTCGCTAACCCCGAAGACGGTCTCCTGTCGGGCGACGCCGTGACAAGCATGGCTAATCGCATCCTGGCGGGCGAAAAGAACGTCACGACAGGGCTCGGTCGCGGCGCGCAGGGGGCTGAGAATATCAAACGCGTTCAGGAGGAGATTGCTCGCCGCAACCCCGAAGCAGGGGCGATCCTAGGAAAGCAGATCGAGGCGCTGGGCCAGGGCGCGGAAGCGCGCACGCTCGGAACGCAGGAAGCCAACGCGGTATCCGCCGGCACGGAGGCGCTGGGCGCGCTGAACATTGGCCGTGAGCAATCAGCGAAGCTCTCTCGCGGCAAATACGTCCCGGTCAACATGGCTATTCAGGCGTGGCAGAAGGGAACGAGCAACCCCGAACTGGCTTCGTTTGGTCGCGCCATGCACACAATCGCCAACACCTATGCCCGCGCCGTCAATCCGAAGGGGCTGCCACACGAGAAGGTTGTCGAGGATACGGTCAAGAGCCTTTCGTCAGCCCAGGGACCGGAGGCGCTTAACGCCATGCTCGACGTCATGGAACAAGAGATCAACATGGCGCAAAAGTCGCCCGCTCAGGCCCGCCAGACCCTGAAGAGTCTTCGCGAGGGCAATACGCCAGCGACGACTTCACCCACGCGTCAGAACTTCCCGAGCTGGAGCATCGAGCCGTGAGAATTCGAATCGATGGCGTTGGGGTCGTCAACGTTGGCGACGCCTTCAAGGATATGCCGCCCGACGATCAGGACGCCTTCGTCGCGCATATCGCCGAGCAAGCCGGCAGAGGCGTCAGGTCCGCGCTCCCAACAAATCCGCAAAAGGCTGAAGCGCCGGCTGCCCCGATGGGCGGTTTCATGCAGAGCGCCGACGACGCCATCCGTCTCGCCGCGTCGGGCATGAGCGGGGGCTACGCCGACAAGATCGCCTCATATCTCGGTGGGACGCCGCTGGAGGAAGAGCGGGCCAAGACAGAGGCGGCGCGCCAGCGTCTAGGGTTGGCCGGGACCGCCGCTGAGGTGGGCGGCGCCATTCTGCCGACGTCTCGCATAGCCAAGGGCGTCGCCCTCGCCGGTGACGCTTTGAAGGCTGCTCCCGTGCTCTCTCGCATAGCCGTCAATCCTTACGCGCAGGCGGCGGTTACCGGAGGGATCACGGGGGCGGGGATGGCCGCCGGCAACGATGAGGATATCGGACGGGGGGCCGCAGAAGGGGCGATCCTCGGACCGGTTGCTGAAGGCGCGGGCCGGCTGATCGCCGGGGGCGTCAACAAGGTTGCGGGCGCGTTCAATCGTCCCGACGTTCCGACCCGGCAAACGCTCTATGACACGGCGAAGGCCGCCTACAAGCGCATGGAGGATGCAGGCGGTCGCTATACGCCGGAGGGGACCCGCGAGCTATCAACTCGGATCGGAGATACGCTCAAGAGCGCGAATTATGAGCCGGAGCTTGCCCCTCAGGTTCCGGCCTTGCAGCGGATCATGGGGCGCTATGCGGATCAATACGCCACGCCCGAGAATATCCAGTCCATACGTCAAGTCGCGTCCGACATTGGCAAAAGCAGCAACGCCTCCGAACGCCGCATCGGCAAGCAGGTAGTCGCCGAGGTTGACGACTTCATCGGCTCTGCCACGCCGCAACAGATCGTGGGGGCGAATGGCGCGGACGTCGCCAAGGACCTCGCCGAGGGCAATGAATACTGGAAACGGTTCTCCAAGGTCGGAGAGGTGGAGAACGCCATTGAGAAGGCGTCTCGGCGCACAGCCTCGACCGGCTCAGGCGGTAATATCGACAACGCGACAAGGCAGGAGCTTGGCAAGGTCCTAGATCGGGTGAAGAACTGGACGCCAGACGAGCGGCAGGCCCTCAATGACGCCATCTATGGCTCGAAGGCGCAGAACGCCGCGCGGCTGATGGGAAAGCTCTCCCCTGTCGGCCATGGGCTGATGTTCGCCCTCGACGCCGGGGGACTCGCGGCGAACAAGGCGCTCGGGCTCCCGATTGCAGCTGGGGCCGCGTCGAAGTTGATCGCTGACCGCGCCACCCTCGCCAATGCCCGCAACGTCGCCGAACTCGCTGCGATGGGCGGGAACAGGTCCGCCATGCAGATGCCGCCGAATGCCGTTCAACGCCTCGCCGAGAGAAGCAGGCCCGGCCTCGCGTCTGGCATCCTCAACTTCGGGCTGCTCAATTCGATGCAACGCCCATCAATGGGGCTTCTTGGGAGCAACTGATTGACGGCCGAGCAACGTAAAAATTCAGGCGCAAAGCAGGATGGGCGCTGGCAACCGGGCCAGAGCGGAAATCCCGCGGGGAAGCCGAGGGGCGCTCGCCACAAGACCACAGTGCTTGCCGAAAAGCTGATGCAGGATGACGCGGAGGCGGTCGTCAATGCCGTGCTGAGTGCGGCCAAAACAGGCGACATGACGGCGGCGCGGATCGTGCTGGATCGGCTCTATCCGGCGCGGAGAGATAACCCTGTCACCTTCGCCCTGCCAAAGATTGAAAGCGCCGCCGATGCGGCTGCGGCGATGGGCTCGATACTGGAGGCCGTGGCTGATGGCTCCCTGACGCCGGGGGAGGCGGAAACGGTCGCGAAGCTCATTGAGACGCACATCAGGGCACTGGAATGCTCTGAGTTTGAGGCGCGGCTGTCGGCCTTGGAACGCAGCCGGTAATGGAGCGATGCAATGAGCCTGAAGGTGAGACTGAAAAAGCTGGAGGTAGCGAACAAGCCGCAACGGACGTTCGTGATCTGGGCCAGTTCGGGCGTTGATGTAGAGGCGGAAACCGAAAGGCTGAGGGAGGAAAGAGGAATGATCGACAGCGACTTGCTGCTCGTTATCTCTTGGTCTTCAGGAGAAAACGCTATCGCCCTCAGCGTGTGAAGAGCCAAGTCTCTTTGTCGCAGCGGCACGCACTCTGCGCCGTGCTATCAACCCTAGGGAAGGATCATCCTTTGCGGCGAGAGGGGAGCGAAATCAATGAACCATAAGCATCGGACAGCCCTGCATGCCTTGTTCGCGCACCCGATGAGCAGCAATATCGATCCGAAGATCGTCAAATCAATGCTGGAAGAACTTGGCGCTGAAATTACCCACAGTCGGCACAATCATTTGTTGGTGACGCTAAATGGTTACACACATGGGTTTCACGACACCCACCATAGCCTTTCAAAAGACGAGGTTTCCGCCCTGCGCAAGTTCCTTACGGATGCGGGCGTCGATCCTGTGCGCGACTATCCCCTTTGAACGCTGCAGGAGTAAATGTTGAACGGTTCCGCGCGCCGTTGTCTCGCCGCAGCTCGGCTGTATGCAGGGCGACGCATCGGCCTGCCTTGCCCGGCCGGCGTGATTGGAACCTGATGGGTGCGCCGACCTTTCTTATTCAGTCGCAGTGGGACAAAAGCGAAGGGGAGCTCGCCGCGAAGGAGCCCGCATGAATCAGGATTTGATCGACGAAGCCATTCGCGCCGCCACTCGAATGGCCGCAGATCACGGGATCGACATCGATCAAGCCGAGCTGCGGCGCGCTGTGCTCGCCGTCACTGGGGCATGCAACGGGCAGGACGATCCTGAGGAAATTGCCGAGGACGCCTTGGAGGTGTTGGGCAAGGGTCTTGGGCCATCATCCACTCGCCGAGGACGCAGACCGTTTTAGCTGACCTGGCGCGTCTCTTAGGGAGACGGCCCACTCAGTCTTCCAAGGCTAGAAGATGCACTGCCGCCAACTAAGGCGGATAATGCACACGCTACCGTTGCCTAGCGTCTATTTGACCAGCTCCGGTTGTAAAACTGGCACCTACCCTCCAATAGTTAAACATTCGTTAAGGGAGGGACATTTGAAGAAGAGGCTTCTAACCGGAGTTGTGTTTGCCGCTCTTGGCGGTTGCGCGGGTCGCGCTCCAGCGCCCGTATCTGTTGTCCAACCGCAGGACCGTTTCATGGACTGCGCAGCCATCATGGCAGAGGTCGAGGCAAACAACGCGAAGGTTCAGCAGCTTGCATCCGATCAAGGGCTGAAGGTTGCGCAGAACGTCGCTGCTGGCGTCGCTGGCTTTGTTGTTCCGGTCCTATGGTTTGGCATGGACTGGCAAGGGACCGCCGATAAAGAAACACAAGCGCTACAGGCGCGCCAGCAATATCTGGTGGTCCTAGCCGAACAACGAAATTGTGGCGCTCAGCCAGCACCGGAAGAACCACCAAAGACGCCTAAAAAGAAGCGATAACATCAACCCTTTCGGCTTCTGCTAACAGGCATGGACAGCGGGACGATATCGGCTCCAGCCTTTCCCTCAAGAGCGGCGGCAATGGTCGCGCCGATCGTATCTGCGGCACGGCGCAACGGGTCAGCGTCCAGATGGGCATAGCGGGCGGTTGTCGCTGCCTGAGTATGACCGAGGAGCTTGCCGATGATTGGAAGGCCAAGAGACGCGCCAGCGCCGAAGCTGGCGAAGCTATGGCGGAGGTCATGTAGCCGGACCCCTTCGAGGCTGGCCGCCCGGCACACTGCCGCCCATGGCTTCTTTACGTCCGCTCGGGGCGCTCCTTCCTTGGCACCCGCAATGATATGCGGATTACCCTCGATCCGGGGAAGCGACGCCAGAACGGCCTGCGCCGCCGCAGATAGGTAGATCGGCTTCCGCCCCGTCTTGGAGTCTGCGAGGAATATCACGCCACGCTCAAGGTCCACCTGTGACCATTGGGCGTGCAGGACTTCCCGCAGACGCGCGCCGGTCAGGATCAGGAGGCGTATCGCTGCGACGGCGAAAGGGTCGAGCTTGACGCGCCGGTTCTCAGGCTTCGCGAGGTGTTTGGATTTTGGCTTGGCCTCGTCTACGTCCCATGGGAGTCCATTGCTCTCCCCTTCTGCGAGCGCTGCGCCTAGCCGCATCAGTTCGTCGGTCGTGAGGAACCGTTCACGCCCTTGCTCGCGATACCGTTCAATTCCGCGCGCTGGGTTATGCTCGCCTGGGACAAGTCCACGAGTCCCAGCCCAAGCGAACAGCTTTCCCCAGACGGCAAGAGAGCGGTTTGCCGCGAATGGCTTGTCGCGCATTTCGGAATGAAGCGCAGCGAGCTTGCTCCGCGTAATGGCTTCGGCTTTTTGAGAGCCGTAAGCGTCGCATAGCCGGGCGAGCGCAATCGCGTGGGCCTGCCGGGTTAGGGGCTTAACCTTCGCCTCAATATGTTCAGCAGTAAACGCTTCGCATAGAGCCGCAACCGTCAAAGCCTCACGCTTCTTTGCTTTATCGTCTGCCGGATCGCCGCCCAATCGGACTTTAGCTAGCATATCAGCTGCGGCTTTGCGGGCCTGGTCGGGGGTCAGGGCTCCCACCTTGCCGAGCGTCACTCGCCGCTTGGCCACGGCGCGACCGCCCCCATGGGGCCGATACTCGACCACGTAGGACATGACACCGCTGGGCATGACTCGCACCCCGAAGCCAGCAAGTTCGGAATCGAATTGGATGAATGGCTTCTCTTTTGGTGAGAGGGCGTCAATGGTGCGTTTAGAGAGCTTTGCCATGGCTCTTTATATCCGTGTCGCCACCGTGTCGCCACCAAAAAGGAAGGTCTAGGAAGCGCGATAAATTCACGGTAAATCAGAAATGCATACTATTCAAAGGCATAGAGAAGGCTGGTATAGCTCGGAAATTCCAATAAACATAAAACCTTGACATTCGTAATGATGGGGTCGGGGGTTCGAATCCCTCTTGCGGCACCACATACCCCTCCGAGACAGTCCGAAATTCTCTGAAAATTGCTAAAAAACAACGCTTTAGGGCCAAAATTGGCTCCGAGCTTGTCCGTTGCCGTGCGCTTGTATCTTGCGATTTAGTTGGTAGCCTCCGTGGTAGATATGGCGCTCTTGGTAGCGCCCCACCCGGATGCGGATTCCCGTGGCGCTCAACGATCTCGAAATCAGGAAGGCCAAGCCCGGCGCAAAGCTGGTCAAGCTGAGCGACGGCGGGGGGCTCCAAATATGGATCAACCCCAACGGCTCGAAATATTGGCGGCTCGCCTATCGCCTTGAGGGCAAGCAAAGGGTCTTGGCCATCGGGGTTTATCCGGCGGTTGGGCTCAAGGAAGCGCGGGAGGCGCGCGACGCCGCCAAGCGACTCTTGGCGAAGGGCGTTGACCCGTCCCAGGCAAAGCAGATTGGCCGCGCCGCCAAGCTGGCGGCGGTAACGAATACTTTCGACGCGATCGCGGACGAAGTGCTCGGGAAGAAGCGGCGGGAAGGCAAGGCGGACCGGACGCTAGACAAGCTCGAATGGCTTTTGTCGCTCGCGCGACCTTCGCTTGGTGCCCGGCCGGTGGCGGAAATCACGGCTTTTGAGGTTCTCGCCACGCTCCGGGCCGTGGAGGCGCGCGGCCGGCATGAAACGGCGCGCCGGTTGCGTGCGACCTTGGGCGAGGTTTTCCGCTACGCCGTCGCCACGGCGCGCGCGGAAAACGATCCGACCGGCGCCCTCAAGGGGGCTTTGACGGCCCCGACCGTGACGCATCGCGCGGCGATAACCGAGCCTGTGGCCTTCGGCGCCCTTCTCCGGGCTGTGGACGGCTATGCGGGCGCGCCGGAGACAAAGGCCGCGCTCGAACTGCTCGCCCTGACCTTCGTGCGGCCGGGCGAGCTTCGCGCGGCGGAGTGGGCGGAGTTTGACCTAGAGGCGGCGGTTTGGACGATCCCCGCCGGCAAAATGAAGATGCGCCGGCCGCATCGGGTCCCGCTCGCGCCGCGCGCCGTCGCCATCCTTCGTGAGCTACAGGCGATCACCGGCGGCGGGCGCCTCGTCTTCCCTTCCATGCGCTCGCGTGAGCGGCCGATGAGCGAGAACACGATAAACGCGGCCCTCCGCCGGCTCGGCTTCGCGCAAAACGAAATGACCGGCCACGGCTTCCGCGCGGCGGCTTCGTCGATGCTGAACGAGTGCGGCCTGTGGCAGGCGGACGCGATTGAGCGCCAGCTTGCGCATGTCGATAACGACTCGATCCGCCGCGCGTACCATCGCGCCGACTATTGGGATGAGCGGGTCCGAATGATGTCCTATTGGGCCGACCGTTGCGACGCCATGCGGCGCGGCGGCGATGTTGTGCTTTTCACGAAAAAGGAAGCCTGACTATGCCTCGCGATCCTGCAAAGGGCTTTGCCCGCGTCGGCGCCGCCGCGCTCGCCGCTCTCTTGCGCGCCGCCGGGCGTGTAGCGCTCGCGCTGGCGGCGCTTTTCCTTCGCGCCGGCCGGCTGGCGATGGATTCCAGCCGGGAGGCGGAGCGCCGCGCGTGGCCGCAGGAATGGGGCGGCGACGCCGCGTGATAGAGCGGCCGGGCGCGCGCCTCTAACGTCGCTCCCGGCCTAACCAATAACAGAACGTAAGAGGTTCGATTATGGCTGATTCGATTCATATAGAAACGAGCGGAGATTGTCCCGTTGCGGCGCTCGCGGATGAGGCGCGGCGCTTGCGCGCGGCTTCCAACGCTGTTGAGCTTGAGCTTTTCAATGATAAAGGCAACGCGAGGCTCGAAGCATTGAGAGACGCGTCTTTTTTGTTTGGTTTGGGTTTGGAAAACCGCGCGACGTTTTTGCGGGCGGCGAGCGCCAAGGGCGCCATGTTTCAACTTTCCATTTTGGCGAGTCTCATTGGTGACTTGCGCTCCTACGCCGCGCCGGCGCTGGCGAAGACGGTCCCAGAAGACTGGCGCCCCGACGCGCCGAAAGCCACCAGTGATAAGGCGACGCGGCTTCTCTATTCGATCGCCGGGTATCTCGAAGCCGTGAGCGGGCTCACGCTCGAAGACGCGGCCGGTGATTTTTGGATGGCGAGGCGCTTCGACCCGTTCGAGCATTTGAGCGAGGCGCTGGGCTTCGCCGGCGAGGAAGCAGAGCGTGGCGCGGCGGTGGAAGGGGGTGAGCGATGAGCGGTCGATGGTTCAAGGTCTCGGAAGCCATCCTATTCGACCGTCGCAAGCAAAAGCTTCCGGCCGGGCTCTTTCGCTGCTTCGTCAATTTGATGGCCTGCCGGTCTTGGTCCGGCGGGCGGCTTCCCTCTCTTGAAGATATGTCTTTCATTTTGCGGACCTCGCCGGATGCGCTCGCGCGCCGGCTGCGCCGTCTCGAAGAGGCGGGGCTCGTGGTCGAAACGAATGGTGTTTGGGAAATCGTCGAAGATCAGGAAGACGCGGACCCGCTCTCGCCGGCGGAGCGCACGCGGCGGTGGCGCGAGCGGCGCCAGCGTGACGGTGCGTGTGACGGCGTTGGTGACGCTTCTGTGACGGCGCGTGACGCCCAGAATAGAGAAGACTCAGAAGAGACAGAATCCGCGCGCGAGAGGGACGAAGGATTCGAAAAATTCCTCGCCGCCTTTCCCGAGCGGGAGGAACCGCACGCTCTCGCCCCGGCGCGCGCGGCGTGGCGCAAGGCGATAGACGAGGGCGAGGACCCCGAGGCGATCATAGCGGGCGCGCGGAGCTACAGGACCGCAACGGCCGGACGCGAGCGCCGTTTCGTGGCGAGCGCCGCGCGATGGCTTTCGGAAGGTCGCTGGCGCGGCGCCGGCGCGAAGCCGGCCGGGCCGATCGAAGAGCCGGGCGTGTGGATCCCGGGCGACTCGCCCGAATGGCGAGCTTGGGCGGTTCACTGGCACGAAACACGCGGCGTCTCGCCGCCAAGGGATTCTAAGAACGGTTGGCGTTTTCCGACGCCATTGCCGCCCGCGCGGATCGCGGCGGGCGTGTGATAGTTGCGATGGGATAGGACGGCCATCCGACAAGGCGGGAGCGCATCGCCCGCTTTCCCATCGCTCATACGATGCTCGCGGATGCGCGCGAATGAACGATAAGAAGCCAACGCCTGATGATCTTTTATTTTTGTCTATACTCGCAATTGAGAATGAGGATGAAAATGAAGCGTTTCAAAGGTGCGCCAATGATGATCAAGCTTGGCAAGAATTTTACAACAGGGGACGGTTTCTTGGTCTCCAACTACTTCTGAGCTTGCACGCAAAATTCGAGGAATTAACTCCCGAAGCCAGCGCAAATGAGAGGTTGTTGCATCGGGGGCTTCTGATGTTTTTGGGAGAAAACTTAAAGAATTTGAATAAATATATTGAGGCAATACCCGACAAAACCTTACAGATGCAAATAGCCGCAATTGCCGATGAAATGTTTGAGCAATGCGCGCGTCTAGGCAAATTTTCCGCGTCCCTCCCTTTGGTGCGTAACTCTCAAAATATCAAGCGGACAAAGCCAGCCCGAAAAGCTCGCGGTGCAGTGAAGCAAAAGCGCCAAGAAATAATAAAGCGGAACTATAAGGGTGACCTTCGGGCCGATAGCAAGTGCGTTCGCGGCGTCCTGCGTCAATTAGGGAAAATTTTCACGGATGCGGGATTGAAGCTCCCAAGCGAAAAGACAATCGAACGCGACATTTCGGACATTCTGTCAGAACGTCCGTAAATTTTTCGCCCCATTAGGACATTCTGCCAGAATGTCCATAAATCGCGCGGATGCTGGCGGACATAGGCGCAAAACTGGATAATTTCGCGGGCTATCTCGTTTCATTGGAGATAGTCCCCGATGCAATCCAACACGAAATCTCACCGCGCCAAGGCGAAGGTTACGACCTCTGAGTCGAACGCTACGCCGCCCAGCGGCGGGAATACACAAGCGCCCGACGCCGCGCCTCTCGCGTTCCGGGTGCATGACTTTTGTGTGCGCCTAGGCGTGAGTCCCTCCACCTTCTGGAAATACGCAGCCCTTGGGAAGATCCACACAATTCGCATAGGCGGCCGGACCCTGATTCCCGCCGACGAAGCCGCCCGCATTCTTCGCGAGGGCGTGCAATGAAACTGCGAATCCTCTCTCTTTCCGAGAAGATCAAGGCTGGCGAGCGCGTCCTTTCATTGGCTTTTGGCCACTATGAAAAGCGGCCGGCGCTCAAAGCCGCGCTCCCCGAAAATGCAACGGTCATTTTCAGAACGGACGAAATCAAAATTTCCCTCCCGCGCCGCCGGCCGTTGTTTCTCTTTCGCGAGCGCCGCCGCTGGGGAAGATGGGGCGCCCAGCGGTGGCGGTTGGGGAAGCGAACGGGCGAGCGGCTCATCTACGGACTTGCGAAGCTCTTGCGCCTCCCCGTCCCTATGACGGCGGACAGGTTGCTTGACGCCGCCGGGTGGCGCCAATGACGGGCCGCGCAATCGCCTTCGAACGGCTCGCCCGCGAAGCGGCGGGCCGCGCCGAAACCATCGTTTCCCGGTGGCTTCCCGAGGGCCGGCGAGAGGGCGGCGAATGGGTTTCCCGCAATCCGCGCCGCGCGGATCGCAAGGCCGGTAGCTTCAAGGTGAATCTCCGCACGGGCCGCTGGGCCGATTTCGCCACGGGCGACAAAGGCGGCGATCTGATTAGCCTCGCCGCCTTTTTGTTCGACCTCGACCAAGGCGAGGCCGCGCGCCGCGT
>RXIY01000027.1 GCA_003963405.1 Hyphomicrobiales bacterium
GTATAAAACACCCAGCGCCAGCTCAAGAATTCGGCGAACCATCCGCCAAGAAACACGCCGATCGTTAAGGGCGTCATGCTCAGCACGCCCCACAATCCGACGGCCCAGGTGCGTCGGCGCTCGGGAAACTCCCTGAGCGCCAGCGATTGCGCGAGCGGGAGGGTCACACCGCCCGCGAAGCCAAGCGCAATGCGGCCCGGCAGAAACGTCCAAAGGGTCTCGCTCGCTGCGCAAACACATGCGGCGCAGGCGTAGAGAAGGAACGCGACGACATAGACGCGATAGTCGCCGAAGCGGCCCGAGAACCACCGCGCAAATGGCAGGCCAAGCGCCAGGCCAACCATATGGTCGGTCGTCCCCCACGTGCCGAAGCTCGGCGTGACGCCGCCAAGGCTCCCCGCCACATATGGCACGGTTATCGTGTAGCCGGGGACATTGGAAAGGACGACGACTGTGCCAAGCGCTAGGGTGGCAATGAACAACCAAAGCCGCCAGCCGCGTAACGGCCTGTTGTCAACGAACATCGCGCGCCCCAGGACCGGCGCGCTCGGGGAATGACGAGTGAAGGGGCAACGCTCTCTCCAACATGTCGTTCGCAACACAATTTCTGACTGCGTCCGGGGCGCCGGTCGCCAGCCAACTGAGCCTTGACCCCAGCCCTCAACGAAGGTGGCAGTCGCCAGAGGACCCGCCCCCATCCGCCGCATTACGACGAAGCGGTTTGAGCCCCATTTCCCGAAAACAGGTTCGCATTCGATTTGCGATCAGACAAATTTGTTTTATTGAATTTAATATCAATTTTTTTGATACTAACCCATGGACATCAACCTTGCTCGAACCTTTCTGGTGGTGGCTGAAAGCGGAAGCTTCATTGCGTCCGCCGAGCGCCTGCACCTGACCCAAACCGCCGTCAGCGCCCGAATTCGAACGCTGGAAATGGAACTCGACCGGGTGCTTTTCATTCGAAACAAGGCGGGCGCCCGACTGACGCCAGCTGGTGAACGCTTCAAGCGCTATGCCGAGACACTTGTGCAGATTTGGGAGAGGGCCCGGCAACAGGTCGCGCTTCCCGCCAACAAAGCCGACAAAATCACCCTCGGAGGCGAACTGAGCCTTTGGCATCCCTTGCTCGCCGATTGGCTAATTTGGATGCGCCTGGAGTGTCCTGACATCGCGGTCAGAGCGGAAGTCGATGCTGCGACGCGCCTCGTCGAACGCGTCGAAGAGGGATCTCTAGACCTGGCGGTCGTCTATAGCCCGCCTCCGCGGTCTGGCCTCGTTTGCGAGTTGCTCATGGAAGAAAAGCTTGTTCAAGTGACGAGCTCGCCTGACGGAGACGTCGATCCAAGCACTTACATTTTCGTAGATTGGGGCGCCGCGTTCCAAGCTAATCATCAGGCGGCCTTCCCTGAGCTTGGTAGTCCCGCCACGTCGATTTCGCTTGGACCGCTTGCGCTGACCTTCCTTTTATCAGTCGGCGGTTCTGGGTATTTCCGCATTGGCGCGGCGCAACCCTTCATCGATGACGGACGGTTGCATCGAGTGCGAGGCGCTCCCGAGTTCTCCTACTCCAGTCACGCCGTCTACGCCGCCGGCCGAGCCGATGAAGCTCTTGCGCGTGTCAGAGAAGGCCTAAGACTCGCGGCCTCCGGCCGCGAAAAGCCAGGCCTCTTGACGGTCATTGAATCGCGGAAACGCCCAAACGATCTTTCCACCGCGGCCCGATAGGCCGAGCCAGCGACGATGGCCGGCAGCAAAACGCGCAAATGCTCAGCGCTCGCGTTTCCACCGCAGTCCTCACTTCAAATTGCTCTTGACGTCATTACATAGGCGTCCTATGCATAAGGTATGACCTCTGTTCCGCCAGAGCCCCAAATAACCCTCGCCGGATTCGCGACGGTCTCGATCGCATCTGCGCCGTCATGCGCGCGGATCAATGGGCGATCGCCGGGACAGCCGGGCTTAATCCGACGCAGGCCCATGTGCTGACCTATATTGCGTGAAATCAGTGCCGGCCTTCGTCATCGACGGTCAGGCGTATCACATCAATTTCGGAGCCGATCTCACCGCCCTGAAATAGCGCTCGCCCGCCTGCTATCGCGCGCGGGCCTCGGCCTAGAATGGGCTGAAAGCGACAAACGCGCAACCCATAGAAAAAGAGGGTCCAGTTATTAGCTGAAAAGGCGAGGCACAATAAGAAAACGAGAATCGGGCGCTTGACGGCGATCGCTACGGGGGGCAGGTCGTGAACATATCGGTTCGCCTTTTCACGGTGACGCTGATCGCGCTGCTCCCGACTCTCGCGGTGCAGGGAATTAATGAAGTTCTGCGAGCCAACGAGCGAGAGCGGGAGATTCGCAGCTCGGCCTTATCGACAGCTGAACATCGAAACGCCGAGCTAGACGGCATTGTGAACGGGATCGAACGCCTATTGGGGGCCGTTGCGGAACTGCCGGTTTCAAAATCGCTGAATCCCCTGGAGTGCACGGAGACGCTCGGGGAACTTGCCAAGCAGTATCGAAAAGACCTTGTGCTCGCCATCGCCGACCGCGACGGCACGCTCCAGTGCGCGAGCATACCTGGCAATTCAGGAGCTACGATCGGCGATCGTAACTTTTTTGCGGAGACGCTGAAAACTGGAAAGTTCTCGACCGGCGATTACACCGTAAGCCGAATCAATGGTGAAAAGACCATCCCGTTCGCCCATCCAATTCGGAATGACAAAGAAGAGACTGTAGCGATCGCCGTCGCCTATCTGAGCTTGGACTGGTTTGCCGGTCACTTGCGCCGAGTTCCATTCCAACCTGGCGAGTCGCTTTTGATCACAGATCGGCACGGGACCATTTTGGCCGAGCTGCCCAGCGCGACCGGCCGCGTCGGAAAGAACGCAACTCCGGAACAACTGACAATGATCCACGCCGCTTCGCCCGCGACCGCGGAGCTAAAGGACGATCAAGGCAAAGATGTAATTTACGGCTACGTTCCGATCACGGTGCCCCCGCCGGATTTATTTATTCTTTTTGGGGTCGATCGCGAGCGCGCATTTGCTTCGCTCTACGCCGAGCAGTGGCGAAGCTTTGCGCTGAGCCTTTTGAGCCTTAGCGCCGCCCTGGCGCTCGCGTGGGCGGTTGGCGCGAACGCCATCCGACGGCCCATCGAGCGGCTGCTCAAGGTGATCCGAGGATGGCAGCGGGATGATTACCAAGTCTATGTCCCGCGACGTCTGGAAGCCCCCGAGTTCCGCGAGCTCGGCGAGTCGTTCAACCGGCTGATGGAAACCCTGCACGCCCACGAGAGAGAGCTTTCCGCAGCGAATCAATTCAAAGGTCTGATCCTTGCTATCGCTGGACATGACTTAAGACAGCCGCTGCAAATACTCATGGCTGTGTCCAGGTTGCGCAGCCGCGCGCAGGATAAAGAAGATGAAAACCGATATTTAGCGGCGGCTGATGAAGCGGTCGAACGCCTCAACAGCCAGCTTGACGCCTTGGTTACCGCGACGCGACTCGATGAAGGGCCCCGTGACTTATTGAGCCACCATGCCGCACCCCCCATTACGAGAAGCGCCGCCGCAGCCGAGAGCAAGGGAAGGTGTGAACGAAATGCCCCACCCCTGTGCGCCGACGCTGCGATCGGTTGAGCGATCATTAGGGCCGCAGCCGCTCCGGTCGATGGCGGAAGCGCGCTCTGCGACGCCACGATCTCCGGCGGTTCGGGAGACACCGACTCTTGATTTCTGACCTCGATCTCGCGGACGCAAGGATCGTCGCGCCCCGAGGGCTTCACGTGCCCCAAGCGAGCGGATTCGCGGTGATCCTCCAGCCGCCCTCTTCCCTGATTGTCTGATCAAACACGACGGGACGGTTACGAAAACATTTGTCGCAGACAACGCGACCGTGACAGGGAAGGCTGTTCAATATTTCTTCCTCGCGCCTTTTCATCCGATCCATGTCGGCGCCTGCCTTAAGGCTGCGCTATTGTCAGCCACTTCAGCGTCCTTGCAGGTTTGGCCCCGGAAATCTTCTAGCGCGTCCCCGATGGCGCGGCGCGTCACGCCGCTCTTCCGCAAGCGCTCAACGAGCTGGCGCCGACGTGTACCGCGGTCAGGCCGTGCTTGTGCAAGACCTCCCTGACGGGCGGTCCGACGATTTTTTGGTCGTTTGCAACGGCGCGTGACCGCCTGCCGCCTGTTACGTGGGGCGTTACTTGGCCACTACAGTGGTCAAGCGCAAATTCAGCGAATTATTGGTTTCTATGGTACCGCCACCCCGGCTCGAACGGGGGACCCCCAGATCCACAATCTGGTGCTCTAACCAACTGAGCTATGGCGGCCCGACGCGGCGCGAAACTATGCGCAAGCGGTCTGGATTGCAAGCGTTCTGACGCACGGGGCGGAATGTCTGCCTTTTCGACGCATTTTCAGGGCGTCCCGTCCTTTTGCCTGCCGGCCAGCGCCCTTTCGCCGAGCCGGATCAGCGCGGATCTCAGCGCCTCCTCCGCCACGCCCTCGGTCGCGGCTTCGGCCTTGGCGCGCGCAGCGGGGTCGGGGGCGGCGCGGGGTGGGCGGCGCGGCGCCGACCGAACCGCGAGCGCCTGCTGGCGCAGCGTGGCGCGATCGACGCAGCGCCAGCCGAGATGCGCGTTCACCCGGTCAAGAATGGCCGGGATCATATGCTGGATTTCGAGGCCGAAGCCCGGTTCCACCCGCAGGATGAGGGTCGCCGGCTCCTGGGGGCGGCCGGGCGCGGCCTTGCGGGCGCGCGCCGGCCACTGGAGACGTTCGGGCGCACAGACGTCCGCGACGCGGGCGCCGACGATCTCCGGCCAGCGCATCAGCAGCGCGGCTTCCCCAAAGCCCTGCCGCGCGGCGAGCGGGTCGATCTGCTTTTGCACATATTCGGCGAGGGGCCGGGCGAATCGCCCTTTTCCCCGTGGCGCGGCGCTCATGTGAGCCTTCTCCCTTGCCGGCGGGCCGGCGCGCCCCCTATGGCTGCGGCGATGATAAAGCCTTCCGCAAGCCCGCGAAAGCGCGCGGCCGCGCTCCTCGCCTGGTACGACGCCCATCGGCGCGATCTGCCCTGGCGGGCGCGGCCGGGGGAACGCGCCGATCCTTACGCCGTCTGGCTTTCCGAAATCATGCTGCAGCAGACGACGGTCGCTGCAGTGAAAGGCTATTACGAGACCTTTCTTGCGCGCTGGCCGACGGTCGAGGCGCTGGCGGCGGCGCCGCTCGACGAGGTGCTCGCGGCCTGGGCGGGGCTCGGCTATTATGCCCGCGCCCGCAATCTTCACGCCTGTGCCGGACGAATCGCCCGCGATCATGGCGGGCGTTTCCCGCGAAGCGAAGCCGCGCTCAGAAGCCTGCCCGGCGTCGGCCCCTATACGGCGGGCGCCATCGCGGCCATCGCCTTCGATGCCCCCGCCGCCGCGGTCGACGGCAATGTCGAGCGCGTGATGGCGAGGCTCCACGCCATCGCCGCGCCCCTGCGCCAGGCGAAGCCGCGCGTCCGGGAATTGGCGGAGGCCATGCTGCCGGCCGCGCGGGCGGGCGATTTCGCGCAGGCGCTGATGGATCTCGGCGCGACCGTCTGCACGCCCCGCGCCCCCAAATGCGGCGCCTGCCCGCTTTCGACCGAGTGCGCCGCTTACGCGGCCGACGCGGCGGAGGCTTATCCGGTCAAGGAGAAAAAGGCCGGCAAGCCGAAGCGGCGCGGCGCCATCTTCATCCTGCGGCGCGGCGATTGCGCGCTCGTCGTCCGCCGGCCGGCGAAGGGACTCTTTGGCGGCATGACCGCCTTTCCGGCGACGCCCTTCGACCGCGACGCGCCGCCGGAAGCGTGGCTCGATTTCGCGCCCTGCCCCGCGAAGTGGCGGGCGCTGCCCGAAACCGTCGCCCATGTGTTTACCCATTTTGCGCTCGACGCCACCGTCTTCGTGGCGCAAACGACATCGGCGCGGCCGGCCGTCGCCGAGGGCCGCTGGGCGGCGCGGGGCGATCTCGACAAGGAAGGCCTGCCGACGCTCATGCGCAAGGCCGCGGCGGCGGCGGGGCTGCTTTGACGGGGCTGACGGAGGAAAGACGATGGCGCGGGCGAAGATCAAGGTCGAGATGACGGAAGGCGCGATTCGCGTGCGCCAGGACGGCCGAACGCTGACGATCCACGCCGAGGCCCCCGACGCCGAATCGGGTGAGGACACGGACTTCGTCGTGCGGCTGGACGAGATCGACCATTGGGACGCGCCCGACGAGGAGACGGAGATCGACATTGTCGACCTGCAACGGATCCTCGACGCCGTGGAGAAGGAACTCGCCAAGCACGGGCTCACGGTGGATTTCGACTAGGTTCGGCTCCGCTCCAGGCGTCTTCCGCTCGAGGCCGCACTCCGACGGAATGATCCGCTGCGACCTGTTGCCGCGCCGAATGTGTCTCGCCGACGGCGCGGAGACCCAGACAGATGCAGGGACAAAGAAAAAAGATAATATTTCAGGCGGATGAGTTTTGGCGTCCGCGCCCGCACAAGTAAATGAATAGAGACTCGACGCGGAGCGGGGCAGAATTTCGTGCTCCGGGCTTCGTTGTAAAATTGCTAATTGCGATTAAACTAACGTCTCAACAAAGAGACGTGTGCATGTCTGTGTATTCGTAAAAGCGATTGACGCAGATTGACGCTGCACACCAGAAGACTCGAAACAAGTGATTTGAAGGCGGGCAATAAATTGAAAGTGCGCAATATTTTTATCTTGACCGCGCTGATGTGCGCATCCGTTGGCGAAGTCGAGGCAATGCCTTCGGCAGGAAGTTCCCTTGGCGCCACATTGGCGCAAATGGGCCCTCCGATCTCCCAGATACGCTGGTTTTGCTACGATCGTCGCAATGGCCGGTTCATCCACTGGGGAAGATGTCGACGACCGGCGCGGCATTTCCCGCGCGTCTACTGCGCGGATCGTTATGGGCGCTTCCTGCATTGGGGCTCCTGCTTCTGACGATCGCGCGAACAATGAAATCAATTCTGTAACGGAGGAATTGTGAATGATCAGGCTGAGAGGCGCTGCGTTTCTTCCTTGCGCTATTTTGCTACAGATCGGCGCGGCCGATGCGAAAGACTCGGACGCGGGCAAAGTGGAATTCGATGCAAAATGCGCGGTTTGCCATGGCGTTGATGGAAAAGGCGATGGGCCCCTCGCCGGTCAGTTGAAAACGCCGCCTGCCGATCTGACGCAGCTATCGAAAAAGAACGGCGGCGTTTTTCCGCTCGGCGCCGTCTACGAGAAGATCGACGGACGTCAGGAAGTCAAGGCGCATGGCACCCGCGACATGCCTGTATGGGGGTACCGTTACGCCCCTCTTCCGAGTTCTGCGCTCAGCCCGAAGCCCATGGAGTCCTGGCCTTTATCGGATCTGCCTGATCCCGAGGCGATCATTCGCGGAAGGATTCTTGCATTAGTCGATTATCTCTACCGCTTGCAAGCGCCGAAGAAATAGACTTTTCCTTTTCAAGTTTACAGGATTGAAGTTTGTGCGAAAGTTTCTTCCACAGCTCCTGATCGTTCTCGCAACCTTCGGAAATCTTGCCACGGCGGACGCCAGAGGTCTGAACATCGATCAGAACTATGGCAACATAGGCAATTGGGCCATAGGTTACAGCGACAATATCGGCGGCTGTCTCGCCAAAGTGGAATACAATAACCGCACGATGCTCTGGCTGGGCCTCGGGAGCGCCGAGTTTGGAGCATTCATTGCGCTGACGAATCCCAATTGGGACTGGGTTACAATCGGCAAGTCCTATCAACTGCGTGTGGAACTGCCCCCTTATGGACAGTGGAAGGGAGAGTTCACGGGCTTTCGAGGCGGCGACTATCCCGGATTGATTTTCGCCAATTTCAAGACACAGTTTCTCTATGACTTCGTTCGAGCCCGCGAAGCCGTTTTTTCGGAAGGGATCGGCCGGTTAGACCTGACATTATCGGGACGAGCGGTCCAGGCGCTGATCCAATGCCAGTCGGCTCGTGGGAACCCGGAGGGAACGGCGCCGGAAGAGGCGGCTCCAAAAGAAACAAAGCCTAAAGAGCCTGCTGAACGGCCCACCAAAATATCGACAGGCACCGGCTTCTTCGTTTCCAACGAGGGGGACATCCTCACTAATTTTCACGTGATTGAGGGATGCTCCGTCGTCGCGATATGGCAAGTCGGCGCGGGATACTACGAGGAGGGCATCGTCAAGAGCGTGGACACGAAAAATGACCTCGCTCTGGTGACGTCGAAAATCAAGCCGGCCGCCGTCCCTGCCTGGAACGCGGGGGTTCGTTTAGGCGAGACAGTTGCGGTTTATGGTTTTCCCTTGTCGGGCACCCTCACGCATTCGGGTAATTTCACGATCGGCAATGTAAGCGCCGTGGCCGGTCCCAACGACGATACCAGCTGGCTCCAAATCTCCGCGCCGATCCAGCCGGGCAACAGCGGCGGTCCGCTGCTCGATCAGACCGGCAATGTTGTGGGGGTCATAAATGCGCAGTTGAAAAAAGAGTTTTTGGCGCAAAACGTGAATTTCGCGATCAAGGCGGGCATCGCAGTGGGGTTTCTGGCAGCCAACGATCTGAAAGCAAACACCTCTCCGGACAAAACGCCGATCTCGCCGGACGAGCTCGCTGCGCGCGCGAAGAAGTTTACTGTACAAATCTTGTGCCAACCGCGGTGATTGACGGTCGAAAAAAAACCAAAGGCTCGGAGCTTGGCGCCGAGCCTAAACCGCCCAGCCGAGCGACCTCTCCACGGCCTTCTCCCATGATCCGATCAGCCGGGCGCGCGCCTCCTCCCCCATCGCGGGCTCGAAGCGGCGCTCCGTGCGCCAATGGGCGGCGATGTCGTCCACGCTCTTGAAGAAGCCCACGGCGAGGCCGGCGGCGTAGGCCGCGCCCAGCGCGGTCGTTTCGAGCTGGCGCGGCCGCACGACCGGGGCGCCCAGAATGTCGGCCTGAAACTGCATCAGCAGATCATTCGCCGCCATGCCGCCGTCGACCTTGAGCGCGCCAGGGGCGACGCCGGAATCGGCCGCCATGGCGGCGACCACCTCGCGCGTCTGATAGGCGGCGGCCTCGAGCGCGGCGCGGGCGATATGGCCCTTGTTTGAAAATCGGGTGAGCCCGGCGATGATCCCGCGCGCGTCGCCGCGCCAGCGTGGCGCATAGAGCCCGGAGAAGGCGGGCACGAAATAGACGTCGCCATTGTCGGGAACCGTCCGCGCCAGCGCCTCGATCTCATGGCTCGTCTCGATGAGGCCGAGATTGTCGCGCAGCCATTGCACCAGCGCCCCGGCGATGGCGACCGAGCCCTCCAGCGCATAGACGGGGGGCGCCGCGCCGAGCTTGTAGCCGAGCGTCGTCAGCAGGCCGCTTTGCGAGGGACGCGGCGTCGCGCCCGTATTCATCAACAGGAAGCAGCCGGTGCCATAGGTGTTCTTGGCGTCGCCGGGGCTCACGCAGGCCTGCCCGAGCAAGGCCGCATGCTGGTCGCCGAGCGCTCCGGCGAGCGGGATGCCGGCGAGCGGATCGAGGCAATGGCCGTAAATCTCGCTCGACGAGCGGATCTCCGGCAGGCAGGCGCGCGGAATGTCGAAAAGCGCCAGCAATTCCTCGTCCCAGTCGAGCGTCGCGAGATTCATGAGCTGGGTGCGCGAGGCGTTCGTCGCGTCGGTGAGATGGCGCCCGCCGGTCAGGCTCCAGATGAGCCAGGCGTCCATCGTGCCGAACAGCGCGTCGCCGCGCTCGGCCTTCGCGCGCGCGGCCGGAATCGCGTCGAGAAGCCAGGACAGCTTGAGACCCGAGAAATAGGCGGCCGGCGGCAGGCCCGTTTTCGCCCGCAGAAGCGCGCCCGCGCCGCCGGCGGCGAGGCGGTCCGCCGCCGGCTGCGTGCGCATGTCCATCCACACCAGCGCATTGTGCAGCGGCGCGCCCGTCGCGCGGTCCCACAACAGGCACGTCTCGCGCTGATTGGCGACGCCGACGGCGGCAAGGTCGCCCGGCCGCAGCCCCGCCTTGGCCAGGGCGCCGGCGACGACCGCGCGCGTGTTCGCGAGAACTTCCGCCGCGTCGTGCTCGACCCAGCCGGGACGCGGATAGATTTGGGCGTGTTCGCGCTGGTCGATCGCGCAAATGTCGCCCGCCTCGTCGACGACGATGAAGCGGGTGCTCGTCGTTCCCTGGTCGATTGCGCCAATATGCCGCGCCATGGCGAGCCCTTCCGTAAAATTGCGTTCAGCTTCGCTCGAGCCGCGCCTGTCAAATTGGCGAGCCTGGTCGCCGGCCGCCAGGGAGAATGCGCCCAGGGCTGCGTCGTGGTCAAAATTTCAAGAGGTTGGCGTTGTCGGGCGGGGAAAAACTCCAAAATCTGTCTTGGGGACGCTCTTCTCGCGAATGTCCGGATGGCGGCCGGGCCCGATTCGAAAAAAGCCGGCACAGGCAGGGTTGCAAAAGCTGGGAAATTTTGTAACCTACTGATGTAAAAGGTAGTTTGCAATCTTTCCAAACTAGGCGAAGCGGATGATCGTCTGTTCCTGTAACGTCCTGTCCGACCGCGATGTGCGTGAAACGCTCCGCGCCCGCAGCGATCGGCCCTCGGTCGCGTCGGTTTTTCGCAACATGGGCTGCGAGGCCAAATGCGGGCGCTGCGTGCGCAGCATCGTCGCGCTCGTCGATCAGCATTCCGCGTCCAGACTGGACGAATGCGGCGGAAGCGGCGATTGTGACAGCTGCCGCGCCGACGGACTGGCGGCGTGAGCGGGACCATGGAAAGGGATTGCACATGCGCGGCGACGCGAAGGTTATCGATTATCTCAATCGTGGGCTGCGCGCGGAACTGACCGCCGTCAATCAATACTGGCTGCACTATCGCTTTTTCGACAATTGGGGCTATCTCGAACTCGCCAAGAAATGGCGGGAGGAATCGATCGAGGAAATGAAGCACGCGGATGAGTTCGCCAAGCGCATTCTCTTCCTCGAAGGCTTTCCCAACATGCAGGTGCTCGATCCGCTGCGCATCGGCCAGACGGTCGAGGAAATCATCGCCGCCGATCTCGCGACCGAGATCGAGGCGCGCAAGCTCTACATAGAGGCGGCCGTCTATTGTGATTCGGTCGACGACCGCGTCTCGATGCAGCTCTTCGAGAGCATCATCGAGAGCGAGGAAGGCCATATCGACTTTCTGGAGACCCAGCAGGAGCTCATCAAGCAGCTCGGCTGGCAGCTCTACGCGCAAAAGCACATCGGCGGGCTGTCGTAAGAGGCGGGCGCGCCGCTTTTTCTGGAGGCAGGCGGCGCGAGCGGCCTGCCTTTTCTTTTGCGTCCGACGATGAGGACGAAACCGACAGGCCCTATTCCATCACCGCGGCCTTGAGCATGCAGATCATGGTCGCCTGCGCCTGCGACTTGCCGAGGTTGCGGATCACATGCGGCCGGTCGCAGCGATAGCGCAGCGTCTCACCGGCCTTGACGGTCTCGCGCGCGCCCGCGACCTCCACCTCGAGCTCGCCCTCGCGCACCGACAGGCTTTCGACCGAGCCGCGCTGATGGGCGTCCGATTCCAGCACGCCGCCGGGATCGGCCGACAATTCATAGGCCTGCAGCCATTCGACGGTCTTGATCCAGCCGATGATGGCAAGGCGGCATTTGCCGTCGTCCGAAAGCAGGATCGGCGTGTCGGCCTTGCTCGTTTTTTCGAGAAAGGGTTCGTCCTCCGTCGTCTGCAACACGCGCTCGATGGAGACGTCCAGCGCCTGGGCGAGGCGCCAGATGGTGGCGAGCGTCGGATTGGTCTCGTTGCGCTCGATCTGGCTGATGATCGACTTGGCGACGCCGGATTGCTGCGACAGCTCCGAAAGCGACAGGTTGTAGGCCTTGCGCAGCCGCTGGATGGTGGCGCCGAGCTGGCCCGAGAGCGCCAGCGCGCCCGCCTCCAGAATCTTGTGCTTTTCCTTGCCCTCGACGCCCATTCTACCCGCGCCGGGCCGATCCGGCGTCGCTCCCTGTCTTTTGAAGTCGTGCGGAACACTATCCGATTTCGTTCGAAATATCGAACGGCGCAGGGGGACGTCAATGCGCGCCCCTCCCGCTGTCATCGGACTGTGACCTCGCTCTGATGAAAGAGCGTGAACGTCATCGACGGCGGGAGGCGCAGGCGCTCATGGCCGAAGACTTTGCTGCGAATATGCCGGGCGCCCTCGCCCTCGAGCCGGAGCCCAGACGCTACCGGACCCTTTTCCTGTCCGATCTGCATCTCGGCGCCAAGGCGGCGCAGGCGCATCTTCTTCTCGATTTCCTCAAGCACAATGACGCGGAGACGATCTATCTCGTCGGCGACATCGTCGACGGCTGGAAACTGCGCAAGGGCTGGCATTGGCCGCAGGCCCACAACGACGTCGTCCAGAAGCTGCTGCGCAAGGCCCGCAAGGGCGCCCGCGTCATCTATGTGCCGGGCAATCACGACGAATTCGCCCGCGACTACACGGGCCTGACCTTTGGCGGGATCGACGTGGTGGATCACGCGGTCCATGAAACCGCCACGGGCCGGAAGATGCTCGTCATTCACGGCGATCAGTTCGATATCGTCGTACGCAATGCGCGCTGGCTCGCGCATCTCGGCGACTGGGCCTATGACGTGGCCATCGCCGCCAACACCTGGTTCAACCGCGCGCGCCGGCTCTTTGGCGTCGGCTACTGGTCGCTGTCCGCCTGGGCCAAATACAAGGTCAAGAACGCCGTGAACTTCATTGGCGATTACGAGAAAACGCTCGCCGCGGAGGCCGAGCGGCGCGGCGTCGACGGCGTCGTCTGCGGCCATATCCATCACGCGACGATCAAGACCATCGACGGCGTGCTTTATGTGAACACCGGCGATTTCGTCGAAAGCTGCACCGCCGTGGCCGAGCACGAGGACGGCAGTTTCGAGGTGCTCCACTGGCGCATGACCGCGGCCGAGCGCGACGCCGCCGCCACGCCCGTCAAGGCGCTGCCGGCGCCGAGAGCGGCGGCTGCGTAAATGCGCATCCTCGTCGCGACGGACGCCTGGCGTCCGCAGGTCAATGGCGTCGTGCGTTCGCTGGAATCGCTCGCCTGCGCGGCGGCGCCGCTCGGGGCCGAGCTGGATTTCCTCACGCCGCAGGACTTCTGCCGCGTCCCCATGCCCACCTATCGGGAGATTTCGCTCGCGCTCGCCACGCCGCGCGCGGTGCGCCGCCGTCTCGCCCAGGGCTACAACCACATCCATATCGCGACGGAAGGCCCGATCGGCCTTGCGACGCGCGCCGTCTGCCTGCGCGACGGACGTGTCTTCACCACCTCCTTCCACACGCGCTTTCCCGAATATATCCATGCGCGCACGGGGTTGCCCGTGGGCTGGAGCTACGCCGCGCTGCGCCGCTTCCACAATGCCGGCGCCGGGGTGATGGCGGCGACGCCGAGCCTCGCACGGGAGCTCGATTCGCGCGGATTCCGGCGCCTGCTGCGCTGGTCGCGCGGGGTGGACCACGCCATTTTCTCGCCCGAGGCGAAGGTCCCGCTCGATCTTCCCCGGCCCATTTTTCTCTACGCCGGCCGCCTGGCTGTCGAAAAGAATGTCGAGGCCTTTCTCGCCCTCGATCTGCCGGGGACCAAGGTCGTGGCCGGAGACGGGCCGGCGCGCGCGGCGCTCGAAGCGCGCTATCCAGATGCGCGGTTTCTGGGCTTCAAGACGCCCGGCGAACTGGCGGGCCTTTACGCCGCCTCGGATGTCTTCGTCTTTCCGAGCCGCACCGACACATTCGGCGTCGTGCTGCTCGAGGCCCTCGCCTGCGGCCTGCCCGTGGCGGCTTTCCCGGTCATGGGGCCGCTCGACGTCATCGGCTCGAGCGGCGCGGGGGTGCTGAGCGAGGATCTGCGCGCGGCGGCGCTCATGGCCCTCGACATTCCGCGCGACGCCGCTCGCGCCCACGCCCTCGCCTTCACCTGGGAAAACTGCGCCAGGCAGTTCCTCGACAATATCGCTTACGCCCGGGGCGCGGCCTCGCTCGGCGGCGTCGGCGTCGTCGCGCTGCGGGAAACGGACGACAAGCGCCAGACCGTCGACAAGGGCCAGCCCGTCCAGCCCTGAAGGCCGCGCCACTTCGTCACCGTCTTTGCTGCATGATTTTCTGAGTGAGAACAAAGCTGTTGTTCGAAACTCTCAAATCTCCAGAGAATGGATCGCCAAACAACAGCACAAGATACAGCGACGTCATGATCAGGGTCGCGATCAGGCCCGTCATCAAGACGTGGGCTAAATGATTATCGATCGTAAAGAAAAATGTAAAAGCCACCGTAATGAGAGCCCCGGCGATCAAAACGACCCATTCCGCGGTTGGTATACTGAAATTCGATGACTTCAATCTATCGCGCCGACTATCCCAAAGCTGAATGACCTCAGAAAGCATCACTGGATAGATGGCCTGTTGGTTCTGCGATTTCGGCTCGATTTTCTTCAAAATATCGACGACGTCGAGCAAGAGGTTGTGCGCTTTTTGACTCGTTTCGTCGGACTCCATCAGATGGAATTCATTATCCGCGACCTCGTCGGTATATGCTCGAAGCTTGTCTTGAAGCGACTTGCCTTCATTCGGGAACTGACTGGACAAGGTATAAAGCCCAACAATCGACCTGGTTTCGTTATCCACGGTGTCGCCCGCCTTGGAAAACTTGTCCATCGCAGAGAATACGATCAGTCCAAGCAGGACCGAATAAAACCCGCCAACGATAGCCAGATAATAACCGCCGACTTCGTGGCATTCTTTTATTATTTCTCTGCCGACCTTTTTCTTGATCAAGACCTGGGATACGGCAATGCAAATGGCGGAAAAAATAATAGTCGGAACGCCAATGACATATCGGTCCAGCGAGAACGATTCGAGCATCGCCATCCAGCTCCTTTTCACATTCCGCGCTGCGCGACTGCATGAGGCATGAGTTAGGTTGGCGCAGCAGACCGGAGGCGCGCCAATACTCTCTCGGCAGCAGGATTGCCTTATTACACAGCTATATAGCTTGATCCCCTGCTCCGGGAAATCGGCAAAGTCCGAGGCCTGCGCAGGGGGGTGAAGCGTTTGCCGGCGCTTATTGGGAGCCTCTCCATCCGCCTCATGCGCGATCGCCTGCATATGTCTGGAGGCCGGGCGGCCGAGCGGCTATGTTCCGCGCCGAGCCGCCCAAACCGCCGCGAATCGATCCGGCAAGAGGGCCAGGCTCGCGAATTCGCCGAGCGCGTGTGCGCCAGGAGCCTCAATGAGCCTCTCGCCCGAGGAGATCGAACGCTACGCCCGCCATCTCGTGCTGCGCGAGATCGGGGGGCCGGGGCAGCAAAAACTCAAAGCCGCGCGCGTGCTCGTGATCGGCGCGGGCGGCCTCGGCGCGCCCCTGCTGCAATATCTCGCCGCCGCGGGAACGGGCGTCCTCGGCCTCGTGGACGACGACGCCGTTTCGCTCTCCAACCTTCAGCGCCAGGTGATCCACGACACGCCAAGCGTCGGCCGGCCCAAGGTGGAAAGCGCCCAGGACGCCATCCGCCGACTCAATCCGCATGTCGCCGTCGAACCCCATGCGCTGCGGCTGACGCGCGAGAATGCGCGGGCGCTGATCGCCGGCTACGACGTCGTCGCCGACGGCTCGGACAATTTCGCGACCCGCTATCTCGTTTCGGACGCCTGCTTTTACGAAAAGAAGCCGCTGGTGACGGCGGCCGTCGGCGGTTTCGACGCGTCGCTCACGACCCTGCGGCCCTTCGAGGCGGGGCCAGACGGCCGGCCCAACCCGACCTATCGCTGCCTATTTCCCGAACCTCCGCCGCCCGGAACCGTACCGAGCTGCGAGGAGGCGGGCATATTGGGCGCGCTGACGGGAATCGTCGGCGCCATGATGGCGCTCGAGGTGATTCGCGAGATCGCCGGCTTCGGAGAGGGCCTCGTGGGGCGCCTGCTCCTGATCGACACGCTCGCGATGCGCTTCGAGACGCTGCGCTACGCCCATGATCCGGACAATCCGCTGACCGGCGTCACCTCGCCGCGATGACGGCGATCTCGACCTTGTAATCCGGCGTCACGAGCTTCGCCTCGACGGTGGCGCGGGCGGGCGGGTTGCCCTTGTCGACCCAGACGTCCCAGACGCTGTTCATTTCGGCGAAGGTCGAGATGTCGGACAGATAGATGGTGGCCGAAAGGATTTTCGACTTTTCGGTCCCCGCCTCGGCGAGCAGCGCGTCGATGAGGTCGAGAATCTCGCGGGTCTGATCGGCGACCGGGCCGCCCTTGGTTTTCTCCGCGACCTGTCCGGCCGTGTAAACGGCGTTGCCAGAGACGACCGCCTTGCTCATGCGCGGCCCCGCGCCAATTCGCCTGATATCGCTCATTTTCCCTCCGTTCTGCTCGAGGCGGGTTTAGGGGAAGCGGCGCCTCCCGGCAAGAGACGCTAAAAATTGCGCCGACCCCGCTGGACAAGAGGCCGAGCCCTTTCTATAAGCCCCTCCACGCGCTCCGCGCGGGCCCAGGTAGCTCAGTTGGTAGAGCATGCGACTGAAAATCGCAGTGTCGGTGGTTCGATTCCGCCCCTGGGCACCATCCTCCTTGCAATCCCTGCTTCTCACCCAGCGGCTCGACGCCCCTGCGTAACCGCGCCCGCGAATATCACGCGCGGCGACGCGCTCGCGGGTTTGGCAAAAGGCGCGCTTTTCGGGTAATTTACCGCATGAGCCAACCAGAACGCCGTTCTCGGCGTATCCCTGCGGCGCAACTAGCGCCCGCGGCCATCCGGACCCATGTCCGACGCAGAGAGAGGGGATGATGGACCGACAGGAGAAAATGCTCACTGAGGCTTTGGCCAATGTCGACGACTTCGGCGACATCGCCCCGGCCCATGTGCAGGACCCGATGACAATGGTGCTTCGCCAGAGGGCGCTTCTGGCGGATTTGATGCGCTGGGACGATTATCGGGGCCGTTACGTGCTGACGGGCACCGGGCGGCGTCGCCTCACGGCGCGCCATCACACGCCAAGCGCGGTCGTGCCGTTTCGCAAGGGCCAGGAAAAGAGAAACAAGGCCAAGGAGGCCTGATGATCGACCCGGCGGCGCCATGCCGCCGTTTCAACATGCCGCCGCCGACCTGTTACGGCGACCCGGCTTACGGCGACTCGGCGCTCCGGCGACAGACCGCGACGCCGCAGGGCTCCAGAACCCTCTCCCCGAGGAGAAGGACCGCGCCCGTCAGGAGCGGGCCAATATCGACCGGTTGCGGGCCATAGTTGAAAATATGCCGCCACGGGCCACTGTCCCGGATTCGAATGTCTCGGTGCAACTGAACGCCGGCGAGACCCGCGGCGGCGAGGCAGCGTCGCAGAACGTCGTCGACGAGAGCCTCGTCGGGCCATCCGGCGAGATAGAAATGCTTTCCGCTGCGCGCCAGCGCCGTCCCGCCGTCGGCGCCCGCCGCTTCGGCCGTCACGCCCTCCGCAAGGACGAGTTTTTCTCTCCAGCGCAGCAGCGACCCCCTCGCCTTCTCGACCGGCACTGACGCGCCCGGCCGCAAGCTTTCCACGCGCGTGACCGTCACGTCGACAAGCTCGCGAAACCCGTCCGGCGGCAGCCTCGGCGGGATCTGGAAATCCGCCGTTTTCGAGCCCGAACGGGGCCCGAGAAGAACTGCTGCGCCCGATCGCCGCAGGGCCCCGACGAGCGCAGGGTCTGCTCGAAACAATCCGGGCGCCAGCACGAAGGCGCGGTTTGCGATCGCCTCGGCGGAAGCTGGGACGACATCGATCGAAAGACCCGCCCGCCGCAGCCCCCGATAAAATGCGAAAACGAGTTCGAAGTAGGAAAAATCCTCTCCCTGCGGCTCGATATCCCAGGCCCAGGCGCTCTCGTAATCGAAGACGAGGGCGACATCCGCGCGCGATGCGGTCACGGGGCCGAGAGTTTCCAGCTCGCGGGCGACGCGCGCCGCTTCGTCGAGGGCCGGCGCCGGCTGGCTGTCGGGCAACAGCAGGCCTTCGTGCATTTGCTCCTGGGCGAAAGGCGCCTGCCGCCAGCGAAAATAGCTGACGACCTCGGCGCCGGCCGCGAAAGCCTCATGCGTCCAGAGCCTGACCGCGCCCGCCGCCGGCGCCGGATTCCACGGCGCCCAGTTCACGGCGCCCGGCTGCTGCTCCATCACCCAGAAACGGCCGCGCCCGCAGCCGCGATAAAGATCGTGATGGAAAGCCTGATAATCCGGGTCGCCCACGCGCATGTAGCGCAGCTTGAACTCCTCGCTGTTGCGGCTGCGTTCGAGAAAGCCGAGCGGATAGCTGTCCCACGCCGCGGCGTCGAGGTCGTCTCCGACCTTGTGGTGATCGAAGGCGGTGAAGGAGCCCATGAAATTGTGCAGGATCGCGCGCCCCGGCGACAGCCGACGCAAAATCTCCGCCTGCCGCCGGTTGAAGGCCACGACCTGATCCGACGAGAATCGCTGGAAATCGAGCAGATGCGACGGATTGGCTTCCGTCACCGTCAGATCGGGAAGGTCGATGTCGTCGAAGCCGGAAAGCTCCATCGACCAGAACACATTGCCCCAGGCGCGGTTGAGCGCGTCGATGGTCTCGTATTTGCGACGGCACCAGAGGCTGAAGGCGGCGCGCGCCGCGGCGGAATAGCTTTCGACTGTGTCGTGGCAACCGAATTCATTGTCGGTCTGCCAGGCGACGACGGCCGGGAGCCGCCCGAAATGTTCCGCCAGGGCAGTCACGATGCGGTCGCTTTCCCGCGCATAGCCCTCATGGCTGAAGCAATAATGCCGGCGTGAGCCGAATTTTCTCACGCGGCCGTTGCGATCCACGGCCAGCATGTCCGGCATCTTTGCAACGAGCCACCGCGGCGGCGTCGCCGTCGGCGTTCCGAGCACGATGTCCAGGCCTTCGCCATGCAGGACCTCGATGGCGCGCGCCAGCCAGGCGAAGTTGTACTCGCCCTCCCTGGGCTCGAGCCGCGACCATGCGAACTCGCCGAGCCGGACGATATCGAGCCCCGCCTCCTTCATTCTGCGCGCATCCTCGCGCCAGAGGGAAACAGGCCAGTGCTCCGGATAGTAACAGACGCCGAGGCGTGGTCGTGTCATCTGGACAATCGAAAAAGAGGCCGAGCGTGCGGCGGATTCGGATTCAAGATGCGCATTAGAAACGCCGCATGAAGTCTCGATGACAGCAAAGATCGGGCGGCCACGCTGGCGCGGGATCGACCTCGTCACAAAATTGCAATGGGCGGGACGGAAAAGAGCGCGATGACGCCTCCCTGTGATCCCTGCGCGGCGGAGCTTCGGCGGTTGCGGGACGATGTGGCGGCGCTGCGTCGGGACGTCGCCGACGGCGGCGCCGCGCGTCTGGCGCAATGGGGGCGCGCCGCCCCCGACGCCCGGCTTGGCAATCTCGCCCATTATCTCGCCTTGCGCAGCCGGGACCTCAGCGCCCTGCAATTGCGCCTCTCCGCCCATGGCCTTTCGTCGCTCGGCCGCAGCGAAGCGGATGTTCTGATTTCGCTCGACGCCGTGCTCGCGACCCTGCGGCGCCTCTGCGGCGAGGAGGCGCCCTACCCCTCGGCCGCCGAACGGCGTGCGGGCGAAGATGCGCTCAACCATGCCTGCGCGCAGGTTTTCGGCGAGTCGGACGATCCGCGCCGCACGCGCATCATGGCCACGCTGCCGAGCGAGGCCGCCGACGATCCGCGGCTCGTCGAAGAGCTGCTGCGGGCCGGGATGGATTGCGCGCGGATCAACTGCGCCCATGACGACAGGCTGGCATGGGAGCGCATGATCGAAAACATTCGCGCCGCCGCGCAGCGGCTCTCTCGCCCGTGCCCGATCCTCATGGACATTGCCGGACCCAAGCTCAGGATCGCCGACGTGCAGGCGCCCGAGAAGTATCGCCTGCATCAGGGCGAGCGGCTGCGCCTCGTAAGGCGCCTCGCTGGCGACGAGGGTCCGGTTTCCTTTTCGATCAACATGCCCGAGGTCGTCTCGCAACTCGGGGCCGGCTCGAAAATCGCCTTCGACGACGGAAAGGCGCTCGGAAAGGTCGTCGCCGTCGAGGGCGCGGACGCGGTCGAAATCGAAATCGTCGCGGCGCGGGCGAAGGGGCTGAGGCTCAAACGCGACAAGGGCGTCAATTTCCCCTCCACCGACCTCGACCTCGCCCCGCTGACGGCGAAGGATTTCGCCGATCTGGACATCATCGCCCAGCGGGCGGACCTCGTCGGGTTTTCCTTCGTCCAGCGGGCGGAGGATGTGAGGCTTCTGCAAACGGAGCTCGCGGCGCGGCGCGGCGACGCGCGGCCGCAGACCCTCGTGCTGAAGATCGAGACGCCGCTTTCCGTGCGCAATCTCCCGCAGCTCATCGCGCAGGCGGCCGCGCGCCATCCGACCGCCGTCATGATCGCGCGCGGCGATCTGGCCGTGGAGCTCGGCTTTGCGCGTCTCTCCGAAATACAGGAGGAAATTCTTTGGCTTTGCGAGGCGGCCCATGCGCCCGTCATCTGGGCGACCGAGGTGCTCGACCGACTCGTGCACGAGGGCGTGGGCAGCCGCCCGGAGACGACCGACGCGGCGATGGCGCAACGGGCCGAATGCGTCATGCTCAACAAGGGCGCCTATCTGTCCGATGGCGTGCGATTTCTCAGGAGCGTGCTCGATCGCATGGAGCGGCATCACGCGAAGAAATTCCCCCGCCTGGCGCGCTTGCGCGCCTGGTCGTGACGGGCCGTTCTTTTCCGCCCGCGGGGGTCATATGCTGATGAAAAACATGCGGGCGATCGTCCCCCAACCGGAAATCGCGGGCAGCTTGTGGCTGATGCGCTTCGACGGCGCGGGCGCCCTCCTGCGCGATCGCGCCGACGATGCTGCTTCCTTCAAGCTTCCGGATGAAGGTTTCGTCTGGCTGCACATGGACCTCGCGGATGTCCGCGCGCGGCCCTCGATCAACCAGATCGCCGAATTGTCGGACAATGCGCGCGAGGCGCTCTGCGCGGCGGTCGATCATCAATATCTCGAATATTCGGACGGCTTCGTCAGCGGCGCATTGCTCGACCACGAGCGCACGCTGGCCGGACCGGCCTCGCGCACCGATTACCTTCGCTTCGCCTTCGACGAAAGACTGATCGTCACCGCGCGCCGGCGTCCGATGAATTGCGTCGAGAACGCCCGCATCGCGGTCGAGCGCGGCGCCCGCGTCGAGCAGCCGCTCGCTCTTTTCGAACGGATGGCGGGCGCCATCATGACCGACCTCGGCCGGATCATCAAAGAGATCGGCGCGGATTTCGACCGCGTCGAAGACCTTCTGATCGATGGGCGCAGCCGTGAGGCACGTTCGTCGCTGGGCTCTGTCCGCCGCGACGCGGTACGCATTTCACGGCAGATCGGCGGTCTGGCCTCGACCCTCGCGCGTCTGGAGGATATCGACGACGATCCGGAGGAGACGCGAGACGACGCCTTGCGGGAAGCGGCGGCGCGGCTCGTGCAACACACGGAATCGCTCGTGCGGGAAGTGTCGAACCTGCAGGACCGCGCGCGGCTTCTGCAAGACGAGCTGAATGCGCTCCTCAACCTCGAAACCAACGACCGTCTCTTCGTGCTGACGCTGGTGACGACGCTGCTCCTGCCTGCGACTTTCGTGACCGGCTATTTCGGCATGAATACGAAAAACCTGCTGTTTTCCGAAAACGAGAATGCGAGCCTCTATGCGACGCTTCTGTGTCTCGCGGCCTCCGCGGTGGTGCTGTTTTTCATGCGGCGTTCGGGGCTGACGCAACGGCCCGGCTCGGAGACCGAGCGGCGGCGCGCCGCATCGGAAACCACGCCGTCGGATCATAGTTTCTAGAAGCCGCGCGCGCCCGTTCGTCACAAAAGTTTCGCCGGCGGATGCTTTTTCCTCTTCAGGCGCCGAAGGGGAAAACAGCGGAATGTGGACATTGCACGCTCACCTTGGCCAAAGCATCGCGACCCTTGCCGGATTCCAGAAACCAGCCCTCGAGGTTGAATCGCTCGAGGGCAGCCTGGGCCGGCTCGGATCTCTCGAAGTTCGACTCGCCCGCGGCAAGAAGGAAATTCGCAAGGCGCAGCGTCTTCGTTATGAAGTGTTCTACAAGGAGGGGGGCGCGATTCCTTCCGCCCGCACCGCCTTCACCCGCCGCGACGCCGACCGCTTCGACAAATATTGCGATCATCTCATCGTGATCGACCACGCGTGGAAAACGCAGCTCGGCAAGACGAAATCGAAGATCGTCGGCGTCTATCGGCTTTTGCGCGACGACATGGCTCGGAAGGCCGGCGGCTTCTACTCGGCCGGCGAATATGACATTGCGCCGCTGCTCGCGCGCCACGACGGCAAGCGCATCCTCGAACTCGGGCGCTCCTGCGTTCGGGCTTCGCATCGCTCGAAACGCACGATCGAAGTCTTGTGGCGTGGGCTTCTCGCCTATATCCGCGCCCACCGGATCGACGTGCTGATCGGTTGCGCAAGCTTTCCTGGCGCGAGCCCCTTCGTCCATGCGCAGGCGCTGAGCTATCTCGCGCATTACGCAAGAGCGGAGGGAGAGTGGGCGGTAAGGGCGCACACGGATCTCTACCGGCCTATGGCGATGGCGCCCAAGGACGCGATCGACGCCGACAAGGCGAGGGAGTCGCTTTCGCCTCTGATCAAAGGCTATCTGCGGCTCGGCGCCCGCTTTGGCGACGGCGCCGTCGTCGATGTGGATTTCAATACGACCGACGTCTTCGTCGTCATGCCGGTCGCCAGGATCGGCGCCCGTTATATCGACTATTTCAGCGGGACGGGGCGGCGCGCCGCATAAATAAAGCCGCCCCCTGTTTCAGTCCTTTCGAGCCGCGACCGTCATAAGACCTTTTCGAGCTCCTGGCCCGTTGTCTCGCCGACATGCGCGGAGCAAAGCAATCGACGCACTTGCGCTTGCGCTTCGACCGCCAGCGCCTTCCGGTCTCTGCCGCGCGGTACGATCGCGTCGCCATAGACGATATGACAACATGCGCCGCCCCGTTTCATCAAACGCCACAGATGCGGAAGGAAGCTCATGTCTCCATACCAGCCGATGTCGATCGGGGTTCGGCCGTCCGTATAGAAAAGCGCGACCGGCACGATCACTGCGCCGCTCTCGCAGGCCGCGTCGAAATGGGCTGACTTGAAACGCGGGGGCTTGGCGCCGTCGGTGGAGGTCCCCTCGGGAAATATGACGAGGTCGCGTCCTTCGTCCAGCACGGCGGCGAGAGCGGCGTTGACGCCTGGAATATTCTGTGGGGCGCTGCGCTCGACGAAAACCGTCCCCTGAAGCCGCGCAATGAAGCCGAGGATCGGCCAGCCGGCCACCTCGCTCTTGGCGAGAAAAACGAACGGATGCAGACTCGCAAGCGCGATAACGTCTGTCCATGAGAGGTGGTTGGCTGCGATCAACCGCGGGCCGAAGCCAGGCAGAACGCCCCCAGGCGCAACCTCGATCCCGATAATGCGGCAGAGGGTGCGGCAGAAGCTCTTCTGTATCCCATTTTGCAGCCTCCACTCGCGCCGCCGCGCCAGCGCCTGGATGGGCGCAGCGAACAGCAAGGCGCCGGTCATGGCAAGGATGAAGAGAGCGGCTCGAAGATAACTCATCGAACGATCGATGCGACGCTCGCAAGACGCGCATGTGACAGCGGCGCGCGCGGATCGAGAAGCTGCGTCGATGTGCGGGAACGACGCCGGCGCAGCCGTGTTTGAACTCGTATGACAGTCTTGCAACGCCCGCAGCCCATGGCTGCGTTTTCGGTCTATTCTCTTATTGTGCTCGCGCCGCCCCTCGCAATGAGCGCGGGGCTGCTTCCCTTCGATTTGCGTTTTCATGCGCTCGTCGTGGCGTCGAGCTTTTGCATGACCCAATGCGTCGCCGCAGGCTATTCGCTGGCCGATCTCGGGCTCGCCGGATATGGGAGCCGGCGCCAGTGGCTTTGCGCCGCCGCGGTCTCCCTTTTGCTCATGGCGCTTGCATTCTGCGAGGCCAAGCTCGTCGCCGTTCCGCGCCCGCCGCCCGACTGGCGGCTGTTTGCGCCATTCTACCTCTTGCTGTCGAGCCCGTGCCAGGAAATCGTCTGCAGGGCCATGCCTCGGGTGATCGCGACGCAACTCGGCGCAAGCCGGTCCGCTTACGTCCTGTTTTCCTCTGCGGCCTTCTCGCTCATGCATGTAGCCTATGGAGACCCCTTATTGCTCATCAATACGTTTTTTGCAGGAGTCGCCTGGTCGATCGACTATTTACTGACCCGAAATCTCTGGCCGCTCATCGTCTCGCACGCCGCCGTCGGAACCTTCGCCTTCTGGATCGGCGCGGCCTGAGAAGACCCCCCTGGATCGGTGGCCCGGCGCGCATATAACTCGGAGAGGCTGGAGGCTTCCAAGGCTGTCTGATCCGAACCGGGTCGGGCGGCGTAAGCGGAGCGCATTGCCATGATGCGGATTCCACACGAGCTGAGCGACGAGTTTTCGCAGGAGTTCCAGCTCATCGAGCGCATGATTGGAGCCAACCGCGAATTTGCGCGGCTTGCAACGGATTACGAAGAGACCAACAAGGAAATCTTCGGCATAGAATCCGAGGAGCACCCGACGACCGACGAGGTGCTGGAGACGCTGAAGAAGCGCCGCCTCCTCCTCAAGGACGAAATTGCTTCATTCCTCAGGAAGCTCCATCGACGCATGTAGCCTGATCGACAGACATGGCCGCCGCGCGCGTCGATGCTAGAGCCTTTCCGATCCGATGGAATCGGATCGAGGCTCCAGCTTATTGTTCCGCTTTCTAACGCCGAACCGGTTCCCACTTCGGCGGAAAGCGCGCGAGCGGCGCGTGGCCATGACGTTGCGTGAGCGAAACGGGGCGACGCGTTCGAGCTATTGCGCGGAGGCGAGTTTCTTGACGTCGAGCGCCGCGCCGGCGACAGGAATGAAGAACTTCGACACCTTGATCTCGAGCTTCGCCGCGCCGGGTCCCCTGAACGTCAGGGTTTCGACAAAATCGAGAGCCTGCTCCCTGCCATTGGGCAAAACGACATTGGCCCGATAGGCGATGTCGACCCTGTCTCCGTTCTGCGCGACTTTTGCCTTACCGATCAGGTCAGGACGCTGGCCGATGTATTCGCCGTTCTCTTTCGTGAACTTCCAGACAAACTTCCGCTTCTCGCCGTCCGAATAGGCCATCTCTTCGACGAGGCTGAGCGTTGCGCCGCGCGCCTCTCCCTTTATCTTGACCTGCATGGTTCTCGTCGAGCCCGAGACGTAGTCGCTGATTTTTCCATCCGCGACGAGCTGGCCGGTGAGGAAGGCGCCGAATTCCTGGCCGGGCTGCTGCTGCGTCGCGCCGGCCGCAGAAGCGACGACGATGATCGGAAATAGTGCTGCACGAACGAATTTACGCATGGGAAAACCTCGGTTGGCCAGGCATGTCTCCTGCCCGCGACCCTCTTGCCCGCGTTTGGCGGCAAATCGGCGCCTGTGACGACGCGCCGTCTCATCATGCAAGAGGCAACAGCAAAATCATTTATGATGGCTAAATTATGAAGTATCCGCGAAGAATTACTGAGCGCCGAAAGTCTTGATGGAGGTCAATACCAACTTCACTATTGTTCACTGAACGGTGAGCGCCCGCTTCGGCCGGTCGGGCGAGGCCGCAGGCTCTCCGCGAGCGGCGCGCAACGACCGGCGAGCCAACCGTCGAACAAGGGGTAAAGGCCGCGCAGCGCGAAGGTGACGCGCATCATGGAAGGAATGAACAGCCGCGCTTTCCGTCTCTCGACGCCATCGACGAGCGCCCGCGCCACCGCGCCCGCATTCTGGACCGGCATGACGCCGAGCAGGCGGGTCGGCATTCGGCCGAGCAGAGCCATCGCCTGCGGCGAGGCGAAGGCGCGGCGGGCCATCGCCGTATCGACGAAACCGAGATAAGCGGTGCCGCAACTGGCGCCGCTGCCCGAAAGCTCGAAGCCGAGCGAGCGCATGAAGGACTCGAGGCCCGCCTTCGACGCGCCATAGGCCGCGCCCAATGGCCAGGGAAGCAGAGCCGCGACCGATGCGATGGCGAGGATGTGCCCGCCGGCCGCCGCAACAGGCCCCAGCGCAGGCTTGACGATATTGAAGGCCCCGAGAAGATTGACCGCGATCACGCGCGCGAAATCCTCCGCCTCCATGTCCCAGGCCGGGCCCACGCGCTCGACGCCGGCGTTCACGATCACGAGATCGAGTCGACCGTATTGCGCCAGCACCTGCGCGACCGCGGCGCGCGCCGCCGCGGCGTCGCTCACGTCGCAGAGGAGCGCCTCGCCGCCCGGCGCCAGTTCGCTGCGAAGCGCGCTCAATGCGGCGGCGTCGAGATCGAGCCCGACGACATGGGCGCCGCGTCGCTGCAACTCGAGCAAAATCTCGCGCCCCAGCCCATGCGCCGCGCCGGTCAGCAGAACGACGGCGCCATGTAGAGAGAGATCATGTTTGCGTTTACGCATCTCTTCGCCATTCACTCGATGAGTCTCGCCTGCGCGCACCACTCGCGAAAGCCCCACAGAATTTGTCTTTCATCGGGGTCATAAAGGCCTCTTGCGAAGAAGCTTTGCTCCTTGCCGGCCGCGAGAACCGCCGGATTGTCGGTCGCGAGCCTTTGAACGTCGGCGAGCGCCTCGAAATGAGCGTCCACCAGCGCCCGGCAGGCCGCCTCGCTCGAATTCAGAATGGCTCTCGGGAAATCCGGCGTCAGCCAGCTCGCCACAACCGTCGCGGCCTGATTGACGAGAAAAGCCGGCGCCCGGGCCCAGTCGCCAGGCGGGACGATCAACGCGCGTTCCGCGCGCAACAGGACAGGCGCGCCGTCCCTCGTGAAATAGACGAGATCGCCGATATGCGCATAAGGCGAGCCGAGAATGATCCAGAGCGGGAGAGTGGCGTCCGGCGGAAGGCTCGGCACAATGTCGTTCTCGCGTTCGAATCGCATCCAGCCCTGCCCGGCCAGCGTCGCTTCCGCCGCGACCGCCGCCGTCACCGCCTTTGGAGCGGCGAAGGCATAAACAACCTGCGTCGCGGCGCGTGGCCCCGCGAGCGCCTCTCCATCGAGCCCTGCAAGCATGGCCAAGGCGCCGCCCTTGCTGTGGCCGGTGAGGTACAACGCGCCGCCGTGACGCATCCGCCCGACAAAGCGGCGAAACCTGCTGCATTGCCCACGACCCGCCGACCCGCCGCAATCCTGGAGCAGATGGCCCTTCAGCCGCTCCCAAGAGTCGTCGAAGCCAGAATGGCGGCCCCGCCCATTAGCGATGGCGTCGAGATCGTTGAGAATGTCGGCGACGAACGTCCGCCACGGATGGACGCCCCGCCGCGCGTCGCGGGCGGCGCCGTCCGTCAGGACCGGCGGCGGCGCCGTCCCCCTGAAGGCCAGGATGAGCCCCTTGCGCATTCTCACCAGCAGATAGGCGTCTTCCGGCCGATCCGGCGCAACATAGGTTTCCGTGTCTTGCAGGGCGACGATCAGCGGCGCCAGAGCCTCCGGGTCCTCGCGCGCCGCGGCGCGAAGGCAGGAGACGGCCCGCGCACGCCCGAAATCGGCGTCCGCCTGATTGACGGCGTAAGCGCAATAAGACGCCGTCGCGAGCACATAGGCGAGCCGGAGATCGACGCTTTCGGACGCGGCCGACGGCGTCCTTTGCAAGAGCAGCAGCAGGAGGGCGAAAAGAGCCCGAGCGACAGCCCGTCCGGCCACGGAAAAGCTCCAGTCAATGATTTCGCGCGCCCTGGGGGCGCCAGATCGCAATAGAAGCGATTCGCGCGCCCGGGAACAGAGGCGAACGAAAACCTCTCTATCCGGCGCCGGCCGGGGCGGCGCGAAATGGAACGGGAGTCGTCTTGTAACGCGCCTTGATGCCCCGCGGCGCGTCGCCGATATCGACGCTTGCAGTCAGGAGCTCCCGGCGCAACTCGTCCCTGAAAGCGTGATAGTCGACTTCCGCCGCATGTCTTTGCCCTCCTGAAAATTGGTAATGCGGATGGCGCGTCTCATGATCTATTGCCGCCTGCATGTCGCTCGGACGCTTGTAATGTCCGATGATCTCCTCGCAGGCGAGGCGCGCCTGGTAATCGGCGAGCGGCCAGATGCTGCCGATGGGCTGAAACAGTCCGATGAAATAAAGATTGGCGTAATCGGCGTGCATCATCTTGCGGTAAAGCGGGACTTTATCGGCGTGTTTGAAATCGATGAGCGCCGTGTCGAAAAAGGGGAAGGTCGTCCAGTAGCCCGTGCAGGCGCAGACGATGTCGAAGGCTTCCACGCGGCCGTCGACGAACGTCACATCGAGGCCCGACCATTTCGCAATGGCTTTTCTTGGATGGATGCGCCCATGGCGTATAAAGTCGAGGACATCGGAATTCACGGTCGGGTGATGGCTGAGCGGCGGCAGGACGTTTTCAGGCAGGCCGTAGCGTGCATAAGGCCCCTGCCACAAGCGCAGAACCAGCTGCATGGCGCGCTGTCTGATCTTGGGCGGAACCCAGCTGAACCGCGCCAGCAGCGTATCCGAAGGCGCGCCCATCATGAATTTCGGCACGAACCACTGCGGGCTGCGCATGGAGAGGCACACTTTACGCGCGACGCGCGCGGCCTCCACCGCTATGTCGCAACCCGAATTGCCCGCGCCGATGACGAGCACCCGCTGGCCGCGCCAGCTGTCGTCCACTCTCTTGAAATCGTGCGAATGCAGGAGCCGCCCGGAATAGTCTCCCGGATATTCGGGATATTTCGGCTCGTTGTGATGGCCGTTGGCGACCATGAGCGCATCGAAGATTTCCGTTCGAGTCTCTCCGCGCGCATCCGAGAAAACGATGCGCCAGCGGCCGTCGTCTTCAGGCGTCGCGGCCTCGACCCTGTGGCCGAAACGAATATGTTCATAGACGCCGAAATGTCTGGCGTAGGACTCGAAATAGGCCTGCATCTGATCGTGGCGCGGATAGTCCGGATATTCCTCCGGCATGGGGAAATCTTCATATTCGGACCATATCCTCGAGCTGATCGTATGAGTGTTTTCATAAACGCTCGAATGTCCGGTCCTGTCGTTGAAGACCCAGTTCCCGCCGACCTTGTCGCCTTTCTCGAAAACGACCACGTCGAGGCCGCTCAGCAGGCAGTTCTTCGCCGCGGCGATCCCGCTCGGGCCGGCGCCGATGACACAGATGCGAGATGCCTTGTTCATGCAATCCGTTCCTTGTCGCTTCAGGTCCAGGCAATGATGACGTCGCCGTCGCGCAACGTCGTGACCCGGCGCGAATGGGCTTCGCCTCTTGGCAGAATGTCGATCGCCCCATCCGCCGAAATTGCGATCGCCGCCAATTTTCGCACGGCCCCGTCCACGCCCGAGCCTCTGTGCTTGCCGAGGGCTTCCTTGGCGCACCAAAGCCGCGTCATCCATTCATCCGTGGTTGCGTCGCAGGCTTTCGCCCGCTCATCGAGCAGCAGCCGCTCGGCAGGCGCGCAGAGCGTTTCGCAAAAGGCCGCGTCTCGCGGCGCGACGGGCTCGATGTCGATTCCGACCGGCTCTTGATGCGCGGCGGCGATTGCCCGGTCGTCGCAATGCGCGATGCTGATCTTCGGAAGCCGCGCGTCGGGAAGCGCCGCATGACGGATCACGGGCTGCCGCGACTCGTCATGGACGATGCGAAGCGCGGCCGGGTGAATCGCCTCCGCGCCGGCTCTCTTCAACCAGGCGCGGACGGCGTCCTTTGCCGCGACACGTCCGAGGAGCCATTGCCGCTGGCGTCGCGGCGCCCCGGCCTTTTGTGTGAAAGCCGGCATTTCCTCGACATGCAGATAATGGCGCGCGAGCAGGGCGAGGTCGAAATCCGAAACGTCGGAGAGCCGGATCATGCGGCAGACGCCAGCGAAGCCCTCCAGCGCATAATCGTCGCTCAGCGCCTCTCTGGCCGGCGCGCGGCGGAAATCGACAAACCGCCGATCCCAGCGGAACTTCCACATACGCCAGCCCTCGATGCGCATCCAGACTCCGCCGGCGCCGTCCTGCGCCTCGATATTCGCCTCCAGCGTCTTGCCGGAGTCGGACGTGATGTCGATGCGCACGGGAAGGCGCGTCCCGGCGGCCGGAGACGGCCTGTACAATTCGAGTCGTTTGAGTCCGATCGGAAAGACGTAGCGTTCGCGCGCCATCGCCCAGACGCCGATGAGCTGCCCGATGCCGTCCAGAATCTGCGGATCGAGCAGCAACTGGGGCCGCGCATTGCTGCGAAACAGGCCGGCGGCCGAAAGAGCGCGCATCTCGCATGCGACGCCCTCGTCGGCGAGCGTGATCGGGCCGGCAAGGCACTGATAGGCAGGTCCGTGAAAGAGCAGTCTTTCGCGATAGATTTCCTCGCCCGTGAGCGCGTGCGGATGGGGCCTGGAGAAGGCGCTGAGCGTGAAGGCGAGATCGAGCCGATAGCGCTTCGAGAAGAAGAATAGCGCCGTGACGGCGGGCGCGGGTGCGCCATCCGGCTGAATGGCGGCTCGGATTTGGTGAACGTCGCGCGAGGCGTCATAGGCCTCGTGGCGGGCCACGATGCGCAAGGCGAGCCGGTCGACGTCGGCGAGTTCGATCCAGCGGCTCGCCTTCGCCTCGGCGGCGCCGATGAGCCCGTAGCCCGGGGCGAGACAGGCGGCGGCCTCGGCCATGGCCTCCAGACTGAGCGTCATCGGCAGCACGGGCAGGCAGGCAGACAGCGGCTTCACGCCCGGCGCATGGACGAAGGCGTGGTCGGCGAGATGAAGATCTTCGGCAAGATCCAGAATGCGCTCGACGACGAGGCTCTCGCCCGGCCGATACTCGACCGTCCGCCCGATAAAGGGCAAGGCGCCCGCCATGTCGTCGGGGGCCTGTCCTACGCCGTCGTCGGCGGCCGGCGCATCAACGAGCCTGATCATCGCCCCTCCGGCGCGCGCACGGGACTTCGGCAAGCCCGGCTCAAACCGTCGCGTCCAGCGGCGCCGTCTCGCGGTTCTCGGACGGCGTCGCCGATTTGCGCACGCGCGCCGCGGCGATCTTCTCGAGGGTGGCGGCGATGACGACTTCCGCTTCGCCGGGACGCCGGGCGAGTTCGGCGAGGCACAAGCGCGCGCCGACCTCCAGCGGGATGGGTTCGATATCCTGCCTGGCCATCAGCCTGAGGATCTGCGCGTTCGCCATGCCCCCTTCCCATGGCCCCCAGTTGATCGAGACGACCCTGACATGCAGCCATTCCTGTGAGAGACGATCGGCGAGCTTGTTCAGGACCTCGTTGGCCGCCGCGTAATCCGACTGGGCGGCGTTGCCGAAGCGCCCCGCCACCGAGGAAAAGAAGGCGATGAATCTGAGGAACTCCGGCCGCAGCTTGCGGGAGAGCGCAAGCGCCGGCGAGACCTTCGTTTCATAGACGGCGTCGAAGGAATCGAGCGACTTTTCGCGCGTCGGCCTGTCATGGATGACTCCGGCGCCGTGAATCACGCCGTCGATGCGGCCCCATCTGGCGTAGAGCCCATCGAGCAACCGGCCGAAGGCCTCGGCGTCGCGCACGTCGAGCGCATGGTACTCCACCTCGGCGCCGCACGCCCGCATCGCCGAAAGATTGCTCCTGATCTCACGATCCTTGAGGAGGCGCGCCAGGGCCCGCTCCACCTGCGCGGGCTTCGGCCTGCCGGAGGCCTTCTTCCCAAGCTCGCGGATCAGCGTTTTCCTGAGCGTCTCGTGGTCTTCGACGCCGCGAGTCTCGTCGCTCTCCTCGGCGGGCTCGGCGCTGGCGCCGACGATGACGAGGCGCGGCCGGCGCCGCTCGGCGAGCGCAAGGGCGACGCGCGCCGTGACGCCGCGGGCGCCCCCGGTGACGAGCACCACGCTTTCCTCGTCGAGATCGAGTTCGCTTGCTTCCGGTTTCAGGCGGCTGTCGCGATCGAGTTCGAGCCGCCAGCGCCCGGCCGGCGTGACGCCGACTTCAAGGGAGGCGTCGTCCTCTCGCGCGCGCCACTCGGCGAGGAAAGCCGTGGCCACCGCCTGCGCGGACAGCGCGGGGTCGAAATCGAGACATTTGACGCTGACGCCCGGCCACTCGCGCCCGATGGATTTCGCAACGCCGTGTGCGCCTGCGGCCTCGGGCGCGAAATCGGCTCCACCGCCGAGACCGAAGCGCCCGTCGAGAGCGGTCGCCGTCACGAGCCAGGCTTCGCCCGCCACGGCGGCCTTTCGCAGATCGGGCTCGAAGATCTTGGCGGCCAGGAACGTCTCGCGCGCCGCCGAATCCGGGGCGGAGGACAGGCCAAGGAGTGAAATGAGCGCGCCGGTCGGCTCGACGCCTTCGACCGCGATCAGCCGCCGCAGCTCTTCGACGGAAGCCTGCGACGAGAAATCGACCTCGAAGCGCCCATCTCCCAGAGCGCGCGTCTCGACGCCCGGCGCGGCGCGACAAACCTGCTGGCCGTCATTTGTCAGCGCCTCGATCAGCGCCTCGCTCACCGGGGTCGCCGGACCCAACAACAGGACGGGCGCGTCCATGGCGCGCGGCGGGCGCCCGGCGGGGAGCGGCTCCGCCGCCGCAGCTCTCAAGACATAGCGGTCTACAGAGGCCGACGGCGACGCGGGCGCCAGAGGGGGCGCCTCGGGGAGAGAGGGGGGCAGGGAAACCGGATCGACCGCTTTCCCCTCGGCCGCCGGCGCGCCGCTCGTCATGCCGTCGTACCAGGCGACGATCGCGTCGAGCGTCTTGAGGCCCGCAAGCTCGTCGAAGACGGTTTCCTCGTCGCGCCCGGCCATGAAGTCGTAGCGATCCTTGAGTTCGCTGAAGACCTCGATGCGCTTGATGGAGTCGATTCCAAGATCGGCTTCCATATCCGCCGCCGGATCGAGCATGTCCTCCGGATAGCCGGTGCGCACCGAGACGGCGCGCAAAAGATCGGCGCGAAACTGCTCGGTCGTCGCCCATCCGGCGCCGGGCTCCGTCTTGTCCTTCACCCGCTGGGCGGCGATCGCCGGCTGCGCGGGCGGCATCGTTCCGGCCATGGCCTCGGGCGTTGCAGCCTTGGCCGGCGACGCGTCATGCGACGGCCCGGCGGCGGGCTCCCCGCCCGGCGCGGTCGGAATCAGGCGCGGCAGGATCGGCGCCGGCGGAACGCCCAGGGTGGGAAGGCCGGGCGCTTCCCCAACGGCGGCCGCTCCTGCTCCGGACGCTTCCAGCAGTCGGCTCTGCAAATCGAGAAAGCGGCGCAGAGTCTCCTGCTGTTCCCGCTGCAATTCGATGAACTGGGCGATGTTCTGCTGAACCTGATCGACCTGCGAAGAGCCGGCGAAAGGCTGGCGCGGCTTGTCGTCCACTTGGCTCGGCTTGTCGTCCACTTGGCTGATGTCCTCGTTTTTTGCTCGAACTGAAGTTTTCGCCGGGCGCGGCGCGGCCTCGGCTCGGTTGGCTGGCGTCATCGCCGCAGCCTCACGCCACGGCGCCGCGCGGCCGCCGTTTACGCGCCAGACCATCGGGCCCGGCTCCGCCTCCGCGCGCGCCTGTTCGATCACCCGCTCCGGCGTGCTCGCGACGAGCCCGCGCCCCTCGAACCAGGCGCGCAGGTCGACGGGGCAGCCAAGCGCGGCAGCCTCCGCGAGCAGATGCGCGAGCTGAAGCCAGCCGGGCCGCGCGGGCGCGTCGATGGCGAGCGCCGCATGCGGCTTTTCCGCGAGTATCCGTTTGACGAGCCCGCTCAGAACCTGGCCCGGACCGACCTCGACGAAAATGCGCGCGCCCGCTTCGTAGAGATTTTCGATCTCGTCCACGAAACGGACCGGCTCGCGAATGTGCTGCGCCAGCAGCGCGCGAATCTCGGCCTCCGTCTCCGGATAGGGCTTCGCCGTCGCATTGCTGAACACGGGAATTTTCGGCGGCTGAAAGCTGAATTTTTCGAGCCGCTTCCCGAGAGCGACGCGCGCGCGCTCCATCGCCGGCGAATGAAAGGCCGTGCCGATCGGCAGACGGGCGACGCGCAACCCTTGTTCACGCAGGACCGGCGCGGCGGCGTCGATCGCCTCGGGAGCGCCGGCGATGAGCGTCTGATCGGGCGCATTGTGATTGGCGACGGAGACGGCCAGCCCGCGCTCGCGCAGGAGCGCCTCGACGCGCGCCGCGCCGGCGTTCACCGCCGCCATTGTTCCAGGCGATCGCGCGCCCGCCTCCGCCGTCACGCGCCCGCGCAGATCGGAAAGACGGATCAGCTCGTCGGGGCCGATCACGCCGGCCGCGCAGAGCGCGACATATTCCCCGTAACTGTGGCCCGCGACGAAATCCGGCGTCAGGCCGAATCCACGCAGCGCCTCCAGCGCGGCGAGTTCGACCGCGCCCAGCGCCGGCTGCGCGATGCGCGTCGCGTCGAGCGCGTCGGCCTGCGCCTTGCGCGCCTCCTCCGAGAAGCACGCGATCGGGTAGATGTGACGGGAAAGCTTTTGCGGCAGATCGCCGAGCAGGGCGTCCGCCCGCTCGAAGACAGCGTGCAGACGCGGCATGCCGACAACGAGATCGCGCAGCATGTTCAGTCTCTGCGACCCCTGGCCGGGAAAGAGGAAACACACGCTCCCCGGCGCCGCCGCCCCATCGCCGATATAGATCCCGCCCGGATGCTTGCGGGCGCGCCCCTCGGCGAGCATGTCCCGCGCGAGCGCCAGCTTGGCCGAGAGGTCTGCGGGCGAAGCCGCGAGGAGCGCGAGCCGGCAGCCGTCCTCCACTGCCCCGCCCGATGCTTCGGGCCGGGCGAGCGCCTGGGCATAGGCGAGCGCCGCCACGTCGAATTCGGCGCAACCGGCGATCAGGCGCTCGAGGCCGGCGACAGCCTCGGCGACATCGGCCGGCGATCGCCCGCGAAAGACGAACAGCTCCGCGTCGCGGGGGCCGAGATCGGCGCGGTCGCCGGGGCGATAACCGCCCGCATATTCCTCCAGCACGACGTGGAAATTCGCGCCGCCGAATCCGAAGGCGCTCACGCCGCAGCGGCGCGGATGGTCGGGGCTCGACAGCCAGGGCCGCGTTTCCGAATTTATGTAGAAAGGCGTCCTCGCGAAGTCGACCCGCCTGTTCGGCGTTTCGACGCCGAGGGTTGGCGGCAGGGTCTTGTGATCGAGCGCCAGCACGCTCTTGATCACGCCCGCGAGTCCGGCGACCACCTTGGCGTGGCCGATCATGGATTTGACCGAGCCGATCGCGCAGCCTTGCCGCGCGATGGCGTCGTCCGCGAAGGCGAGGCAGAGCGACTCGATCTCCGATTTGTCGCCCGCGGCCGTTCCCGTGCCATGCGCTTCGATGAGTTCGACCGTCGCTGGATCGACCGCAGCGTCCCGATAGGCGCGGCGCAGGGCCGCCACCTGACCCTGCGGATGCGGCGCGGTCAGGCTCTTGTTGCGCCCGTCGCTCGACCCGCCGATCCCCTTGATGACGGCGCGGATGCGGTCGCCGTCCCGCTCGGCGTCGGCGAGCCGCTTGAGGACGAGCACGGCGACGCCCTCGCCGATGGCGATGCCGTCGGCGCCATCGTCGAAGGGCCGGCAGCGACCGCCCGGCGAGAGCGCGTGCGTCTGGGCGAAGGCCATGAAGGAAACGGAATTGTTCGTCCCGTCGATGGCGCCGACGACCGCCATGTCGGCGTCGCCGTCGCGCAGATGCCGCACGCCGATTTCGAGCGCGGCGAGCGAGGAGGCGCAGGCCGCGTCGACGGTGAAATTCATGCCGCCGAGGTCGAAACGATTGGCGACGCGGCCGGCGACGACGTTCCCGAGAAATCCGGGGAAGGAGTCTTCGGTCCAGTCGGGGAGTTCGTGCGTGCGAAGCCGGTCCACGATCTCCCTGCGGGTCTCTTCCGCGAGGCCGGGAACGCGCTGGAGATAGCGTTCGAGTTCGGTGCGGAAGACATAGGCGATGCCCATGTCGTGCAGGCCGCCGGCGCCGAAAATGGCCGAGGTTCTCTCCCGCGGAAAGGGCCGCCTGTCGAGCCCGGCGTCCTCAATCGCGCGCCGCGTCACTTCGAGCGCGAGCAGTTGCATGGGTTCGATCGAGCGCAGGCTCGCCGGCGGAATGCCGTAGCGGGTGGGATCGAATGGCGTATCGTCCAGGAAGCCGCCCCATTTGGAGCAGACCTTGTCGGCGACGGCGCGGCGCGGGTCGTAGAAGGTTTCGGCCTCCCAGCGCGCCGGATCGACCTCGCGCATGGCATCCACCCGGCGCAGAATGTTGCGCCAGTAGGCGCCGACGCCGGCCGCGCCGGGGAGCAGGCAGGCCATGCCGACGATGGCGATATCCCCGTCCGCATCGCTTTTCCCCCGCGTCCGCGGCCGGGGGGCCTGCGCGAAAGCCGCAAGCAGCGCCATGCTGTTTTCGCTCACGTCCCGATGGAGGGCGGCGATCGTCGTCGGCCGCGTTTTCAGGATCGCGGCGTCGCCCAGCATGAAGAGGCCCTCACGACGCTGCGTGTCGGAATCGACGGTCACATATCCCTCGCCGCTGGCGGCGCGCGCGACGCCTTTCGACGCAATGCGCAGGCGCCCGATGTTGAGCAGCTCGAGGCGGCGGATCATCTCCTCCCGGGACGCCCCCTGCATCATCAGCTCGCGCCGCACGCGGTTGAATTCATCGCAGAACGGCGTATGCGCGCAGCGCGTGTAAAAACCCAAGCCGGACTGAAGCAGCTCGGTTGTGCGGCAGGCGACGGCCTCCTCCTGGAACGCCTGCGCCAGCGCGCCGGTGCGGACGATTTCCTCGGTGAAGAGATAGGCCGTCCCCATCACGACGCCGATTTTTGCGCCCCTCGCCGCGAGCGGCGCGGCCATGACGGCGACCATGGCGGCCGACAGGGCGTCATGCACCCCGCCGGCGAACAGAATGGCGATCGAGGACGGATCGGCTTTGGCGGACAGCAACGTCTCTATGGCGAGCTCCCACAGAACGAAGCTCGTGCGCGGGCCGGTATGGCCGCCGCATTCATTGCCCTCGAAGACGAATTTGCGCGCGCCTTCCTCGAGAAAACTCTCGAGCAGGCCCGGCGAGGGCGCATGGAGATAACTCGTGACGCCGAGTGTTTCCAGCTCGCGCGCCTGGCTCGGCCGCCCGCCCCCGATGATGGCGAAGGGCGGCGCCGCGGCGGCGATCGCCTCGAGTTGCTCCCGCCGCAGCTCCAAAGGGGCGAAACCGAGAAGGCCGACGCCCCAGGGACGGTCCCCGAGCAGCTCACGCGTCTTCGTCAGCAAGGCCTCCGCCTGTGGCTTGCGAAGCACGCTCAGCGCCACGCAGGGCAAGGCGCCGGCCTCGGCGACGGATTGGGCGAAGCGCGCCACGTCGCTGACGCGCGTCATGGGGCCCTGAACGATCGAGAACGCGGTCCCGTGCATCTGCGCGAGGGGCGCGCCCGCCGCCAGCAGGGTCTGCGCCCCCGCGTCGTGGACCGCGTCCTCGATCGTCTCCCGCAGCGCCGCAAGTATGCGGCCGGCGGAGCCGTAGCGATTGGCCAAATACCCGGCGAAAGCGATCTCCTGGCCCATGGGAACCAGCGGCGCGTCAGCCTGCGAGAGATGGCTGCGCAGCAGATCCTCGCACGCCTCGCCCTCCAGCGCCGCCGCCTCCAGCTCCCGAAGCCGGCGTCGCCCCGACCGCGCGAAAAAGCGGTAAGGCCCGCTTCGGGCGGCGAGGAGAAAGGTCTCGCTCCCATCGCAGTTCGCGAAAAGCTCTTTTTCGCGCGCGGCGAACGGACTTTCCTCCGTCAGCCACAATTGTTCGCGAAGAACGACGCCCGCCGCGCCGGCGAGGATGGCGGCCGGGGCGCTGCGCAAGCCGACGCCGCCCTGAATCCAGTAGGGAATGTCGATCTTGCCTCGAAGCTCCTGAAGCAGGATAAAGCTCGAGCGAGGCCCGACGCGCCCGCCCGCTTCATGCCCTTTCATGAGGAGGCCGTCGCAACCGAGCGCCGCCGCCGCGCGCGCCGTTTCGAGACAGTAGGCCTCGATGAGAATCCTGCCTGACAGCTTGCGGAAACCGGCGAGAGTCCTTGCGGTAGACCCTCCCCGGAGATCCAGTCCCGCCAGGACGAGGACCGGCGCGGGTGAATGTAACGCCTCGGCGAGCGCGTCCGCATTCCGCGACTCGAGAGACTGCGTGTCCCAGCGAACGCCCCACTCGCCCCGTTTGCCGGCAAGGGAGGCGAGCCTGCGGATCTCGGACGCCACGCCCGCCGCCGCATCCCGCAGGCCGAGATCAAGAACGCCGCATTCCCCCGCCCTGCAGCCCGCTATTGCAATCCCGGCGTCCAGACGATGCTCGGGTGTCAACGCAATATTGAATTTCATTCACGGCCCTCGTCCGCTCGACCCTTCCATATGCGTTTCGCGCAAAAGGCGCAGAACCAAGCGGCGTTCCAATTGGCGCTTTTTCTCAAGTCCAGAGGATAACTGTCTTACCGGCTCGCGCAGGCCGAAGACAATGCTACCCCTTCTCTGTGGAAAAGCCCATCAGCAACCGGGCGTCTACGCCCACGCTCACGCTTGTCCGTTGCAACCATGATTGTCTCATTTTCTCATGAGCTTATCCCCGGTCAGAGTTGTCCCGTCCTTCGGCGCCGGCGTCTCCTTGCTTTAAAATGTCGCAGACGAAAGCTTATGCATGAACGGCAAAAGCGAGGGCGCTTTGCGCCGCCGGGCGAAAGGGGGCTAGAAAGAGTCTCGGCGCCCCGAGGGAGGTCTTTCTGCGTGGTTCATCGTCTGCTTCCGCTGTGGATCGCCGCGACGCTGACGGCTGGCGCTTTGCCCGGCTACGCCGCGGCCGAGGGCGGCGTGGCGGCGCTGGACCCGGCGGTGAAAGCCATCGTCGCGACGATCGTGGGGCAGACCGCCGAACTGGCCGGCAAGCCGGCTGCGGCCGCCGAAAGCGCTTGCGCCCGCCAGTCGGCGTCGCTCATCGACATCGACGCGGTGGCGAAGGTCGGCGCGGAAAGGATATGGAACAGCCTCTCTCCCGCCCGGCGCGAGGCCTATCGCAGCGCCGCGATGCGCTGGATCGTGCGCAAATGCGTCCAGCAGAACCAGGACAACAAGGGCGAGGCGCCGAAGGTCGTCGGCCTGCGCAAGGGAGAAGCGGGAGACCAGCTGCTCGCGACGCAGACGCAGGATCCGCCGCATTTCGCGATCTGGCGGCTGCGGGGCGCCAAACGGCTGCGCATCGCAGACGTGATTCTCGACGGCGTGAGCATGTCCCTCACGCTCAGGGACCAGACAAACGCGTTGCTCGACCAGACGAACAATGACATCGACGCGACGACGAAGGCGATCGCGCGCTAGCGGCCACGAGGCGGGGGGGCAGGTTCCATCATGACGAGTGACGCGCCGCTGATGCGCGCCGAAAATGTCTCCCGCATCTTTCCGGACGGGGCCGTGGTCGCCCTGCGCGACGTGAACCTTTCCATATACGCAGGCGAATGCATCGCGATCCTGGGGCGGAGCGGCAGCGGCAAGAGCAGCCTGATTCATATCCTCGGCGGCTGCGACACGCCCTCGTCGGGGACGATCTATTGGCGGGAGCAGCCGGTCCGCGACCAGGAAGGATGGAGGCGTCTGCGGGGCCGGCAGATCGGCATCATCTTTCAGGAATTCCTGCTCCTGCCGGCTCTGACGGCGCATGAGAACGTCGAAATGGCGCTGATGGGAAAAGGGCTGTCGGCCAGAGAAAGACGCGCCCGATCGGCGGCGCTGCTCGAAAGAGTGGGCCTCGGCGCGCGGTTCGATCATCTGCCCTCGAGCCTTTCGGGCGGCGAACGCCAGCGCGTGGCGATCGCCCGAAGCATTGCGAACGACCCGCAACTGCTGCTCGCGGACGAACCGACGGGCAATCTCGACAGCGCCAATTCGGAAGCCATCGTCGATCTCCTGCTCGAAATCCAGCGAACGCACGGAACAGCCCTCGCCATCGTGACACATGACGAAACCATAGCGGCGCGATGCCCGAGGCGCATTCTCCTGAAGGACGGCGCGATCGTCGAGGACATGCAAATCGCCGGCGCTCCTTGCGCGGCGCCGTCGACCCAGCCGGAGGAACAGCTGTCTTGAACCTTCTGACGCTCGCCCTGCGGAACCTGCAACGCCGGTTTGCGCGCACCGCAATCGTGTCGCTCAGCGTCGGTCTGGCCGTCGCCTCGTCTCTCAGTCTGGTCGCCCTCGCGGACAGCATCGAGCAGGGCGCCGGCGAGGGCGTCGAGGAGCGCGGCGCCGACCTCGTCGTTCTCTCGAGAAGCGCCTCCGACCTTTTCGAGAGCTCCATTGCGGAGAGCTACAGGCCGGCGCTCGCGGCCATCAAGGACGTCGTCGCGGCCGATGGCGAAATCATCATGTTCGCGCCCATCGACAACAAGCGGCAGAGGCTGGTGATGGGGTCGCCGGAAGACAGCGTCTTCTGGAAGAAAATGCCGATCGCGCAGGGCCGCCGCCCCCTTCCCGGCGAAACCGGCGCCGCCGTTCTCGGGCAGGATGCGGCGGCCGCCCTGAACAAGAAAGTCGGAGACCGGCTCACCATTCTCGACGAGCCTTTCACCGTCGTCGGCGTCTCAAATTACCAGTCGGCGCTGAACCGCTCGCTGATTTACACGGTTCTTTCGAAGCTCCAGACCGTGTCCTTTCGCAACAAGAGCGTCACCATGTTCCATATCAAGCTGGCGCCGGCCGTGACGCCGCAGCGCGTGGCGGCGATAAGGGCGCAGATCGCCCGGCTCGGCCCCCTTTCGGCCGCTCCGACCGACGAGCTTTTGCAACGCGATCGAAATCTCGCGGTCCTGAAGGCCGTCGCCAAAGCCATATCGATCATCGCGCTTACGCTCGGCGCCCTCAGCGTCCTCAATGCGCTGCTCATGGCGATCCAGGAACGGACGCGCGAAATCGGGATCATGATGGCGATCGGCTGGTCGCGCTGGCGGACGATGGCGTCCATCGTTCTGGAGGGGCTCGTCATCGGATTGGCCGGGTGTCTCATCGGCGTTCCCGCATCCTTCGCCATCTCCCATTCGTTCAAATACCTCCCGACGGTCGGCGAGATACTGGCGTTTCGCCCCTCGCTTGCCATCATCCTGCCGATCCTGTTCGCCGCCGTCGGCCTCTGCGGGCTGGGCGCCCTCTATCCCGCCTGGCGCGCTGCTTCCATGCGTCCGGCGGACGCCCTCCGTCGGGTCTGATGAGATAAATCGCGGCGTCGAAACGCGCGTTGGAGCAAAAGAGGCGCATATGGAAATCCGGGCCAATTACCTGCTCGTTGGCGTTTTCGTCCTCGCCACGCTGGCGGCGGCGCTCCGCTTCGCCTTCTTCATCCTGGCGCCGGCATGGACGTCCAACGACGTTCTCTACGAGATGGACTTTTCGGGCCCCGCCGTGGGCCTCACGCTCGGCACGCCTGTCTATTTCAATGGACTGAAGGTCGGCGAGGTCACGAAGATTTCAATTCCGGCGGATTCTGCGAGCGCCGTCGTTCTTGCGAAAATCGACAAGGCGACGCCGGTCAGAACCGATACGACGGCGAGACTGAGACAGACAGAGCTGATGGGCTCCGCCTTCATCAGCCTCATCGGCGCCTCGGCCGATGCTCCGGATCTGACAGCCCTGCCGGGCCAGCGTTATCCAAGGCTCCTCGTCGAGGATGCACGCCGGAACTATCCCGACCTCAGGGAGCTTTATGCTCATTTTTCGACGACCTACGGCCGGCTCACCGAGACGCTGAACGGCGTGCCGAGCTCTTTGAGCGCGCTGAAATGGAATCTCGGCCAGGTCGACGAGTCCCTGCAACCGCTGTTGCAGAAGCCCGGCGGCGGCGATGGGGCGCGACCCGCCACGATCAATTTCGAGAACCTGGCGACGGCGGTGGATCATCTCGACAGGCTCGTGGTCGCCGCGGACCAGTTCGTCAGAAGCCGCAAGCTCCAGAAGCTCACGGAGGTCTCGATCAAGCTGAACGACATGTCGTCGAGCGATTTGGAGAAGATGCAACGGCTCGCCGTCGAGCTGCGAGAAAAAATCAATGGCTTCGATCAAAAGCTCCGAGCGCTCGGTTTGGCGCCCGCGGGCGCGGCCGGCGCTCAGTCCACGCTCCCCAATCACAAATAGATTTCAAGAATGACGCACCCGTTTCCACCTGCGAGGGACTCTCGACCGCCATGGACGACACATATGCGCGCCCGCGTGACCGCCACCTCTTCAGCCCTGGGAGAAAGCGCATTCTCTCGCTCGACGGCGGCGGCGTGCGCGGCGCCGTCTCGATCGCCTTCCTGGAGCGAATCGAGCACGTGCTCGCCGACATCGAGGGGCGCGACGTGCGCCTTTGCGAATATTTCGACCTGATCGGCGGGACATCGACGGGCGCCATCATCGCGGCCGGATTGGCGACGGGATTTTCGGCCGGCGAAATTCATACCTTCTATGAGAGGCTGGCGCCGAAAGTATTCAGATCGTCGATGTTCCACCTGCCAGGGTGGCATGCGAATTTCGACGGCGCGGCGCTTCACGAGGAGCTCGACAGGACATTCTCGGGCTGCACGCTCGGCTCCGAAAAGCTCAAGACCGGACTGTGCATGGTCCTCAAGCGGCTCGATACCGGAAGCTGCTGGATCGTCATGAACAATCCACGCTCGGTCTTTTGGGAGACGCCGCAGGACAATTCCTTCGTCGGCAACAGCTATCTTTCGCTGCCCGACGTGATCCGGGCGAGCACCGCCGCGCCCTATTATTTCGATCCGCAGACGATCGAAATCGTCAAGGGCATGGAGCCCGGCCTTTTTCTGGACGGCGGCCTTACGCCGCACAACAATCCCTCGCTCGCGCTGTTCCTCACGGCGGTTCTTCCGCCCTATCGCCTAGAATGGAAGACCGGCGTCGACGATCTTTTCATCCTGTCCGTTGGAACCGGCTCCTACCGGCCCAAGCTCACCACGAGAGAAGCACAAAGAGCGCCCTCGCTGCTCCTCGCCATCAACGCGCTCGCCGCGCAAATCTCCGACAATCAGGAACTGACTTTGACGCTCATGTCCTGGCTCGGGCAGTCGTCGCTTCCATGGCCGATCAACTCCGAACTCGGCGATCTGAAAGACGCGACGCCGCCTTTCGGAAAGCTCTTCCATTTTCACCGCTGCGACATCAAGCTGGAACAGCAGTGGCTGACGCAGAATGTGGGCGTCACGCTGAGCGCCGACGATATTGTCAAATTGCGGCAGATGGAAAATCCCGACAACATTCCTTCGCTCTACAGCTTCGGGAAGATCGCGGCCGAAAAACAAATAACGCACGAGTTGTTGGAGAGGGCGTTATGAGGGATCTGTCTTCGGCGCGCACTGGCGTCGTTTCGGGACTCCAGTGCAGACTGCCGCTCATCATCGGCGTGACGGGGCATCGCGACCTGCGCGAGGGGGACATCGGCGCCCTGGAACGCGAGGTCCGGGGGGCCTTTTCCAGGATCAAGGCGGATTATCTCGGCGCCGACGAGGACACGCCGCTGATCGTAATGTCGTCGCTTGCCGAGGGCGCGGATCAGCTCGTCGCCCGCGTGGCGATGGAATTCGGCGCGGGACTCGTCTCCCCGCTGCCGATGCCCGCGGGGGAATATCGGCGCGATTTCCTGCCGGACTCTGCGGCCGCCGCCGAGTTCGACCGCTTGCTGAGCCTCGCCATAACGGCGCCGGAGATGCCCCTCGCCGGAGGCGCGACCCTCGACTCCATCCGGACCGACCCGGCGCGCCGGGCGCTTCAGTACAGGGAAGCCGGCCTGTTCATCATCCGGCGCTGCCATATCCTCCTCGCCCTTTGGGACGGCGATTCACACGACGCCAAGACGGGCGGCACGGCCGAGATCGTCTCGATCAGGAGAACGGGCTTCGGCCTGAACTCCGACAGAGCGGTCAGGGACTGCCTCGACGGCGCCGGCGCAGGCCCCGTCATCGTGATCACCGCGCCGCGTCGGACCGCGCGAGACGACCGCCTCTCGGTTCGAACATTACCCTGGGGCAGAGACTTTCAGGCGGCTGGATCAGAGACATCCGGGCAGGAGGCGGATGCAAAGGTCTGGAAGGATTTCGACGCCTATATCAGGCTCACGACCCATTATAACGGGGATGCGAAGCGCCTGCTCTCCTCTCATGCGGGCGAAGCGCTGTTCCGCCAGGCGCTGATCCGGCTTTCAGATGCGCCGGACCCGACCGGGGTTGCGGAGCAGGACCGCTCTCTCGTTCTGCATGCGGCGCCGCTGCTCTGCGCGACCTATGCGGTCGCCGATCTGCTGGCGCAATACTATCAAAACCGCTTCAAGAACGTCTGGAGACTGTTGTTCGCGCTGGCGTTTCTCATGGCGGTCGCGCTTGGCGTTCCCTCCATTGAGCCGGGCCTCAAAGCCTATGCGCTCATCATTTATCAGCTCCTGTTTTTTTGTTCCTTTGCGCTTTATTTATTCGCGCGGCGGCGCGAATATCAGGCGAGATATCTCGATTATCGCGCTTTGTCGGAGGCGGCGAGAGTCGGCATTTTCTGGAAAATCGCCGGAATAAGGCAGACAGTGGCGGAGGCCTATCCACTCTGTCAGACGCTCGAACTCTCATGGGTTCGCCTTTCGCTGAAATCCCTCGAGTGTTTCCAGGGCCACGGACTCGCGCTGGGCCTGTCTCTCGACGCATCGCGTTATGGCGTCTGTCGCGATGTATGGGTCAAGGGCCAACTCGCCTATTTCCGCGCGCGCGGCGCGCATCACGCGCAGGTCGCGCGCCGCAGCAAATCGATCTCGGTGAGCTTCGTGGCGCTTGCGGGCGCCGGCACTTTTCTGATCGGCGCCAGCAAATATTTCTCCGTCGACTGGAAAAATTTCATCCCCTTTCACGGCGCCGCCTATGTGCCGCTTCTGCTCGAGCTCTTGACCGCGGCGGCGGCCGCGATCCAGGGTTATGCGGAACAGCTCGGCCGGACGGCGCAAGCGATGCAATATGAGAGAATGAACCTGCTCTTCGGCCGCGCGCTCACGATCCTGCCAGAAACGCTCGAGGACGCCGAACAGGACAGGGTGCAGGACGTTTTTCAGGAACTGGGCCGTGAGTCGATCCAGGAGGCGGCCTCATGGACGTCTATTTTCAGACTCCGCCCGCTCAGGCCGATCTGACCCTCGTCACCCGCAGAAGCGGCGCTCGCGCCGGCCGTTTGGCCACCCTTGCGCCGCCTGCATGGAAACCCGCGAGAAAATGAGCGGCCCAACTGGCGCTCCCCCTTGCGCGCGGCGCGTCAGGGCGCAATTCTAACCGCTTGGCTGGCGGACTCGGGTGTTCGACGGCTCCAGTAGGGAGGTCGAGATGTCTTTCCAGATTGGCGACGCCGCCCCTGATTTCGAAGCGGAAACGACACAGGGACACCTGCGATTCCACGACTGGATCGACGGCTCGTGGGTCGTCTTCTTTTCTCACCCGAAAGATTTCACGCCGGTTTGCACGACTGAACTCGGATATGTGGCGAAGATGAAGCGCGAGTTCGACAAGCGTAATGCGAAGCTGATCGGCCTGAGCGTCGATCCGGTCGACGACCATGCGAAATGGGCGGCGGATATCGAGGAAACACAGGGCGCCTCGCCGAATTACCCGATGATCGGGGATCCCGACCTGCGCGTTTCCAAGCTTTATGGGATGCTCCCGGCGAGCGCCTCGGGCGACGCAGCCAAGCGCACCCCCGCGGATAATCAGACCGTCCGAAACGTCTTCATCATCGGGCCGGACAAGAAAATCAAATGCATCCTCGTTTATCCGATGACGACGGGGAGAAATTTCGACGAGGTGCTGCGTATCCTGGACTCGCTTCAGTTGACGGCGACGCACAAAGTGGCGACGCCCGTGAACTGGCGGCCGGGGGAGGATGTGATCATCGCCGGCTCTGTCTCGGACGAGGAGGCGAGGAAAATCTATCCCGACGGCTGGAAGGCGCCGAAGCCCTATCTGAGGATCGTGCCGCAGCCCCGCAACACGTGACGCCCTCTCGCCGCCGCTCATGGCGGCACAGCCGCCGCCATACTTTTTTTGAACGTCCTGTTTTCGGAGGAAATTGATGATCGACCGGCGGTCCCTGCTGCGCGCGGCGGGAGCTTTCCTGACGGGCGGCGCGGCCGGAGCGCCGGCGGCGATCGCGCAGGATTTGGCGATGTTGCCGTTCAAGAATGGCGAGCGGCCGCTTGCGTCCTATCCAGGGAAGCGGCCGCTCATCCGCC
>RXIY01000072.1 GCA_003963405.1 Hyphomicrobiales bacterium
CGCGACGCGCGAGACTTTCCGCAAGAGGCTGCGCGACGGCGAGATCGACGACAAGGAAATCGAAGTCGAGTTGCAGCAGACCGGCGGCGGCATGCCGATGTTCGAATTGCCGAACACGCCGGGCGGCGGTAGCGTCTCGGCCTTTTCGCTCGGCGATCTCTTCGGCAAGGCGATGCAGCGCGGCAAGCCGCGCAAGCTCACGGTGCAGGAGGCGCGCGGGCCGCTGCTCGCCGATGAGAGCGACAAGCTCATCGACCAGGAAGCGAGCGTCCGCGAAGCGATCCACGAGGTCGAGAACAATGGCATCGTGTTCATCGACGAAATGGACAAGATCTGCGCCCGCGAGGGCCGCGGCGGCGCCGATGTCTCGCGCGAGGGCGTGCAGCGCGACCTGCTGCCGCTGATCGAGGGCACGACCGTCGCGACGAAACACGGCCCGGTCAAGACCGACCATGTGCTCTTCATCGCCTCGGGCGCCTTCCATGTCGCCAAGCCGTCGGACCTGCTTCCCGAACTTCAGGGCCGCCTGCCGATCCGCGTGGAGCTCGCCTCGCTCAACGAGGAGGATTTCCGCCGCATCCTCACCGAGACGGAAGCCTGCCTGACCAAGCAATATGTGGCGCTCATGGGCACGGAAGGGGTGACGCTGGAATTTTCGCCCTCCGCCATCGACGCCATCGCCAAGGTCGCCGTCGCGGTCAACACCTCGGTCGAGAACATCGGCGCCCGCCGTCTGCAAACGGTCATGGAGCGGGTGCTCGACGACATCAGCTTCTCGGCCTCGGACCGCGCCGGCGAGAAGATTGCGATCGACGGGGAGTTTGTCGAGAAGCACATCGGCGATCTGGCCAAGAACCGGGATTTGAGCCGGTTCATTTTGTGATGCGAGGATGCGGGGCGAAAGCCCCGCGCCTGACGTCCCTCGGCCGGGGACGGGAGTCACGACCCGCCCGGTCGGCGCCGCGCACTTGCGCCAGCGCCCCGGCATTGCCATAAGACCCGCCAAAGTTCCTCAACCTTCGGCGCAGCCCATGTCCAGCTTCCCCCAGCGCGTCTTCTCCGGCGTGCAATCCACCGGCAACCTCCATCTCGGCAACTATCTCGGCGCCATCGTCAAGTTCGTGGAGCTGCAGAAAAGCTTCGAATGCCTTTACTGCGTCGTCGACCTGCACGCGATCACCGTTCCGCAGGACCCGATCGAACTGCGCAACAATACGCGCGAAATCGCGGCGGCCTTCCTCGCCTGCGGGATCGACCCCAAGAAGAACATCGTCTTCAATCAAAGCCAGGTGCCCGAGCACGCCGAACTCGCCTGGGTGCTGAACTGCGTCGCCCGCATCGGCTGGCTCAATCGCATGACCCAGTTCAAGGACAAGGCCGGCAAGGACCGCGAGAACGCCTCCGTCGGCCTCCTCGACTATCCCGTGCTGATGGCGGCCGACATTCTGATCTATCGCGCCACCCATGTGCCGGTCGGCGACGACCAGAAGCAGCATCTGGAGCTTGCGCGCGACATTGCGCAAAAGTTCAACAATGACTTCGGGCCGTCGATCGAGCGCAATGGCTTCGGAGGCGCCTTCTTCCCCCTGCCCGAGCCGCTGATCTCCGGCCCCGCGACGCGCGTGATGAGCCTGCGCGACGGCACGAAGAAAATGTCGAAGTCCGACGCCTCGGAATATTCGCGCATCAATCTCTCGGACGACGCCGATCAGATTGCGCAAAAGGTAAAGAAGGCGAAGACCGATCCCGAGCCTTTGCCCTCGGAGGAGAAAGGGCTCGAAGGGCGCCCCGAGGCGGAGAATCTCGTTGGGATCTACGCGGCGCTCTCCGGCCGCTCCAAGACGGACGTGCTCGCGGAATTCGGCGGCGCCAATTTCTCGACCTTCAAGAGCGCGCTCGTCGACCTCGCGGTGGCGAAGCTCTCGCCCATCACGGCGCAGATGCGCCGCATCCGCGAGGACGAAACCTATATCGACACGGTGCTGCGCGACGGCTCCGAACGCGCCCGCGCCATCGCCCGCGAGAATATGAACGCGGTGAAGGATATCGTCGGGTTTCTGAGATAAACGGCCACGAAGCCCCCTCGCCACTCAGCGAGGGGGCTATTGTCCCAAACTCTCTGGCCTCGGCCCGCCGGTCGCCCAATCCAGAAGCTCCACAGTGTGCACGATCGGAATCGTCGTTCCGGCGCCGATCTGCGTCATGCAGCCAAGATTGCCGGCGGCAATGACGTCCGGCGCGAGGCTTTCGATATTGGCCACCTTCCGCGCGCGAAGCTTCCCGGCCATCTCGGGCTGCAAAAGATTGTAGGTTCCCGCCGAGCCGCAGCAGATATGGCCCTCCGGAACAGCCAGAACCTCGAATCCCGCGCGCTCCAGAATCGCCGCGGGCGCGCGCGTGATCTTCTGGCCGTGCTGAAGCGAGCAGGCGGAATGATAGGCGACGCGCAGGCGCGGCGCGGCGCCGGTCGGGGTCAGCTCCAGTCGCTCGACGAGTTCGCTCACGTCGCAGGCGAGCGCCGAAATACGTCCGGCTTTCTCGGCGAGCCTCGCATCGTCGCGGAACATGAAGCCATAGTCCTTCACGCTGGTCCCGCAGCCCGACGTATTGACGACGATATGGTCGAGGCCGCCATTTTCGATCTCGCGCGTCCAGGCCTCGATATTGCGGCGCGCCAGCGCGTGCGACTGGCCGGTCTTGCCCAGATGGTGCGGGAGCGCGCCGCAACAGCCCGCGCCCTGCGCCACCACGACTTCGACGCCATGGCGCGTCAGCAGCCGCACGGTCGCTTCATTGATGCGCGTGTCGAGGACGGTCTGCGCGCAGCCATTCAGCAAGGCGACTCGCAATCTGCGGACGCCAAGGGCGGGCAAAATTTGCGGGCGGTCGACCTGCGAGGGCGGCGAGACCTTGTCGGGCGCGAGCGCCAGAAGCGGGCGCAGGGGCGCGGGCAACCGCCCGGCGAAGGGCTTGAGTCGCGCCGCCGCGCGCATCGCGACCCTGAACAACGCGGGCCGCGTCAGCACAACAGCGAGCAATGCGCGCAGCGCCCGGTCCGCGACGGCACGGCGATAAGTCTTCTCGATATGGGTGCGCGCATGATCGACGAGATGCATGTAATGCACGCTCGAGGGACAGGTCGTCATGCAGGACAGACAGGACAGGCACCGATCGACGTGCCGCGCCGTGCGCGCATCGGCCGGACGCGCGTTCTCCAGCATTTCCTTGATGAGATAGATGCGCCCGCGCGGGGAATCGAGCTCGTCCCCGGTGAGCAGATAGGTCGGACAGGTCGCGGTGCAAAAGCCGCAATGCACGCAGGCGCGCAGGATTTTCTCCGATTGCGCCATGTCGGGATCGGCGAGCGCCGCAAGCGAGAAGTGCGTCTGCATCTCAATACTCCGCGCGCATGCGTCCGCGCTCCAGAACATGCGCCGGATCGAAACTTTCTTTTACGCGTCGCGTAAGAGCCGCGAGCGGCGCGGGCTGGGGGTGAAAGACATCGACCTTCGCGCGCGTCTCGTCCGCGGCGCGAATGAGCGTCGCATGGCCCCCGAAACGGCCGACGGCGGCGCGCACGGCGCGCGCATGGGCGTCCGACGCGGCTTCGAGACAGAGCCAGACGAGCCCGCCGCACCAGTCGTAGAAATGCGCGAGGATCGGCGCGCCGCCGCGCCGCAGCGCCGCGACCGCCTCGACGCCATCCGTCGGCGCGAGCGACAGGCGCCAGACCTGGCCGGAATGCCCGGCGATGGGCGCGGCGTCGCGCACCGACGCCCAAAGCGCGGCGGAGGCGTCCTGCGGCAGCGTCTCGAACTCGGCGCCGCTGTCGGCAAGATCGGCGACGAGCGCATCGCGCCGCGTCGCCACGGATATCTCGGGGCCTTCGAGACGCAGCGCCGCAACATTGCGGTCTCGCCCCAAGGGGCCGGCGCCGGCGGGCAGCATGGCGAATGACGACGCCTCATGCGGCGATCCGGCCGCGCGACGCAATTGTGCGAGGCTCTGCGCCTCGTCGAGACCGACGACGAGCAAAGTCTGCTCCGTTTCCGCTTTGGGCAGAACCTTCAGCGTTACTTCCGTGAGAAGCGCGAGCGTTCCGTAGGAGCCGCAGACGAGCTTGGAGAGATCGTAGCCGGTGACGTTCTTCATGACGCGGCCGCCGGATTTCACTTTCTCGCCGCGCCCCGTCACACAGTGAAAGCCGAGAACATGATCGCGCGCGGCGCCCGCCTTGATGCGGCGCGGCCCCGAGGCGTTCACGGCGATCGCGCCGCCGATGGTGGCGCTGCGCGTCGCGCCGCCGAGAAGCGGCGCGTGATCCATCGGCTCGAAGGCGAGCTGCTGGCGATGGGCGTCGAGAAGCGACTCGATCTCGGCGAGGGGCGTGCCGGCGCCAGCCGAAATCACGAGCTCCGCGGGCTCGTAAAGCGTCACGCCCGCGAGCGCGCGCGTCGAGAGCGCGCGCGGCGCCGGCGCATGGCGCCCAAGTCGCCTCTTGGACCCGGCGCCGATGACGCCGAGCGGCTGGTTGCGTGCATTGGCGGCGCGCAGCGCCTCCACCGCATCGGCGGCGTCGCGAATTTCAAGCGTGTCGAGCGCGACGGCGTCCATGCGTTCAGAACCTCGGGAGATCAGGGAAAGGCGTGTTGCCGCCCGAGACATGCATCATGCCGAATTCCGCGCAGCGATGCAGGGTCGGAAACACCTTGCCGGGGTTGAGGCGGTTCATCGAGTCGAAGGCGCATTTGACGCGCATCTGCTGTTCGAGATCCGTGTCGGTGAACATCTCGCCCATCAGATCGCGCTTCTCGACGCCGACGCCATGTTCCCCGGTGAGCACGCCGCCGACGGAAACGCAGAGGCGCAAAATGTCGAAGCCGACTTTCTCGGCGCGCGCCACGTCGCCCTCGATGGACGCGTCATAGAGAATCAGCGGATGCAGATTGCCGTCGCCGGCGTGAAAGACATTGGCGACCTGCAGGCCTTGGGCCTTTGCGATCTCGTCCATCCCCGCGAGCACCTCCGGCAGGCGCCCGCGCGGGATCGTGCCGTCCATGCACAGATAATCGGGCTTGATGCAGGAAACGGCGGGAAAGGCGTTCTTGCGGCCCGCCCAGAATTGCAGGCGCTCCGTCTCGCTCGTCGAAATCTTCGTCGTGGTCGCGCCCTCGTCGCGCGCGATCGCCTCGACGACGCCGACGAGAAGGTCCACTTCCGCCTGCGTGCCGTCGAGCTCGACGAGCACGAGGGCTTCCGCGTCGAGCGGATAGCCGCAGGGCTGGAAACGCTCGACCGCGTGGATCGTCGCCTTGTCCATCATTTCCATGCCGCCCGGAATGATCCCGCGCGCGATCACGGCGCCGACGAAGTGCGCGCCGGCCGTCACGCTCGGGAAGCCGACGAGAAGACAACGTGCGACGGCGGGCTTTGGCAGGATACGGACGGTGACTTCCGTCACGACGCCGAGCAATCCCTCCGAACCGGTCATGAGGCCGAGCAGATCATAGGCCTCGCTGTCGAGATGCTTGCCGCCGAGCCGCACGATCTCGCCGCCCATCAGCACGACTTCGAGCCCGAGGATATTGTTGGTGGTCAGCCCGTATTTGAGACAGTGAACGCCGCCGGCGTTTTCCGCGACATTGCCGCCGATGGAGCAGGCGATCTGGGAGGACGGATCGGGCGCATAATAGAAGCCCCTGCCCTCCACGGCGCGCGTGATCGCGAGGTTCTGCACGCCGGGCTGCACGCGGGCGCAACGGTTTTCGTAATCTATCTCGAGGACGCGGTTGAACTTCGACAGGCCGAGAAGAATGCCGTCCTCGAGCGGCATGGAGCCGCCGGAGAGCGAGGTTCCCGCGCCGCGCGGCACGATCTTGACGTTCATCTCGGCGGCGAGCGCCATGATCGCGCTCACCTGCGCCACCGTCTCGGGTAGCGCCACCACGAGCGGCAGCGCCCGATACATGGTGAAACCATCGCATTCATAGGCCCGGCGCGCGGTCTCGTCGACGATGAGGCCGGACTCGGGAAGGATGGCGGAGAGCCGCTCGACGAGTTCCTCGCGGCGCGCGAGAATCTCGGGCTCCGGCGCGGGCATGATGAGCGTCATGGCGGGCGCCTCCTTGCGCGTCGTCTTCCGGCATAGGCGCAGCCCGCTGGCCGCCGGGCCATTGCGCCCGCCGCCCTGCCGTGGGATTTCCTAAAGGATTTTGTTTGGCTTTGGAAATCGCCCAGCCGAGCGCAAGCCTGACCGACGCCAGGCAGGGATGCCAGAAGGAGAACTCATGAAAACGAAATTCGCCCTGTCGCTCGCCGACGCCAAGCGCGTCGCCGCCGCCGCGGCGGAGGAAGCGCGGCGCAACGACTGGAGCGTCGTGATCGCCATCGTCGATGACGCGGGCCTCCTCGTCTATCTGGAGCGCCTCGACGGAGTGCAGCCCGCCTCCTGCGACATCGCCCAGCACAAGGCGCGCGCCGCCGCGCTGTTTCGGCGCCCCACCAAGGCGCTGGAGGAAACGGTCGCCGGCGGCCGCGTGGCGCTGCTCAGCCTGCCGCATATCACCCCGGTCGAAGGTGGGCTGCCGCTGCTGCACGAAGGCCAGGTCGTCGGCGCGATCGGCGTATCCGGCGTGCAGTCTTTCGAAGACGGGATTGTGGCCAGGGCCGGCGCAGACGCCCTCAATGGAGGGGGTGAGAAAGCCTAAAGGTCTCCGCCGCCAAGCGCGCGGCGGGCGCGCCCCACGGCGTCGGGCGGCGTCGATATTCCGGCGGCGAAATCCATCAGCATAGTTTCGTCGCCGGCAAGATGATCGAGCACCGCCAGCTGGAAGCCGCGGTCGGCGACGAGCGCGCGCACGTCGCCCGCATCGAGCCCGGTCAGGGCCAGAAAACGCGCGACGCGATCCTCGTCCTGCGCGAGATAGGCGAGGGCCAGCAGCGCCAGCTCGGACGCCGCCGGACCATCGACGCCAATCCCATTGTGATTCGACTCGATCCTGCCGGCTTTCATTAAGATTTCCGTGCTAATTTAAATCTCTGACGGCGCGCGAAGGTCCCCGCCCTAAGCGTGGCATCGAGAGTGGGTCCATGAAGAAAACCGTCCTCATCGTAGAGGATAACGAACTCAATATGAAGCTCTTCAACGATCTGTTGGAGGCGAACGGATACGCCACGCTGCGCACGAAGAGCGGCGTGGAGGCGATAGCGCTCGCGCGCGATCATCGCCCCGATTTGATCCTGATGGACATTCAGCTGCCCGAGGTCAGCGGGCTGGAAGTGACGCGCTGGCTCAAGGACGACGAGGAGTTGCGCGCCATTCCCATCATCGCCGTCACCGCCTTCGCCATGAAGGGAGACGAGGAGAAAATTCGCCAGGGCGGCTGCGAAGCCTATCTCTCCAAGCCTATCTCGGTGGCGAAGTTTCTGGAAACCGTCAATTCGTTCCTCGCGGAAAAGCCTTAGGAGGCGCCCGCCGTGACCGCTCGCGTCCTCGTCGTCGACGATCTCCTCCCCAACGTCAAATTGCTCGAAGCCCGCCTGTCGGCGGAATATTTCGACGTGGTCTCCGCGACGAACGGTCCGCAGGCCCTCGAGTTGTGCCGCAGCGGCGGCTGCGACATTGTGCTGCTCGATGTGATGATGCCCGGCATGGACGGTTTCGAGGTCTGCGCCCGACTGAAGGCGGACCCCGCCACCATGCATCTTCCGGTGGTGATGGTGACGGCGCTCGACCAGCCCGCCGACCGCGTCCGCGGCCTGGAATGCGGCGCCGACGATTTTCTCACCAAGCCGGTGGACGAGCTGGCGCTGATCGCCCGCGTTCGCTCCCTGACGCGCCTCAAGATCATGCTCGATGAACTGCGCGCCCGCGCCAGCACCTCCGTCGATCTCGGCCTCACCTCCCGCGAGCCCAACGACGGGGCGCGCGGCCGCATTCTCCTCGTGGAGGACAGGCCCAGCACCGTCGACCGCATCGTCACGTCGCTGCGCGGCTACCATGACCTCGAAACCGAAGCGGACCCTCAGGAGGCATTGTTTCGCGCCGCCGAGAACAGCTACGAACTCATCGTCATCAGCCTCAATCTGGCCGATTTCGACGCCCTGCGCCTGTGCAGCCAGCTACGCTCGCTCGAGCGCACCCGTTCGGTCCCGATTCTGCTGCTCGCCGATGAGGAAGACCGGCCGCGCATTCTCCGCGGGCTCGACCTCGGCGTAAACGACTACATCTTGCGCCCCATCGACCGCAATGAGCTGGTCGCCCGCGTCCGCACGCAGCTGCGTCGCAAGCGATATGCCGATTCGCTGCGGGACAACGTCCAGGCCGCGATAGAGCTTGCGGTCGTCGATCCGCTGACTGGCCTCAACAATAGGCGCTTTCTGGAGACCCATCTCACCCAGGCGCTCGACAAGGCCGCGCGCAAGGGCCAGCCGCTGTCGCTGATGATTCTGGACATCGATCATTTCAAGGCGGTGAACGACACCTACGGCCACGACGCCGGCGACGAAGTGCTCAAGGTCTTCGCCCGGCGAATCAAGCGCGTCT
>RXIY01000028.1 GCA_003963405.1 Hyphomicrobiales bacterium
GCCTGTATCCGCTTGATTGGCCGTGCCATCTTAGCAAGACTTCCTGCAAATCACTCGCAGGGAAATAATAGTCGATATTTGAGAGACGGGACACTAGCGCGCCTTACGGCGCCGGCCAGTTTTTGCCAGAAAAAGCGTATCGGCTCCGCGTGGTCGCCAATTCTCGATAGCGCGGGGCGCCGGCGCCCAAGCGGCCTCGCGCTGACCGCTAACGGCGCTTTGGCAACCGATTTGCGCCGAACTCCGCCGGACTTGTCCGGCCTTCGGAATGTCCGATAATCTACGCCCACCATTCAGCGCCAAATGCGCGCGTTCGGGCCGCGCGGGCAGCGCCGAGGCGTCGAATTTGGAAAGCGCGCAAACGAGGATCTGAGATGGCCAAAGGCGAAAAGGACGGGATGGGCGGCCTGTCGCGCGTCGAGGAACCGACCGCGCCCCAATTTTCGGCGCTCTCCCAAAAGGCGCGCGACTACGCCCGCGCCGCCCGATCGGAAAATACACAGCGGGCCTATGACGCCGACTGGCGGCACTTCGCCTCCTGGCTGCGCCGGGAGGGCCTCGACCCCCTGCCCCCGAATCCCGCAACCATCGGCCTCTATCTCGCCGCCTGCATGACCCCCGCGCCCGGCCGGCCGGCGCTCTCCGTCTCCTCGCTGGAGCGCCGGCTGTCGGGAATTTGCTGGCGCTATCGCCAGCTCCAGCGGCCTCTCGACACGACGGATCCGCATGTCGCCACGGTGCTGGCCGGCATCCGTCGCACTCACGCCCGCCCGCCCGTCCAGAAAGAGGCGATCTTCGCCGACGAGCTTCTCGCCATGCTGGCGACCCTCGGCAACGACTTGCGGGACTTGCGTGACAGGGCCCTTCTCGCCGTCGGCTTCGCCGGCGGCCTGCGCCGCTCCGAGATCGTGGGCCTCGACTGCGGGCCCGGTCAGACCGAAGACGGAGCCGGCTGGATCGAGATCGTCAGCCCCGACGAGAACGGCGGCGGCCTGCTCCTGACCATCAACGGCAAGACCGGCTGGCGCGAAGTGGAGATCGGCCGTGGCTCATCTCCCCTCACCTGCCCCGTCGCCATGCTCGAAACCTGGCTCAAACTCGGGCGGATCACGCGGGGTCCCGTGTTCCGACCCATCGCCCGCAAGAACGGCGGCGTCGGGTCGGAGCGCCTTTCAGACAAGCATGTCGCCCGCCTCGTCCAGAAAACGGCGCTGGCCGCCGGCCTGCGCGGCGATCTCCCCGAAGGCGAGCGCCGTCGCGCCTTCTCCGGCCACTCCCTGCGCGCCGGGCTCGCTTCTTCGGCGACGATCGAGGAGGCCCATGTGCAAAGGCACCTCGGCCACGCCAGCGCCGAGATGACTCGCCGCTATCAGCGCAAACGCGATCGCTTCAGCGTCAATCTAACCAAGGCGGCGGGGCTATGAACGTCGGCTTCCAATCAAGGAAGAGCGCAGGACCGCGAGAGCCGCCCTAAACATGGCTTGAGCGTGGGCCGAGGCGCGCGGCGCGGGAGGACATCGGGGATCATCGAGTGGCTTGGCTGGGGGACCTGGATTCGAACCAAGATTAACGGAGTCAGAGTCCCCACCGTCACATTGATTTAATTGCGGATTTCTCCCGAAACAGGGGAAATTCTCTCTTGAAAAACCAATACGTTACAAACGGTTTTCCGAACGGAAACGAAGCAATTCAGGCGGCGCTTGGAGCATCGTCTGGTCGCGACGCACGGGGGCAAGGTTCTCCGCCCCAAAAAGAAAACGCCGCCCCGCTTGAGCAACGGGACGGCAAAGAGAAAGTCTTTCAGAGCACGCAAAACTACCAAGAAACACCACAATTCGCAAGCGCGCCGGATAACCTCGACGATATCCGCCGCGCCGCGATTGGCGAATGTGCCGAACTGGTCATCTCGCTCGGCCTCTCGATCAAAGAGGCGGTTTTCCGCCGCGACGATCGGTTCACGGAGGCGCATCTGGCGCAACTGATCGCTGTGACGCGCGCCGCTTGCGCCACGTTCCGGGAAATCTCCCCCGAGGGTTACACGGGGGAAGCGCGATGAGTTGGGACATTTTTTTCGTGTCTATGTCCGCCCATCACGCCCCCATCAATGCCGCCGCGAAGAAAGCCGGCATTGATCGTGGCGCGGCGGAGCGTGACCTGCGCACGGGGAAGACGGGCAAAAATCGCCGCCCCCTCGCCTCGAAAGCAGCCTCCGCCACGCCTCGGCGCGGTTCCATCCGGGGAGCGCGCCAATGAGCAAGGACGAAATCGTGCGCGCTGTCGAAAGCGCCGAGGTAGTGGTTTTTCCCGGCCGCAACCAGCGGGACGGGCAAAGGCCACCGGTCGAGCCACCAAGGGACGGCGACGATCTTAATCGCCGCCTCGCCGCCTTCGCCCTGACAGACCTTGGCAACGCCGAGAGATTCGAAGAAAGATTTAAAGACCATCTCGTGCATTGTCGATCGTTGGGCTGGCTTGCCTGGGATGGCCGGCGCTGGTCGCGGTCGCGCGGCCCTGATCGCGTCGCGGAAGCCGAGCGCGAGACTGTGCGGGCCATACAGGACGAAGCCGACGCGATCGAAGGAACATCCGACGATTATGAAATGGAGGACGCCAAAGGAAAGAAAATCAGGCGTTCGGAGGCGCTCCGAAAGCACGCGCGGGCCTCCGAGAGCAGGCCGCGAGTGCGGGCGATTTCTGACCTCGCGGCATGCAGGATGACTGCGCAGGTTTCCGATTTCGACCGCGATCCCATGCGCTTCAATGCCCAGAACGGGACGCTCGTTTTCAGGCGCAGCGGCGAATCGGGTTGTGTGGTTGATCTATTACCGCACAATCCATCCGATATGATCACAAAGCTTGCGCCGGTTGACTATGATCCAGAGGCACGTTGCGACGTTTTCGACGGGTTCTTAGAAGAAGTTCAGCCCGAAGAGTCAACGCGGCGGTTCTTGGCTCAATGGTGTGGTTATTCTCTGACTGGTGACACCTCAGAGCAAAAGCTCTGTTTTTTCTATGGGCACGGCGGAAACGGAAAGTCCGTCTTTGTGGATACGCTCAGCTATATTGCCGGTGACTATGGCTCCTCCATCCAAATTGAAAGCTTTCTCGACGCTGGCCGGGCGCGGATCGGTGGCCAGGCGACGCCCGACTTGGCCGAGCTCCCGGGCGTGCGATGCTTGACGACGACGGAGCCGGAAAAAGGCGCGAAACTCGCGGAGGCGCTCGTCAAACAGATTACGGGCGGAGACCGCGTTAAGGCGCGGCACCTCAACCGTGACTATTTTTCCTTTACGCCACAGCTCAAATTGACTGCTATGGGCAATTATCGGCCCGAAGTCCGGGGGACTGACGAGGGAATCTGGCGTCGCATCATTCTCGTGCCCTGGGGCATCACAATCCCGAAGGAGCGGCGCGACCCTGGCCTCTCGGAAAAGCTCCACGCGGAGGCGTCTGGAATTCTAAACCGTTACCTTGCCGGGCTCACGGATTGGATCGAGAGGGGCCTCCTCGTGCCCCAGAGCGCTTTAGAGGCGACGGCGCAGTATAGAGAGGACAGCGACCCGCTCGGGCGCTTCCTGGCGGCCTGCACGGAGCAGGCGCTCGGCGAGCGGGTGGTCTCGACCGAAATGCATCGGCTCTACTGCGCCTGGGCCAAAGCGAACGGAGAGCGAGTCTGGACGCCCCAGGGCTTCGGTAAAGCGATGCGGGAACGCGGCGTGATGTCGCTTAAAAACTCGGTCGTCTATTGGCTCGACATCAGGCTGACAAAGAACGCCGCCGACTTCGACAATCAACAAACCGAGGCGGCTCAGCCGATCGACCAGGACCACTACGGTTCCGGCTATGCCACTGACTATGACGCAGACTGACGAACCACGGGAGGTCTACGGGAGGTCTACGGGAGGATAGCTCGATGACTAAGTTATTGATTTTAGGCCCAACGGGAGGAACGGGAGGAACGGGAGGTTTTTTGCAGCATCTCACATATGTGTGTGCGCGTGTGCGCGCGCATATGCGTAAATAGGCCAAAAAACCTCCCGTTCCTCCCGTTGGCTTTATTTTCAAACACTTAAACCTCCCGTGATCCTCCCGTAAACCTCCCGTGATCCTCCCGCACCTCCCGTTGGAGCCAAAATCAAAGACTTACGGTCGAGGAGCCGAGGACGCGGCCAGTGCAGTAGATCAGCCCGGTAGCAGTCTATCAGGAATTCAGATGAACTGTCGCGGCAATTCATGGGATTTCTTTAGTGAACGTGGCCAAATCCTTCCGCTAAAAGCGGGTCCTTTCAGGCACTTAGGAATACGGTAGAGGCGGGGGCCCGGGGGTGGAGGCGTAATAGAAATTTTCGATAGGGTTGTGAGTTGCTGGTTGTAGATATATAGATATGTGAATATGAATGGGTTGTGGAGTTGTCCATGACGCTGGCGGACCAAGATTGGATTTCGATGACGGACCTTGCACGCGAGCGCGGGGTTTCGCAGCAAAGCATCTCCAAAAGGATGAAATCCCTAGCCCGCCATGGCGCGATACCGAAAAGGCGCGACGGCGTTCGAATTCTCATTCATCGGCCTAGCTTTGAGGCGCTTGTCGCGCAGACCCATGATCCGGCCCAAGAGCTGCGCAACCGCAATGTGAAGCGCCACGCCACACCCACGGTCGTAGACGCGATCGATGGCGGCTTTGGCATCGCGCCACGGCCCGCCGCGCCATCATCGCCGAGCGCATTCCTCCCGCACCCCTCGCCGCCCGAGCCGTCAAAATTCAATGACGCGGCGGCCCGCGAGAAGGACGCGAAGGCGGCCCTCGCCGAAATGCAGCTGGCGCAAAGGCGCGGCGAGCTTGTCCCGGCTGCCGAGATCGGGCGGGCGGCGCTTGCAGTCGCGACTAAAATATTCCAGGCGGTCGAGTCCATCGTGGCGCGTAGCGGAAAGATTTACGCGGCCGGAAAGGGCGGCGAAGAGGCGCACCAAATCGAGTTGCGGGAGGCCGTCAATGAGACGCTCGCGACGATCGCCGCCAGCATGACGGAACTCGAGGTTCTCGACGCATCTGAAGTCTAAGGCTGCATTCCCTGCCTGAGCCTCACTCCCGGCCCTCCCCCATTTGCCTCGATGAATTCCGCCCCAGCCGCCTCTAGGGCGGCGCGGATCGCGGAGACTGTCCGGGGCTTCAGCTCTTCGCCGGCTTCAAATCGTGAAATTGTGTTGGTTGAGACGTCGGCCAATTCAGCAAGCTCCTTTACGCCGAGGCTTAGGGCTGTCCTAGCCATCCGGCATTGGATAGGCAACATTTCGCAATCCTATTTCGATTTCGCTTGACGAACGCGCTTTGGCGCGCGATGTTTTCGCGTCAGTATAGCGATTTCGCAATTTCGATCAACGCGGAAACCACCATTTCCGCGAACGGGAAATGCTTGCCTAATGCCCTGGAAAACCACCGCAACCCTTATCGCGCTCTCTCCCTTTGCAACCCTCTGGCTCGCCTTCACGCTCATGGAAACGTTCCGCGCGCTGGCCATTGCCCGCATCTGTCGCCGCCGCTGAGCGCTCGAAACCCAGAAAATTTGGAGAAACCCAATGTCCCTAGCGAACGACAACGACGTACCGCTCTTCGTCGAATTCAAACCTGGCTTCCGCCGGCGCGTTGAACGCGCCATCGACTCGCTGGTTGCTCTCCTAGACCAGATCGACGCCGATCCCGATTTCGAAGAAGAGCCGGATCTCGAAGACGGCTTCGATCAAGAGCAAGAGCTCGGCGCTACCGGCGTCATCAACCAGGAAAAGGCTTGGGGAGGGAGTCGTCGGGTGGAGTATGGCCTGACCAACAGCGACGGGGACCTGGAATTCGACGGCGAGACGGCCGAGAGCGCCGATGACGAGCCATCGCTCGGCAGTGTCGGGCAACTCAGCGAACGCCACGACCAGGGCCTATGGGCGCTCGGCGCTTCAGACGATCGCGAGGACGAGCACGACGGTCGCGAGCCCGACGTAGATGGAGAACCATCGCTCGGCAGCATTGGCCAAGGCGACGCCCGATATAGCCAGTTTTGCTGGGCTCACGGTTCCAGCGATGACCTTGAAGAGAACATTGGCCCGGACGATCGGGAAGGCGACGACGCCGAACATGGGATCGCGGATCGGGACGCGATAATGGAGGTGGGTTTCACCTTTCTCGGAGTTGCCGAGTAAGCGGGATCGGCAAGGACGCGCGCGAAGTCCACGAACCGCTCGCCGAGCGCCCAGAATTTTAGTTCTGCAAATGACTCAGAACGTATTGCGCCCCACCCTTTTTTGAGTAAAACTCAGAACAAAGAGGGGCATCATCATGGCAAAGCTTCCAGCGTTGGTTACGGCTCTCAGCGAGTGTGACGGTCGCGAACGGAAAACGATCGACCACATAGCCCGCCTCATCCGGGAGGCCGGCCACATTTCTACCACGAAACGCGGGTCCGGCGCTTCTGAGATGACAGCCCGAGACGCGGCGAATTTGTTTATCGGCGCGAACGGCTGTGACAGCCCCAATGAGGCGCCGCTCGCGATTGATCGCTTTCGGTCGCTTATCCTGCATCGTTCTTACACGCGTCCAGGCTGTGACGTTGAGGCGTTTAACCGTGTCGCCGAAGCGAACAATTTCGGCGTCGCGCTTGAAGCGATGATTGACGGCATGGACGGCGTCATGAGCGCCGCAGACGGGTTCCTCGAGTCCGGCTATGCGCAGCTTCCTGAGACGATTTCTCGCGTCAAGAAGAGCCTGAGAACCGGTTCATGGGGTAGCGGCCTTATCCCCTTTCATTTCGATATCGAACTGAAGCGATACCAGGCGAAAATCACCTGTTCTGTCAACGTCGCGTCCGAGACAGGCGCTCGGGACCAAAGCGGCGTCGCCGGCGTCTGGCGCACCGATTTCTGCGCCCAATTTGAAATCGACGTTAACCGCCTGGAACAGGGTTTCTACGGTCTCAAGAGCGCCGACAGGAATGTTTCCGTCACTGCTACCGGCTTCACGCTATTCAAGCTCTGGTCAGCGATTCAGCAGCACGAAACCCAGGGCTGACTATGTCGATCCAGCTTTCCCTCTTTGAGCGGGCCTTGCTCGCGATATCGCCGACGCTGGGGATGCAGCGGATTCAAGCGCGCGTGGCGGCGAATGAATTCGTCAGAAATTACGACGGCGCGTCGCGCGATCGCCGCCTGGGCAACTGGGGGGCGTCGGCGACGGGCCCTAACGCCGAGATTGGTCGTGGCGGGGAGCTCATTCGCTTTCGCGCCCGCGATCTGGCGCAGAACAACAAAGCCGTCGCGGCGGCGAAACTTCAGTTTATGGGCAAGACGGTTGGCACCGGCATTGCCCCGCGCGCCGTCCATCCCGGCGAGACGACGCGGCAAGCGGCGGATGACGCCTGGGCGCGCTTCGCCGACACGTGCGACCCAGATGGGCAACAGGATTATTATGGTCTTCAGTCGCTCACAGCCGGATCGATGTTTATCGACGGTGAATGCTTGCAGATGTGGCTTCCGGCGAGCGATGGAAGCCCAAATGCGCAGATTAAAGTCCTGGAAGCCGACATGCTCGATGACCGGCAGGTCGGGAATCTCCCCGGCCAGGACCGGCGCGTCGTGGCTGGCATCGAATTCGACGGCTGGAACCGTCGCGTGGCTTATGTGTTCCACCAGGCGCACCCAGGCGAGGCAGATACGTTCGGGGTAGGGCTCAAAACGGAGCGCGTGCCGGCCGCGCTGGTCGACCATTATTTCCACGTGGCTCGGCCTGGCCAGCTTCGTGGCGTGTCCTGGCTCGCGCCGTCGGTCGTCGGCTTACGCGGCTGCGACGATGTCAAAGAAGCGATCATCTGGCGTAAGCGGTTGGAGGCGTGCCTTGGGCTAATTGTGCGCTCGCCCGAGAGCCAGGGCGCCACTCCAATAGTCGGCCGGCAAAGGACTGACAGTAAGGGGCGGATCGAAGAAGAATTAGCGCCCGGCAAGATCATTCGCCTTGCCCCCGGCGAGGATGTGACGACGCTCGATCCGGCTCCGAGCGGCGACGCCATGGAATTTCTGCGCTCGGAGCTTTACGCCTTCTGCGCGACCGTTGGCGTCTCCTATCACGAAATCACTGGCGACGCTTCGCAGGCGAATTACTCGTCCATGCGGGCGGCGAAGATCGCCGGGGACGTTCTCATTGACATGATTCAGTGGCTCGTGTTTGCGCCGCGCATCAAGGCGGCTTGGCGGCGCGTGATGCAACGCGAGTATGTGCTCACCGGCCGGCGAGAATTCCTCGCCGTGCGGTGTGAGCTCGCCATGCCGTTTCGACCTTGGGTCGATCCGTTGAAGGACATCACGTCGAAAATCCTGGAGCTGCGCGCCGGCTTGCAATCCATGCCCGACGCGCTCGCCGAGCGGGGGGTCAGTTGGCAAAAGCAAATCGCGGAGATTGAAAAATGGGCTTCCGCTACGGAAGCGGCCGGCCTCGTCTTCGATACTGATCCGCGTCAAGTCGATCGCGCCGGCGCGTTGCAGGCGTTGCAAGCCGCCACGGCCGTCGCCAGCGATAAACAGGGATAGAGACGATGGACCCTAACACCCGCCGGCAAACCTTTGCGGTTGCTTCCTACAATGCAGATGCGCGGACATTCGATGGGAAGGTGGCTTCCAACGACTTGATCGATCGCGGTTCGCACTTTGAGGAAATCGACTGGGCCGATGCTGATGTTTCGAGAGCGGCCCAAGGCGTCATGCCGTTGCTCGACAATCACAACGGCGCGACCCTAAAAGCCAAACTGGGAAACGTCCTCAGCCTCTCGAAAGTCCAGGGCGGATTGCTCGGTAAATTCGAGCTCGCCGAGACCGATGAGGCGCGCGCCGTCGCCCCAGAGATCGCCAGCGGTCGCGCCAGGGCGCTGTCGGTCGGATACACCGTCGCGAGCTGGGAGCATGTCGGAGACCGGGACGGCAAGCCGGTTTTGCGCGGCGTCAAGCCGGTAGTTTTTGAAGTGTCTGTGGTTAGCGTCCCCGCGGACAAAAGTTGCACAGTGCGCGGGATTTACCCGCGCGACCATCTCGAAGAGGAGACCATAAGAATGCCTGATCCCACCCCCACCCCCACGAACGCGCCGCCTCCCGCGCCGCCGGCGAAGCCGATGGAAGCGACCCGCGCCTTCGAACTGCTCGAACGCGCCACCCTGCTCGGGCAACGTTCGATTGCCGAGCGAGAGATTCGCGCCGGCAAGAGTGAGGACGAAGTGATGAATGCTATGTGGGCTGGAGCCCGCGTTCATGCGTCGGCCGAAGGCGAGCGTCTCCGCTCGATTGGCGCGCCGAGCTCCCACCTCCGCCAGCGCGGGGCCGCAGACACTTACGATAATCCTGAGTTTGCGAAGGGCGCGGCCGAGGATGCATTGGTCGCGCGCCTGACGAACACTAAGCCGGCGGAGCGCGCGCTTCGGTTTATGAACGTCAAGCTCACCGACTATGACGATGTGCTCGCGGACATGCGGGGGGAGCGGCGCGCATCGAGGGCGACGGCGAATGAGCAGCTTTCGATCCGCATGATGACAACGAGCGACCTGCCCATCCTGACGAAAAATGCCGGCGCGCGAAGCTTCCGATACTTCATGCAAGCCATGGAGGGCGGCAGTTCGGCGATCGTCGCGCCAATGACGGTTGCTAATTTTCGCGAGCACACCGAAGTGCAAGCGTCCACTTTTCCGGCGCTCAAAAATGTCGGTGAGGGCGGCGAGCTCGAATATGGCTACATCGATGAGTCTGGCGAGAAAATTGCGGTCGAGTCATTCGGTCGGATGGTGATGGTGTCTTTCCAGGCGCTCGTGAATGACGATTTGGGCGGCTTGCAGGCGAGCATTCGCGCCACCGCCATCGCGGCCGCCAATCTCAAGGCTTCGACGATCATGAGCTCGCTCGGCGCAACGATGAGCGACGGTCAGGGGCTTTTTCACGCGACTCACGGAAATCTCGCCGGCGCGGGCGCCGCTCCGGGAGAAACGACGCTCTCGGCGGGTCGTGTCGCGCTTCGCACGCAAAAGGCGATCGGCGGCGAAGCCATCCTCGGCAACTCGCCGGCGCTCATTCTTTGCGGCCCGGCCTTGGAGACGACCGTTGAAAAACTCATCGCCACGATCAATCCCACGGCGACGAGCGACGTGAACGTCTTTGGCGGCCGGTTGCGCATGGCGATCGAACCGCGGATCAGCGGCAACGAATGGTATTTGTTTGCTGACCCCGCGTTCTATCCGTGCGTGAAGTTTGCGACCCTGGCGGGCTTCGAAAGCCCGGTGTTCGAAGAGGATCGCGAATTCAATCGCCTCGGCATGTCCTGGCGCGTTCATTGGCACATCGGCGCGGCCCCGGTGGACTATCGCGGCTGCTGGAAGAACCCCGGGGCTTAGTTCTTGATTTTGGGGCATCTTCTGACGGCGAAACGGTGAGCCGAATAACGAAAAACGGAATCCGGGCCCCAAAAAGCCGCTTCCACAAGCGGTGGATCAAGTCATCCGGTCAATTCCGTGCAGCCGTCGCTCCCGCGCCTCGGTGCGCAACCAAGCGCGGGAGCGTCCTATTTCTCTGGCCGACGCAAAAGCTCGGGCGCGAGGCGACTGGATAGTCTAAGTCGCAAGTTTTCATTCCCTCAGTAACAACATCAATCATCGGTGCAGGAATGGCGGCAAACAGAAAGCCATCGCAATTCAAGCAGTGCGATGTCGCGCGCGCGCTGCGGGCGACGAAAGCGGCTGGCCTCGATGTCGCTCGCGTGGACGTGCACGCGAGCGGCGATTTCAGCGTCATAATCAGGGGCGGTGAGGGACAGATTTCCGGCCCGCAAGCTCCGTCGCCATTCGATAAATGGAAGGCTGCGAAGGATGCGCGTAAAGCTTAAGGGGTTGAACCGAAAGAAAGTGAGGCTCGCGAACGGCGAGACCATAATCTATTATTACGCGTGGAAGGGCGGCCCTCGTGTTCATGGGAATCCCGGGACGCATGAATTCTTTTCTTCCTACTCTGAAGCGATAAAGAACCGCGCGCCGCAGGGCGCGAAGATCCTCGCGAAAATTTTCAGGGACTATTCGGAGTCGCCCAAGTTCCTGTCAAAGGCTGACCGAACAAGGCGCGATTATCTAAGACACATTGAGAAGATCGAACATGCGTTCGGTGATTTTCCCGTTGAGGGCTTAATCGACCGCCGCGCCCGCGACGAATTCCTGACCTGGGGCGACAAGCTCGCCTTGGCCTCTAAGCGCCAGGGCGACTATACGATGACCGTGTTCGCGCTCATGCTGGCATGGGCGAAAAAGCGCGGGAAGATAGCCCACAACCCGCTAGAGAAGCTCGAACGTTATTACAGCGGGACCCGCGCCGAAATCATCTGGACCGATGATGACGAAGCCGCGCTCGCGCGCGTTGCGTCGCAACCTTTACGCCTCGCGCTGATGCTGGCGCTTTGGACCGGGCAGCGCCAAGGCGACATTCTGAAAATGGCTTGGTCTGCTTACGACGGCCGGCTGATAAAAGTGCGGGCGAACAAGACGAATTCTTATTTGCCTATTCCGGCCGGAAAGCCGCTACGCGAACTTCTCGACGCAACACGCAGACAAAGCCCGTTGATCGTGACGAACACGCGCGGGCGCCCCTACTCCGAAAATGGCTTCCGGGCGTCATGGGCGAAAGCCTGCGACAAGGCCGGGCTTTCGGGAATTACCTTCCACGACCTTCGCGGAACCGCCGTCACGCGACTTGCGATTGCCGGGGCCAGCGAACCCGAGATCGCGGCCGTGACCGGTCACTCCATAGGCGACGTTCGGTCGATCCTCGAGAAGCATTACCTGAAGCGTGACCCTGCCCTAGCGGCGAACGCGATCGCGAAGCTCGAAAGGAGAACGGAAATTCCCGAATGAACACCCGAATGCGACATGGTGTTGAATAATCAAACGGAGAAACCGCTTTAAAATCAATGGCTGGGGGACCTGGATTCGAACCAAGATTAACGGAGTCAGAGTCCGCTGTTCTACCGTTGAACTATCCCCCAACGGCGGCTTTGCGCCGCAGCGGATCGTGATCTAGAGAGAGCCGCGGGCGCTGTCAACCGTTTCTGTGACGACGGCCGGGCGGCCAGACCGCCACTTGCGGCTGGGTCAGCAATCCTGCATTTAGGATAATTGACGCGAATGGGGTCGTGCGAGCGGCGAAGGCGCGAGAAACCGGTTATCGCGGGAGCATGAATTTGGCAGGGACCCAGCGGCCCGCGGATGCGGAGCCAGGTCTGGAGGCGGCGGCGGCGCGGCAGGCCGGGGTTGTGGGCGCGAACACGGCCGTTCCGAGGACGTCCGCGCCTTGGACTGGCCATACCTACGCCGCCCTCGACCTTGGCACCAACAACTGCCGGCTGCTCATTGCGCGGCCGGAGCGCCGGCCGCGCCGCCGCAATTCGGATTTCTTGCGCGTCATCGACGCCTTCTCGCGGATTGTGCGGCTGGGCGAGGGTCTTGGCCGCGCCGGGCGAATCAGCGAGGCCGCGATCGAGCGCACCATCGCCGCGCTGGACGTTTGCCGCGCGAAAATGGAGACGCGCGGCGTCACCCGCGCCAGGCTCGTCGCCACCCAGGCGTGCCGAGGCGCGGCGAATGGCGACGAATTCGTGGCCCGCGTTCGCGAACGCACCGGCCTCGAGCTCGAGGTCATCGACCGCGAGACAGAGGCGCGTTTCGCGGCGCGCGGATGCGGGTCGCTCGCCGATCCACACGCCGCCAGCGTGCTGCTGTTCGACATCGGCGGCGGCTCCACCGAGCTCGTCTGGCTCACCCGCTCGTCCGAATCCGCCGACGCGCGCGAACTGCACAGCTGGACGTCGCTCGAGCTCGGCGTCGTCACCCTGGCCGAACATTTCGGCGGTCGCGTGGTCGACGCCCGCACCTTCGCCGCCATGAAGAATTACGCGCGGGAGGCGCTCCTCCACTTCGTCGACGAGACCGCGGAAATCGCCCGCTGCTCGCGCTTCCATCTCCTCGGGACATCGGGGACGGTCACGACGCTCGCCGGCGTGCATCTCGGCCTCGAACGCTACGATCGCTGGCGCGTGGACGGGCTGTGGATGAGCGACGCCGAGGCGACGCGCGCCATCGATCGACTGCGCGCCATGGATTTCGAGGAACGCGTGGCCAATGGCTGCATCGGCCCACAGCGCGCCGATCTCGTGCTCGCCGGCTGCGCCATTTTCGAGGCTATTCGCGAGATGTTCCCGGCTGCGCGCACCCGCATCGCGGATCGCGGCCTGCGAGAGGGCATGCTGCTTGAGCTCATGGAGGCGGACGGGGTTCTCGTCGCCTGAAGGCTCGACGCGCGCGAGCGAAAGCTTCACAATAGCGTCGATTCGCTGAAGGCCGGCTCAACCGAGAGCTTTTGCGTCCCGATGATCGACGAACTCAACGCGCCCCTCCGCGGCGGGACGCACACGCCGCGCCGAAGCGCTCCGGGATTGCGCGGGGCGCCTATGGCCCTCGCAGCCGGCGCAGTCGTGGCGGCGGGCGTGGTCGCGCTTTCTTTCGCGCCACTCGATCCAAACGGGGGCGAACCCTACGCCAGGGCAAAAATCGAGTCGGCGCCGATATCCGAGACGCCCCCCGCCCCGCCGCAGCGGCAAGCCGCTGCCGAGCCGGAGGCAGGCCGAGACGATGACGGCGGCGGGGTCGAGGTCGTGGCGGGCGTCAAGATCACGCGCCATGGCGAGGACGGATCGGCGCGAATCATCCGGATCGAGCCCTCTTCCGGCGTGCGACTCGCGCCCGCGCCCGACCGCCGGGTGACGGAAAAGGGCCGCTACGGCCTGCTGCCCCGCATTGGCGCGGAGGGCGCACGGCCGATGGACGTCTACGCCCGCCCCTTCGTCGCAAACCCCGCGCTGAAGCCTGGATCGCCGCGTCTTGCGATTGTCGTCGGCGGGCTCGGGCTCGACGCGCGCGCCTCACGCGACGCGATCGAGGAGCTTCCCCAGGACACGACGCTCGCCTTCGCGCCTTATGGCGCGGATCTGGAACGGCTCGTCGCGCAGGCGCGCGCGCGCGGCCACGAGGCGCTGCTTCAGGCGCCAATGGAGCCTTTCGACTATCCGAGGAACAATCCCGGCCCTCATACGCTCCTCGTGGGCGCGGCGGATGGCGGAGGCGCGGATGATCTGCACTGGCTGATGAGCCGGTTCACAGGTTATGCTGGCGTCATGAATCATCTTGGCGCACGCTTCACGGCCGATGAGACGGCCATGTCTGGCGCATTGAGCGAATTCGCGCGGCGCGGCCTGTTCTATCTGGAGGATGGGCTTTCGCCGCAGTCGCAAGCCGCGAACGTCGCCAGGAAGCTTGCGGCTCCTTTCGCCAGGGTCGACGTCGTCATCGACGCTTCGGGCGCGCCGCAGGCGATGGACGCTGCGCTGACGCGGCTCGAAGGTTTGGCGCGGGAGAAGGGCGTGGCGATAGGCTTCGCCAACGCCACGCCCGAAGCCATTTCGCGTATTGCGCGTTTCGCCCGCGATCTGGAGCGCCGGGGCGTTGCGCTGGCCCCTGTTTCCGCCGCTGTCACGCACGGCGCGACGCCAGCGGCGAGCCACGCCCCATGAACGCGCCCGACAGCCGCTACCGCCCCTGCGTCGGCGTGACCCTGTTCAATGCGCAAGGCCTGGTCTTCATCGGCCATCGCAAAGCGAAGGGCGCCTTTGATCAGGTGGCCGAACCTTTCATGTGGCAGATGCCGCAGGGCGGGATCGACGACGGGGAAACGCCCTTCCAGGCGGCGCTGCGCGAGCTCTACGAGGAAACGAACGTGTCCAGCGTCGAATTTCTCGCCGAGGCGCCAACCTGGCTCTCCTACGACCTGCCGCCCGACGCAAAGAAGCGCTGGAGCGGGAAATACATCGGCCAGACTCAGCGCTGGTTCGCCCTGCGCTTTCTCGGCTCGGACAGCGAAATCGACATTCACGCCCCCGGCGGCGGCCATCACAAGCCGGAGTTCGACGACTGGCGGTGGGAGAGATTGGACATGCTTCCAGGCCTCATCGTGCCATTCAAGCGGCAGGTTTACCGCGACGTGGTCGAAGCCTTCGCGTCATTCGCGGCGGGCTGACGCGGTGGCCGCCTCAAAACGGCCGAGACACTGCCTTATCTGACTTTTTTTGGTAATGACTTTCACGCAAGGCCCCCTGCCCGGGGACCGCGCCCGACTTCGCGACTTGCGAGCCTGATTTGAAGAACCTCTACGTCCAACGCGCGATCCGGATTGGCGCGCCGTACGCCGCCACGGCGCTGGCGGTCGTCGCCGCCACGACCGTCCTGGACGCCTCCGGCGGAATATTGGCCCAGCGCCCGTTCGTCCCGCTCTTTTTCGTGTCCATGCTGATCACCGTTACGGCCGGCCCCGGACCGGGCGTTCTGGCCACGGTCCTCGGCGCGCTCATCGGCGACTTCCTGTTTCTGGAGCCACGGGGTTCTCTCGCGATCTACGCAAAAACAGATGCGATCAGATTGGCGGTCTTTGTGGCGCCTGCCCTCCTGTTCTCTCTCGGCGTCAGCTTGTACGGCCGCAGACAGCGCAGGCTCGTGGCCACCGAAATCGGCCGCACCCGGAGCCTCCTGCGAGAAGAGGCCAACGAGACCCTGCGAGAAAGCGAGGAGCGCTACCGCCGCTTGTTCGAGACCAGCCGAGATGGGATCGCCACGATTGATTTCGACGGCAGGATAGCGGACGCCAATCCGGCGTTCCTGTCGATGCTTGGATACACGCTCACGGAACTGCGGGACCTGTGTTACCCAGACATAACGCCTGAACGCTGGCGCGAGACGGACGCTCGCATCCTTCGGGAGCTCATTCTGCCACTGGGAGATTCCGGCGAATTCGAAAAGGAATACATATGCAAGGATGGCTCCGTTTTGCCGGTGAGCGTCCGTGCATGGCCTATCCTCGACGCGCAGGGGAAAATCGTCGCCGTCAGGGCCTTCGTTCGCGACATAACGGAACGTAGGCGCGCGCAGGAGGCGCTGAAGATGGCCGACCAGCGCAAAGATGAATTCATCGCGACGCTCGCCCATGAACTGCGCAATCCACTCTCGCCCATTCGCAACGTCATCTATGTGCTGCGGCGCGAGTCAGCTCTGACGCGCCAGCGCGACAAGCAGCTTCTCGACATGGCCGAACGCCAGGTCGACCATCTCATCCGCCTCGTCAACGAGCTTCTGGATTTCTCCCGCATCTCCCGCGGCAAGATCGAATTGAAGAGAGAGAACGTCGACCTTCGGCTGGTGCTGCGGCACGCGATCGAAACGGCGCAGCCGGCCATTCGGTCGGGCGGCCACACGCTGCGCGCATCGTTCCCCGGCGTTCCCATGGTTGTCCATGGCGACTTCGTGCGGCTGGCGCAGATCTTCACCAATCTGCTGGACAACGCCGCGAAATATACGGAACACGGGGGAACGATCTCGCTCGTCGCCGACGCCAGCCGGACGGAAATCATCGTCACCGTCAGCGATACGGGCGTCGGTGTTCCGGCGGACATGCTCCCGTATATTTTCCATTATTTCACGCAGGTCGACCGCACGCTCGGGCGCGCGAAAGGCGGGCTCGGCATCGGCCTTGCGCTCGTCCGCACGCTACTGACCCTCCATGGTGGGACGGTCGAGGCGCACAGCGCCGGCGTCGGGGGCGGCAGCGCCTTTGTCGTCAAACTGCCCGCCGCCCCGGCTGAAGCCTCGGGCGCCGAGGAGCCTGCGCGAATAGCGGAGAAAAGCGCCCCGCGTCGAGTTCTCATCATCGACGACGAGAAAGACGTCGCCGACAGTTTCGCCGCGCTCCTTCAGCAACTGGGAGCCGTCGCCGAGGCGGTCTATTGCGGCGAGAGCGGCGTGGCGCGCGTCGCCGCGCTGAGGCCGGAGATCGTGCTGCTCGACCTGGGAATGCCCGGTATCGATGGCTTCGAGACGGCCCGCCGCATCCGCGCCCTGCCGGAGGGACGCAAGCTTCTCCTGGTCGCGCTCAGCGGCTGGGGAGAAGAACAGGTTCAGGCGCGCATGGGTCCGGCAGGATTCGACCGACGCCTGACCAAGCCCGCCGAGGTCGAGGCTCTCGGCGCGCTGCTGAGCGCGCACCCTGCCGCGCAGGCGGCCCCGGACGGTTGACGGCCAGTGTATTAGCTGATGCGATAGGTGACTGCTCTGGCGGGGCGCTTCGTTCGGGATGGTTTCATTGCTCAGACCCTGCCTTTCCCTGCTGCTGCTCCCGCTGATGTCCCTGCCGGCCCCCGCCAACGCCAAGTCTTCCGGCGGCATCCGTTTCATGGAGCCCTACGCGGTCGAAGGGCTCGCCGTCGGCGCCACCGTCGCGCCGGGTTCGTGGCAATACAAGAGATACAAATGCCAGCCGAGCGAGCAATACGATCAAGCGGTCGCCTGCCGCTTCAGCGAGACCAAGGACGGCGTCAACAAGACGCTCACCATCCTTCATCTCTACAACAATGTCGTCACCTACATTAACAAGTCCGTCGCGCCGGCTTTCTTCTCGCAAAAGGAAATCCAGAGCGAGCTCGAGCGGCTTTCCGCGCGCTTCGGCGGGCCGCCACGCGTGGTTTCTTCGAGCGCCGGCGTGATTGCGTCGTGGGGCGAAATTGAACTCGCGCCCCTGCGCGGCGACGCGCTCCGCGCGCTCGAGGCCGGAAAGAGCCCGCACCGTGGATTTCTCGTCGACTATCTGATGAATTTCCAGGAGTCTGCACGCCGCGGTCTGCCGGTGTATGAGCTGGCGGGCGGCAGGGGTTTCGTCTGGATCGCGCGCTTTGCCGGCCCGAAAGAAGGCGCGCTGCGCTTTCTTGCCGCGGACCCTTCACAGATGACGAGAACCGACGCCCCGCGTGAACAGCCCCCGGCCCAGACGCGAGAAGCGCCGGCGCCCGCCCCGCGGGCGGAGGCGAGCCTCTCGACCGGGACCGGCTTTTTTGTCTCCGACAAGGGCTCGCTGGTCACCAATGCCCATGTGGTCCAGGATTGCGACCGCGTCATGGTCGCGCCAAGCCTGTCTTCGCCGACGCCCGCGCGGATTCTCGCGCGCGACGACGCCAACGATCTGGCCTTGCTCAAAATCGACGCCCCGTCTCCTGCACGGGCAAGGCTGCGGGCGGGCGTGAGGATCGGCGAACAGATTGCGGTTTTCGGCTATCCGCTCGTCGGCCTGCTCTCCACCAACGGCAATTTCACCCTGGGCAATGTGTCGGCCACCGCGGGCGCCGGCGACGATACGCGCTTCATCCAGATTTCCGCGCCGGTGCAGAGAGGCAATAGCGGCGGACCCGTCATGGACCAGAACGGCAATGTCGTTGGGGTCGTCGTGAGCAAGCTGAACGCTCTCGCCATCGCGGGAAAGGCGGACGACCTCGCCCAGAACGTCAATTTCGCCATCAAGACGACGGTCCTGATGAATTTCCTCGACGCCAACGGGGTGGCTTACGACGCTTCGGCGGGCGGCTCCCCGCTCGCGACGGCCGACCTCGCCGAGCGCGCCAAATCCATTTCCGCGCTCGTCGCCTGCGAGAAAAACGCCGAGTAGGCTCAGGCCTGCCGCACGAGCCGTGAGGCGAAAAACCCGTCTATTCCCGCGAGCCGCGGGTCTTCGTTGGGCCAGTAGCAGGGCAGCGTGCGCAGATCGCCGTCACGGTTGATGAACTCGGACGGCACGCCATCCGCCGGCGTCACGGGGTCGCGCCGGAAATCCGGGTTGCGACGCAGGAAGCTCGCGATCTGCTGCTCGCCCTCCTCTGGCTCGAGCGAACAGGTGCAATAGACGATTCGTCCGCCAGCCTTTGTAAGCAAGGCCGCGCGAGCCAGCATTTTCGTCTGCAGGGCGGCGAGCGTTTCGATATCGCCCGGCTTTTTGGTCCAGGGCACGTCCGGGTGGCGGCGCGCAGTGCCGGTGGCGGAACAGGGCGCGTCGATGAGAATGCCGTCGAAGGGCTGGGCCTGATAGCCGGTCGCGTCGGCGACGGCGACGTCGGCCCGGAGGCCGAGACGCGACAGATTGCCCGCGAGAACCTTCAGGCGTTCGGCCGAGCGGTCCAGCGCCACCACATGGGCGCGCGCCATGGCGAGCTGCGCCGTCTTGCCGCCAGGGGCGGCGCACATGTCGAGCAAGCGCTCGTCCGTCTTCGCGGAGAGGAGCCGGGCGGGCAGCGCCGCAGCAGCGTCCTGCACCCACCACTCCCCCTCTTCGTAGCCGGGGAGTTCAACGACCGGCGTGCGCGTGCGAAGGCGCACGGAGCCGGTCGGCAGCACGACGCCGTCGAGCCGCTCGGCCCATTCCTCAGGCCCGGACTTTACCGTCAGGTCGAGAGGCGGCTCGCGCATGTGCATCGCCGAAATGGCGCGGGCGGTCTCTTCGCCGTAATGTTTTCGCCAGCGCTGGAGGAGCCAGGCAGGCGTATCGTAATCCCCGCTCGCGGCCAGCTCCAGAAATTCGTCGCGCCGGCGCAGCAGATTGCGTAGCACCCCATTGACCAGTCCCGAATAGGGGGTGGTCTTGGGCTCGAGCTTCGTCGCGCGGACAGCGAGATCGATCGCCGCATGGTCGGCGGCGTCGAGGAAGAGAAGCTGCGCGGCGGCCGCGATGAGCGTGAATTCCAGTCGACCGGCCTGACGCGGAAGGCCGGTTTCGAGAAGCGTGGCCAGCGCATGACGGATGAGGCCCAGGCGCCGCAGCGCGACAGTGGCGATCGAGCGCGCAAGCGACACGTCGCGCGAATCGAGGCCCGTAAGGCGGCTGGGCACGGCCTGCGGCGAAAAACATTCATCGAGACGATGGCCGCCCTGCGCCACGTCTCCGATGATCGCGGCTGCGGCAAGGCGCGCGGGCAAGCCAGGTATCTTCGCAGCCTCCGCCTCGCGGGCGGCTTCCGCCGGAACAAATCCCTGCCTTGTCGATTGACGCCCTGTTTTCGGCCGCCCGCGGAATGGTTTACTATCGATCAAGCGGCCGTCTCCGCTGCCCCGTCCGGCGGGACCATAGCACAAGGCGGCGTCCGCGTGCGAGAACCTCGGTGATGGCCATGTCCGGGACGAAACAGACAAAAGACGTTGGAAACGCGGCCGGCGCAAACAGCCCACTGCCGCCGGCCGCGCAGCGCGCGCTGGCCGAAGCGGAGGCGCGCCGAAAGGCCGCCGGCGCCGAGCGCCGGCCCGAAGAGCTCGGCGGCCGGGGCGGGCTCGATCCCGCCCGTTTCGGCGATTGGGAGGTCAAGGGAGTGGCGAGCGATTTCTAGCGCGATCGGCGCGGGCTAGCCGACGCCATTGGCGCGGAAAAAGGCCAGCATTCGCTCCCAGGCGTCCCGCGCCGCCTGCTCCCGATAGCTCGGCCGGTAATCTGAAAAGAAACCGTGCGGCGCGTCGTCATAGAGCATGATGTCCGCCGGCGCGTCCGCCTCGGCGAGGCGCTCCATCATGCGCGTCACGAGGTCGAGCGGAATGCTGGGATCGGCGCCACCATAAAGGCCAAGCGTCGGGACCTTTATTTCCGCCGCGACATCGATCGGCCAGCGCGGCTGCACGGCGGTATGGGAGCCGTCGAGCCGGCCATACCAGGGGACGCAGGCGGCAAGGTCCGGCCGATGCGCGGCGTAGAGCCAGGCGATGCGGCCGCCCCAGCAGAAGCCGGTCATGGCGGCCCGCTTCGGATCGGCGTCGCGGCTCACCGCGAAAGCGAGCGCCTCGTCGAAGATCGCCATTGTCTCCGCATCCGGAACCTTGGCCACGATCTCGCGAAGGATCGTGTCGATGTCTGGCGCCGCCATGGGATCGCCGTAACGGATCAGATAGTCCGGCGCCACGGCGAAATAGCCGAGCTTGGCCAGGCGGCGCACAATGTCGCGGATGTGCTCGTGCAAGCCGAAGATTTCTTGCGCCACAAGAACAACCGGCAGATTCCGGCCGCCTTCCGGTAAGGCGTAATAGGCCGGGGCGCCGCCGGGCAGCGTCGCCATTCCCTGCTCCAGCCCCTCGGCGCCGGTGTGAACGACATGCGCCGAAACGGCGCTCGCCGCGGCGGCAAAGCCTTTCCCCTGAAACCCTTGCGTCATGGTCGCTCCCTCCCCTGCTGCGCGCCATTCGAAAGATAGGTTGCGCCTTCTCGCGCGCGACGGCGAGCCTGGCCAATTTTGCGGCGCAAAACTCGGCCTTCTCATCTACCGGAAAAGAGCGTATATCGCCGCTCCGTTTGCGGAAGGACGCCCTTTCGCGCTGGAGAGGCTGTGTCCGTGTCTGCCCGGAAGCTTGTGTTCGAGCGGCCCCTCCCCCCTCGCGCGTCCGCTGGCGCGACCGACCCCATTTCCAAAAGGATTGCTTCATGACCCAGCAAGCGGGCGCGGAGGCGCAGGCCGCCACGAAAGCGGCCAGCCCCGACGAACATGGGCATGAACACGGCAAGGGGGGACTGCTCGGGCTGATCGTCGGCTCCATCGGCGTCGTTTACGGCGACATCGGCACGAGCCCGCTCTACGCCTTGCGCGAATCGCTCGCCCATGAGGCTCGCGCTGACGCGCTGACGGAGGAAGGCGTCATCGGCTCGATCTCGCTTCTGATCTTCGCGCTGATTTTCACCGTCACGATCAAATACATCTTCTTCGTGATGCGCGCCGACAACCGCGGCGAAGGCGGCATTCTCTCGCTGATGGCGCTGGCGCAGACTGCGCTCGGACGCCAGACGCGCATCGCCTTTCTGCTCGGCGTCGGCGGCGCGGCGCTCTTTGCGGGCGAGGCGATGATCACCCCGGCCATTTCCGTGCTGTCCGCGGTCGAGGGCCTCGAACTCGTGACGCATCGCTTCAGCGAATATGTGGCGCCGATCACCATCTTCATCCTGGTGACGCTCTTTTGGGTGCAAAGCAGCGGCACGGCCCGCGTCGCCGCCCTGTTCAGCCCGATCATGCTGGTCTTTTTCCTCACGCTCGGCGTGCTCGGCGGCGCGCATATCGCCGACGCCCCGCAAGTGCTCGGGGCCTTCGACCCGCGCCACGGCCTCGTTTTTCTGCTCAACAATGGCTGGCTCGGCTTCGCCGTGCTGGGCTCGGTCTTCCTGTCGGTCACCGGCGTCGAGGCGCTCTATGCCGATATGGGCCATTTCGGCCGACGCCCCATCCAGATCGCCTGGCTGACCTTCGTGCTGCCGGCGCTTCTGCTGAACTATCTCGGCCAGGGGGCGCTCGTCCTCTCGCAGCCCGAGGCGGTCGGCAATCCCTTCTTCCTGATGGCCCCGGACTGGCTGCTTCTGCCGCTCGTCATCCTTTCGACGCTCGCCACGACCATCGCCGCGCAGGCCGTCATCACCGGCGCCTTCTCTCTTTCCCGGCAGGCGATCCAGCTCGGCCTACTGCCGCGCCTCGAAATCACCCATACCTCGGCCATGCTGGAGGGGCAGATCTACATCGGCCGCATCAACCGCCTGCTGCTGATCGGCGTCCTGCTGCTGGTCGTCGCCTTCAAGAGCTCCTCGGCGCTGGCCTCGGCCTATGGCATCGCCGTCACCGGCACGATGGTGCTCTCGACCTCGCTTCTGTTCATCGTCGCCTGGCGCAAATGGGGCTGGCCGCTGTGGCTCGCGATCCTGTTCGCCGCCTCCTTCCTCGTCGTCGAATTCACCTTCCTCGCGGCGAACCTCTTGAAAATCAAGGAAGGCGGCTGGGTGCCGCTGGCGCTCGGGGGCTGCGTGATGATCGTCATGTGGACATGGGTGCGGGGCACGCGGCTCCTGGCCGAGAAGACGCACCGGGACTCGATCCCGATCATGGACTTGATCGGGATGCTCCAGAAATCGAAACCGACCCGCGTGCCGGGAACGGCCATCTTTCTGACGAGCGACCCGAAAGTCGCGCCGGCGGCGCTCATGCACAACATCAAGCACAACAAGGTGCTGCACGAGCGCGTGCTGATCATCTGCGTGCGCACCGAGAACCGCCCGCGCGTCGCGCCCGAAAAGCGTTTCGAGCTGCAAAAGCTCTCCGACGATTTCGCCAGCGCCATCCTGCATTTTGGCTTCATGGAGAGCCCGCGCGTGCCGGCCGCCCTCGCGCTCATGCGGAAGTCGGGGTTCAAATATGACATCATGACCACGAGCTTCTTCCTTGGCCGGCGGACGATCAAGGAGAGCGCGGCGTCCGAGATGCCGGCCTGGCAAGACAAGCTTTTCGTGGCGCTGACCAAGCAGGCCGCCAACGCCACGGACTTCTTCTCGATACCTTCCGACCGGGTGGTCGAACTCGGGGCGCAGGTGACGATCTAGAGCTTTCGCCATTTCAAAAAGGGGATCGTCATGACGAAGCATGAGCAAATCGGCGTTCAGACGGCAAACCCCGAAACCAGGCCAGAGCACGCAGGCCAATCGACCGCCGCCTTGATTCTCGGGTCGATCGGCGTGGTCTATGGCGACATCGGCACGAGCCCGCTCTATGCGTTCCGCGAGTCGCTCGCCCACAGCGTGAAAGCCGACTTCCTGACCGAACAGGCGGTCGTCGGCGCCATCTCGCTCCTGATCTATGCGCTGCTCTTCACCGTCACCCTGAAGTATGTCCTCTTCCTGATGCGCGCCGACAACCGCGGCGAGGGCGGCACGCTCTCGCTGATGGCGCTCGCGGAGTCCTCGGTGGGCGGGCGGTCCGCCGTAATCTTCCTCCTCGGCGTCGCGGGCGCCGCGCTTTTTTCAGGCGACGCGATCATCACGCCGGCGATCTCCGTCCTCTCGGCGGTCGAGGGCCTCGAACTCGTGACCCATCATCTCAGCGGCTACGTCATGCCGCTGACGCTCTTCATCCTGATCAGCCTGTTCTGGGTGCAAAGCCGCGGCACGGCGCGCGTCGCGAGCTTCTTCGGCCCGATCATGGTGATCTTCTTCGCCGTGATCGGCGGGCTCGGGGCCATGCACATCTCAGACGCGCCGCAGATCCTCTGGGCCTTCGATCCGCGTTCGGGCGTCGCCTTTCTCCTCGAGAACGGCTGGCTCGGATTCGCCGTCCTCGGCTCGGTCTTTCTCGGCGTCACGGGCGCCGAGGCGCTTTACGCCGACATGGGGCATTTCGGGCGCTTCCCGATCCAGGCGGCCTGGCTCTGCTTCGTGCTTCCCGCGCTGCTTCTCAATTATCTCGGTCAGGGCGCGCTGATCCTGTCGCGGCCCGAGGCGGTCGACAATCCCTTCTTTCTGCTTGCCCCGGACTGGGCCATGCTGCCGCTCGTCCTGCTCGCGACCGTCGCCACGGTCATCGCCAGCCAGGCCGTGATTACCGGCGCCTTCTCGATCGTTCGCCAGGCGATCCAGCTCGGGCTTCTGCCGCGACTGGAGATCACCCATACCTCGGCGATGCAGGAGGGGCAGATATACATTTCCCGCGTCAATCGGCTGCTGCTTCTCGGCGTCCTGCTGCTTGTCATCGCCTTCAGGAGCTCCTCGGCGCTCGCTTCGGCCTATGGCATCGCCGTGACCGGCACCATGGTGGTGACGACCGCGCTCGCTTTCATCGTGGTGCGCTACGACTGGAAGTGGCCGCTCTGGCTGAGCCTGATCGTCATCGCCTCGTTTCTGTCGGTCGATATCGCCTTCCTTGCCGCCAATCTTCTCAAGATCGTCGACGGGGGATGGGTCCCGGTGGCGCTCGGCGGCTGCTCCATGATCGTCATGTGGACCTGGGTGCGCGGAACGCGGCTCCTCAACGAGAAGACGCGCCGCGATTCGATCCCGATCCGCGAGCTCATCCCCATTCTGGAGAAATCGCGGCCGATGCGGGCGCCCGGCACGGCGGTTTTTCTGACGAACGACCCCAATGTCGCGCCGGCCTCGCTCATGCACAACATCAAGCACAACAAGGTGCTGCACGAGCATGTGCTGCTGCTTTGCGTGCGCGCCGAAAACCAGCCGCGGGTACCGGTCGATAAAAGATACGAGATCGAGAAGCTGTCGGCTGATTTCGCGGTCGCCGTTCTGCATTTCGGCTACATGGAAAGCCCCCGCGTGCCGGCCGCCCTTGCGCTCATGCGCAAGGCCGGCTTCCCCTGCGACGTCATGACCACGAGCTTCTTCGTCGGGCGGCGCGTGGTGAAGGAGAGCCCGTCCTCCGAGATGCCGGGGTGGCAGGACGCTCTCTATGTCGCCATGACCCGGCAGGCGTCGAGCGCGCCGGACTTCTTCGCCATCCCGCCGGATCGCGTCGTGGAGCTCGGCGCGCAGGTGACGATCTAGAGCGAGTTCACCCCCGCGCGCCCGCCGGCCGGCCCGACGCTCGCGAAGGGGGTGGACGAGAGGCGGGTCGAGGGACTAAGCCATCCACGACAAGAGGCGGGCGAACCGCCGAACCGGAAAGACTGCAACTTCTTATGGCCACCCGCATCGACGACCGATTTGCCGCCCTCGCCGCCGAGGGGCGCGCCGCCCTCGTGACCTTCGTGATGGCCGGCGACCCGGACCCCGAGACCTCGCTCGATATCGTGAAGGCGCTGCCCGCCGCCGGCGCCGACGTGATCGAGGTCGGCATGCCCTTCACCGATCCGATGGCCGACGGCCCTGCGATCCAGGCCGCCGGCCTGCGCGCGCTCAAGGCGGGCATGACGCTGAAGAAAACCCTGAAGCTCGTGACCGATTTCCGCGCTGGGGACAATGAAACGCCCATCGTTCTGATGGGCTATTACAATCCGATTTACGTCTATGGCGTGGACCGTTTCCTCGCCGACGCCACGGCCGCCGGCGTCGACGGGCTGATCGTCGTCGATCTGCCGCCGGAGGAGGATCAGGAGCTCTGCATTCCGGCGCGTGACGCAGGGCTGAATTTCATCCGCCTCGCCACCCCGACGACCAACGACAGGCGTCTGCCCAAGGTGCTCGAAAACACCTCCGGTTTCGTCTATTATGTCTCGCTGACGGGCATCACCGGCGCGGCGCTCGCCGATTACGCGGGCGTGAGCGAGGCCGTCCGGCGCATCAAGGGCCACACCGGCCTGCCGATCGCCGTCGGCTTCGGCGTGAAGAACGCGGAAAACGCCGCCGAGATCGCACGGAACGCGGATGGCGTCGTGGTCGGCTCGGCGCTGGTGGACGCGTTGAAAGCGTCGCTCGGCCCCGCCAATGAGGCGACCGACAGGAGCGTCGAGGCGGTGGCCTCGCTCGTGTCGAGCATTGCGGCGGGCGTGCGCGGGGCGCGAAAGGCGGCCGCGTCCGCCAGAAGCGGCGGCGCATTTTCCTGGCTCACGAGGCTTTGGGCATGAACTGGTATTCCAACGTCGTCCCGCCGAAGATCAAGGCTCTCATCAAGCGCGAGGCCCCGGAAAACCTCTGGGTGAAATGCCCGGAGAGCGGCCAGCTCGTCTTCCACAAGGACATTGAGGCCAATCTCTATGTCGTGCCGGGCTCGGGCTATCACATGCGCTGCCCGGTCGAGGTGCGGCTCGCGACGCTCTTCGACGACGCCGAGATGGAGCTTCTGCCGACGCCCGAGACGCCGCTCGATCCGCTGAAATTCCGCGACATCAAGCGCTATGTCGACAAGCTGAAAGAATATCGCCTCAAAACCGGCGCCCAGGACGCCGTGACGCTCGCCACCGGCAAGCTTGACGGTTCGCAAGTCACGGCGGCCGTGCAGGATTTTGACTTTCTCGGCGGTTCGCTCGGCATGGCCGCGGGCGAGGCGATCGTCGCCGGGGCGGAACATGCGCTCTCGCGCCGCACGCCCTTCATCATCTTCACGGCTTCGGGCGGCGCGCGCATGCAGGAAGGCATGTTCTCGCTGATGCAGATGCCGCGCACGACCATCGCCGTGCAGCGCCTGCGCGACGCGCGCCTGCCCTATATCGTCGTGCTCACCAATCCGACGACAGGCGGCGTGACCGCCTCCTACGCCATGCTGGGCGACGTGCAGATCGCCGAGCCCGGCGCCATCATCGGCTTCGCCGGCGCCCGCGTCATCGAGCAGACCATTCGCGAGAAGCTGCCCGAAGGATTTCAGCGCGCCGAATATCTGCGCGATCACGGCATGGTCGACATGGTGGTGCCGCGTCAGGAGATGCGCGAGACGCTCGCGCGCCTGTGCGGCCTGCTCACCAAGGCGCCGCCGCGCCGCGCCGCCTGACGCAGGAAGGCGCGGCCGCCATGGATCAGCATGACGCGATCCTGTCGCGACTGCTCACGCTCCATCCCAAGAAGATCGACCTGTCGCTCGGGCGCACCGAGCGACTGCTGGAGGCGCTCGGCCGTCCCGATCTGCGCCTGCCGCCGACGATTCACGTCGCCGGCACCAATGGCAAGGGCTCGACCATCGCCTTTCTGCGCGCCATGCTGGAGGCCGCCGGCCAGCGCGTGCATGTCTACACGTCGCCGCATCTCATACGTTTCAACGAGCGCATCCGCCTCGGCGCGGAAGGCGGAGGCAGGCTCGTCGACGACGCCCGCCTCAACGCCGTTCTCGAGCGTTGCGAGGAGGCCAATGGCGGCCAGCCCATCACCTTCTTCGAGGTGACGACGGCCGCCGCCTTCGCCCTCTTCGCCGAGACGCCCGCCGACTGGCTGCTGCTCGAGACGGGTCTGGGCGGCCGCTATGACGCGACGAACGTCATCCGTGAGCCGAAAGCGACGATCGTCACCTCGGTCTCGCTCGATCACATGGAGTTCCTCGGCGATACGGTCGAAAAGATCGCCTATGAGAAGGCGGGCATCTTCAAGCGCGGCGTACCGGCGATCATCGGCTTTCAGCACATGGGCGCCGAGAACGTGCTGGCGCGCGAAGCCCGCCGGGCCGGCGCCCCGCTTTTCGTTGCGGGCCAGGATTTCCATGTCCGCGAGGAGAACGGGCGCCTCGTCTTCGAGGATGAGCGCGGCCTTCTCGACTTGCCGCTGCCGCGCCTTGCGGGGCGACACCAGCATTTCAACGCCGCCGGCGCCATCGCCGCGCTTCGGGCGGTTGCGCCGGATTTCCCCGCAAAGGCCATGGAGCAGGGGCTTGCGCGGGCGGAATGGCCCGCCCGCCTGCAAAGGTTGCTGCGCGGGCGCATCGTCGATCTCGCGCCCGCGGGCGCGGAGGTCTGGCTCGATGGCGGCCACAATGAGGACGGCGGCCGCGTGCTGGCCGAGGCCATGGCCGAATTCCACGACCGCGCGCCGCGCCCGCTGGCGCTGATCTGCGGCGCCCAGACGACGAAGGACGTGCGCGCCCTGCTGCGCCATTTCGCCGGGCTGGCGCGCGACGTCGTGGCCGTGCCGGTCGAAGGCGAACACAAGAGCTGGCCGCCGGAGGAAGTCGCGGCGCTGGCGAGAGCCGAGGGCATACCCTCGGCCGCGGCGGCAAACAATGTCGAGGAGGCGCTGCGGATTCTGGCGTCGCGCCCCTTCGAGCAGCCGCCGCGCGTGCTGATTGCCGGCTCGCTCTATCTCGCGGCGGCGGTGCTCGCGGCCAATGGCTCGCAGATCGAATAGCGCGCCCTCAGAATTCACAGAAGCGGCGAGACGGTATAAGTGGGGAGCGCGTCCCGCGGGGCGCGCTCCCTTCCTCCCGCAGGCGAAGCCTTGTTCCCGGAGCCCGGATAGATGACCCTGATGTTGGCCAGCGTTCTGTCGCGCGAGGAAGCGGAGGTCGCCCTCGCCCATGGCGCCGACATCATCGACTGCAAGGACCCCGCGCGCGGCGCGTTGGGCGCGCTGCCGCTGGCGCAGGTCGCCGACATCGTCGCCGCCGTCGGCGGCCGCCGACCGGTGAGCGCGGTGGTCGATCTGCCGCATGACGTAGCTCACGCCCGCCGCGCCTTCGAGGAGGCGGCCGCAACCGGCGTCGAATTCGTGAAATTCGCCCTGCCGCTCACGCCCGACGCCGGCGAGATCGTCGCCGCCCTCGCGCCGCTCGCGCAGCGGCTTCGGATCGTCGCGGTCCTCTTTGCCGATCTCGGGCCGGATTTCGAGGTTCTGCCCGCGCTGGCGGCGGCCGGCTTCCACGGCGCCATGCTCGACACGGCGCACAAGGGCAAGGGGCGGCTCATCGACATGATGCCGGTCGGCGCGCTCTCGGACTTCACGGCGCGCTGCCGCGAACTCGGCCTCGCCGCCGGCCTCGCCGGCGCGCTGGAGCCGCCGGACGTGCCGCGCCTTCTCGTCACTGGCCCCGAAGTGCTGGGCTTTCGCGGCGCGCTCTGCGCCCATGGCGACCGCCGCGCCGGGATCGACGCCGACGCCACGGCGCTCATTCGCGACCTCATTCCCACGCGCCGCGAGCAGATCGACACGCTCGCCGCCGAATGGGCGCTGATCGCGCGCGGCTATATCGAGCCGCCGGGCCTCAATGAAACGGACTGCGTCTTTCTCCACGATTACGTCGTGCCGGTGGAGGTCGGCGCCTATGCGCATGAATATGGCCACACCCAGCGCGTCCGCTTCAACGTCGACGCCGAGGTGGCGCGCGCCGACGTAACCGACGACATGCGCTCGGTCTTTTCCTACGACGTCATCATGGACGCGATCAAAGTGATCCTCTCGGGCGGGCATATCGCCATGGTCGAGACGATCGCCGAGCGGTTGGCGGAAAGCGTGCTGCTGCACGAGCGGGTGCGCTGCGTCACGGTGCAGGTCGAGAAGCTCGACGTGGCGCCGGGCGCGGTCGGCGTCAAAATCCGCCGCGAGCGCCACCCCGACGCGCTTCGCATAAAGGGGAATTGAGGATGACGCGGGAGGCGCCCGCCGGGGCGCGCCCCCTGCTCGTCGCCAAGATCGGCGGCAGTCTCCACGCTTCGCCCGATCTCGCACGCTGGATCGCGGCGCTGCGCCGATGGCCGCATCGCCTCACTCTCGTCGCGGGCGGCGGCCCCTTCGCCGACGCCGTGCGCGCCGCGCAGCCCCGGCTCGGCTTCGACGATGAAGCGGCGCACGCCATGGCCGTGCTCGCCATGGAGCAATATGCGCTGGCGCTGGCGCAGCTCCACGACCTCGATCTCGCCGCGCGCCCCGACGAGATCGACGCCCTTCACGCGCGGGGCCGGCCGGCGCTGTGGCGCGCTTCGGCCATGGTTTCGGCGGCGGCGGAAATCGCGCCGGGCTGGGACGTGACCTCCGACAGCCTCGCGGCCTGGCTCGCGCGCCGCTGCGGCGCGCAATCGCTGCTGATGGTCAAGAGCGTCGATGTTCTCCCGGATTCCGCCATGGCGAGCCTCGTCTCGGCCGGCGTTGTCGATCCTGCCTTTCCAGCCTATGTCGACGGAACGCCCGTCGTCGTCGCCGGTCCCGGCGCGCTCGCCTCTGCGGGCGAGCTCCTGGCCGGCGGCGCTCTGCCCGGCGCGCACGTCTCAACATAAGAAGATCGTTTCATGAGCAAGAAGAACGTCGTCACGCCGCGCTGGGGATGGGCGCTCACGGGCTCCGGGCATTTCTTTACCGAATGTCTGGAGATGATCCGCTCGCTCGACCATTGCGACCTCTTCGTCAGCAAGGCGGCGGCCGAAGTCGTGCGGATGTACAAGCACGACCTCGATCTCCCCGACACGATCCGCATCTTCAAGGACACGACCGCGAGCGCGGCGCCGGTCGGCGGCTTCTACTACAACGTCTATCACACGCTGGTGGTGGCGCCGGCGACCTCGAATACGGTCGCCAAGGCCGTCGTCGGCATTTCCGACAATCTGGCGACCAATGTCTTCGCCCAGGCCGGCAAATGCCGCGTGCCGACCATCGTTTTCGCCTGCGACACCGCCCCCGAACTCGAAACGCGCGCGCCAAAAGGCATGGTGATGGTCTATCCCCGTCGGATCGACCTCGAAAACACCGACAAGCTCAAATCCTTCGAGGCCACGCAGGTGGTCGAGAGCCTCGCGGCCCTTCAGGAGGCCGTGGAGCGGCGCAAGCGCGAACTGGCGGAGCACGTCTGAGCCGGGCGCCCGATGCGCCTGTCGCATTTGACTAAGCTTTCCGCCGTCCCCTAGAGGGGTGGGCCGGCCACGGGCCGACACTTAAGTCACGTCATCCGGCCCTTTCACGAAAGCCCGAGCATGAGCGAGCGCCTTCTATTCCTCACCGGACATCTCGCCTATCCGCGGCTGGAGCGGATGGTGGCGAGCTTCGGCGAGGCGGCGCGCGACTGGCGCATCTTCGACATTGGCGTGAAGGTCGCGGCGCTGATGACGCAGGACATCATCCTGCGCCGCCTGCCCCGCCCGGTTGAAGCCGACCGCGTCATTCTGCCGGGCCGCTGCCGCGCCGATCTCGAAACGCTCAGCGACGAATTCGGCGTGCGCTTCGAGCGCGGACCGGAGGAGATCGCCGACCTTCCGGCCTATCTCGGACGCGGCGGCGTCGCGCCCGATCTCTCCCGCTACGACATGCGCATTTTCGCCGAGATCGTCGACGCCTCGAAGATGAGCGTGGCGGCGGTTCTGGACAAGGCGCGCGAACTGACCCGCGCCGGCGCCGATGTGATCGATTTGGGCTGCCTGCCCGACACGCCCTTCGAGCACATGGAAGAAACGATCGCCGCGTTGAAGGCGGAGGGGCTGAAGGTTTCGGTCGATTCGGCCAATGTCGAGGAATTGAAACGCGCGGTCACGGCCGGCGCCGATCATCTCCTGAGCCTCGACGAAGAGACGCTTGCGATATTGCCCGACAATTCGGCCCTCGTTCCGGTGCTGGTGCCCCGCCCGCATGGCGATCTCGACTCCCTCCAGCGCGCCGCCAGTATCGCCCGCGCGCGGGGAATCGACTTCATTCTCGATCCCATTCTCGACCCCATCCACTTTGGATTCGCGGCCTCCGTTGCGCGTTACGTGGAGCTGCGCGCGCGGGAGCCCGAGGCCGAGATCATGATGGGCACGGGCAATCTCACCGAACTCACGGACGCGGACACAGCCGGCATAACGGCGGCGATGCTCGGGATATGTTCGGAGCTTCATATCCGCCATCTGCTCACCGTGCAGGTCAGCCCGCACACCCGGCGCACGCTTCAGGAGCACGACGCCGCGCGACGTCTGATGTACGCCGCGCGCGCCGACCGCGCGCTGCCGAAGGGCTACAGCGACGCGCTGTTGCAGGTGCACGACAAGCGGCCCTATGCCGCGACCCCGGCGGAAATCGCCGAGCTCGCCCGCGAATTGCGCGACGCCAATTTCCGCATCGAGACGACGCAGGACGGCGTGCACATTTTCGCCAAGCACTTCCACGCGGTGGAAAAGGACGCGATGGCTCTCTTTCCGCATCTCAATGTCGAGCAGGACGGCGCGCACGCCTTCTATCTCGGCGCGGAGCTGATGAAGGCCGAGCTCGCCTTCAAGCTCGGCAAGCGTTACCGCCAGGACGAACCGCTCGACTTTGGCGTCGCCATGGACATCGACGAGGAAGAAGCGACCCGCTTCAAGGAAGCGGGGCACACCATGCGCAAGGCGGGCGAGGGAAAAGGAAATGCCTCTGATTCATGAGTGCGTCGTCACGACGCTGTCCCCGGACGGGCGCCCGCATGTGGCGCCGCTCGGCCTCATCGAGGAGGGCGCGCATTGGATCGCCGCCCCCTTCCGGCCCTCGACCACCCTGTTCAATCTCGAACATGGCAAGAAATTCACGGCGAGCTTTACGGATGATGCGCGCGTCTTCGCGGGCCTGGTGACGGGCGTGCGCAGCTTCCCGCTCACCGACATCGATGGCTGGCCTGCGCCCCGCCTCTCCGGCGCCCTCGCCCATGCGGAGCTGGAAATCATCCGCGTCGAGGAGGACGAGACTCGCCCGCGCTTCTTCTGCCGCGTGAGACACACGGAATCGCACCGGCCGTTTCTCGGCATGAACCGCGCCCGCGCCGCCGTGCTGGAGGCGGCCATTCTGGCGACGCGGCTCGGGCGCCTGTCCCGCGAGAAGATCGAGAGCGAGATCGCCTATCTCCAGATCGCAATCGAGAAGACCGCCGGCGACGCAGAGCGCGAAGCATGGGACATGGTGATGAAGAAGATCGAATCTCATCTCGATAAAGAGGCGGGCTGACGTTTCACACTACGGCTCCGCCAGCTCCTGTGGAGAGGGGGCGCGAAGCCAGATGCGATTCTCGGGTTTGAGCCAGTTGAAAAGCTTCTCCCCATATATCCGATCGGGCCAGCACAGACGCGTTTCGACTTCGAGAGCCGCTTTTTGTGGACCGGCAGGGAAAAGCCAGGACGGGAAGGACTCCACGGGGGCGATATATGTCGGCAAATAGCGATCGTGGTTATGCTTGCGGTAAACGGTCAGCAAGTTGCAGTCGCTGATGGAGAATCGAGGCGTCGTCAACGTGTCGTAGAGTTCGAGCGCGGGCGATATGGCGCCGATCAGGAAAACCAGCGCGCCCGAGGCCAACGCCAGCCAAGCCCGCGACACGAAACATTCAATCAGCAGCGCATTGTAGCCGAAGGCCAGGAGCGCCCGCGGCGCGATCGAAACCCGCTGCGTGACGTCATTCATATAGCCCATGTTGAAGAGCGGAATCAGCAACAGGAGAATGACCGAGATCGCAAGGACCGGCCGAAACCAGGCTTCGATCCTTTTCCAGAACAAGAAGACGACCGCGATCTGCGTCAGGCCGAAAATCACGAGCAGAAGATATTGATCCAGAAATCCTTCGTCGAAGACCTGGAGGCGATGCGGCACATCCTCTGCGCCGGCCCGCAGGTAGGCGAGGACCGGTAGAAACCCGGCCGCGCACATACAGGCGAGCGCGACTCGCGGCCGCGCGATCTCGCGAGGCGAGAGCAGCGCAAGGGGGATAAAGATCAGGACGCCGCCCATAAGGGCGAGCGGCGACCACAACAAAAGCGGCAAGCTCGCCGCCGCGAGAGCGGCGAGGTCGATCTCCCGGCGGACATAGAGTCCGGCGAGCGCCGCAAACCACCAGCCTGGCAACGCATGGGGCGGCGCCCAAAAAAACTGCGCGAGATTGGGCGGAAAATAGCCGATGTCGACCCAGAAGGCGGGGACACGCAAGAGCGACGCAGCCCCGGTTTTCAAGAGAACGGGAATGGTGTCGAGCCCGCTGAAACAGACAAACAAAAAGATGAAGGCCAGCCGGCCGCGCGGCCAGACGAGCGTGACGGCGTAAAAGAAAGTCGAGAGCAGGCCCGTGGTCTGCGCCGCCATCGCGAGATGCGCGGCCGGAAGGCCCGCGATCCTGCCGATTGCGGCTGGAAAGAGATACATGCCGAGCGGCGCGCGGAGTATGAAATCGCCGCCTTCGTGATGATAGAGGACAGGCATGGAACGGCCGACGAGGTCGGCGAGCACGGCGTCGCGCCCGAGCCAATCATCTTTCGAGAAGAACAGATGCCCCTCGCCGCCCAGCAGCGTCAGCAAGAGCGCGACGGCCGCGCAGGTCGCCAGCCAACGCCACTCCACCGGCCGTTGCAGCGCGGCCCCGAAATTGCCGCCGGCGAAGAGAATATTTACGGCGGCGACGCCTCCGAGAACGAGAAGCGCTGGCAAAAGCGAGAAGCTCGATGCGAGCAGCACAGAACTTGCCGAGGTGAAACAGACGGCGCTCGCGACGACATGCCAATTTTTCAACCGTTCCTCCACGAATCCGCGGAGAAACCTATGGCTTAGCCTTTAATGATCCGTTCAGGCGGCAAGAGAGCGAGCGACGCAGCCGCGGCGCAATTGCCGCTCGCCGCCGCCAAGGCGTTCGGCGCCTCGAGGAAGTCAGCGAAATCGAGATATGCGCGATTTTGCAGATTTGCGAGCCGCGCAACGAGGGCGCGGCCAATCCCCGCGCCGACAAAGGGCGCTCCCGCAAAAACGGCGCCCTGCGACGCCTGTAGGGCGATCTGATCTTCGATCGCGCGTAATTGCGCTCGCGCGAAATAGTCGGCCAGGGCCTCGATCTGCGCCGCCGACAGATCGAGCCCATCGCGGCCGACGAGACGGGCGAGTCGCGCGCGCGAGGCGGCGATGGTCTTCGGCCGCCCGTCGGCGGTCGGCGACATGTCCGCGTCGCTCTCCCCTTCGGGCAGATCGCCGAGAGCCCGCCGCACGTCCGCCATGGAGGCGAAGGCCTCGTTCACGAGCGGCGTCCAACGCCCCTCGACGGGAGCGTGCTTCACATAGGCTTGCGGCGCGCCTCGCGAAAAGCCCGCATAGGCCAATTCGCCATGACAAAGCCGCTCGGCGTCGGAGTCGCCCAACGCGCTGACACGGCCGTTGTGAATCGGAACGAGGTCCGTGGTCGTCGAGCCGATGTCGATGAACAGCGCCTCGCCGCACTGCCGCGCGACGAGTTCGGCGCTTGCCCGCCAATTGGCGGAAGCGATGGATCTGGCCGCGTCCGCGACGCGGGCTCGCGGCACCAATCCAAGGGCGCCAGCGTAGAAGAGTATATCGCCGCCTATTTCATGTGCGGCGATGGCGGCGACCGAGACGACCCCATGCGTTCGATCTTCGAAGGCGTCGGAAAGCTCCGCCGTCATGGTGATACGGTGCTGCGCCGCCGGGCCCAGGCTCGCGAGCGTCTCACGTATCGGCGCTTCCAGATGCGCAAGGCCGAGATGCGGCGCGCAGGCGCGCTGCGTGATGGCGACCAGCCGCCCGTTTTCCGCCCGCGCCGCTTTTACATGGGCGCCGCCAATGTCCCATCCGATGATCGCAGTCATGCGTCGATCTATGCCATTGAGCGCGACAAAACAAAAAGGGGAGCCGCAAGGGCTCCCCTTCGAATCGAGGCCTGCTCGACCCTTGGCCCGAAATCAGTTCGGAGCGAAGGGGTGCTTGGCTTCGTTGCGCTTGGCGACGACTTCGGAGGCCTTCGGCTCGCCGCGAACGGCGCGGGCGATGGCTTCCTTCGTGGCCTGATAGTTGTAGTCCTGGATCTTCTTGTCGTCGCTGGCGTCCCAGTGGATGAACACGCCGACCGAGATGAACAGGTCGTCGGCTTCCGAAACCGGGATCACGCCCTCGGCGACCGAATCCGCAACGGCCTTGGCGACGCCGTGCTGGGCCGGGCCGAACATCTGGACGGCCTGCTTGGCGCCCTTGATGGTGACCTTGTTGAAGAGGATCGTGTTCGGCTTGCAGAGCAGGTTCGGCGCAACGACCGCGAGCAGCGTCGTGAAGCCGTCCTTGTTGTTGACGAGCGCATTGGCGAAAGCCAGCTCGGCGGCCGAGCCGCGCGGACCCATGATGAGGTCGATGTGAGCGACTTCGTTGCCCTCGCCGACGAGCGACTCGCCGACCAGCATCTTGTTGATCAAAGCCATGTGCGTTTCCTTTCAGAGAAACCTGACAACCCCGCCGCAGGGCGGGCGTTTTTGGAAGAAACCGTGCGCGTGAGGCGCCGGCCTTGAGAAGCGCCGCAGTCTCTCCCGCGGCGCGCACTCAACCAGTTTCGTGCGCCGGCGCCAAGCTTGGCCGACGGCGCGCGAGAATCAGACGAGCTGACGCGCCAACGCGAAGGCGTGGCGGAAATCGAGGCAGAGCGGCTTGTCCGAAGTGACCATCTGCTTGAAGAGGCCGGACTCCGTGCCGTATTTCACATTGCCGATCGCGAGCGCGCCAATGCCCAGCGCGCCATGCGCGGAGACGACGACGCCATTGTCGTGCAGGCCACAGCCCTCGACGCCGAGCGGCGGCACGGCGTTCACGTCGGCGGCGATCAGCAGGTCCTTGGCCGCCGAGAGGTCATCCTTCGAAAGCACCTGCACGCCCGCGCGGGCGGCGCAGAGCGCGATCTCGTGCTTCATCAGCAACTCGCGCACCATTTCGTGGCTGCTGCCGTCCGCCGGCGTCACCTTGATGTTGAAACGCTTGTTCATTTCGTCGGCCTGCTTGGCGACGCGGTCGAGGCCGCTGTAGCCGACGATCGTCACCTCGGCGCCTTCCAGCGCCGCGATGACCGCAGAGGAATAGCCCACGACGCCGGTCGCGCCGTAAATGACGATCCGGGCTCCCTTCAGCTCGCGGTTCTTCTTCTCGCGCAGCACCTTCTCGGTGCAGGCGACCATCGCGCCGGCGGTGGTGAAGGAGCCATAGGGGTCGGCGAAGAGCGACACTTCGAAGGGCTTCAGCAGCGCCTTCTTGGCCGCCTCGAGCATGTCGAGGGCGAGCACCGCGTCGCGGCCCGCAAAGAAGATGCCGGTCTTGAGGGCGGCAGAGGGCGCGCGGGAGAACATGGCGTCCTGCACCAGCGCGGTGACCTCGTCGAGCGTCACATTTGTGTAGGGAATCGCGGCGTCGTAGCCGGCGTCCAGGGCCATGTTCACGTCGAAGGGGCTCATATGCTTCAACGTGCTCAGCATATGGAGAATTGCTTTGGCCATAGGAATTTCCCCAACCTTTGTCATTTCGGCGCAGCGCCCCGGGCAATGTGGGAGCGTGGCGGGAGGACAGGCTTCGGCTCTGTCGATTTTCGATGATTCCGGGCGACTGAACGACGCGGGCGCGCCTGGACCCGCCCGGAGCGACGATGAGGCTTAGAGCCCAGAACGCCGCCAATGTCCAGAGGCCATCGCGCCGCAGCCCCGCTTTACCCCCGGCTCGCGTCAGTTCGGCCTTTCCGCCCGGTTGACGCTCGCGGCGCTTTGCTCTTATAAGGCTCGCGAACAGGGCTCGGCGCAGGACGGCGGGCCTTTTCTTGTCGTTTCCACCCATCCGCCGGCGACGTGCGGGCATTATGCTCTCCCGGCGTTTGGAAGCGCTACACTGGTTTGAAAGGAAGTTCCATGTCCCGGCGTTGCGAGCTGACTGGCAAGGGCGTGCAGACGGGCAATCTCGTCAGCCACTCCAATCGCAAGACGCGCACGCGTTTCCTGCCCAACCTCGTCAATGTGACGCTGGCCTCCGAGGCTCTGGCCCGCTCGGTGCGTCTGCGCATCTCGGCCGCCGCGCTGCGGTCGGTCGAGCATCGCGGCGGCCTCGACGCCTTCCTGGCCAAGGCCCGCGTCGATGAGCTGTCGCAGGGCGCTCGCGCGCTCAAGCGCGAGATCGAGAAGAAGCAGGCCGGCGCGACCGCTTGAGTCTCGTCTTCCGCACATAACGGTTGCAGCTTCGCCCCGTCGCCAGTCTGGCGGCGGGGCTTTCTACATTCACCCCCTGCGCCGCGACGCCGCCTGTTCATGTGCGCGCAGCCCCTTAGCTATCCGCTTGAGCGGCGGAGCGAGGAGCCTGCGATGGCCCATTTCATGTTCAGCACGGGGATAGAGAACAGCTGTCCGACGATCCAGCACGGCCGAAAGCGAATCGACGAGATGGAGCTTTGCGGGCATTACCGGCGCTGGCGCGAGGACTTCGAGCTGGTGCAGGACCTCGGCGTCAGAACGCTGCGCTACGGCCTGCCGCTTTGCCTCACCTGGCTCGGTCCCGACCGTTATGACTGGGAATTCGCCGATCTGACCTTCGGCGATCTCGAGCGGCGGGGAATCATTCCGATCGCGGACCTTTGCCATTTCGGCGTCCCGGACTTCATCGGCAATTTCCAGAACCCCGACTTCCCGCGTCTCTTCGCGCGCTACGCGCACGCCTTCGCCAAACGCTTTCCCGCGGTGCAGCTCTATACGCCGATCAACGAGATGTTCGTTTGCGCGACCTTCTCCGCCGCCTATGGCTGGTGGAACGAGCAGATGACGACCGACCGGGGCTTCGTCACGGCGCTCAAACACATCGTGAAGGCCAATGTACAGGCGATGCACACGATCCTCGCCGCGCGGCCCGACGCCATCTTCGTTCAAAGCGAATCGACGGAATATTTCCACGCCGAAAACCCCGCTGCGATCGGTCCGTCGGAGACGCTCAACGAGCGGCGATTCCTCTCGCTCGATCTCAACTATGGCCGTCCGGTCAATTCCGAGATGTTCCGGTTCCTGATGGACAACGGCATGAAGCTCGAGGAATACAAGTTCTTCATGCAGCGGCATCTCAAGAGCCATTGCATCATGGGCAATGATTACTACGGCGCCAATGAGCACAATGTCTCGGCGGATGGAAAGACGACGTCGTCCGGCGAGATTTTCGGCTACAACGAAATCACCCGCCAATATTACGAACGCTACCGCCTGCCGGTGATGCATACGGAGACGAATACGGCCGAGGGTCCGCGCGGCGACGAGGCGGTGCGCTGGCTACGCAAGGAATGGGCGAATGTGCTGCGCGTCAGAAACAGCGGCATGCCCATCGTCGGCTTCACCTGGTATTCGCTCACGGATCAGATCGACTGGGACGTTGCGCTTCGGGAGGCGCGCGGCAAGGTGTGCCCGCTCGGCCTTTACGATCTCGACCGCAAACCGCGCGCCGTCGGCCTCGCCTACAAGCAGCTCATCAAGGACTGGCGCGAGGTGCTGCCCGCGCAAAGCGTCTGTCTCACCGTGCCGCTCGCGCCCTATGGCCGCAGGCAAGCGCCCTGCCCCGCACCCGCGCAGGCAACGGAACAGGCCCAGCCCCATTAAAATCGACCGGCTCCGGTTGCCCGCCGCCTGCCGCTTCTCGAATTAAAAGGCGGGCTGACTCTGTCTCCCGCAAACGAAGAGGGCGCGGATGCCGGCTTCCCTCGCACAAAATGACGAACCAGTCGTCGTCGTCACCGGCGCCTCCGCCGGCGTCGGACGCGCCGTCGCCGTCGCTTTCGCCCGGCGCGGCTGTCGCGTCGCCTTGCTCGCGCGGAGTCCCGAGGGCCTCGACGGAGCGGCGAAGGACGTCGCGGCGGCAGGCGGCGAAGCCTTCGAGCTTGTCGCCGACGTCTCCAATCCCAACGACGTTTTCGCGGCTGCCGACGACGTCGTCGCCCGCTGGGGACGCATTCATGTGTGGGTGAACGACGCCATGGAGACGGTCGTCGGACCTGTGGACACGATCACGCCGCAGGAATTCCGACGGGTGACCGAAGTGACCTATCTCGGCGCGGTGCATGGCGCGCTCGCGGCTCTGCGCCACATGCGCGGGCGCGGCGAGGGCCATATCATCCAGATCGGTTCGGCGCTTTCCTATCGCGCGATTCCGCTGCAATCGGCCTATTGCGCGGCGAAGTTCGCCATCCGGGGCTTTACGGATTCGCTGCGCGCCGAACTCCTGCACGACAGGAGCGGCATTCGCCTCACCATGGTTCAGCTGCCGGGCGTCAACACGCCGCAATTCGACTGGTCGCACATGCATTTCTCGCATCGTCACCAGCCGATCGGCTCAGTTTATGAGCCTGAGGCGGTGGCCGAGGCGGTCGTCGGCGCCGTCGAGGCGCGGCGCGCGCCGCGCGAACTCTGGCTCGGGGCGCCGACGGTCCAATCCATCATCGGACAAATGATCGCGCCCGGCTTTCTCGATCGCTATCTCGCGCGCAACGCCTATGAAAAGCAGATTTCCAGCGACCCGGTGCGTCCCGGCGATCCCGACGAGCTCGTCGCGCCCGACGACAGGGACCATGGCGCGCGCGGTCGCTTCACATGGCGGGCGAAAGATAGCCTGATCGCCGTCGACCCGGCTTATCTGCGTGGTGGCGGATTGCTTGCGGCGCTCGGCCTGCTGGCTGGCGCCTTTTTCTGGGGGAGGAAGACGGGCGGCTCAGCGAGAACGCGCCCCGCCCTCTCCCCATCCCTCCCCCGCATGGCGGGAGAGGGCTCGCGGTCGCGGGGGTTTTGAACTCACCACCTGACGTCGGGCGGCGTGGCCTCTTGCGCGAGAAGTGTCAGCGCCTCGTCGATGCCGAGTTGGGTCTGCTGCTGCGAGCCGAGGCGGCGCATGGAGATCGTGCGCTCGGCCGCCTCCTTCTTGCCCGCGACGAGAAGCACCGGGACCTTGGCGTGCGAGTGTTCGCGCACCTTGTAGGTGATCTTCTCGTTGCGCGCGTCCACGTCGACATTCATCCCGAGCTTGCGCGCGGCGGCCGCCACCTCATAGGCGTAGTCGTCGGCCTCCTGCGTGATCGTGCAGACGACGATCTGGAGGGGCGACAGCCACAGCGGCAGATGGCCGGCGAAATGCTCGATCAATATGCCCGTGAACCGTTCCAGCGAGCCGAACATGGCGCGGTGGATCATCACCGGCGTCTTCTTCTCGCTGTCCGCGCCGATGTAGAACGCGCCGAAACGGACCGGCAGGTTGAAGTCGACCTGGGTCGTGCCGCACTGCCACTCGCGGCCGATGGCGTCGCGCAATGTGTATTCGAGCTTCGGCCCGTAGAAGGCGCCCTCGCCTTCCTGCACGCTGGTCTTGAGCCCGCGCCGCGCGAGTTCCTCCAGAACGCGCCCCAGGGCGGCTTCCGCCTTGTCCCAGGCTTCGTCCGAGCCGACGCGCTTCTCGGGGCGCGTCGAGAGCTTCACGACGACATCCTCGAATCCGAAGTCCCTGTAGATCGTCAGGATGAGGTCGTTGATCTTCAGCGCCTCGTCCATGATCTGGTCTTCCGAACAGAAGATGTGCGCGTCGTCCTGGGTGAAGGCGCGCACGCGCATCATGCCGTGCAACGCACCCGAAGGCTCGTAGCGATGCACGGCGCCGAACTCGGCGATCTTAACGGGCAGGTCGCGATAGGACTTCAGCCCGTTCTTGAAGATCTGCACATGTCCGGGGCAGTTCATCGGCTTGATCGCGAAGACGCGCTCGTCCTCCGTCTTGGTGACGAACATGTTCTCGCGATAGGTCTGCCAATGGCCCGAGGTTTCCCACAGGGCGCGGTCCAGCACCTGCGGCGTGTTCACCTCCGTATAGCCCGCGGCCTTCTGCTTGCGCCGCATGTAGGAGACGAGCGTCTGGAACAGCGTCCAGCCTTTCGGGTGCCAGAAGATCGCGCCCGGCCCTTCTTCCTGGAAATGGAAGAGATCCATCTCACGCCCAAGGCGCCGATGGTCGCGGCGCTCGGCTTCCTCCAGACGATGGAGATAGGCGTCGAGCTCTTCCTGTGTCGTCCAGGCCGTGCCGTAGATGCGGGAGAGCATGGGCTTGGTCGAGTCGCCGCGCCAATAGGCGCCCGCGACCTTCATCAGCTTGAAGGCGTTGCCGATCTTGCCGACCGACGGCAGATGCGGTCCGCGACAGAGATCGAGCCAGTGGCCCTGCTTGTAGACGCTCAGCGGCTCGTCCGACTTGATGCTGTCGATCAGTTCGCCCTTGAAGGTCTCGCCCTTGGCGACGAACCATGTCTTGGCGTGATCGCGGTCCCATTCCTCGCGGACGATCGGCGCATCGCGCGCGATGATCTCGCGCATCTTCTTCTCGATCGCCGGGAGGTCCTCCGGCGTGAAGGGCTCGGCGCGATGGAAATCATAATAGAAGCCGTTCTCGATCACTGGGCCGATCGTCACCTGCGTGCCGGGATAAAGCTCCTGCACGGCCTCGGCCAGCACATGCGCGGCGTCGTGGCGGATGAGCTCCAGCGCGCGCGGATCGTCGCGCGAGACGAATTCGATTCGCGCGTCCGTGCGGACGGGCTTCATCAGATCGACGAGTTCGCCGTCGAGCGTCATGGCGACGCTGCGCTTGGCGAGCGAGGAGGAAATGCTTTTGGCGATGTCGAAACCCGTGACGCCGGGATCGAACTGACGGGACGCCCCGTCGGGGAATGTAACCGCAACCATGTATCGCTCCTGTCGCGCTCAATCGCCGACACGGATCGGCGTAAGTCGCTTGGCGGTGGGAAGGAGCGAGTTTTAACGCTTCGTCGGCGCCGACGCAATCAGCCGGGGACGCGGCGGAAGCGGCGTCCCCCGCGTCGTTGGATCAGTGGCTGCCCTCGAGATGGATGCCGTGATGGTGATGCGCGCCCCAATGGGCGCATCCCTTCTTCTCCTCAAGGCGGCCGTTCTTGTGCTTGGCGCGATCGTCCTTCGTCCGGCAATGCGTGTGTGCGCCGGCCCCGATGTGACGGGCCTTGGCGGGACCCGCCCAGGCGAAGGCGCCAAGAGTCGCAAAAGCGATGAGAGCGTTGCGCATGTTTTGTCCTCAAAAGACTTCCGCCAGGCCGCTCAAAAGCCAAGCTTCATGAATTTTCGTATCGCTCTCGTGTGACAAATCTGCAAAACGCGCCGGCCCCCCTCTGGCCGACGTTGCGCGGACGGGGATTTATTCTTCCTCGTCCTCGCCTTCCCTGTGCGATTCGGAGACGGCCGAAGCGACGTCGGCGACGGACAGGAACTCATCCTTGTCGACATCCCTCAAAATGTCGCCCAGACGCTCGGAGCTTTCCTTCGTCCAGTGGACCTCCTCCTTGCCGTGCTGGCGGATCAGATCCTCCTTGGAGATCGGGAAGCTCGTCCCGTGCAGCGCCTGTGTCACCGACGCCACGCCGAAAGCGAAGCCCTTGGCGGGACCCTTGTGGCCGCTGCCGCGACCTTCGCCCGTGTTTTCGGTCGTTCGTGGCATGAGCCTTCTCCGCTTTAGTGCTTCTTGCCCTTGCCGGATGAGCCTTCGGCCTTCTTGCCTTCCTCAATGAGCTCCTTCACGCGCTGGCCGCCCTTGTGGCCGAGCTCGGAATAGCCCTCGGGCCCGAGTTCTTCCTTTCGGATCTCGCCACCCATCTTGCCGGCTTCCTTGACGGTCATCGGTCCCTTCGGCGCCGATTTTCCGCCCTGCGACCCTGTCTGTTTCTGCGGCATGACTTTTCCTTTCGCCGTTACGGCGAAACCATCTTGTTCAGGCTTCGCCGTCCTCCTCTTCTTCGTCCTGCGTGTTCTCGATGTCTTCGCCGGCGTCCTCGCGCTCGGCCTCCTTGCCCTCCCTGATCAACTCCTTCACGCGCTGCCCGCCCTTGTGGCCGCCGAGCCGTCCCGCCTCTTCGACGGTCATCTGACCGCGCCGTGTCGGGGGCTTTTCGGGTTCAGTGTGCTTTTGCGGCATGTTCGCCTCCTTGGGTGAGCGGGCGGCTCAGTGGCGCGACCTCGACTTGCCGCCCTTCCCGGCGCCGCCCGCGCCTTCCGTGCGCTTGCCTTCCTCGATGAGCTCCTTGACGCGCTCGCCGCCCTTCTTGCCGCCTCTTTCGCCGCCCAGATGGCCGGCCTGCTCGACAGTCATCTGTCCCTTGCCGGATTTTCCCGGCCTCTGCTCAGTCTGCCGCTGCGCCATGTCGCTCTCCGTTCCGCCAAGCATGTGGCCAAGTGCGCTTCGCCGAACGCCCGCTGTCAGTGGCGCGGTTTGCCGCGGGGCCTCTCCTCTTCGGATTCCTCCATCCCTTCGCCTTCGGCTTCGGCGCGCTTGCCCTCTTCGATGAGCTGCTTCACGCGCTGGCCGCCCTTGTGGCCGAGTTCCGAATAACCTTCCGGGCCAAGCTGCTCCTTGCGCGCCTCGCCGCCCATCTTGCCGAGTTCCGAATAGCCTTCGGGACCGAGTTGCTCCTTGCGCGCCTCGCCGCCCTTCTTGCCCATCTCGGAATAGCCTTCGTGCCCGAGCTGCTCCTTGCGCACCTCGCCGCCCATCTTGCCGATTTCCGAGTAGCCTTCGGGGCCGAGCTCTTCCTTGCGGACTTCGCCGCCCATGCGGCCGGCTTCCTGAACCGTCATCGTGCCCTTGGGCTTGTGCGCGCCCTTCTCGCCTTCCGTTCCATGTGTGCGGGCCATAGTAACCTCCCATTCGACATCGCGCTGGAGTTCTCGGGAACCTTGCGGGCCCCTGCCGAAACGAACGCCCGAGCGCATGTTCCGGGCCCCGAGGGCCGCCTGCCGGCCAGCGCCATTGTCCGTGCCGAGCGGCCTTTCGCCTGGGTGCTCGGACGCCGGCGTTCCAGCCTCTGAAACGCCGGTCATCCGTCGCCAGACCATCGAGGCGATCAGCCCTAGATCGTTTGCGCGCAGAGCATGGGAAGTACGTACGAACACCTAGAGGCACCCAAATCTACACTTTCAAGAAAAACATAGGCTTGGAGAAAAAGCAGACCCTCGCGCCGGCGTCGGAAAGCGACGGAAGCGCAGGCGCGTGAGCGACGATTTGCCGCTTGGGCCGGGCGCTATGTCCTACCTTCATCATTTCCTGTCGGGCGGACAGGGAAAACGGCCACCGCGGACGGCGCGGCCCGCGACCTTTTGCCGATGTCGCGCGTTAAGGCGCCATGAGCCCCACCGACGCGCCGCGGCAGACGACCAAGCTCGGGGCGTACAGAAGAGCTTTCGCCTATTTCGCTCCTGATTGGCCCTGGATCGCGACGCTCGTGGCGCTCATCGGCGTCTCGGTTGGCGTCGGCCTGCTGGAAGCCTGGCCGCTCGCGATCCTCGTCGACACGGTGCTCGCCGAAGACCCGAAACGCGGCTGGCTGCACGGCTACTTTCTGGCCGTTCTGCCGAAGGACAGGATCGGCCAGCTCTTCGGCCTCGTCGTCATCGGCCTGGCGCTACAGGTCGTCGGCTATTCGGCCTGGATGGGCCGAATGATGATCAATTATTATCTCAACTACTGGGGAACGACGCGGGTTCGCGCCGATCTTTTCGGCAAGCTGCAACGGCTCGATCTCGGCTACCATCAGACGCGCCCGCAGGGCGACTCCATCTACCGGCTCACGACCGACGCCTTTGGCCCCTGGGGCATCGTCGACATCATCATCGGCACCTCGGTCGCCGCCGTCACGCTGACCGTGATGACGACGATACTTCTCTCGCGCAGCCCGCCGCTCACTTTCGCGGCCTACTCGGTCGCGCCGCTCATCCTGTGGAGCAACTGGCGCTTCGGCATGAAAATTCACAAGCGTGCGCTCGAGTCGAAGCAGGTGGACGCGGACCTCACCGCGCACATCCAGCAAGCGATCATGCGCGTGCCGCTGGCGCAGGCTTTCCGGCGCGAGCCATCCGAATTCGAACGCTTCGAGCAGGCCGTCGCGCGCAGCGTGAAGGCGCTGCTGCGGCTCAATTGGCAGGAACAGCTTTATCCGCTGGCGCGCGACCTCATCCTGTCGCTCGGCAGCGCCATCATCCTCGGCTATGGCGGCTGGCTCGTCTACCGCGACCAGTTTCTTGCGCCCGTCGCCGGCGGCATGACCGTCGGCGCGCTGATGATCTTCATGGATTACCTGCGCAAGCTGTGGGACCCGCTGAAATGGCTCGCCGAGTTCTTCTCCAAGGTGCGCACGTTCGAAGCGGCCGCGCGTCGCGTCTTCTTCGTGCTGGACACGCCGGAGGCGATCCGGGACAGGCCGGACGCGGCGCCGCTGCCGCCCAAGCCGCGGCTTCTCACGCTCGACCACGTCACCTTCGGCTATCTGCCGGGCCGCGTCGTCCTCGACGACGTCACCGCGACCATCGCGCCGGGCGAGATGGCCGCCTTCGTCGGACCGAGCGGCACGGGCAAGAGTTCGCTCCTGAAGCTGATGCTGCGTTTCCACGATCCGTTGGGAGGCGCGCTACGCCTCGACGGGCAAGACATCCGCGACGTGAAGCTTGCCGACCTGCGCGCGCATTTCGCTTTCGTGACGCAGGAAAATCTCATGCTGCCGGCAAGCGTCGCCGAAAACATCGCCTATGGCCGGCCCGCAGCCAGCCGCGGCGACATCGAACGCGCCGCGGCGCTCGCGGGCGCGGCGGCGTTCATCGACGCCATACCCCAGGGCTATGACGCCATCCTCAGCGAAGGCGGCGCCAATCTTTCCGGCGGCCAGCGTCAGAGGCTCGCCATCGCCAGAGCCCTGTTGAGCGAAGCCCCGTTCCTCGCGCTCGACGAGCCGACGAGCGCACTCGACCCGCAAAATGAAATGATGCTCGTGGGCACGCTGCACCGGCTGAAACGGCGTCGCACCATCCTTCTCGTCACGCACCGGCTGAACTCCGTGGTGGATTGCGACCGCGTTTTCGTGATGGACGCCGGCCGCATCGTCGAACGGGGAACGCATGCCGAGCTACTGGCGCGAAACGGCGTCTATGCGCGCCTCTGGCGACAGGAATCGAGCGAGACGGCGCCCGAACCCCAACGGCCGTTCGCCGTCGCCGCCGCGCCCGGCCGCAAGGCAAAAAAGCGCGTTATCGAGCAATAAACGGGCTTTTTGCAGGGCGTTAACTTTCTTCACCCGCCACTTCTCGCATGGGTTGTATCTATACCTTGGCCATTTCTCGATGCCCGAGCGCGCCCTAGGGCGCATTGCCGACAATTTTACTTGTCCGGCTAAAGGTCTGGTGAGAGCTGCCGCGCTAACAATTCGGGCCAGGGGGTAAGTCCTCGATAACCACGCCGCAGCTTCATCCGCAGGATGGGAAAAGCGGCGAATTGCTCGGGCAGGAGCAGGATATGAAGCAGCAGGTTTCGAAAGAACTCCACGATTATTGGCGTAGCCTGAAAGGCGCCCGTCTCGCGCCGGAGCGCAATGACATAGAATTCGGCGCGATCCGTCGTCTGCTCGCCAATGTGTTCATTCTTCAGATCGACTGCTCAGGCCGGTTTCCATTGAAAATGTGCGGCACGCGCATCAACGCATTGTGGCTCGACGAGCAGAAGGAACGGTCCTTTCAGGAACTCTGGGATGAGCGCAACCGCGCGGCCATTGCCTCGACGCTCTCCGCCGTGACGGATGAAGCGCGCCCTGTCGTCATCGGCGCCCGCAACGGCGCCGGCGACAGGCCGCGGCTCGATCTGGAGATTTTGCTTCTGCCGCTGCGCCACTTCGGCAGAACGCATTCCCTTGTGCTGGGCTCGTTCGCCCTGGCCAATGAGCCGGACTGGCTCGGACGCATGCCGGTTGGCCCCTTGCAGATTCAGTCCTTGCGCGTCCTGGGGTCGGGGGAAACGTCGTTGAAGCTCCCTGCCCGCCGTCCCCGGCTCGTGCTGCATGAAGGCGGCAAGGCCGGAGATCTCTTCGCCTGACGCCAGCCGGGCGACGCGCGCAGCGAAAGGAGGCCCGAGGACGTCAATGCAGTCCGGGCGCCTCCTGTCCGGTGCGGGCCACATATTCGGTGTAGCCGCCTTCATATTTATGCAGCCCCTCGGGCGTCAGCTCGAGAACGCGGTTGGAGAGCGCCGCGAGAAAGCGCCGGTCGTGCGAGACGAAGAGCATGGCCCCTTCGTAGCCCGCGAGCGCGGTGATCAGCATCTCCTTCGTCGCAAGATCGAGATGGTTCGTCGGTTCGTCGAGGACAAGGAAATTCGGCGGGTCGTAGAGCATCTTCGCCATGACGAGCCGCGCCTTCTCGCCGCCCGAGAGCACGCGGCACTTCTTCTCCGAATCGTCGCCGGAGAAGCCGAAGCAGCCCGCGAGCGTGCGCAGCGACCCCTGCCCGGCTTGCGGAAACGCGTCCTCGAGCGTCTCGAAGACAGTGCGCTCGCCATCGAGCAACTCCATGGCGTGCTGCGCGAAATAGCCCATCTTCACGCTGGCGCCGATGGTCACGTCGCCAGCATCCGGCCGCGCGGCGCCCGCAATAAGTCTCAGCAGCGTCGATTTGCCAGCGCCATTGACGCCCATGACGCACCAGCGCTCGCGGCGCCGCACGGCGAAGTCGAGGCCCTCGTAGATGCGGCGCGCGCCATAGCCCTTGTGGACGTTCTTGAGAGTGGCCACGTCCTCCCCCGAGCGCGGCGCTGGCGGGAAATCGAAGAGGATCGTCTGCCGGCGCCGGGGCGGCTCCACCTTCTCGATCTTCTCGAGTTTCTTCACGCGGCTCTGAACCTGCGCCGCATGAGACGCGCGGGCCTTGAAGCGCTCGATGAATTTGATCTCCTTGGCCAGCATCGCCTGCTGGCGCTCGAACTGCGCCTGCTGCTGCTTGTTGGCAAGGGCGCGTTGCTGCTCGTAGAACTCGTAGTCTCCCGAATAGGTCGTGAGCGCGCCGCCGTCGATCTCCACGATCTTGTTGACGATGCGGTTCATGAATTCGCGATCGTGCGACGTCATGAGCAGCGCGCCCTCGTATCCTTTCAGAAATTCCTCGAGCCAGATGAGGCTTTCAATGTCGAGATGGTTGCTCGGCTCGTCGAGCAGCATGGCGTCCGGGCGCATCAGCAGGATTCGGGCGAGCGCCACGCGCATCTTCCAGCCCCCGGAGAGCGCGCCGACGTCGCCGTCCATCATCTCCTGCGTGAAGTTCAGGCCGGCGAGCACCTCCCGCGCGCGGCCCTCCAACGCATAGCCGTCGAGCTCCTCGAAGCGCGCCTGGACTTCGCCATAGCGCGCGATGATCTCGTCCATGTCGTCGGCCTGGTCGGGATCGGCCATCGCCGCCTCGAGCGCCTTCAGCTCGGCCGCGACCTCGCTTACGGGTCCGGCGCCGTCCATGGCCTCGGTCACGACGCTGCGGCCCGCCATTTCGCCGACATCCTGGCTGAAATAGCCGATCGTGAAGCCCCGCTCGGCCGAGACCTGCCCCTCGTCGGGAAGCTCCTGCCCCGTCATCATGCGGAAGAGAGTGGTTTTGCCAGCTCCGTTGGGACCGACGAGTCCGGCTTTTTCGCCTTTCAGAAGCGTCGCCGAGGCCTCGATGAAGAGAATTTGGGAGCCATTCTGTTTGCTGATGTTTTCGATACGGATCATCGGCCCTTCGCAGGACGGAGAAAAAGACTGACGGAGAGGCCGCCCTGCGCTGGGCATGCGGCGGCCGACAGGGACGAGGGCGCCCTGCCTCGCGCCCCCCAGGCGCGGCTCAGGCGGTAAATTCGTCGGAGCCCTTGAAGTCCTCGATGGTCCAGCCGCGCTCGATCAGGACCGACTTCACCCATTGCGGCGGATGCGCGCCGCGGCCCGACCAGGTCTCGCCGCTGACGGCGTTCCTGTATTTGGCGGCGACAGCCTTTCCCGACCGCTCGGCGGGCTTCTTCTCCTTCACCGGCTTGCCGTCGATTTCAGGGAAGAGGTCGACAAGGTCGAGACCCGCGTTCTTCAGTTTCTGCTCGATGTCCGCCCGCAGATTTTCCCTGTGCGCCTCCCTGCGCCGCTCGAGCTCCTCATTGGCGCGATGGATCAGGGACAGAATCTCAAGGTCGGACAGGCTCGCGAACTCATCACTCATCTTCACAACTTTTCTATCGGTGGCTATTGAACCCTTCCTATTCGAGGCCGCCGGGAAATCAAGTTTTTCCGCCGGTCGAGACGCATATCCCGGTGGTTTTCGGCTTGCGGCGCCGCCCGCGCAACGCCGCGGCAGCCATGAAGTTCGCCGGTGCGCCCTGAGCCCAAGGCCCGCGGCCCGAAATGGGCGGCCGCCCGTCTTGCCCCCTTGCAGCGCTTGCCCCCTTGCAGCCCTCGGTCCGGTCTCGCGGGCGGCGCTTGCCGACGCCTCTGCGCGAGACCATCTCCTGATCAACCAGGCAATCTGAAAAAAAGGGGCGCGGCCATGGCCGTTCTTCGCCGCATTCGCATCATCCTGATTGTTTTGACTGGCCTCGCCGCCGGCGTCTCGTGGGGCGCTCTCGAGCAAAGCCCGCAAACCCGCGAATGGCTCTCCGACCCTGGCTGATTCTGCGCCCCCGGGCGCCGAGAAAGGCCGCGCCGCACAGCTCGCAAAACCACCATGGCCCCTATTTGGTCCAAGACGCAGTTCCGCGCGGCGGGACTGGCCTTAATCAGCTAGGGAGGAGCCTCGATGCTTCGTAAACTTTCCCTTTGCGCGGCGCTGCTCGGCGGCGTCTTCATGCTTCCGAGCGCAGCGCCGGCGCATGAACACGGCGGCTGGCGGGACCGAGATCGCGATTACAGCATGCGCGATATGGACCGGGATCGGGATTGGAGTCGAGACAGGGACTGGAGTTACCGCCATGACCGCGGGCGGCATTATGGATGGGAGCGCGGCAACCACTATGGGTGGGGACGCGGCGAACGATCGTGGGATCGGGACCGGGATCTTGATCGCGACCGCGACCGTAACTCCGGCCGAGAAGACAGAGACTACAGGGATTAACCGCCGCCGACCGGCGCCCTGGCTCGTCGCCTGAAACCGAGCAATCCGGAAAATCGCCAGGGGCCGGCCTCGGTCGGCGTCACTTTCTGCCGCAGCCGCCGGCTCCCTGGCGATAATCTCAGGCGGCGTCCTGCGACCGCGTCTTCAATTTTGCGCCCGCCGAGCGAAGCTGGGCGCTCGCCCAATGGGCCGAAGACACAGCGCGACCCTTGGCCGCCTCGAGATATTCTTCGAGATCTTTACGGACCCGGTCAAGCTCGATCTGCGCAAGCCGCGAGCGGGCCTTGCCCTCCAAAACGCGGAAGCCCATCCCGGCTTGCGCGAAAGCCGCCTCGCCCAGTTCGCCCAAATGGCGCCGGAGTTCGGGGTCGCTAAACTTTTTCGCCAGCAGGGCGAGAAGTTCAGCGGCCTTGCTCACGCCAGCTTGGCCATATGCCTTCGCCTCGGACGCCAATGCCCTTGCCTGGCTGCATGTCGCCTCCGACAACACATTGGCCCTGATCAGCGCATAGACGCGGGCGTTCGATCTCGTCAGCTCAGATTCGAGCCGCCAGACCGCGTATTCCTGCCGTTTGAGCTCACGAATGGCGTCGCCATGCAGCTCCTGAACGACCGCCAGTTCGCGCTCCATTTTCTCGATGTGACTTTTGATGGCGTCAACAGTGCGGAAAGAGAAACGACCGGCTTCGAGATTGGCCAAGGCGGCCTCAACTTGCATTTCATTGGACATGGGCACGCTCCACCGCTGGGAAAGAACATATTGCAGTGCACGCGGTTAAATTTTTGCTTACTACGAACGGGAGGACGGTTGAGGTTGCGGCTCCGCTGAAGCCTCTCCGACCTCGAACGCCTCGTCGATCGGCACGCCAAGCGCCGTCACAAGTCGATTTGTCTCGGAAGCCATGCCGATAACGGCGAGCAACTCGTGGTATTCCGCGGCCGACATGCCCTTCGCTCGGGCGCCCGCTGTGTGGGAATGCACACAATATGGGCACCCATGAGCGACTGACACGGCGATATAGATCATCTCCTTTACTTTGGGATCGAGCGCGCCAGGCGCCATAATCGACTTCAGGCTTTCCCACGTCCGAGCGAGCGTCTGCGGATCGTGGGCCAGCGCACGCCAGAAATTGTTGACGAATTCGCTCTTTCGTGTTGCGCGAATGTCATCGAAAACCGCTTTCGCCTCCGGGGAGAGCTCTGAATCGGCGAGTAACTGTACTGTAGCCATGGTCGTCCTGATCGGATTGTTGGTCGGGCCCCCGATCATCGCCGCTTCGCCGCTGATCGCAAAGGCCCAAGGGGCTCACCTCAAGTGTCGCCCACCGGGCAGCAGCTCAACCGGCAAGGCGGAGCCTGTGACAGAAAGTCCCGCGATCACCAACTTTTGCGCCCCCGAAGCGTTTCATACCCGGCCCTTTGAGCTACTTCAGCAGCGGAGTTCGGCGAATGGCGCGCTTCATGTTCAGCACAGGCATAGAAAACAGCAGCCCGACCATAGAAAACGGCCGAAAACGTATCGATGAGATGGCGGCTAGCAGGCACTATGAGTGCTGGCGGGAGGATTTCGCACTGGTTCAGGAGGACCTCGCGGTGCGAACCCTTCGATACGGACTCCCCCTCTATAAAGTATTCCTGGGTCCAGGCCGTTTCGACTGGGAGTTTTCCGACCTCACATTCGGCGACCTCAAAGCCAGGAAAATCATTCCAATTGCCGATCTGTGCCATTTCGGCGTTCCCGACTGGATCGGCAACTTCCAGAATCCTGATTTCCCGCATCTCTTCGCATCATATGCGAGAGCATTCGCGGAACGGTTCCCCTGGGTGCAGCTTTATACGCCCGTAAACGAGATGTACGTTTGCGCGACCTACTCAGCCGCCTATGGCTGGTGGAACGAGCAACTCCGCAGCGACCAAGGCTTCGTTACGTCCCTGAAAAACATCGTCAAGGCGAACATCCTTGCAATGCACTCGATTCTCGCCGTGAGACCCGACGCCATTTTCGTCCAGAGCGAGTCTTCGGAATATAATCACGCGGACAATCCGAAAGCCATTCCACCCGCGGAATATCTGAACGAACGCCGCTTTCTCTCACTGGACTTGAATTACGGAAACCACGTCAATTCCGAGATGTATCGTTTTCTGCGCGACAACGGGATGACCGACGAAGAATACAAATTCTTTATGAGCGAGCACCTGAAGAGCCACTGCATCATGGGGAACGATTATTATGAAAGGAACGAACACAGCGTCGACGAGCATGGCGTCACCGCCGCCGCCGGCGAAATTTTTGGGTACAACGAGATCACGCGCCAATATTACGAGCGCTACCGTTTGCCTGTCATCCATACAGAGACGAACACCTGCCAAGGCCCGCGGGGCGATGAAGCGGTTCGGTGGCTACGGAAAGAGTGGTCCAATGTTTTGAGAGTCCGCAACAGCGGCATGCCCATCGTTGGATTTACATGGTACTCCCTGACGGACCAGGTTGACTGGGACATCGCCTTGCGGGAAGACAGGGGGCGGGTCAATCCGCTTGGCCTCTATGATCTCGACCGGAAACCGCGACCGGTCGGACTGGCCTATAAGCAATTGATCAAGGACTGGCGAGAAGTCCTTCCTGCCCAAAGCGTTTGTCTGACAGTTCCGCTAGCGGATTATCCGCCTCCCACCAGGGTGAGCGAACAGCAGGAGCAGGCGGAGAGCCCATGACTCAACCAGAAATCCAGGCACGAAGAGTGCGGGGTCTTGCCTACTCTGCCGGAACCGCCGCGCCCGACCAATCTTGCGCCTGCACGCATCCGAGAAGAAGTTGCGTGAGATAAATTTTCTGCTCCCAACCACCCTCCTCCCTGATGACAATATATCGCGACTCGTTTCTGGCTATCTCCACGAGCTGGCTTCGGAGAAAGGCTACGGCGACCTCCTCTGTGGCGAACCCAGCGTAGAGCTGTCGGACGCCGAGTTTGTTGTAGGAAGAGACGAGGTACACTGCCGACCGTCCTTATTGCCAAAGGCTGCACCCGCAGGCCAAACCCGCTGACACTCAAAAGCAACCCCTATCCAGGTCTTCCTTCTTGCCTTTCTGACGCGCCACCGGCTTCAGTTCGCCCTCGGCGGTAACTTTGAACGCGATCCCACGCCAGTGTATCCGAGTCGCGCCGAAGCTTGCCCAATAAGCAATGCAAGAGAAGACCTCGCTAAAGGGGAGCAGACCGTAACGCTGACGGGGCAACGAGAAAGATCGTTGAATTGCTATACAGAGAAGCGCCCGCAAACCGAGGGCGCACGCTGCCAACGCCAGAGCGTTCGGGCCATATGCGATCATCCCGACCAAGGCGAGAGGGAACGGATGCGTAATAAAGGCTCCAGCATATCCGACAGGGTCAATGCATCTCACCGTCCTCGCCGCTCGCAGCTCTTTTGAGAGAACCGATCTGAAACTATTAGCGAAACAGTGATGTTTCACTGTGAATCCAGGTATGACGACCTCATACCCTGCCAGACGAATTGACCTCCCAACTTCGTAATCGTCGGCCAAATGCTTTCCGTAACGCTCAAATCCCCCGATCGTCTGTAATGTGCCCCTTCGAATGGCGATTGTTGATCCGCAACAGGGCTTCGCAAGGTCAAAGGTGACAGCAAAAATCATGTCGGGAAGAAAGTGACTATTTATAGCAAGAGCCTCGAAATCAGACCAGACGCCTCCTGAAGCCACGCCGTGATAAAGGCAGCTGACGCACCCAATCTTACTTTCATGCAGATGAGACGTTACTCTCGACAGATAATCGATATCGACCTCTATATCGCTGTCCGAAACGATCAGAATCTCATGCCGGGCCTGATCGACGATGTTCACGAGATTTGAAATCTTGCGGTTGGGTCCATGCTCCATGGCGTTCACGACCGTTTCGACTGACGCCCCTTTTGCTTTCCTGAGATAGCGTACGTGGTCCAGGGCTGCATCTGTGTCTTCTCTGACACCGCAAATCATTTGCACAGCGCCGTGATAGTTTTGCTCGAAATAGCTGAGGAGCCTTTCCGCCAGGCCCGGCTCATCACCATGCAGAGGCTTGAGAATGCTGACAGGCTCCCCGAGCGCTGGGTACGGGCTCGGCTTAGTGGGAAACGTAATTACCGCAAGGAGCGAAATGACGAGGTACACGCAGCCAATGCATGCCCCAGATGCGCACACCATGGATAGAAGGCTGATCCACTCCCACATTCATGTTACCTGCGTATGAATCTGCTCCTGCAGTCCAGCAGCCCACCAAGCGCCGCAACCGGATTTGCACCTACGCGCCGAATTTACGTTCCAGTGTTTGTCTCGATAGATATACGAGCGTGCGATCGCGCCATAATGTATCTGCTCTAATCGCACTTGGATTCCGTCTCATTACCAAGAACGTAACCAGGATGTTTTCCCCAAACCTGTGTAGCGTCTCCCCTGCGGACAGCGGCTTCTTTTGCGCCAGCGTTTCAAACCCGTATTTCGCAGCCATTCGAGCAAGCTGCTCTGAACGACGACTGGCTCCGAGACTCATGTTGCCGCGGATTGCTTTAACGTCAGAAAGATCATCATGCGATGCCAGATGGTGAGCCAGTTCGGACAAGGAAACATCGAGGCAGCGCTCGATTCGTCTGGCATAAGCGAGAGTGGGTCGGCCATCGGGAATCAATGGAACGTGTTCATTCCAAAAATGGAGATCAACGAGGCGCTCGCCGGCGCGCACCAGAGTTCCGTCCTCCAGCAGAAACTCCTCATCGTTCACAATGAGTTGCAATCGGAACAAACAATCCGGTGAACTGGAGTATTCAGTGACCTGCAATCGACGGCGCAAATGACGGTCCAGCGCATCAATCAGAGGGGCCAGAACGGCAAACCACCGATGTGCATCCCGCTTGGCCCTGATATCAGTCCTCAACGGCATGTCAGTCAGGATATATGCCCGACATATGTTCGCCATCCGTAATTACCGCAGGATGCGATTGCCCTGCGCTAAATCCAACTAGTAAAGATACTGATATGCGCGCGTCCACGGCCGAGGCGCTGGCCTGCCATCTTTTGGCTTCAAAGCCAGAATCTGCGCGACCGACAGCCAGCCACGTTCGAACGCATAAGCCATCCCGGGGAGATAAACCCGCCAGATCCGATAGACTTCCGGCCCCGCGGCCGCGATCGCGCTTTCCTTGTGCTGTTCGAGCCTTTCTGACCAATCGAGAAGCGTCCGAACATAATGGGGACGCAGGTCTTCAATATCCAGAATTTCGAGTCCCGCGCTTGAAATCTCTCTTGCGAGAGTTGAAAGCGTCGACACCGAACCGCCCGGGAAAACATATCGCTCGATGAATTCCCCACCACTTGGCCCAGGCTGCCCACCCGTGCTGACTATGCCATGATTCAGGAAAACTCCACCCGGCTTGAGCAGCATCGCCATTTTGCTGAAATATGTAGGAAGCGCAGCTGCGCCGACGTGCTCGTACATCCCAACAGAAACCACTTTATCGAACAGGCTACATTCCTCCAATTCCTTGAAATTTTTGATCGCCAGGTCGACCTTCCCATCGAGATGGGCGAGTCTTATTTTGGCTTCCTCGAACTGGCGTTCGCTCAACGTGATTCCTGTTCCGATCGTTCCATGCCGCTCAGTCGCCCATTGCAAAAGCGCGCCCCACCCGCACCCTACATCTAACAGCTTTTCGCCAGGCTTGAGCATCAGCTTCCGACAAAGATGCGAGAGTTTCTGCTCTTGCGCCAAGTCGATGTCATCGTCGTCGTTCTGATAATAGGCGCACGAATAGACGAGCCGCTTATCCAGCCAGAGTTTGTAAAACTCATTCGAAACGTCATAATGACGCCTGACATTGGCCGCTTCCTGCGCCATGGACATGCGGCGGGATGCAAATCTCGTCATGAATTTCATGAGTCCCGCCGCGCGAGATTTTTCCAGTTTTTCACAGAGACAGACGCCGACATTTATAATGTCACGGGGACGTCCCTCCACTGCAAGCGATCCATTTACATAAGCATCTCCGAGTTTTTCAAAGTCTCCCTGCATGAGCGCTCCCAAAACTCGCGGCGAAGTAATTCGGATAACAACTTCCGGCTGGCTCGAAAAATCAAAGAGATCCCCATCCCAAAATGCCAAACGCAGTGACGGCTGCGGGTCCGCAACCATTGTTCTGAGATAGGATAACGCTTGAACCTTTATAGACACAGATTGCACCTCCCGCCTGTTAGGGATAGACGCGACCTTTCCATTCAAACCGACGCCTGAAATGACGGAACAGACTATCGACCGCAATCAGAGCGCCGAGTGAATATCCAAGTGGAAACAGGAGTCCGTACCAAAGCGGAATAGCGAAAAAGCGCGCGCCCGCGAAATGAAGTCCGAAGGCGGCTCCCGAACTGGCAAGCGCAAGACCGAGTGCGCCACAGGCAAGTGGCGCCCCTCGAGCACATCCCCATGCGTCCAGGAGCGGTATGGCGATAGCGGCCCAGGCAAGGACGACAGCGCCAAATGCAATCCAGGTCGTGCGCAGCTTCCCCCCGAATGTTTCGACTAAGTTTTTCGCCAGGCCGATCTTCATAGAAGACCAATCGCGGTACATCCGACTCGAGAGAAGTTCGCGCCCGCCGAAAAGCGCAATGCGCCTCCCATGCTGCTTGAACTGTCGCGCCAACGCCAGGTCTTCGCAAATCGCGTCGGAAACAGCCCTGTGACCGCCAACTGCATAGTATGCTTCCGCGCGAACAAGTAAGAATTGCCCCATGACGCTCGTGTCTCTGCATTCGTCTGTTCGTAACCTCTCAAAATCTTGGCAGAAGGAGAGGCAATAGAGTCCGCAGGGCAGGACAAGACGCTCCGTCCATGTTCCCAATATCTGCTTTGGGGCGAGCGAGAGCAGGTCGAGCGACTGGGCCTCGGCGTGCCGCAAGGCGGCGGCAAGAAGCTCGGGCTCCGCCACAACATCTGCATCGATAAAGCATAACCACTCGGGCGGATCGTCAATATCTCGCGTCGCACCAACCCAGCAGGCATGGCATTTTCCTACCCAACGTGGGGGGAGCGGTGGACTGGCGACAACGCTGAAACCCGCGTGTGGCGAAGCTGCGGCGCGCGCAATCTGGGCAGTATCATCGTTTGAATGATCATCAACAATCCGAACAACATGTTTCCCGCTCGGATAAGTCTGACGAGTAAGCCCTTCGATGCACCCGGAAATGTTAAGTGATTCATTGCGTGCCGGCACTATTACGAGGATTCGCGCGGTTGGCGGGTCTGAATCCGAATCCACCGGCTGCACCTCTTCGAAAAGGTTGCGCTGGGCTATCGCTCGATGAATCAAAACAGCGACAGCCGCGGACCATAGGCAGGTGACGACAAGCTCCATCCGTTCCCCCGTCCTGCGAGGGAAAGGAACGATCTCCCCGTCAAATAGTTCCAGTCTCCAACACTCGTGAACACATCCCGCGCCGGACCCATTCTCGGCGTCAGCTACAGGGAAAATCGCTTCCTGGCCGATGCCCAATAGAACATAAAGAGGGGGCGAGAAGCATGACGAACGCGGATTTCGCGAAGAGATCTGCGATCTTTATTGCATTAGCTCTGACGCCGATACTCATCTGGTATCTTTTCGACGTCATTCTCATCATCATTGGCGCTCTGTTGATCGCGACTTTGCTCGACATCGGAACCTATCCGTTTCGACGCATCCATGTGCCGCGACCACTGGCTCTGCTTGCGTCTGGCCTTCTTATCCTCGGCATATTGGGCGGCGCCGGATATCTGTTTGGCGCGAGCGTCTCCTCCGAGATGCAAGATATTTTGCAACGTATCGAGCAAGCAAGACAAAGCATCGAGAAGGAGGTGCATGCGTCGCCTATCGGAGAATTTCTGATCTCGCACATCAAGAGCTCTAATGTTCCAGTTGCCGAGCTTGTAGGCGGCCTTTTTCGAATAAGCGCAACCTTCGTTCTAGCAATCCTGGTCACAATTTTCGCCGGGATATACCTCGCAGCCCAACCCGCACTCTACCGTGACGGCGTGAGCATGCTTTTTCCCCTCAAGTCTCGGGAAGAAGTCAATGAGACTATCGATCATCTTGCCGACGGCTTGAGACTGTGGCTTCTAGGCCAGCTTTTTCAAATGGCGATTATTGGCGTGCTCTCTGGATTCGCTGTTTGGCTCATTGGCCTTCCCTCCCCCCTGGCGCTCGGCGTCATCGCGGGGGTAACTGAATTCGTTCCGTATCTGGGTCCTATCGTCGCCGCAATCCCGGCTGTCCTGGTCGCTGTGACTTTAAGCCCAACCGCCATTGCCTGGACGATCGCGGCTTATGTGTTGATTCACCAGACAGAGGGCCACCTCGTTACTCCTCTGATCCAAAGGCAGATGGTTTATATTCCGCCTGCCGTCATACTCTTCGGCATCGCTGCAATAAGTTCCCTCTTCGGCCTCGCGGGGACGATTTTTGCAGCGCCATTGACTGTCTCTCTGTTCGTATTGATCAAAAAGCTTTACGTACGGGATTCGCTGGGAGAGGCGACGGCGCTTCCTGGCGAGGAAGAAATTGGATCGTCCGATGGGAGCAGTCCTCTGCGCTGACCGAAGAAATTGCGGCATATTTTGACAGGCGCAAGAAGGATCCAGCCGTCATCGCCCTCATCGCCCTCATCTCGAGCCCAATGGGCGACGTCACACAAAGTCAGACATCGGGAAAATTGCGCGTGAATGGGGGCTGCGGCAATGCCCGTGCGCCGATTGCTGCGATATGTCGCGAGAAAAATGGGAACAGAGAAGATGGACATTGGCGTCGATGGGCGGGGGACCGGCGCTCCGGCTGGATATGAAGGGCGCGGGCTCGGCGGCATGGAGCCGGAGCGCCCACACGGCGCCTTCATGGCGGCTCTTCTGGCGATTGCGCTGACGACTTTCTTCGCGATACTGTCCGCTGCGGCGCTCTTCCTCGTCGGGGAGGCCGCCCTGGCCCTGATCAGGGGTATGGATGGCCTGCGCCTGGACTGGCGTAACGGCGACACGATTGTGGCCGTGCTGGCATTCACTGCAACCTATTTCGTCGTGGCGATCGGCAAGCTGCCTGGCTTCCAGCTCGACCGCGCCGGCGCGGCGCTCCTTGGCGCGAGCGTGATGGTGGGGGCCGGCGTGCTCTCGCTGGACGAAGCCTATCGAGCCATCGATCTCGATACGATCACGCTGCTTCTCGGTATGATGATCGTGGTCGCCAACCTCCGCCTTTCCGGCTTCTTCCGGCTGACGAGCGATTTTGTGGTGGCGCGCGCCAGGCATCCGCTGCTGCTTCTCGCGGCGATCGTGATGGTCTCCGGGGCGTTCTCGGCCTTCCTGGTCAATGACACGATCTGCCTCGTCATGGCGCCGGTCGTCCTCGACCTCGTCAGGCGGCTCGAACGCAATCCCGTTCCCTATGTGCTGGCCATCCCGATGGCCTCCAACGTCGGGAGCACGGCGACGATCACGGGCAACCCGCAGAACATGATGATTGGCTCCTTCTCGGGCGTCTCTTATGGCGCCTTCGCCGGCGCCCTCTGGCCAGTGGCTCTCGTCGGAATGCTTTCGACGATCCTCCTAATCGCCCTCGCCTACCACCGCGAATTTCTGACGCGAGACGCGCTGCCGGAAATCAGGCCGCCGCAGACCCGCTACCATGGACCCTTGATTTTGAAAGCCGTCGCCGTGACTGCGGCGATGATGGCTCTCTTTTTCGCCGGTCAGCCCGTGGCCAAGGTCGCCATCGTCGGCGGCGCGTTTCTGCTGCTCACGCGCAAGGTCAAATCCGACAAGGTCTACCGGGAGATAGACTGGCCCCTGCTGCTCATGTTCGTAGGTCTCTTCGTGGTCGTCGCAGGCCTGGAGAGAGTTGTCATCACTCCCGATCTCGTCGCCGCTGTCGGGCGGCTCGACCTCGGCGCGCCGGCGACCCTCGCGACGATCGCGGCGGTCCTGTCCAATGTCGTCAGCAATGTTCCCGCCGTCCTCGTCCTGAAGCCCTTCGTTGCAAGTTTGAGCGACCCCAAAAAAGCCTGGCTCGTGGTCGCCATGGCCTCTACGCTTGCCGGCAATTTCACGCTCGTCGGCTCCATCGCCAATCTGATCGTCGCACAGAAAGCCAAGGCGCAGGGGGTCGACCTTGGCTTCTGGGCCTATTTCAAAATTGGAGCGCCGTTGACGATTGCAACGCTCGGCTTCGGAGTGTGGTGGCTTTAGGCGCGGCCAAAGGCGTCCATGAATCCTCTCTGGTGGACGCCCCTTCATTTCGCAGAATTCATGGCCCTGACCGGAAAAATGCGCTAGAGCTTGCCTGGATCGCGGTGCGCTAAGGGAAAGGCGTCCTAATTGCAAAAGATTAAAGACGAGCTGCTACCTCTCACCAGCATACGTTTCGTGGCGGCTTTGTATGTCTTCGTATTTCACATACATATGAACTGGCCATTGACTGGCCCAGGCCATCTGAGCTCCGTTTTATTGCAAGGCGCTGTGGGAATGTCGATTTTCTTCATTCTCTCGGGCTTTATCTTGGCGCACCGATACAGCCAATCAGATTTTGGCCTGAGAGGCTACGCCCTGAGCCGCTTTGCCCGGATTTACCCAGTGTATATTGCAGCTGCGGTTATAACGACGCCATGGCTGATCATATCATTGGCGCGCACCTCTCAGGACGCCGCACATTTTGGCTTGAAAAGCTTCTGCCTGTTGATCTCGAATGTCTTTCTGGTCCAGGCCTGGTTCCCGCAGATGTTTACCTATTGGAATGATGGAGGCAGCTGGTCAATTGCAACGGAAGCGTTTTTTTACACATTATTTCCCGCTGTTCTCTACGCGGTCAGGAGACTTGGAAAGAGAGAGATCACTTTTGTCGCCTTGGCCGCATATGTATTTTCCTCTTCGATAGCCCTCGTCTTTTTCTCTTTTGAAGAAAAGCCCGTTCCAGCGGTGCAGATTTTTTACGCCATGCCCATTTTCAGGTTTCCAGAGTTTCTAATTGGCGTTTGCGCGTATTTTTTGAGCAAGGATCTGGAATTGATCAAGAAAAGCGATGCTTATATTGTTGCATTGATAGCAGTAACAATTGCGTATCTGTCCTTTTTCCAGAACGCGACGCCTTTCTACATCACTCACAACTGGCTAGTTGTTCCGGTTATTGCCTGCCTCCTGGTTTTACTTGCCAAAGGACAAGGCGTTATCCCCAGGCTGATGAGCGCGAGGGCGTTCGTTTTCGGGGGGAGAGTCAGCTACTGCTTTTACTCCTTCCAGACGTTCATGATCCTGTTCTTGCTGAGTTGTCACGATTTTCTCGTTGCCAGGATCGGCGTGCTCGCGGACAATCGTATCCTGCTCTGCGTTGCCTTTATACTCCTGATGACGATCTCCATCCTCGGTTATTTCTACATTGAGGAGCCCGCGAGGATCGGCATTATCGCCGGATGGAAGGGAAGGTCTGCTTCTGTCATTTTCCGTGCGCTGAAATCTGTCCTGACTCGATTTATCCGCAGGACGCTAAAATCATGGGCGGCAATGCCCGGCGACGCCTCACGAAAAGGCGCGCGTTTATAATCGAGGCAGATAATGCCCGCTGATCTCAACATCTTGCGACGCGCTTGAAAAGCGCCAGCGAGCTCAGGCGCTTGGCGTGGCCCTGCCCGCTTCGCACGGATAAGGTTGTTGCGAAAACAAAAACAACATGCGAAAGTGTCGCGGACAAATAACGCGGAATGAACTAAGTGATCGACAAGTGCCAGATCATCAACTTCCCCATTATTACTGATGCGCGAGGCAATCTCACATTTATCGAGGGAGGAAAGAATCTTCCTTTCGAGATAAAGAGGGTTTATTATTTATATGATGTGCCGGGCGGAGCGGAAAGAGGAGGGCACGCTCACAAGGAGCTCCAGCAATTGATCATCTCGATGGCGGGAAGCTTCGATGTCCTGCTGGATGATGGCAAGGAAAGAAAAATGGTTTCCCTTAACCGGTCTTATCAAGGGCTTTATGTATGCCCCATGATTTGGCGAGAGTTGAGCAATTTTTCATCCGGATCCGTTTGCGTGGTCTTAGCGTCACAATATTATTCCGAAGCCGATTATTTCAGAGATTACGATGCTTTTCTGGCGGCTGTTTCCAGTGGAATAAGCGTTTAAGCGCCGAATGCCGGCAGCGAATTGCGCGGTGGCGGCAAAACCCGCTCACGATATCCGTGTCCGCCTATTCTTCGGGCGCAAGCGCGCCGGGCCGGCTCTTTTGGACCGGCCCAAACGACGGGCTGATCGACGCCCACGCGACGTCAATGCCGGGCGCGCCCGTAATGATGGCGACCTGTCGCGCTGAGCTCACGATCGACCAGCGGGGCCATTCGCGCCGCGATATAGTCAGATCCCGCCTCATTGGGATGCTCCCCATCGCTCTCCATCAGGCGGGGATTGCCAAAGGCCCCTTCGAGGAAGAACGGATAGAGCGCCACTTTCTCTTGCGCAGCAAGCGTCGGATAGATGGCGTCGAAACGGGGCTTGTAGGTGGGGTCGCGCTTGGGCAGTGAAACCATCCCGGCGAGGATCACCCGCGCACCGACGCCCTTACTGTAACGTACGATGGTGCGAAGGTTTCTGTAGACGACGCCCGGATCGACGTTGGACAGCATATCGTTGCCGCCGAGCTCGACGATCACGACGTCGGCGCCGCGGCTGAAGGCCAGGGGGATGCGATCCAGAGCGACAGAAGTCTCGTCGCCCGCCCGCGAAGTTTTCAGGATCTGAAAGTCGTTGCGACCGCGCAAGTAGAGATGCCTGCGGAGGGCTGAGGCGTATCCTGTTCCCGGTTCCAGGTCGAATCCCGAAGTAAGACTATCCCCGAAGATCAGAACGCGCTTCGGCTGGGCCGACGCCATTTTGGGCGTGAGGCAAAAGAAGACGAAGAGAGACAGAAAGGCTGCAAGGAGACGCGCGGCGCCGCTCATCGAGTCATCCTCCATGGTGACAGGCGATTGCCCTGCAACGGAGGCTAGGGTCGCCTGCCTAGCCGGCAAGCTGGGCGGCGGGCCTGATTGCTCCAGCGCGCTGCAAAACCGCCCCCTCAACGGCATCGGCCATTGGGCGACGCATTTGCTTGCGCGGGGTCGAGAGTTGCGGGATTTCCATGGCGTCGCTCTGGCGCACAGCCCAGGCGACCTTGCTTTTATCGAATCAGACGTTTAAGGCCCTTCATGGCGGCCGCTGTCAGGCCGCTGACATAAAAACGCCCCGACGTATGCAAGCGCGGGGCGTTTTTGCTTTCAGCGCAGCTGTCGGAGCGTCGCCGGGCAGAGGCGACTAGCCTTGGAGTTGAGATGACTGAGATTGTGAGAGACAGCAACGGAACGGAGCTCAAGGATGGCGATTCCGTGGCCTTGATAAAAGATTTGAAGGTGAAAGGGACTTCAGTCGTTCTGAAGCGGGGCACCCTCATCAAAAATATTCGTCTGACCGGCGATCCGGCCGAGGTCGAATGCCGCGCCGAGAAGGTCAAAGACCTGGTCTTGCGGACGGAGTTTCTGAAAAAGGCTTAGGCTCGGCTCCCTTACTAAACGCTCCCGCCGGGGCGTTTTTAATTCTGCGCGCACCAACCGCAGAGGCTGGCGGATTGGCCGCCATCACACGACGAGCGGAGGGGGCCTCAGAAATTGTTTGAGCCTTTTCCCGTAGCCCGGCGCCACGGGCGGCCTAGCGCAAGCTCGCGATGACGTCACGCTGCCTGAGTTCAGCAGGACTACCACTCTCGTGCTTTTGTGGCCCTCGCTCGCGTATCTCGTCTGGCGCGCCCGGCACGATTCGAACGTGCGACCTCTGCCTTCGGAGGGTTGATTGTCTGGGGTTATGGACGTCTATAACGTCTGTAAGCCGTTGATTTTATTTATATCGCTGTTACCCTTCTCCTAGACGTTTTGAGCGTTTGTGTGGGACGCTTGTGTGGGACGAAGCATTTGCCTGATTTTCAGATCGACACGGCCGCGAAGCGCGCCAAATTGCCGGCCCGGAAAAATCCCTACTGGACGAAAATTGCAGGTGGGCGCGGAGGCGTCAGTCTGGGCTATCGCCGGATTGAGGGGGCCCCTGGTTCGTGGGTTGCCAAGATTGTTGTCGCAGGGAAGCGGGTAGAGGAACGAATTGGCGCGGCCGACGATGAGAACGCTGCCGTCGGCGACGCCCTGCCCTACCGGCAGGCTGTAGCCGCGGCACTGGAATGGAGCCGGTGGAAGCAATCGGCCGTAGCCGAAGCCAAAAAGTCAGCGCAACCGAACAACCTTACTGTGACGCAAGCGGTCGAAGATTATGCCGAGGCGCGAGTCGCCCGGGCCCCGAAGGCTGGTGCGATCACGCGCGGCCGTCTGCGGAGCTACGTTCTAGATGACACGGCATTCGCCGGCCTCGCCCTCGCAAAGCTGCGCGCAACCGACATAGAGGCGTGGCGTCGGAGGCTTCCCAAGCGGTTAGCCCCGACGACCGAGAACCGTATTCTGAATGACCTCCGCGCGGCCTTGAATGCGGCTTGCGAGAGGCACCGGCGTAACCTGCCGCCATTTCTTCGCGACGAGATCCGGGTTGGGACACGGGCCCGCCCCGCCGCATCGAACGCTCGCAAGCAGGTTCTCCCTTATGATGATGTGCGCCGCATTGTCGACGCGGCGTTTGCCGTTGATCCGGATGGCGACTTCGGCCGGCTCGTCATGCTCGCTGCGGCGACGGGTGCGCGCTTCTGCCAGCTCGCCGCGATGCGCGTCGAGCATGTGCAGGCCGAGTTCGGGCGCGTTCTCGTCCCTACGGCCTCGAAAGGCCGGGCGGCGCGGCCGAAGCCGCCGATTGCTGTCCCGCTCGCCCCTGACATTTTGGAGCGGCTGTCACCCGCGTTCGAAAACCGAGCGACGAAAGATGCCCTCCTCGAGCGTTGGGCCTATCGGCGCACAGGGCCATTCCAATGGACGAAGGAACGCCGCCGGCCGTGGCGCGCAGCGTACGAGATTGAGAAATTATGGAGCGCCGCCCTTGCTCACGCCGGCGCGCCGAAGCGGACAGTCATGTATGCCCTGCGGCATTCGAGCATAGTTCGGGGCCTGCGAGCCGGACTTCCGATCCGCCTTGTCGCCGCCGCGCATGACACGAGCGTCGAAATGATCGAGGCGCACTATTCGGCCTTCATTATCGATGCAACAGAGGACCTGGCGCGGCGTGCGGCGATATCGTTTGCAGAGGCGGCCGAATAAGCTCCTCCTATAGTGGGTCTGTTATCCTCCTCATTGGACGAATAGACGACCATGCATATTGACGGCTCGGGCTTTTTGGACATAATTCAGATGCTGCTCGCTGCCCTCGCTGCCTAGTTTTCCTAGCTTTCCTGTCTGCCCTAGCTTTCCTCAGAGAGCAGCTCCTCCGAAAAATTACAGTGAGCCGCGCCCTGCGCGGCCGAAGGAAAGCAGCATGCGCTCGGCTCAGAAAGCCGCGCCCGTCGTTTCGACGCGCGCAGTCCCATCCGTAAACCTTTCAAACAGCATCCCTTGGCGCGAACGGCCTTTTGTGACCATGCAGGCCGGCGCTGAGATCGTGGGCGTCTCACCCGCGTCGCTCTATCGGTTCGCAGAAGAAGGTAAGTTGAAACTCGTCCGGCTTGCAGGCCGAACGCTTATCGAAACGCCTTCCTTGATTGTGCTGGTTGGAGCGGTAGAGCCCTGGTCGCCTTCCGGTCGAACGAAGGGGGCCAATCGGCGGCGCAAGGAACTCGCCCAATCGGCGCAATCAGCGTGAGGGCGGGCGATGAATAGCAAACGCCATTACGAGCATCACATCACTGACTGCGACCCGGACAGCAACCTCGCTTTCTTTATCGAATGCACAATGCTGCGCGAGGCGTTGCCACACATAAAGTTTAGCCTTGTGCCCGTAACGGTCCCCGCTAACGCTTCGCCGGCGATTCGGGCGTTCTATGAGAAACACAAGCTAGAGCTTTCCGCGAGATACGAGCGGGCGCGCGTGTCGATCAAGCGCGAGTTTTCGGACTGGGGGCTCCCCGAGAACAGTCTGCAAAGCCCTCAAGTCGAGAGTTTTATCGACGAACATATTCGGTCCGTCAATGCAGCGCGCTATCTTGTCGAGAACCTGGCTTTTCGCAAGAGCACTGCGACACTGCTGGAGGATGGAAGCTACGCGCGTCCGTTCTGCAACCGCGTGATTTTTAGCCTCTGGGCGGTTTTACGAGGCGAAGGAAAGGGCTTCACGGATACCGCCAACTACCTGAACGAAGGCTCTCGGAAGCCCGGTATAACGCGGGACCATGTGCGACGAGCTGTATTGGCGCATGCGAAGGTCGCCGAAAGAGAGGCTGCTTCGGAGAGCCTTATGTTCGTGGGCTATGCCCTTCCCGATTATCTCAACGCCCGCGCCGTGCGGCACATGCTCGACCAAGCGAAGAAATCGCCCCGTCTGAAGGGGTTGAAAGGTTCCGCGCTAGCGCGCGGTATCGCAGCAAATTACGATTTCCAGGAAAAATTCGACCGAGCTCTGCAGCTGGGCAACGGCAGTTAGCCATCCACAACCACTCCGAATGAAGACACGTCCACAGGTCGGGCCCACGGGGCTAGCCGTCCGGTTCAGCGCGCCAACGGCAGGAGGGGGTAACGAATCCTGCCGCCGCCCGCGCGCAAATTGAGCCGGTAGAATTACACGCTCGCGCCGGCGAAGCTGGCCATCCTCTGGGGAGAACCAGCCATGCAAAGTGTAAGCACAGCGGAAAACGACTTCGTTTCTTTGGCCGAGGCAAAGAGGCTCACGGGCTTTTCCTACTCCCACCTTTGGACCCTGGCTTCAGCCGGGATTCTGGGTGGCGAGCGCCGCGGGCCGGCGCAACGCTGGCATGTGCGGCGCTCAATGCTCGCGGATCTTTCGCCTGCCCGATTGCCGGCGCGGCGATCTTCCTCTGAACGCCCCTGGCTACGCCTTGTGGTCGACAACAATCGGCCAGCCACCCCGTAGTTAAAAGAAAAAGCCGGCCGCTCGCGGCAAACGAGCACCGGCCGAAATGGAGTTCACTTGCATGAATGATATATCACCCCGGCTCGAAGGGGCCAAGCGCCTTTCCGAGGTTACCGCCGACGTCGCCTTCACCATCGTGCACAGCATGGCGGGCGATATAACTAAGGCGTTCAAGCTCAACGCAAGTTGCAAGCTAACGGCGATTGCCGCGACGCCACTCTCTAAAGGGACAGCGCACCGCACAGTGCTTAAAGGCACGGCCAATAAGATGGCTAGCGAGCTTGCAACGTGGCTTACGAGCATTTCGCCAAGGCAGGCTATCATCCCGGCTCCGCCTCCTACCGCCAAAGATATATGGCCGCTCACTACGCTGAACGAGGCCGAAGGCGACAAGGACGTAGTTGCAAGGTCACCGCGCTATTTTCGTCCAGCTAACGGACCGGCGCTTCTGGCGATCGATTTCGACTTCAAAACCTATCCTCCGCACATACAAGACAAACTGCGTGAAGTCGGAAATATCAGTAAGGCTCTGGCTTCTGTCTTCCCCCTATTTGGCGATGCTGCATGCGTCAGCCGCCCGTCGACTTCGACTGGGATACGGATAGTCGAAACCGGGGAGGTATCGGAGAACACCGGCGCGCACTGGTATTTCTTCGCTCTAGACGGGCAGGACGCCTCCGAATTCATAAAACGCTGTGCCGCCCATCTGGCCCTCGCTGGTTGGATCTGGGGTGAAGTCTCGGAAGCCGGCTTGGTGCTCTATAGGGGCTTATTCGACCTCGCGGCTTCCTCGGACCCTTCTCGCCTTTTTTACGAAGCAGACCCCAAGCTAGACGGACGCGGACTGGAGCGTGTGAAAGGAGCGCGCGATGCAAAGATCAAAGAAGGCGGCTTTCTTGATACGCGCGCCTTGCCGCCACTCACGGAAGAGCAAACGGCAAAGCTAGAGGAGATTAAGAAGCAGATCGCTCGCGACCTGGAGCGCGAATGCAGGAAAAAACGCGCTGCTTGGGAACAGAAACGCATTGCCGAGCTCATTCGTCGCGGCAAGTCGCCCGAGGCTGCCCGCAAGGCCGTGACGGGCGTTGTGGAGCGGCACACGCTGAGCGGCGACTTCGATATAAAGCTAGACAACGGCGACTATGTCGGCGTCAGCGAGATTTTGGAAAACCCGGAGGCGTTCCATCGGCAGACTTGCGCCGACCCCCTGGAGCCCGATTACCGCGGCGGCCGAAATATCGCAGTGATCTTTTCCGACGCGCCTCCGTTCCGAATCCACAGCCTGGCGCACGGTGGAATCGATTACCGGCTAGAAAAGACGCCCGAAGAATGGTTTGAGCCCGCACCCGAGGAAAACACGCCCCGCCCGCTGGCTTCTAAGGAAAACGTCACGCCCGACGATTTCCCCGAGCCTTGGGATATTTTTGGTCACGATGACCTTGCGGGGCTCGCTTCCGTTCCGTCTTCGGCCCTTCCCCTTATCGTCCACAGATGGGCGCTGAGCGAGTCGCGTCGGAAAGGCACATCCTTGATGTTTCCGGCCATGTCCGCCCTAACGGTCATTGCGGCCGCGATCGGTAATTCGGTCCGCATCCAGCCCCGTGAATTCGACGAGAGGTGGACGGAGCCGGCGGCGCTCTGGACGGTGCTAGTCGCCAGCCCCGGACGTAGAAAGTCCCCGACGATGAGCGCGGCGATCGATCCATTGCGGGCCCTCGATGGAGAGCGGGGGGAAGCCGATGAGGCAAGGCATGCTCGGTGGGCGGCCTTACCCAAACCAAGAAAGGGGGCGCCAGACCATCGTGGCCCCGAGCCCCGCATTCGCCGGTTTGTGGTCGATGATGCAACTCTCGAAAAGCAAGTTCGCATTCACCGGGACAATCCGCGCGGACTCCTGAGGACGCCAGATGAGCTTACCGCGCTCCTCGGGTCGCTCGGAGCCTATAAGAAAAGTGGCGATGGCGACCGCGGCCAGATGCTCAGCATGTTCGACGGGAAGCCTGTTACCGTCGACCGAGTAACCACCGGGACAGTTCGCGCAGAGTGCGCCTTGATGAGCGTCCTAGCTGGCACCCAGCCCGCCAAAATCGAAAAGCTTACGCGTGACTTGGGCGATGATGGGTTCCTACAACGATTTCTTTTCATTCTGGATGATGGTGAAGAACGCCGTGAGTCTGACGAAGCGCCGGACGCCGGCGCGGCAGCGGAATATGAAGAAGCCGTTCGCTATTTTGCTTGTGCCGAGCATGGCCGCGAAGCCGTCGTCCGAATGACTAATAGCGGGCACCAAATTCTGCGGGAGGCAGAGGCTGGCACCCGCAAGCTTTTAAACCTTCCGGGGGCGTCGGACGCCCTCAAAGGCCATCTCGAAAAATACGGCAAGATCCTTCCCCGCCTTACCCTGGTCTTTCACGCGCTGGCCCAATTCGAGCTATTCGGATCCCTTGATGTTTCGCAGCCCGTCTTGGATGACGCTGTAAGGCAGGCCGTCGAATTCTCCCGTTATCTGTTGCGCCACAGCCTGGCGTTCTATGCTCGCTTTTATGGCCACAGCCCGGCAGCGAGCGAAGCACGGATGCTGGCCGGTTTCGTTCTGACGAAGCCGGAGAGGCAGATATTCACTGTGCGCGATCTTAGCGACGCCCGGAAAGAGCTCAGGGGCGACGGGCGGAAAACGCTCTATGCCGCGATGCGTGAACTCGAAGACGCCGGTTGGTGCCGCGTCAACGAATGGAAGCCAGACGGTCCGGCTTCGTGGCGAACAAACCCCAGAGTGCACAGTCGGTTTGTAGATCACGCCCAGCGGGAGAGCGAAAAGCGGGCGCGCCAGCGCGAGGCAATCAATGCGGCGGCCGCCCAGCGGGACGCCATTTTTGGCGCTGGACCTGAAGGAAACAAGAAATGACGCTAAAATCCCGGTTGCTTCTCCCTCAAGCCGCATTTGCCGCAAAAGCGGTTTTTGGCCCCATAGAGCGCGGCAAATGCGGCTTGTGTGTGCGAGAACCAGATACATTTTTCTCTCTATCTATTTTATTTACTCCCGCAATTTCACTTTCACATCATAACGCGCGCGTAAGCCGCATTTGCCGCATGCCCGACACCACCGGCATAGGGGCCGATAGTTCATGCGTGATGTCCCGGGACGCCCGCCGATGAAAAGACGTCGACAACCACCCGCCCTTGAACGCTGGCGAAAGAGTCCGGAATGGCGGGCGATAGCGCGGGCGTCCCTTCGGAGATTGCGGGCCGGACCTAAATGCGGCGCTAAGGCCCGGTCGACGGGCTGCCCCTGCCAAAACCCTGCGATGGAAAACGGCCGCTGCTATCGGCATGGCGGACGCACGCCTAAAGGCGACGCGTGGCACAAAGCTACCCTCCCGATTGAAAGCGAGCGTTTTCACGGGAAGGTGGCCGACTTGCAGCGGCGCAAGGCAAAGCAGGACCGCCGGCGCGAGGCAATGATGCCCGAGGAGCGCGAGCGCCATCGCGAGTGGCATAAGGCGCGCACCCCTGGTCCGAAGACGGCCCGCCAAGCCGCCCGCGAGGAGCGCCGGCGCGCCAAGGAAGCCAGAGACCTGCTTGCGCAGCCGAGGCCCGAGCCGCCGCCCGATCGCGAAGAGCATGCGCTGGAGGCGCTGATTGACGCGCTGAAGCGCCAACAAGCGGCGCTCGAAGCGCAGGAGCGCGAACGTCTGGCAATTGAGGAGCTGTTCAGTTGAGCGACAGAGACGACTACGAAGAACGTCCGGCCGAGGACCCGGACGAACTGCGACGGGAGATCCGGGAGCGAGGCGCGCGCGTGGCTTACGAGGCCCTTGTTGGGGTCTGCCTCGATCCGAAAGCGCCGGCCCCGGCAAAGGCGACCGCAGGCACAACCATTCTGCGCGTGGGCGGGTATCTCGAAAAGGTCGACGACCGCAAAGACGAGGGCCTCCAGGTGGACGAAGCCAGATTGGCGGCGACGCTCGAGGAGTTAAAGCGCAGAGCCGCCGCCTTGGATCGAGCGCAGGAGACGGCGCGGGCGGCAGGCGCTCAAACTCCTGCCGGGCCGCTAGAACCAACACGGCCGGCCCGCAAGGGCAAAGGAAAGCCGGGCGGTGGACTATTCGACTGATACACCTGCCGCTCTGTGGTTTTCCGGCCCTAGCGGCGACCCCCGGCATTGTGCAACGATATTGCGGGGCTGGCGTGGCGGGCGGCTTGTTCCGGTGCAAGGACGAGCCGCCCTTTCCTGCGAAAACCCCGGCGGCTCGCCGTGGTCTTGCACCCGTGGCGGGCCACCTTTCACCTCAAGCCTTCAAGGCGAGCCCTTGCCTGCTTGGTCGCTCGGGCTACTTCAATTTTTAGGACCTAGGCGACCTTCCGCGCCTGATCCCCGCCGCTGGCCCGACAACCTCCTCCTCCTTTGCAGGGGCCAGCGGCCGCACCACGCGCCTCGCCGCGGCCCTACTTGCCGCCGTTGTCGGCCTATGAGGCAGTTCAGGACGCGTTTCCACCCGCGCCCTCGAAAGCCGCCGGCGCGCGACTCCAATCCACGGGCCGGCGGCCCCGCCGCCGTAACTTTTCGTATCGAGGAGGAGACGGCGGGGCGGCTCGTCGCGATCAGGAACCCGTGGCGGGCCGCCTTTGGCCTACAGAGCGTCCTCTCTGCCGGTCCGAGGCCTATCAGGCGGCCGGGGTCACGTCGTTCAGCAGGCGATAGACTGAGGCGCGTCCAACGCCCAGCGCCTTGGCGATCTCCGTAGCGCCCTTGCCTTCGGCCTTCAGCTTGCGGAGCGCGTCCACGTCGATCGACGGCTTCCGGCCCTTGTAGACCCCGGCTGACTTCGCCTTCGCAATGCCCTCAAGCTGCCGCTCGCGGCGGATTGCCGATTCAAACTCCGCGAACACGCCGAGCATTTGCAGGAAGGCCCGACCGGCGGCGCTTGCCGTGTCGACGGGCTGCTCAGTCGCGCGGAGCGCCACGCCCTTTTCCTCGAGCGAGCGCACGAGCGCGGCAAGGTCCGCGATTGAGCGGGCCAGCCGGTCAATTCGCGTGACAACGATCGTATCGCCGGGGCGGGCGAAAGAGATCAGCGTCTCCAACTCCGTGCGCCCCTTCGTGGATGTGCCCGATTTCTTCTCCGTGCGGATAACCGCGCACCCAGCGGCCGCAAGAGCGGCTTCCTGAATGGCTGTGTCCTGATCATCGGTGCTCACGCGGGCATAGCCGAGCAATTGGCCGGCGGCCGGCGGCTTGCTGTGCCTGATTGTGACTTTCGTATTCATCGGCGTTCTCAAATGTCTTATTAGGCTCCAGACCATCCTTTCATACCGTCTCATAAATCCGAAAACAACTTAAATAAGACGCAAAAAGCGTCTCACCCGCACGTCTTGCAGGCGTATACCGAAAAAAGACGCGTCGGGCCGATAGGAAAAACCAATCAATCTGCCATGGGTAAGCTCGCACGGCTCAAAATCGAGTCCAGCGCAATGCGCCAGCGCACTGACAAAGATTCCGCCCGGCAATTACGCGTCCGCCTTCCGCTGCGCCCACCCTCGCGGCGGGCGGAAGTCGCCGAAGCTCCCAGAGCCTCCGGCGGCTTCTCGCCGCTACCGCCCGCCGCTCTATCTTCGGAACGACGGTCGAGGCGCGTGTGGCAACCTCTCTCGGCCGCCGGGCGCCTCGCTTTCGCCATGGGGCGGGCCGCCCCACCCATCGACAGCGGTCGGAGCCTGCGCGGGCAAGAAAAAGCCCGCCTGCGGGCGGGCAGTTTCTAGCGCTAAGCTTCTTTGAGGCCGGACTCGCGCGTGAGCGGCCCGTCGTCACAAACGGACCTCTCGCACACCTCGCGAAGAGGGCTTCGCGCGGCGTGTTGCACTGTTGCACACAGGCTGCTCACAAGCGAATCGCGCCCGACGGGCCGCTCACGCCCGGCCCCGGAGCAGCGGCGAGATTTTTCGCCTTACGGGTGGTGACGCTGTGACGGAGATTACCAACTCGCTGGATCGGCGCCCGGCGCTATCTAATGCGCATGTATAAAGATCAAACCCGAGAACAATACGCAGCCAAGCGCGCTTATGTAGCGCGTGGCAAAGGTATCAAATCAGGCACCGTCATCGGCCTCTTTGAGAGAGACGGCAAGACAGTTCGCCCTGACGTAAGGATCCTAATCGACGAGGCGCTCGCCAAACAGCGTCTGGCACCGGAGCCTGAGAACTGACGACCGAATGCCAAAGGCCGAGGCGCGGAAGCTCGAAACCGCCTCGGTGCGTACAGTCTCGCAAAAAGAAGGCGGCTATTCCGAGGTCCGGAAGGGGGGCGGCCCGCCGGAGAGCTAAGCCAACGAGCCGCCGCTGGGCGCAATCACGCTACGCAGCGCCCGGCAACACAAGCTTCGTCGGGAAACTAGGCAGAAACGGCCCGCCATTGGCTCATAATCATGGCGAGCCGCCCCCAGCCGCGCCCGGGGCATGAGCGCCCGCCCAGACAACTGCATCGCATGGCGGAAGCGCCCGTAACATGTGCGAGCGCATCGACAGCGTTTGCCGCTCCGCACGCGCCATTGCTCGGACGCTGGCAGCACTGGAAATCGCACGTGGACAACTACGTAGAAATACGGGGCGAGCGGAAGGAGACTCTGCGCGATGGCGGAAGGTGACGCGCCGGACGCGGCGAATCCAACGCAAGAGGAGTTCGTTATCCAAGAGAGGCTGGGGCGGGAACTGCGTCGCTCGTTCGAGGCAATGGTTGAGGAGCCGCTGCCAGAGAGGATGGCGACATTGCTTATTCAGGTGGCTCTCGCCCACGCCCTAAAGCTTGGATACGGGGAAGAAGTAGACCGGTAAGGCCCGGTAACAAGAATACTGCCGGCGGGCTTAGCCTGTCGGGGGCGGCCCACCCCGCTCGGGGGCGCGAAATGGGCCGTCTTGGCGCTGGGGCTCGCGCCGCGCTCACCTTAGCCGGTCTATGTTTCGGCTCGTCTCTGGCCCGTTACGGAAGAATCAGCCTCAGAAAGCTCGCTGCGATGAAATGGGAGTATTACGGCCAAACAGCGTGCTCCCGGCGAGAGCATGCGCGCGGTGGCGCGGCGGGTAGTAGGGTGTTCCGAATATTTGAATATGCAGGCCAGCTCCAAGCGATCTAAGCGAGCGTCTTTCGAGTTGCGCCGCTTGCGCAGGTTCGCGCGCATATTGGAGGAGGCCCTCCAGGCTGCTTGGATTTCCATCTCTGGGGTAATCTCGGGTTCGATAATGAGGCCATTTTTCAAAATCACTCCGAATTGTGAAGGCGCACATAGCGAGCTTCAACATCGCGCTAAGTGCCTGTCAACGCTAGCCTTTTGTCTGTTTTGTTGGCCTACAAAACCTACGCAAAGCTCGCGTGATTTCAAAGTCCGAGCCGCTCTGTCTGGCGGGCGTCGGTCGCCCGGGCCGACAAAGGTTGATGTGCGTTCAGCCGAATCGCGCAGCCGTTTCGCCGCGACCGCGTGAGAGCCGCGCCCTTGCCGCCCCTTGGCGCGTCGATCGACCCCGCCCGACGCGCCACGTGGCGCTCTTCGCACTTCAAACCCTGCCGCCGCCCTCGAGCGCTGGCACGGCCCGCGCCTCCAGCCCGACCCCCGCCCGATAGCCGGAACGCGCGCCGCGAAGGCTTCGGCTGTGCCCGTAGAAATTTGCGGTCGCTGGAACTTTTGGAGTTGGACCCACGGCGATCATCGCGGGCACCGAGGCCTGGCGGCCCAGAGAAGGCGAGCCGGCGCACTACTGCCTTGGTCTGGATCGCCTACGGCTCGCGCGGATGGGCGGCTTGGGATAGCCATTATCGAGCAACACGGGGGAAAACTCCGCCCCAAAATATACGGGGCGGCTGGTGGTTCCCCTCGATGGTTCCGCCGCCATTCCACGAATGGTCGAATGAATTTTCACGGCCAACAAAGGTTGACGACATGGACCACGCGTTTTTTCAGGTTCTGGACAACTGGTCGAGGCTTGAGAGCCGTGTTTTCGCGGCAAAGGCTGATTCCGAGGCTGACGCCCTGGCCCTGCAGCTATCTTCGATCGAAGACGGTATCCTCCGGCTGCGACCCGTGACTAAAGACGGCGCGCTGGCTCAGTTGCGGTTTATTGCCGGTCAAACTGAGAGAGCCGACGGCGATGGATTGCTCTCTGGCGCCCTCCGGCATGTGCTCCAAACGCTGAGCGAGTCATAAGAAGGCAGGGTCTAAGAGTGCGCCTCCATCATGCGGGCGCTTTGAACCGCCTTCTCCTGTGCAAGGCGCGGCTAGACGCCGCCGCAGCGCGGGGGGTGGCGGTTTCCATCCCCTGGCCGCCCGGTATGAGCGATGCAGCTTGAGGATCACGGAGGAGGCATCCATGGCAGGCAACTTATTCTCGTTGATGCTCACCGGGAAACAAGCGCGTTTAGTTTATAGAGCGCTTGAGAGTTCCTCGGACAGCCTAAAGTATCGCGCGGCCAAAGAAGGAATTTTGCGTGATTATGCAGAAGAGCTACGTCGTGAAGCCGCGCAATTAGACGCTGTGGCTACTGAGTTGACCAAATGGGCCGAGGCAGTTGGTTTTAGACTTGACGAAGAGTCGTGAGGCAATGCGCCAACGCCATAGCCAGTTTGACAAGCGCGCTTCCATCATGCGGGCCGCCTGGAAGGAATGGCGCTACGCCCGCATGAAAGGCTGGCACGTGGGCGAAGACGACCCGTGGACGTGGGCGCGCTGTGTGCGCTTCGCCGCCGCGCAGGCCCGTGCCCGGCGCCCTTCGGGTTTCGCGGCCGTCGAGACGGCGATGGCCGCGCTGCTTTCTGAAGATGTTCAGCGCCAAGATCATTAGCGCGACGTGGACCCCCGAATAGCGGCCGGCGCATTAAGCAAGGCCACTGTGTGAGGCCAATCACGCTGGCAAGCTGGGGAAGTCCACAAGTGTTTCGCACTCCCACGCGCTGGTAGCTTCCAATCGCCCGATCGGGCTAGCCCGATGGTCCTGTCACGGCCCGTCCACCCGGACGCGGGCGGGGGTTAGCTGGCGGCTCTCTCGATCTTTAAGGAGGCGCCAGCCTATCCCGCAAATATAGATCAACCCGGCCCCGCGCATGCGGGCCTGCACGCTCAGAGAAAGCGCCATGGCGACTGGAACAGTGAAGTGGTTCAACGCACAGAAGGGCTTCGGCTTCATTCAACCTGACGAAGGCGGCGCTGACGTCTTCGTCCATATCAGTGCCGTTGAGCGCGCTGGCTTGCCGGGTTTGTATGAAGGCCAAAAGGTTAGCTACGAAATGGTGCAGGATCGGCGAAGCGGCAAAACCTCTGCGGATCAGCTAAAGGCCGCCTGACGAGGCGTGCTCGCGAAAACAGAACGCCCCGACGCCGGAGGCGTGGGGCGTTTTTGCGTTTGGTAGGACGCCCCGCGCTGTTAAGGAAATCCTTATCTCTCGTCCCTTCACTCAGCCTCTATCCGCATTTCGCTGGGAGACGAGTAAGACACGAGTGATCGCTTTTGGATCGCGGGGACTGCGTTCTTTCTCGGGCTTGGCGTCTATTTCATCGCCACTGCCCATCAGGCAGACATAGGCATGGTGTTGCCTATGTAGCCTTGCCGCCAGCATTTACGCCCCAACCGTGGATGTGTCAGCGGGGCGTTTTTCGTTGCTAATGCCGGAGCGCGCGCGTCTCGATCGCATGAGCCAGCATGTCTGGCAGATGTTTCAGGCGCCGAAGCGCGTAGGTCGTATAGACGCGGGCGATGCGGAACGAGCGTTTGGCCTTAATCATGTGATTAAGCTCCTGCGAGTCCCCCTTGCCTGCTTCAGGGCTAGCACGCAATCGTGAATAGAGCTGTAACGCCACATCCGATGATTAAGGCTCTTTCGCCCGGCCGCCGCCATGCGAGGCGTAACCGCCTTTCTTGCCAGCTTCCGACGCAAGCGCGGGGCTCTTTGAGAAGGACCGCTTGGCAGGATCGACGCTCTGCCCGCCCTTGCGCCCGGCTGCCGCTGCTAGGTCCGTATTCTGCGAAAAGCTTCGCTTTTCCGAAGGGACGGCCTTGCCGCCCTTGCTGGCGATCTCGCGCCGCTTTTCCGGGCTCATAGAAGCAAATCCGCGCGTGCTCTTCTTCGGCTTCTCGACGTCCATCTTTCTTTCCACGCTCTTTTTGGTTTGGAAGCGAGCTAAACGAAGGCTGCGCTATTGGCAAGGGGCACGCACGACGCCGGATCAAGTGCGAGGCATTGTGCTTATCTGCGGGTCGCTAAGGCTGCTCTCGCCTAGCCATGGGCGACGGTAGCGCCAAGGACGGCTATCGCCGTCAAGACGACCGATAACAGCGCGGCGTTTGCGATTGGCGCTCGAATGAACATGCCACAAAGTTGGCATTGCCACAGCCTCCTCTCAATTGGCACAAACCGAGCGGTGAGTTGTCGCACGGGCTCGGCTGGCGATGCGATTGGGCCAGTATTGACCGCGCTCGCATGGATCAGCGCGCCGTGGGTATGCGGCGGCTTCACTCGCTGCGCCCGCCCGTGATGATGCGTAGCGCCGGCCTGCCTGACCGGTTGGCGCTTCGGCGGATGGCTACCGGGGCGGATAGCGCGTTTTTGATCGCTTCAGCATCTGCCAAGGCCCTCTGCAAAAGCCGTCCTCGCGGCTGCCGCAAGTCTTCCCCTGAAAGCCCCTCGGTTAGGAGGCGCAACGTCAATTCTAGACGCAAGGCTATATGTTCTGGCTGAAGGATCATGCGCGGCCCTCGGCTGGCGGAGACATGACGACATGCGCGCAAATTTGCGCTGTGGAATTACACGCTTAGGGCTGGCTTTAATCGTCTCAGGATCACCAATGAACCCAAAAGCAGGCGTTATATGCAAGCAGAAAAGAGACGCGGCCCCTACAGTGAAGCTCAATGGAGTGAGCTGGAGGATAACTGCTTTGTAGCCATTCGGTTCTTAGTCGAAGCGGAGGGCTCAAGAAACGCCGAGCATTATGTTTTTTGGGCGCTGGAGACGTTCGATAAGCATATGACTTCAGGCCTTGCCTTGCCCGAGGAATGGCGCAACGAGCTGCTCCAGGCTCTGATTTACTTCCGCGAGATTGCCCGCGACACAGTCTCGCACGAAATCGATTTCGATGTGTTGTGGGAGGGTTTGGAAGCGGCCTTCGCGCAAGTCCTCTATTGGGGGACCCCCTTGGATCAGCGCGCGAAATGGCGGCCGGACTATGTTGCAGCGGCGAACACCCATGCGGAAACCCTGCGCAATAGCCTCCACGATTTCACGCTGAATCACCCCTATCAGGAAGAACGACTGGGTTAATCAGGCCGAGCTCCATTTGCGAGCGGCTTACGGCCGCAGAAGAAACCTAAGCGTGCTCAGCTTGCCGTGAGCGGTGGCCAAACTGTCTGCATTGGAATCGGGCACGAAATGAGAAAAGTCGCAGATTTGGGAACGCGTTAGACTCCACAAACTGGAAGTCAAAAATAATTCTCCCAGGACGGTATGAACCCTCGCATGCGCGGGGCCAAAGTAAGCGATCTGCGTATTGTAGCCCGTCAGGGATCTGATGAATTCGAGCACTACAAAGCCGAAGTCTATAAGATTTGCAGCCCATCGGTTCCAAAGACCGTATCCTTGACCGGCGAACGCTTCTAGTTGTTTTAAGGCAAGAATCGCCCCGGCGTAATCCAATGGCTCTAGCTCTCGCCCCTCGCCACTCTTAATAGCGTCTACCTTTTGCCAGATCAGCGCCGCGCAGCCATAGTCGCCAGCAGAAACTGGCGACTCCCTCGGATAGCTTATCAGCAGCGCAACGCAAAAGACGAAAATCAGCATGAAAATCGCGCGCATAAGAAAACCCCGCTCCGTGCCGGACCACTTGCCGGCCGGTTAGCACGGTTCATCGAAGGCGCTATCCGCCCCTGTGTGGGACGGAAATGTGGGACGCCCCCAGAAATCGAAAATGTTTTGCGCTAAGTATTTGATCTGACTGGCGCGCCCGGCACGATTCGAACGTGCGACCTCTGCCTTCGGAGGGCAGCACTCTATCCAGCTGAGCTACGGGCGCGTTCTTACGAGTCAGCTGTTCCCTTTTACAGGAAGCGGCGGCCGGCCGCAACGTCGGCGCCCTTTCTCACGCGGGAAAGCTCATGCTATCCCCACGCCCTCACGGGAGGACCCGGATGGGAAGCTTTGGAGCCTTGATCGAGGACTGGCTGGAGCGGCTGCGGGCGCGGCGCGACCGTCTGATCGCCGATCCGAATTTTCAGCGCCGGTCGCTCGCCAATCCGCTGACGCGCCCGATCGCCCGCCGGCGCGCCCGCGCGGCGCTCGATCTCACGGCCGGCTTCGTTTATTCGCAGGTCCTCTTCGCCTGCGCGCGGCTGAGGCTCTTCGATGTTCTCGCCGCCGGCCCGCTCGCGATTCCGGAGCTTGCCGGCCGGCTCGGCCTGTCCGAGGCGGCGACGCGGCGCCTGCTCGACGCGGCGGCCTCGCTCGATCTCGCCGAGCGGCGCGGCGCGGAGCGCTATGGACTTGGCCAGCTTGGCGCGGCTTTCGCGGGCAATCGCGCCGCCTTGTCTCTCGTCGAGCACCAGCCCCTGCTCTATGCCGATCTTGCCGATCCGGTGGCGCTGCTCAAGGGCGAAAAACGAGCGACGCTCGCCGATTACTGGCCCTATTCCGACCTCGATCGACCCAAGGCGCTCGGGGCCGAGGAGGTCGCGCCCTACAGCGCGCTGATGGCGGCCTCGCAGCCGATGGTGGCGCAGGAAGCGCTCGACGCCTACGACATGACCCAGCACCGGCGCCTGATGGACGTCGGCGGCGGCGAGGGCGTCTTTCTCTGCGCGGCGGCGGCGCGCGCGCCCGATTTGCAGCTCACGCTCCTTGATCTTCCCGCCGTCGCGGAGCGCGGCCGCAGGCGGCTCGAGGCTGCCGGTCTCCTCGGGCGCGCGGAAATCCACGGCGGCGATTTTCTGCGCGATCCGCTGCCGCGCGGCGCCGATGTCGTCACTCTCATTCGCATCGTTCACGATCAGGACGACGAGCGGGCGCTGGCGCTTCTGCGCAATATTCGGCAGGCGCTGGAGCCCGGCGCGACGCTCCTCGTCATCGAGGCCATGTCGGGCGTCAAGGGCGCCGAACCGCTCGACGCCTATTACGGTTTCTATACGCTCGCCATGGGCCGCGGCGAGCCGCGCCGCGTCGAGGAGATCGAGGCGCTCTTGCGGCAATCCGGCTTCGGCGGCTTCGAGCTTCTCGCCAATGCGTTGCCGACGCTCACGAGCATCCTGGTCGCCAAGGCGGTTTGATTCGCCCCGCTTCGGGAGAGCGGCGCGCTACGAATGCGCGCGCCGCCAGTCGATGAGCCCTGCCGTCGATCCGTCGAGGCCCGCCGTCGGCGCCGAGGCGTTTTCGACGATGGGCGCCAGCCTGTTCGCGAGCTCCTTGCCGAGCTCCACGCCCCATTGGTCGAAGGGATTGATGTCCCAGATCACGGATTGCACGAAGACCCTGTGCTCATAGAGCGCGACGAGGCGCCCGAGCGTGCGCGGATCGAGCCGGCGATAAAGGAAGACGCTCGACGGCCGGTCTCCCGAAAACACCTTATGCGGCGCGAGGCGCTCGACCTCTTCCTCGGCGAGCCCCTGCCCCCGCAATTGCGCCTTGGCCTCGTCGAGCGTGCGCCCGCGCATGAAGGCTTCGGATTGCGCGAGGCAGTTGGCGAAGAGCAGCGCGTGGTGATGCGCATCGGCGGCCGTCGGCTCGGCGGCGACGAGGAAGTCGATCGGCGTGACGTCCGTTCCCTGATGCAGCAACTGGAAAAAGGCGTGCTGGCCATTGGTGCCGGGCTCGCCGAAAATGACCGGTCCGGTTTCATGCGTGACGAGGCGTCCGTCACGCGTGACGGACTTGCCGTTCGACTCCATGTCGAGCTGTTGCAGATAGGCCGGGAAGCGCGCGAGGCGCTGATCGTACGGGATCACGGCATGGGCGCATCGTTTCATCATGTTGCGGTGCCAGACGCCGATGAGCCCCATCAGAACGGGTATGTTGCGATCGAGCGGCGCCGAACGGAAATGTTCGTCGATGTCGAAGCCGCCGCGCAAGAACTCGGTGAAATGATCCGGGCCGATCGCAATGGCGAGCGCCAGGCCGATCGACGACCAGAGCGAATAGCGGCCGCCCACCCAGTCCCAGAAACCGAAGACGCGCGCCGGATCGATCCCGAAGGCGGCGACCTTGTCGAGTTTGGTCGAGACGGCGGCGAAATGGCTCGCGACCGCTTCTTCGCCCAGCGCCGCGACGAGCCGCGCGCGGGCGCTCGCCGCGTTGGCCATGGTCTCCTGCGTGGTGAATGTCTTTGACGACACGATGAAGAGCGTGCGGGCGAGATCGAGGCCGGCGAGCGTATCGGCGAGATCCGCGCCGTCGACGTTGGAGACGAAATGCGCGCGCGGTCCGCCGTCTGAATAAGGCGAGAGCGCGCGCGCCGCCATGGCGGGGCCGAGGTCAGAACCGCCGATCCCGATGTTGACGACATCCGTGAACGTCTGGCCCGTCGCGCCTGTCGCGGCGCCGCTGCGGATGGCGCGGGCGAAGGCGAAGAGCTTCTCCCGCTCCGCCTCGATCGCGGGACGCATGTCCACGCCGCCGATGACGAGCGGCCGGGCCGAGAGGTCGCGCAGGGCCATATGCATGGCCGCGCGACGCTCGGTGTTGTTTGCCTCCTCGCCGCCAAAGAGCGCATCGCGCCGCGCCTCGAGAGCGCGCGCCTGCGCGAGCGCGACGAGAAGGCGGATCGTCTCGCGCGTGATCTTGTGCTTGGAGAAGTCGAAGAGAAAATCGTCGAGCGCCACGCTGAAACTCTGGAAGCGCGCCGGATCGCCGGCGAAAAGATCGAGCGTCCGCACGTCTTTCAACGTGGGCGCGTGCGTATCTAGCGCAAGAAAAGCAGCGGCGACGGCGTGGGACATCTGGCGTCTCAAATGAAGGCGCAGGCCGAATCGGCCAGGCTCGGGCCAGTAAGATTTAACGTAAAGCGGCGTTTGCCGCAGCGCTGAGAAACCTATCTTATTTTTGACTGTATTGTGACAGCGAGGTGTGGAATTCATCTCGTTTGAATGACGCTTTCATGACTGGAACGCCGATGAAGCACCACATTCCCTTCCTCGACCTGCGCGACGGCGGCCCGATTGCGCACGCCAGGGCGCGGACCGAGGCCGCGGCGGCGCTGCGCGACGCCTGCCTCGGCCGGGTGGCGCCTTTCGGTCGTTTGTGCCTCTCCCCGATCGACAAATTGGCCTCCAACTGGCTGCGCCGCTCCGCGTCGAAATATCGGACCGAGCTCGAGCATGTCGCGGAAATCCTGGGTTTCCCCGGCGCCGTGACGCTGAACATGGCCTATCTCTTCGCCTGCACCACCCAGGCCTATGAGGGGCCGGACGGCTTGCCGCGCATCCGCCGCACGCTCGACTGGCCCTTTCAGGGGCTGGGCCAAGCCGTGGAGATAGCCTGGCAATCCGGCCCGGCCGGCGATTTCTACAACGCCACCTGGCCGGGCGCGGTCGGCGTTCTCACCGCCATGGCGCCGGGCCGCTTCTGCGCCGTCATCAATCAGGCGCCGATGAAGCGCCGCACGCGCGGCGCCCTCGGCTTCGCTCTGGACGCCGCGGTCAATCTGCGCGACGCGCTCGCCCTCGAAGGCGGCTGGCCCCCGGATCACCTGCTGCGCTACGCCTTCGAAAGCTGCGAGACATTCGAGGACGCGGTCGCGCTGATCGCGCGCGAGCCGCTGGGGCGCCCGACGCTCTTCACCCTTGCCGGCGTGCGGCCCGGCGAGATCGCGTTGATCGAGCGCACCGAGCGGGAGGCGCGCATCTTCCGCCGGCCGGTCATCGTCGCCAATGATTGGCAAGAGCCCAAGCCCGGCTGGCAGGCTCGCATGAGCGAGGCCAATAATATCGCCCGCCGCGACGCGATGCAGGCGGTGGAGCCGGATGCGCCGCTCTTTTCCTGGGTGACCGAGCCGGTGCTGAACCGCCTGACCCGCCTCGCCGTGGAAATGTCGGCCGTGGGCGCCGGCGACTTCGTCGCGCGAGGCTACGAATGTCCCTCGCTCATCCGGGGCGAGCCGCGGGCCGTGACGCAGGATTTCCACCTGCGCGCGACGGCGCCGACGGCCCTCGCCGCCTGATCAGAGCTTCGGCGCCGCCGCGCGCCGAAGCCGGTCGTTGATCGCCTCGCCGAGCCCGCGCTCGGGAATATGCGCGACAGCGACCCGTTCGACGCCGCGCGCGTCGAGATCCCGCAGAAAGGCGAAGAGATTGGCCGCCGCCTCGACGAGATCGCTCTTTGGCGAGAGGTCGAGCACCGTCGCGCCGGGCGGCGCGTTCCCCGAGAGCCGCCCGCCGAAGTCGAGAGCGCCCTCTCCGTCGTAGAGCTCATGGGCTTCGAGCCGCAGCCGGGCGTTGGGGGCGTAGTGCGAGGCCGTCATGCCGGGCGCCGTCACCTCGGCATGCGCCGGGGCGGCGAGCTTCTGGCCGAGCAGCTTTTCGATCTTCTCGCGCGGGATCGCGCCCGGCCGCAGCAGAGCCGGCGTCGGACCGCAAAAGGAGACGATGGTCGACTCGAGCCCCGCCGCGGTGCGGCCGCCGTCGAGAATCATCTCCACCCGGCCCGCGAGGTCCTCGGCCACATGGCTGGCCGTCACCGGGCTGACATGGCCCGAACGATTGGCGGAGGGCGCGGCGATGGGTCGGCCGAGAGCCTCGATCAGCGCCCGCGCGACCGGATGGTCCGGCGCGCGCAGCGCGACGCTCGGCAGCCCGGCCCGCGCCAGTTCGCACACCGAGCCCCCCGGCGCCGCCGGAGCGACGAGGGTGAGCGGCCCCGGCCAGAACGCCCGCGCGAGCGCCAGCGCCGCGTCGGGCAACAGCGCCTCCCGGCGCGCCGCCTCGAGATTTGCGACATGGGCGATCAGCGGATTGAAGGAGGGGCGTCCCTTGGCGTCGTAGATGCGCGCCACAGCCCAGCCGCTGGTCGCGTCGGCGCCGAGGCCATAGACCGTCTCGGTCGGAAAGGCGACAAGCCCGCCCTCCCGCAAGATCTCCGCCGCGCGCGCGATCGACGCCGGATCGGCCGGGGCGATCGCAGTCACGTCGCGCGGCCCCGATAGGGCGGCGCGGGGATCGCCATATGGGCGGCGCGCAACGCCTTGGACCAGCTTTCCCGCAGGTCACGGAAATAAGCGTCGCCGGCGTCGATGCGGGTCGAGACTTCGAGCTGGAGCGCGTCCCGCCGCAACAGCGCAATGTCGATCGGCATGCCGACAGAGAGATTGGAGCGGATGGTGGAATCCATCGAAATCAGGCCGATCTTCAGCGCGTCATAGAGGTCGCTGTCGTAATTGACGGCCCGGTCGAGGATTGGCTTGCCGTATTTATGTTCGCCGATCTGCAGGTAATTGGTGTCCGGCGTGCATTCGATGCAGTTGCCGGCGGTGTAGATCATGAAGAGCCTCGGCGCGCCGCCGGCGATCTGGCCGCCGAGCAGCAGCGACACGTCGAAGCTGACGCCCGCCGACTGCTCGGCCGAACTGTAAACCTCCATGCGGGCGCGCCGCACCGCCCGCCCGACGAGCTGCGCCGCCTGGAGCATGCTCGGGGCCGTCATCGCGTTTTCGATTTCGCCCGTCTCGGGATTTTCGAACCCCTCGGAAAGGAAATTCACCACCCCCTGGGTGACGGAGAGATTGCCGGCCGTCGCCAGCAACAGCGCGCGCTCTCCGGGGCTTTCGAAGATATGGAGCTTGCGGAACGTCGCAATATTGTCGAGGCCGGCGTTGGTGCGCGTATCGGCGACCAGCACGAGGCCGTCGCGCACCAGAATGCCGCAGCAATAGGTCATGAAGGCTCCCCTGCCGGACGGCGCCCAGCCCGCCCCGTTCGGTTCCATGCGGGACCGCGCCCGCCCCGTTTACAAGTTCCGGGCCAAAAGGCACAAGTGCCAGGCCCAACCTTGCCCAGTGGCGAATCATGCGCATCGACGCTCACGACTACAGGACGATATGGCTCGACCCCGACGGCCGGCGAGTCCATGTCATCGACCAGACCCGCCTGCCCCATCGCATCGAGATCGCGACGCTGGGCAGCATGGCGGACGCCGCCCGCGCCATCCGCGACATGATCGTGCGCGGCGCGCCGCTGATCGGCGTGACGGGCGCCTATGGGCTGGCGCTGGCGGTGGCGACGGACGCGAGCGAGGGCGCCGTCGAGGCCGCCTGTGACACGCTGCTCGCGACGCGCCCGACAGCCGTCAATCTGCGCTGGGCGCTGGAGCGGGTCAAATCCCTGCTGCTCGCGGCGCCGAGCGCCGATCGGGCGGCGCTCGCCTATGCCGAAGCCGGACGGATCGCCGAGGAGGACGTTCTCTGCTGCGCGGCGATCGGCGACCACGGGGCGGCGCTGATCCGCGCGGCGGCGGAAAGAAATCCCGGCCGGCCGGTCAACGTCCTCACCCATTGCAACGCCGGCTGGCTCGCCACCGTCGACTGGGGAACCGCGTTGGCCCCCATTTACAAAGCGGCGCGGGCGGGCGTTCCCCTCCATGTCTGGGTCGACGAGACGCGCCCGCGCAATCAGGGCGCGAGCCTCACCGCCTTCGAGCTCTTGGGCGAGGGCGTGCCGCATACGGTGATCGCCGACAACGCCGGCGGCCATCTGATGCAGCACGGCCTGGTCGATCTCGTCATCGTCGGCACGGACCGCACGACGCGGAGCGGCGACGTGTGCAACAAGATCGGCACCTATCTCAAGGCGCTCGCCGCCCACGACAATGGCGTGCCCTTCTACGTCGCCTTGCCAAGCTCGACCATCGACTGGCGCCTCGCCGACGGCGTCGCCGATATTCCGATCGAAGAGCGCGGCGCCCGGGAGGTGACGCATATCGTCGGCCGCACGGCCGAGGGCGCGGTGACCGAGGTGCAAGTGACGCCCGACGGCTCGCCCGCGCGCAACTTCGCCTTCGACGTGACGCCCGCCCGCTATGTGACGGCGCTCGTCACCGAGCGCGGCGTCTGCCCGGCGACGGAGGACGGATTGCGCGCCCTGTTTCCCGATCTTTCGGCTCAGTCCTTGCGCGGCCCGTAGCTCTTGAAGCGTTCGACCGTGCGGAAGATTTCGTCGTCGGGCAGAATCACGGGCTCCCCCGCCAGGGCGGCGAGATAATAGACCTGCGCCAGCGCCTCGAGCTCCGCCGCCCGCCACAGGGACTTGCCCAGCTCAGGTCCGACGACGATGGCGCCGTGATTGGCGAGCAGCGCGCCGTCCCGGTCCCGCAACCCCTCCACGACAAGGCGCGACAATTCCGGCGTGCCATAGGAAGCGTAGCCGACGCAGGGGACATCCGGGCCGCCAAAGGCCGCGATCATATAATGCACGGCGGGAATGGGGCGCCCCAGCGTCGCCAGAACAGTGGCGTAGGTCGAGTGCATATGCGCGACGGCCCCCACATCCGGCCGCGCCCGATAGATGTCGAGGTGGAAGCGCCATTCGCTCGACGGCGGCAAAGGCCCCTCATAGGCGCCGGCCGTGTCGCCGAGCGGCATGCGGGCGATCATGTCCGGCCGCAACTTGCGGGGCGGAACCCCGCTCGGCGTGACGAGCGCCGCCTCGCCGACGCGAATGGACAGATTGCCAGCGGTTCCGCGATTGAGCCCCAGCCGCTCGAGCTCCAGGGCTCCCGCCACGATCTGCGCCCGCGCGTCGCCTTCCGTCATCTTCCCTCTCCCGGCCGGCGATATTGCCCCTCCGGCGGTTTGCTGTATAGGAAAGCCTGACCAATGCGCGAGGGCCGGTAGCTCAATTGGTTAGAGCCGTCCGCTCATAACGGACTGGTTGGGGGTTCAAGTCCCTCCCGGCCTACCAAAACATCAGCCGAACACGCGGTCGCCCGTGCAGACGCCTTCGCCCTTGATGCGCCGGCCGATCTTTCGGATTGGCGTTACCTCACCCATTATTACATTCCGGCGCGGGACATTCGGCCCCGATGAGGCATGAGCGCCTGTCTTCGCAGCACAAATATTTGCACTCATCTTGCGACATGCCTTCGTCATAATAGGAACATCCGGCGAGGCATTGTCGGTAACTCCTGTCACAGGCTTGCGTCGCCGCAATGGAGCATGACTGCGCAAGCTGTTGCGTCCCCTCTGCTCGGCGTTCGGCGGCCGTGGGGCTCAAAGCCCCCAGAAGCACGGCAATCATTATTTGTGACCGCACCATCGTCGCTCAACGCCCCGTTCGTCTAATGACGCCATCCTGTCCGGGCGTCTGCGTCTTTGCAAATCAACGTCAACGACAGGGACATTTTGCCGCGCCGGGCCCAGCCGATCATGACATTGGATCCCTGTAAGACAATTGAGTAATTCGCCGAGAGCAACGCCATGCACGAACTCATCAAGGTGATGCTTGCCGAACTGAGACCGACGCAATGCGCCGTCGGCTATGAGGAAGTCGAGCTGAAGCGGCAAAGCTGGTCCAGCCGCACAGCCGAGCAAAAATCCGATTACATCGCAAGCCGGCCTTTTCCGGCAGTTCTTGGACCCTGCAAAAGATACTTCATCATCGATGGCCACCATCTGGGACTGGCGCTCCTCAAAGAAGGGGTCGACTGGGTATGGGTCAGGCCGGTTGCAGATTTTTCGCGTCTGGGCGAGGACGATTTCTGGAAGCACATGGCGCAGAAGGGTTTTCTCTGCCCGTCCCCTGCGAATGCCGAGGAACAGGGGGCGATTCCAGAACATCTGGAGGCGCTTGGCGACGATCCGTATCGCAGTCTAGTCGGCCGCCTGCGCCGCACCTGCGGATGTCCGAAGGACGGCTCCCCTTTCGCAGAATTCCGATGGGCCGATTTGCTGCGTCGTTACATAAGTCCCGAAAGCCTCCGCGCCCATCCGGATGCGACGCTCGCATCGGCGCGGGAGCTCGTGCGCAGAACGTTCTGTCCACATCTCTCCGCGCAGTGCCGCTGCGCCGATTGCGCATGAGGCTCATTCGCGAAACAATCCAGACACGATTACGCGCTCCTGCGGGCCGCCGCCAAAGGCCGGCTAGTATTCGTCGACAACAAGTCGATTTCCATTTTTGCAATTTCAGACATCCCTTCCTCGGCGGGACTTGCCCGAAACGCAGACCGCTCAGACATCAAGGAGACATTTCCCAGCCGAGTCAGGGCGTTAATTTGGCGCTGCGCAGTTGCCGCAACTGCGTCAGCGCAGCGGCTCCGGGAACTCGCCGTTGCGGTGGGGCGGCTCATCGGTCACCGTATCGGCCTGGAGCCGCCCCCGCCTGACGGGCCCATCCACGGGTTCGACCTTCGGCTGGCGCCATGCCTTTGGCGGCGCGCGGCTCTTTATCATCCATTGGCGCAGGGCATGATCGCTCGCCTGGTTTTCGGCCGCGGGGAAGATCGTGCCAAAAGGTCTGAGCAGCGAAAGAATAGACTGCCCTTGTCCCCTCGATCCTCGATTTCCGCCAGAGGTCCAGTTCGACCTGTTGGTCGAAGGGTCGTCGCTCGACAAACTCGCGCGACAAGGCGATCTGATCCGCTGTGTGGACATCGAACGCAGCCGGGTGAGAATTGAAAACGGCGATATTGTCGTGATCGAGAGATCGAGAGGCGAGGCCCTGGAGCTATTGGGCAAGCGCGTGCTGAAACAATGCGACCAAGTTGAGCTCTGGTCGGAAAGCAACCACGAGTTCTGGCGCGAACCGGTCATTCGCAAGGATCAAGACAGCGGAATACGCATCGTCGCGAAAGTGCTATACGCCTATCGCAAACGATAGTGGCTCAGACGAATGCTCTTTTTAGATTTCCTGTGGTCTCAACAAGTGTAACGGCATAGCCACAACCCGTCCCTTTTCGTTTTTTCGGGAAGCTGGGCGGCGTCGCTTTCTTTCAAGTAGTTTATTGTAAAACATACCAGTTCCACCCATCCGATCGCCGCCCCCGTCCGGTTCCCCATATTGAAGTGGCGCCCCTGCCGCTGTAGCCATCGTCTGCTCCTCAATTCGAAGAAGATCAGATGGGCGGTTGCTGCGTCAGAGAGTTACCCGGAAAGCTGCGCGCCTTCCGCCCCGCCACCAAGGAGCAAAGTCTCGCAAAGCGCGCGTTTCGCCTGCACGCGCGCGCCCTTCTTCCGTTGCTGACGCTTGCCGCCTGCCCCTCGCTCGCATCCGAACCGCCGCGAAAAAGCGAGGAAACGACCGATCTGACGCGAGCATGGCTGGACGCGGTCACGGCGGACGGCTTCCTCGATGGCGGCGTCGTGATCAACCCCGCCCTGCCGGCAAACGGACTGAATTTCGGCCAGTTCTACACGGACCGGGCCAATACGCCCCAATTCAACCAGGGTGCCCTCATCATTCAGCGACCACTCGACCCAGATCGTAACAGCCTGAACTTCGGGTTCAAATTCGAAGGCGTCGTCGGCACGGATCTGCGCTATTCGACATTGATCGGCGAGACGGAATATCTTATCCGCGACCGCACGCAGTTCGGCGTTCTGGAGGCCAACGCGCTCATTCATCTGCCCATCCTCACGAGAGGAGGCGTCGATGTAAAGATCGGCCAGTTCTTCACCTACAATGGCGCCGAAGTTTTCAACGCCAAGGACAATATCTTCTACACGCATTCCTACAGTTATAATTTCGGTCCTTTTTTCCATACCGGAATAATGACCCAGACCGAGGTCAATGACTGGCTGAATGTCTATGTCGGCCTCACCACCGGCGTCGACACATCGATCGGCTGGCCCGGAGACAACAACAATTCGCCCTCACTTCATGGCGGGTTCTCAGCGGCGTTCCTCGATGGCCGCTTGACCCTCACCGCCATCACCCACGCAGGCCCGGAAAACCCGTCGACGAAGGACCCGCTGCTCGTGGGCTACCCCAATGGCGTGCCGGGCGGCATTCCGGCGGCATGCGTCTGCGCGCCGAGTTCGACCTGGCGCTATTACAACAATGTCGTCCTCCAATGGAAAGCGACGGAGGATGTGACATTAGGCGCGGACATCAGCTTTTATAGAGAAGACGGCTGGAACCCGATCTCCGTTACGGGCGCGCCCTTCAGCGCGTTGAACGCGCTCGGCGCCACTTTTGGATTCAATCCGGCGCTGATCCCCAAACGGGCGCAGGGTGCGAATGCTTATGGCGTCGCGGGCTATGGATCCTACAAACTGTCCGACCTCGTGAAGCTCAACACGCGCCTCGAGTTCTGGCGCGACAGCAACAATTTCTTTGCAGCCGCCTACCCCGGTTATTTCGATTACTCGAACGCCTTGCACGGCTTTCCCGCGCCGTCCGTCGCGACGCAGCCTGCCGGTCAGGGCACGACCTATTATGAAATGACTTTCGGCGCGACGATCGCGCCAAAGATCGAGAACATTCCGTCTCTCTCGGAGCTCATCCTGCGGCCGGAGATCCGCTTCGATTTTGCGCCGACTGGCGCGCCGCCCTTTTTCGGGCCCAGTGACGGCGAGCGGCGGCGCTCGCAAACCCTCGTCTCATTCGACGTGATCCTGCCCTTCTCCCTGCGATAGCCGCGGCGAGTCCGGGGCCATTGACGTGCGTGCGGCCAAGATCGTCGCGCGCTGGCGCCATCCATCGCGACGCAACCGGCCACCTTGGATCGACGAAACTCGCCCTGTGTGGATCTAGGAGGTCCGGCGCATACGTGCTTAATTTTTGCTCATAATGATCATTATGTGATCAGTGATTTGCTTGCATATGAGGCAATCTGCCCATTGCATAGGACCTGCACCTTACGGGGAGGTGGCGCCATGAAGACGAGAAAAGCGTGTTTTCTCATGAGCCTCGGCGTCTCCGCTCTGCTTGGTCCGCTGACGGCGGCCGAAGCCGCATCGACGCGAATCCATCTGCATCATTCCGATTTCTATGCGCGCGCGCCTGAGAGCTTCGACGCCGACCGTCGTCCCGGCGGCGAGGGCGTCACGCCCGCCGGCGCCTGTTACGTCAGCCTGAGCGCGACCGAGGCGACGCGCGGCATCCGGCACTGGACGGGCAAATGCTGAACGAATTCTCGAAGGGGGAGAATACGATGAACCGTGGGAAAATCTTTCTTATCGCCCTGGCGATCGTTTCGGGCCTGTCGCCCGCCGCGCTCGCATCTCCGAAACATCATGCGCACGCCAGGGATTTTTACGCACGGGCGACCGATGACGTCGAGATCGCCCCGACGCTCGCCGTTCAAAAGGAAACGCATGGCGGCGGCGATTGCTTCAAGTCCCTCACGCCCGTGGAACTCACGCGCGGAATTCGCCATTGGACAGGGAATTGCTGAGTCGCCAGCGGAGCGAGGGCAAAAGCCCTCATTCGCATTTCATGGCCGGTCCGATTCCCACTCTTTCCAGTTTCTTTCTCAGCGTGTTCCGGTTCAGGCCGAGAATTGCCGCCGCCTTCAGACGATTGCCCCGCGTAGCGTCAAGAACCTTGCCGAATAACGGCTGTTCGATTTCCGCAAGGAGCTGATCGTAGAGGTTCTGGCTGCGGCCCTTGCCCGCGCCCAGATAGGCTTCGACGTAATTTTCGACTGCTCTCGCCAGCGCGCCTGCTTGCGCCGGCGTGGGCGCCTTTTCGGACTCGGACGGTAGTGCCTGGGCCCCGGAGACGCGGCGCGGCTCCTGCGCGAGCTCCGCCCTCACGCTGTCCTCGGTAATCGCGTCGCCGCCATACAAGAGGACGGCGCGGCGCAGAAAATTCCCCAGTTCGTGAATGTTGCCCGGCCAGTCGTGCTCCTTCATGCAGGCGAGCGCGTCGGCGCCGATGCGTTTTCGGGGCAGCCCTTCGCCCTCCGAGAGCATCAGGAAAGCCTCGGCGATTTCTGGCAAATCCTCGATCCTCTCCCTCAGCGGCGGCAGACGCAGCGGCGCGGCGCTCAGCCGATAAAACAAATCCTCGAGGAAAAGCCCTTCCTCGACCCGCCGCTGAAGGTTCTTGCGGGTGGAGGCGACGAGCCGCACATCGGCGGAGCCCGATTGCAGGAGCCACAGGAGTTGCGCCTGCGCGCGCGCCGAGAGATCCCCGACCTCTTCGAGATAAAGGACGCCGCCCCGCGCCTTCTCGAGCGGCCGATAGGATTGGCGATCTTCCGGCTCCTGCCATTCGAGAAAGGTCGCCATCCGATCATCCGACAAGGCGGAAACGTTGACGCCGACGAAGGAGCCCGCCTTGCGGCGGCCGGTTTTGTGCAGCGCCTCGGCGACGAGCTCGGCCCCCGCGCCCGCCTCGCCGATGATCAGAACCGGGCTGTCCGTCTCCGCGAGGCAGGAAAATGCGCGCCGCAGCGCCTGTATCGCGGGAGATTTGCCGAGGAGTGGAACGCCTTCCTTCATGTCACCGATGTCGCGCGGCATTCCTGCATGATCCACCGCCTCCTGGCACAGCGCGACGAGCGCCTTCAGATCGAATGGCTTGTCGAGGCGAGCATGTATCTGAGGCGCATCGTCTCCTGGCCGCCGCAGAGACGACGACGGCGATTGCAACACAATGATCGGCAGATCCGGCCTCGACTTGCACAGCCGCCGCAGGAGATCGCTTCCCGCGTGGTCGAGAACGTCCTCGTCCGCGATGACGAGGTCGCCGCGGCTGTCCCGCGCCCAACCCCATAATTGTTCGGCCGCGTCAGTGGCGCGCGCCTCGAACCCAAAGCGCGTGAGCGCCTCGCCGACGATCGTTCTGATGGCTGCGCTTCTGTCCGCGACGAGCACGGTTCGTTTCACCAAGGGTTGTCTCATTCGTTTTCGCCGGAAGTTCGTCCGGACGCCAAGCAGAAATATTTCAGAAATATGTTATCTCAAGTTTCTCGTCTTGCAATGGGTCGGAGAGCAAAAAACATGACTGTATTCCCTGGAGCCAGATGAAATAATCATGGTGGACCCAAAAGTCGTCCTGGACCCAGCACTTCTCTGGATACTGACACCATCTCTCCAACGCCTCCGGCATATGACGTGAGACGATGAAAAGGGCTCGCGGTGGAGACGCTAACCTTTTTCGCTATCGAGATGCGCCATTTGGAGGGCCGGATAGCGCGTTCCGCAGACGGAACCCGAGAGGCGATCGAGGGCAACGATGTCTTCAGGTTCGATCGAGACGCGTATCGCCGCAAGCGCGTCTGCGAGCTGATCGGGACGTCTTGCGCCAATAATCGGCACGATATCCGTCCCGCGTGACAGCGCCCAGGCGATGGCAATCTGCGCGACGGTGACGTGATGCGCCTCGGCGACCGTCCTGACGACCTCCACGAGCTGGAGATTCCTTTCCACATTCTCCGCGCGGAATCTCGGAATCAGCGCGCGATAATCGCCCGCCGAAGTCACGCGGTTCTTCGTCCAATGGCCGCCGAGGAGGCCGCGGCCCAGAACGCCGTAGGCCGTTATCGAGACCCCGAGCTCCCGGCAGGTCGGGAGGATGGATGTCTCTATATCTCGAGACAGCAATCCATATTCGATCTGCAAATCGACGATGGGGTGGACGGCGGCCGCGCGGCGCAGCGTGTCCGAGCCGGCTTCCGAGAGGCCGATGAAACGCACATAGCCGGCTCTGACCAGATCCGCGACGGCGCCGATGGTCTCCTCGATCGGAACGGCTGGATCGAGACGTGCCGGGCGGTAGATGTCGATGCAATCCACGCCGAGCCGCTTCAATGAATAGGCGAGGAAGTTCTTCACGGCCGCCGGACGCCCGTCGAAGCCGGTCCACGCGCCCGAAGGGTCGCGCAGGGCGCCGAATTTCACGCTCAGCAGGATCGACTCCCGCCGGTAGGGCTTTATCGCCTCGCCGACCAGAAGCTCATTATCGCCCATGCCGTAGAAATCGCCCGTATCGAAGAGGGTCACCCCCGCGTCGATCGCGGCCCGTATCGTCGCGACCCCCGCGGCACGATCCGAGGGGCCGTAAAGGTCGCTCATCCCCATGCAGCCCAAGCCGATTGCCGAGACCAGGGGGCCATTCGCGCCGAGTCTGCGCTGCAACATGAATTCTCTCCCTTCCGCTTCATTTAGGGCGAATCCCAGAAAGCTGAATAGGTCTAGCCTGATCGCAAAAGCCCGCATAAGTTGAAGTCAGCACGGACAAACATCCATCCTTTCGACGGGACTTGCGAATGAACGGCGAACATGAAGGTTTCAAGCGCAGTCTCGGCGTGCGCCAGATGCGTTTGCTCGCGCTCGGCTCCACGATCGGCGTGGGGCTTTTTCTCGGCTCCGCCTCGGCCATCAAGGTCGCCGGGCCGTCGATCATTCTGGCCTATCTCGTGGCCGGGGTGATGACCTTCTTCATCCTCCGCGCTCTGGGAGAGATGGCCATACATCACCCGGTAACGGGCTCCTTCGCCGCCTACGCCTCGCTCTATGTCAGCCCGTTTCTCGGTTATCTCGTCGGTTGGGGCTACTGGTTCTACTGGACCATCATCGCGATCGCGGAGGTCACCGCCGTCGGCATCTACATGCAATACTGGTTTCCGGGGTCCGGCCAATGGATATGGGCCTTTTCGGCGATCGCCATCATGGGGACCGTCAATCTTTTCACCGCCCGCGTTTTCGGCGAGTTCGAATTCTGGTTTGCGCTGATCAAGGTCGCGACCATTCTCATCATGATCGGGCTCGGTCTGTTCGTGATCCTGTTCGGCTTTCCCGGTGAATGGGCGCCTGTCGGCGTCTCCAATCTCACGAAGTTCGGCGGCTTCTTTCCGGCGGGGATCGCGGGATGTCTGCTCTCGATGCAGATGGTGGTCTATGCCTATGTCGGCGTGGAAATGATCGGCATCGCCGCCGGAGAAGCTGAAAAGCCGCAAACGACGATCCCCATGGCGATCAATTCCTTCGTCTGGCGCATCATCATCTTCTACGTCGGCGCGCTTTTCGTCATCCTCGCGATCTTCCCCTGGAACCGCATCGGTCTCGATGGCAGCCCCTTCGTGCAGGTCTTCCAGCGCATGGGCCTCGAGAGAGCGGCCGGACTCGTCAATTTCGTGGTCGTCACGGCGGCGCTTTCCTCCTGCAACGGCGGCATCTTCAGCAGCGGCAGGATTCTTTATACGCTCGCGGAGGCGCATCAGGCGCCCGCATGGTTCGGCCGCATCGCGCGAAACGGCATCCCGATCCGCGCCATGGTCATGACGGTCGCCTTCCTCTTCCTCGGCGCGGGGCTCAATTATTTCACGCCGGCGCAGGCTTTCGAATATCTCACCGCGGCCGTGACCTTCATCGGCATCCTGATCTGGCTCAGTATCCTCTACACGCATGTCTGCTTCCGCCGCCGCCTTGCCGAGGAGGGCCAATCCCTCCCCTCTTTCGCCGCGCCCTTCTGGCCCGTCTCGAGCCTGATCGCCGCTGCCTTTCTGATCGGCGTCGTCGGCATTCTGATCGTGGCGCCGGACACCCGCATCCCGGTGCTGATCGGCCTGCTGCTGCTCTGCCTGATCGCCGCGGCCTTCCGCTTCACGCCGGGGCAACGGGCGCAGGCGGCGCGGATCTCCGCGGCGCCGCCCTCCGCGCCGGTCTGACTGGGCCGCGAACTTGAAAGCCCTCTGGGTCGCCCAAGGTTTTAGACCACGACCCAGGGGTCCAAGTTGGACAGCGACCAGATCCTTCATCACCTCGGCGCACTGGCGGCCGCCTATCTGCTGGCCTTGCCGATCGGATGGGATCGCGAGCGCGCCGAGCGCAGCGCGGGCCTCCGGACGTTTCCGCTCGTCGCCATCGCCTCATGCGGATTCATTCAGGCCGCCGAGCCGCTGCTGCGAGACTCGCCGCAGGCGCTCGCGCGCGTGCTCGAGGGCATCGTCACCGGAATGGGCTTCATTGGCGGCGGCGCGATTTTGAAAACGGGCGAGATTGTCCATGGGACGGCAACCGCGGCGAGCCTTTGGGCCACGGGCGCAATGGGAGCCGCCGTCGCGCTCCGCGTCTACGACGTTGCAGTCATCATCGCCGTCACGACCTTTGCGACGCTCACGGCGATCAGGCCCTTCAAGCAGGAGGACGCGGGAGACAAAGGGGATCGGAAGCCGCCAGAGGCGACGCAAAATTAGCGCCGGCTCCGGCTCGCGCGATGGGGATGCGCGCCCTCCTCCGCATGGGTCGCGCCCGGCTGGCGGCGGCGGGAATGGAGTGAGATGACCGGCGGAATGCAGAACACATAACCGAGATAGAAGCACTCGCACATGACGTTCGAGATGTCCTCGAAATGCGCGGGCGACGCCTCGTCGTGATCGGGCGCGCACGAGAACACGTCGTAACCGCCGCCACGGCAAGCCGGCCCAAAGGATGAATATTGATAGCGCCAGCTGAACCGGCCTTCGCTTTCATCCAGCAGACGGGCGGCGATCAGGGAAAGCTGCGCCACACCCATCTTGCGGAAAGTGCAATCGGCCCATTCGGGCGAGCAAGCGGCGAAGACTGCGGAGTCGCCCCGAACACGCTCGCCGCCATGGTCGACAAGCAGAAGGCGCATCAACCCGCTCCCAACGAAACGCAACACCTCTGGGACAGGTTGTCATGTGTCGATATGAAGCAGCAATCAGTATAAATACGTACGAACGCGCGCGGCCGGTCGGCGCAGGATGACCAAGAGGCCACCCTGTCCGAAGGAGATCGCTGTTCAGGCTTAGTGCCGGAAGCCGATGGTGCGAACGGCCCCTTCGCAGGCCTCCTCGCAGCGTCGGCAAGCTTCCGCGCAAATCTTGCAGTGTCTGTGCTGAGACGCATGTCTCTCGCATTCTTCCGCGCAAAGGCGGCAGGCGACCGCGCATGTCTCCAGCATCGATCGAACGAGCTCCTCGTTCGAGCCGGTCCGCCGTGCGCCCGTCGCGCCGGTCGCAAAACAGACATCGGCGCAATCGAGGTTGAGACGGATGCACTGCTTCAACTGAGCCACATTGCTCTCGCCCAGACAGGCGTCAGCACAGGAGAGGCAAGACTGACCGCAATCGTAGCATTCCTCGATGCAGCGTATGAGGGCGTCGTTCACCTGGCCCTTCACGTCGGGGTGGGTGCTGATCATTTCCTGGACGTGCATGAGCGTCCCTCCCATCGTTGGAGACGAAAGGGATAACATCCACGTCTCAGGATTGTTTCGCCCCGGCGGAGGCGATCGGTCCTCGCCTGCTCCAAACCTGGCCTCCCGGCGAATAAAAAGGCAAGATTGGCGGGAACCGCGCTGGAGGAACGAGGCCGGCGTGGATTAGGCCATGATCATAGAAAGGAACAGCCATGCCAAAACAGGTCGGCACGATTCTCTACTGGGTTGGAATTGTCATGGCCACGCCGTTCGTCCTGCTGATCGGCGTCTCGTTCGCACGGATGTTTTCAGAAGGCGTTGAGCCCAAATATGTGAACTCCGCATTTCTGGGTCTGTTCGGCGCCATTTTCTCCTACGCCGTCGGATTCATGCTCAGGCACATGGTTACGCAGAACGCGGATCGGCGCTGAGCCCGCGCCTCCGGGCGATGCGCGCGGGAGCTCGGTCCCGCGCGATCCCCTAATCCTCCGCGAACAGATCGAAGTGCCGGTTGATCCCGGCCTGCACGAGATTGCCGTCGAATTTGGTGCGCGTCGCGAGGCCGTAATTATAGGCCACATTCGGCAGTCCGACATTGGCGCCGCTGAAGCGCAGGGCGTTGTAGCC
>RXIY01000090.1:0-696 GCA_003963405.1 Hyphomicrobiales bacterium
CACGCGGCATGGCTGGATCAGGCTTGCGCCCATTGTCCAATATTCCCCACTGCTGCCTCCCGTAGGAGTCTGGGCCGTGTCTCAGTCCCAGTGTGGCTGATCATCCTCTCAGACCAGCTACCGATCGTCGCCTTGGTGAGCCATTACCTCACCAACTAGCTAATCGGACGCGGGCCGATCCTTCGGCAATAAATCTTTCCCCCAAAGGGCGTATCCGGTATTAGCTCAAGTTTCCCTGAGTTATTCCGAACCGAAGGGCACGTTCCCACGCGTTACTCACCCGTCTGCCACTCTGTATTGCTACAGCGTTCGACTTGCATGTGTTAGGCCTGCCGCCAGCGTTCGTTCTGAGCCAGGATCAAACTCTCAAGTTTGAGAATCTATCCCGACTAGTCACATTCTCTCGACGAGTCCCAAGCACACCCGACATATCCGTCTCACGACTGGATCGTCGGTGGTGTACTTAAGATAACGTGACCGTCAGTATGTCTCTTTCGACGAGGCTCGCGCCCCGCCCGCAAGGACATCCGCCGTCCACGCTTCTCTTTCTTCCGATTCAATTGTCAAACAGCAATGATCAACGCTCCCGCATCGATCAAACCCCCAGCACAAAAACCCAGCCTCACAGCCAAGCTCACTACGCCAGAGACACCCCTTCGCCCCGACAATACACTCAGTCGAGCCAAGCACCCTTCG
>RXIY01000090.1:746-8917 GCA_003963405.1 Hyphomicrobiales bacterium
ACACCACGCTTATGTGAGCGCCACCGCCCCTGAATTCCGTTGCCGGCGTTCGGGCGCCATCGAATTGCTCTCCCCTCCATCACGTCCTCACGCACAAGCTGGCGCTCGCTTACGCCAGACCGGCGCGGTTGTGGATCAGGAAACCAGGAATGCGAAGTAGAAACATCGCCCGCGCCGGTGATCGCCTCCATAGTGATCGGGAAAAGGGCGATGCGCTGCTCAAGTCGCGCAAGAGCGGCGTCGTTCGACTGCCGCAATGGATTTCCTCACGTCTCCAACCAGGGACACATGCTTAAATTGGCGACAAGCTCACATGAAGACCATCCCGAGGCTGGGGAATCGGCCAATATTTCCATTCCGGCCGGTAGTTTGACTCCAGCGCAAAATCGGCCGCGGTCAGAAGACGGTAGGCGAAGCACTTTGCCTGCATATAAGCGAAATGCAGGCCGAGACACATGTGAGCGCCGCCGCCAAACGGCGTGAAGGCGTATTTGTGACGCGACCGCGCCGCCTCGGTCGTGAAGCGGAAGGGATCGAATTTTTCAGGCTCGGGCCAGTGCTCGGGCATGTGATGCGTATAGAGCGGGTTGATGTTGACGCAGACGCCGGCGGGAATCTGGAAGCCGGCGAAGGCCACATCGCGAATGGCGCATCGGAGGATGGACGGCGCAGGCGGAATGAGACGTATCGCCTCGTTGAACGCCATTTCGGTCAAAGGCGCCTCTTGCAGGCGCTCGTACGGCAGCGGCTCTTCCTTCGCGAGGCCAAGCGCGCGCATTTCCTCTCGAAGTCTTTCCCGCCACTCCCTGTCCTTCGCCAGAAAGTAAACGAAGGACGTGAGCGAGGAGGCCAGCGTGTCATGCGCGGCCATCATCAGAAAATTCATATGGTCGGCGATTTCCTGGGCCGACAACAAGACGCCGTCATCGGTCGTGGCCTTGCACAATTGTGAAAACAGATCGTCGCCCTCCCCTGCGCGCCTGAGTGGAACCTGCGCCTTGAAGTAGTCGATCATAAATTGCCGCGCCTTCACGCCGCGCCGCATCTGGGTTCCAGGCAAGGGGCTGCGAACCGGGGCGACGGCCGCGGAGATCATGTCGACATAGGCCTGCTTGATCGCCTGCATTTCAGCTCCCACGCTGGAGCCGAGAAATGAAACTGCGGCGAGTTCGAGCGTCGTTTCCTTGATTTCAGGGTAGAAGCGCAAAGCCGGCGGCTTTTTGAGCCATTTGCGAACCGCCCGGCTGAAGCCCTCGTCGAGGGCGCTCATGTAGGACTTCATCGGTCCTGCTTTGAACGCGACCGACAGGGCCTTGCGATGGAGGCGATGCTCTTCGAAATCGAGTAGCATCAGGCCGCGCGGAAACAGCCGCTCGAAGACCTTTCCCCAGCCGTGCGCGGATGAAAAGCACTTCGCCTGATCGAGCAGCAGAAACTCATTGGCCTCCGGCCCGAGCAGCGTCACCGTATGCGCCCCGAGCGTGTAGGTCCGATAGACCGGACCGTATTTGCGCGCGTAACGCACGGCCATTCCCTTGGGATCGGCCAGCGCCTCGAGCGTGTTGCCGATAATGGGCCAGCCGCTCGAGCCCGGAATATGCGCGAGCGCCGCGGCGCTGGGCGCAGGGACAACTGGACTCGCGGTCGATTGGCGGCCATCCACAGCCGAGATCATATTCAAATCCTCAAAATTGAAAAAAGCCCAATGAAATCGCCAAGCTCGATCAGTCGACATTACGACGCCTCGCCTGCCGCATCAATTTCCAAGAGCTGAAGATCTTGGCGTCGCTGAAGATTTGGCGTCGCTGAAGATCTTGGCGTCATGGCGACAGCCCCTTCCCTGATTGGCGAGTTTGGCCGAAACTCACAAAATGGTGCGAAGGCGAGTGATTCGAGGGAAGCAGCCATGACCGATACGTCGAAGGCCTGGGTCTGGAGCCAGTATTGCGCCGTCGTCCCTGATGACGAGGCGACAGCCAAGCCGCTGCCATTGTTCGGACGCGGAGCGCCCGAGGACAAGAGCCCGACGACGGGCGACAGAACCAAGCGCGGCCTCATTCTTGCAGGCGCGATGATCATCGGCCTGTTTTTCCCCAAGATCGCCTTTCTGCTTCTCGTCCTCTCGGCGTTGATGATCCTCTCCGGCCTGGAGCCGAAGCGGTTCGAGGACTTCATGGAGACTGTGCCGGGCGGCGGGGTCGTCCTGAAAATTCTGGCGATCTCAGAACAACTATTCTGAGGACTTTGGGCGCGGGGGCGGGGCCGCTACAGGGTCGCCGCCATGCCAAAACCGGCCACGCCCTCGAGCTCGGAGTCATCGGCCGGCGCCAGCCAGAGACGATCGACGCGCGCCGCCCGCGGTCCCTGCCCCGCAACGGCGAGAAAACCGTCCAGCGCGGCTTCGGGCCCGGCGGCCAGCGCCTCGACCGATCCATCCGACCGGTTGCGCGCCCAGCCGATGAGGCCAGCCGCATTCGCCTCCCGAATGAGGAAGGCGCGAAAGCCCACGCCCTGCACACGCCCGGCGACGAAGAATCGGATGACGCGCCGGCTCATTTGGTGGGAACCGCCACGTTGTCGATAAGTCGCGTGGCCCCCAGGCGCGCCGCCGCGAGAAGGCGGATTGGCCAGTCTTCGCGGCGCGCAACGCGCGCCAGGGTCTCCGCGTGCCGCGCCTCCACATAATCGATATCGAAGCCCGCTCCGACGATGGCCTCGTGGGCCTCCCCCATGACATGGCCGACGACCTCGCCCTCGGCAATGCGCCGCGCAGCTTCGGCGATCGCGCGATGAAGCGCAGGGGCGCGTGCGCGGTCGTCCGCCGACAGGTAGACATTGCGCGACGACATGGCGAGCCCATCGGGGTCGCGCAGCGTGGGGCAGCCGAGGATCCGCGTCGGAATGTCGAGATCACGCGCCATGGCGCGGATCACGAGCAGCTGCTGGTAATCCTTCTCGCCGAATACGGCGACGTCAGCCTGGGCCTGGTTCAGCAGCTTCGCCACGACCGTAGCGACCCCGGCAAAATGACTGGGACGGAACCGGTCCTCGAGCTCGGCCCTGGCAGGACCATCGAGCGAGACAGTGGTGCAGAAGCCCTTCGGGTAGACTTCCTCGACCGCCGGCGCGAACACGAGATCGGCCGCGACGCCGCCGAGCTTCTCCCGATCCGCCGCCAATGTGCGAGGGTAGCGGGCGAAATCCTCGCTCGGGCCGAACTGCGTCGGATTGACGAAGATGGTCGTAATGACGCGATCTGCATGGCGGCGCGCTGCCTGGACGAGCGAAAGATGTCCTGCGTGCAGAGCGCCCATCGTCGGCACCAGGCCGATCCGCTCGCCGGCGGCGCGGCGCGCCCGCACGTAAGCGCGCATCTCCTCGATCGTGTGAACGACGGGAACCTCGAGACTCATCCACGCTGGCCTTTCCTTTGTTCCGCCAGAAGATGCGACAGATAGCCGATATAGGCGGGCGGCAACTCCAGGGCCTGCGCCGCCGCGAGAATATCGACGAGATAGCCGGGCGCGGCGGCGCCCTGATTCGCCGCGGCGCCGATATACACCAGAGCCGGCGCGGACCCGAAGGGCTCGCGCAGCACCGGGATGATCTTCTTGACGTAGAGCCCCTGCCCCACCTGCTCGTAGCGATCCAGCGCCATGATGTCCGAGACCGGAACGTCCCAAAGCGCGCCATGGACGCTCGAGCGATTGTCAGCCATGACGCTGGCGAAACCCGAAGGGAGCGTCACGAAGCGCCAACGCGGCAGCCGCGCCCGGCCCAGAAACCTGGAATGCGGACAACGCCGCGCCATGGCGGCGGCGTCCATATTGGAGCCATAAGCAAAATGCAGCGGCAACGTCGAACCCTCTCGCGCGGCGGCGCAGGCGTGCTATATCACGGCCGGGGAAGGGTGGCCGAGTGGTTTAAGGCAGCGGTCTTGAAAACCGGTGATAGCTGTCCCGCCTAGTCCCGTTGAATACCGATTTTGCCCAGATTTTCTGGGGTTTTATCCCGTTCCATATTTGTTCGTTTTGGCGCGTAGCGGTCAGTTTGGTAGCAATTTCGGTAGCAATCTGATCGGCGTTTGTTCCGTAAGTCGTTTCGGCCCTGAAAAGCGAAACGCCCGCTCCGGTTACATCCGCCGGTTGCCAGTGTTCTTGCCATCAGGGACCGATGGCGTCGGAAACGATATACAAGCTCAGGCCGCTACGGGCATATTAGCCTGTCTGATCTTGGCCGCCGCCCATGCCGTCCTGAGACATTGGCCGAAAGTCTAGCCAAGGGACAGGAGGCGCCCGTCCCTGTAGCGTTTGTGCGCGTCGGCCATGATGGCGCGCCGGTCATACATCGCGATCCCCGCCCCGCTGCCTGTCGGAAATGGAGACGGCCCAGGCAAGGTGGTCGTCAAGGTTTTCGGCCATACGCCTAAAAGCTGTCGCGTCCGACTCGTCCCGGAAAACGCAATCCGGATCCCGCATAGCGTGCCAGAGAACACGGGAGAGCGCCGCGGCGCGGTTCAAGTGCGCTTCGAGCTCCAGGCGGCGGCGCTGATCGCGGTTGTCTTGTCCCCCATGGCGGGTTCTCCTTCGTTCGCATGATCTCGTGCAGGTCAAAACACCGCGTCATGCCGCAGCCCAAATCACCGGCGGCAACGGTGCCGGCGAGCGCCATCCCCACCGCCGCTCGAAGCCGCGGTGTCGAGTTCATCCCGGAGAACGGCGGCAACCCCGGTGCCAGATTGTGAAAGGGGAGGACGTGAAGGTTCTGGAAGGCGTTTGCCTTCGGGCTCGCTCTTCATCCTGGCGATTGCTGCTGGCCCTCCGCGCTGATCGCAATCCGTAATCGCGAGCGTTCCAGGGCAGCAGGAATATGCCCATATCCACGGCGAGCCCGCGAAAGGCGTTCCCCATTGGCTCAACGTCATCCGCCACCACCGCATGACGCAGCGCAGCCCATCCCCCGCCCGCGTGCCTCTTGGCACCCCGCCCGCCGTATCGCGCTCATGCTATTTCTCAATAGCCAGGTGGTTCACGCCAAAATAGGCGAGCTTACGTTGGAGAACGATTTTTTGTCCGGCGCCCCCGGCCAGGCCGGCCCGTCGAGCGCAAAACGCTGATTAACCGCGACCATGCCATGCAGCTCGGTCTACTCTACTTGCCTTGACCGGTTTCGGCCGCCCAATTAAAGCATGCGGCGCCTGAACGAATTTGCAACTCAATCCCCCTTTACGAAGCATGAATGTACCGCGATCTGCTACGGCGTGAGGGCGTCGTCGGCGGCCGCCGGCATATCGGGACCCTGGTGCGGCAGATGGGGATCGAGGCCATCTGCCCATGGCCGAACACGTGCCATGTCTGGGCGATGGACATCAGCTCCATCCCGACGCGACACGGCTTTGTCTATCTTGCGGCTGTCAACGTGGCGAGCCGCGCCGTCCCGTCGCATCTAGTATCCATCATGATAGAGGCGGGTTTTGTGCCGACGCACCGAAAAGGCGCTCTCAAAGCGGGGCAGCCAGCTCACCAGTCTCGGCTTCACGCGCGTGCTGCTGGATGCGAAGGTCCCGATCATCATGGGCGGCAAAGGCGCCTAGCGCGACAATCTCTTGCAGCGTAAATACGAAGAGGTCCTTTTACGGGTCTATGACCGCGTCTCGGAGGCGTCGATCGGCCGCTGTCTGGCGTTCTATAACGAAAAGGCGGCCGCATTCGGCGCTTGATCGCCGCACGCCTGATGAGGCTTACATCAAGAAACAGTAAACGACGATGGCCAAATGACCACAACTCCAGATTTTTGGGCAGCTCTGGTCGGGCTTAAGCCCTCCGGACTCCGCGACTCCGAAACGCTCCCGGCGTTCAGACAACCCCCGAATAGAACCACTCAACATCTGCAAGAGCTATGCAACCAACAGAGGCCAGGTCTTCTTGCCACAATCTGGACGCAGTGATATTTTTCGACAAATGATTTCAGCACTTAGGGGTAACTATCGTGCGCTTCAACCTTCTTCGGCTTGTCACGTTACTTATCCCGACAATGGTTTTAAGCGGCGCTTCGATTGGGCTACATCCGAGCGGTGAGCGCCCCACATTATCGGTCACCCTTGCTGCTCCAAGCTATGCTGGAGCGGTTGAAATAGCTCCTAGCCAAGTGGTGAGCCTTGGGCCTGAATACGACCCTGCTACAGGTGGTTGTGGCGTGCGCGGCGGAAATGCAACGTACGGGAATGTGGCTTATTGTGGCAATGATAAAGGCGGAGGCATCTGCTATTTCGCCCCGCCGCCTGCAGTGGTAGCGGCGCAAAAGTTGTCGGAGGACTCTGTACACTACCAGGTTATGTGCAACAATGTTGCGAATGACAGGACGGAGCCGTTTGGTCTCGGTTACGCTAAGAACCAAAATAATAGGCCTGACAATCCCGTTACCCACCCATGTTGTGAAGGCGATCCCATCGAAGCCTCTACAGGGGCGACCATTGAGACGGAAACGGATTTTACTGGCGGCCCTTTCACCCGTTTGTCCCTTAGACGCCTCTATAATAGTAATTTCGCGCGCCGACCCGATGCTCAATTTTCATTCGGAAATTGGATCAGCAACTGGGAAGCGAAAATTTCGACTTTGTCGCTGATACCCCCTTCAGCGCCTAATAATATGGGCGTCACATACATAACGGTTTTCCGGCCCTCAGGTGGGAAATTCCTCTTCATCAGAGGCACCAACGGAGCGATCACAACGGATCCTGATGTTAGGCTATCGCTCTCTCCCGTTATGAATAGCTCGACCCAGATTGGATGGCGTCTTCTTACTGATGATGACTCAGTTGAGAACTACGATGTGGGTGGAAAGCTAACCAGCATTACAGATCGCGGCGGCGGCACCACGACTTTAGCTTATGATGCTAACAGTCAACTGGTTAGCGTCACCGGACCATTCGGTCATAAGCTGACTTTCACCTTTGATGCTTCGCATAGGGTGACCCAAATGGCGGCCCCAGACGGTGGCGTCTACGCCTATACCTATGACGCTCATGGCAACCTAGCGACAGTAATCTATCCCGGGGCCGTGCGCCATCGATACGTCTATGAGAATACTGGCTTTCCGAAGGCGTTGACTGGCATCTTTGACGAGAAAGGGACGCGTTTTTCCACATGGGCCTATGACTCATATGGCTACGCGATTTCCTCATCGCTGGCAGGTGGAATTGACCTTACAACCGTGTCGTATTCCCCGGGAAGCTCAACCACAGTCACAGACGCCCGTGGAAACATACACACATATTCATTAGCGTCGCAAAATGGCGTTCTAAAGCCGACAGATTTAAGTGGTGCTCCGGTTCAGACGTCTGGCGGAAGGTCTTTTACCTATGATAGCAGCGGCTTCATTGCGAGTCGCACTGATTGGAACGGTAACGTCACGACCTCCACGCATGACCCTCGCGGTAACGAAACTTCCCGCACAGAAGCTTCGGGAACGCCGCTGGCCCGCACCATCGCGACGGCATGGCATCCGGCTCTCCATCTGCCAGTGAAAGTTACCCAGCCGGGCCGCGTCACCGACTTCACTTACGACAGCAAGGGAAATCTCCTTTCGAAGAAAATCACGGCGGGGACGCAGACGCGGACGTGGAGTTATACCTATAGCGCCCTCGGCCAGAAGCTGACCGAAACCAACCCGCTCGGGAAGGTGACGACATTTGCCTACGACGCGCAGGGCAACCTCGCCAGCATCAAGAACGCGCTGGGGCAGATTACGCAATTTACAAATTACGACAGCGCTGGCCGCCTGTTGCGAAGCGTCGACCCCAATGGTCTTGTGACAACCTTCACCTATGACCTGCGTGGGAGGCTGACTTCAAAGTCAGAAGGCGCGCTTAAGACCTCATTCGCTTATGATGCGGTTGGAAACCTGATAAAGGTCATCAAGCCCGATAACTCGTTTCTCACGTTCACTTACGACCCCGCCCATCGCCTGATCACGGTGGCCGACGCACTGGGGAACCGCATCGCCTATACGCTGGACGCCGCCAGCAACAAGACGGCCGAGGCGGTTTTCACGCCGGCAAACGTTCAGGTCCGCTCGAAAACCTTCACCTATGACAATGTCAACCGTGTGCTGACGGCCGTCGGCGTGTCCGGGCCATCCAACAGCTACGCCTACGATTCGGAAGGCGACCG
>RXIY01000077.1 GCA_003963405.1 Hyphomicrobiales bacterium
AAATTCATCGAGCATCAGGAGGAGCCTATGCGGCTCGTCGAGGCCTGGAAGGCTCCGCAGCAGCACGTCATGAACTTGCTGCACGAGCAGGCGCACGACCGCTTCGACTGAGCCGAAATTGCCGACCGGCGTGCCGACCAAAATCGTAAACGGTTTGCGTCGCAGATCCGCGACGTTGAAATCGCTGCGGCTTGTGACGTCGTCGACGAGCTTGTTGTTCCATCCATCGAGCGCGGTGACGATGTGCGCCTCGAAGGACATGCGTTGCTTTTCCTCGCGGCCGATGTGCTGCCGAAACTTGTCGGTCACGAACTCGTTGAGATCCGGCTCGGCGACGAGAATGTCGGCCATCACAGCGGCGAGGCTGCGGCCTCGGCTCATCATCTTGAGCGCGGATTTTATCGTGCGCTGGTCGCGCATCGTGTCGCTGTCGAGCACATAGCCCAAGAGGCCGGCGAAGAGACCCCGCGCAGTTTCCGCCCAGTAAGAATCTCCTGTCGCCGGCGTCGGAATGAGGCTTCGCGCGATGTTCGCTACATCGGTCGCCCTTTCCGGCCAATGCGACACGAGATCGAGGGGGTTCCAGCAATGCGATTCCGCCGAACCAGGGGAAAACAGGAAAACCCGTTGGCCCATGGCCGCACGCGCAGCGCCTATTTCGCCCCACATCTCGCGCTTTATGTCCAAGCCGATCAAGGAGCCGCGCCATTCAAGCGCGTTTGGGAGCACAAAGCCGACGCCTTTGCCCGCGCGTGTCGGACCATTGACATAGATGTGACTCGCGCCGCTGTAGCGCACGTCCTTGCCGTCAAAGCGTCCGAGGAAAATCGAGTAGCCAGGCTCGCCGTTCAGCAAATCCGCTTTTCGTAGATCTTTGAGCGTCGCGAGTCTCGAGCCTCCGAGCGGCGGCCTCATGGCGCGAACGCCTTGAACAATCTGCATGGCGACGACGGCGACGACCACGACAGCGATGGTGGCGCCGAGCGTTGCCCGCGCCACCAAATTCTGGACGACTGGATCTCCCCACTCGCTTTGAGCCGCGCGCAGGGGCAGCACCAGCTCAAATCCTCGGGTAAAACGCGTCCAGAGCAGCCAGCTATGCGTACGCCAGGCCACCGCCAGCGCGTAGGACGCCTCCCAGATAAGGAAGGCGGCTGCCAAGGCGCAGAGCGCACCGAGGAAATAGAGCATCCAGCGCATCGGTCCTCTCACGCCTTCCCGCCGAAGCCCCGGAAATAAATTTCCGCGACGCCGCGCGTCGGCCGGCGGCGCAATTGAACGACCATCGGTATGACCGAGCGGACATAATCCATGATTTCGGCCTTGCTTAGCTTGAGGTCTGATTGCAGCGTCATCAGCGCCAGACGCTCAAAGGCGCCGTAGGAGCTATCGGCGTGCAGCGTGGTCAGGGAGCCGGGATGGCCGGTGTTGATGGCCTGAAGGAAGGTCGCCGCCTCGGCGCCGCGAATCTCGCCCAGAAACAGCCGGTCCGGCCGCAATCGCAGGCTCGATTCCAGCAGGTCTTGAACCGTCACCTGCGCCAGCCCCTGCCCGCCCTTGGAAGCGAGCAAGGACAACCAGTTCGGCTGCGGCGGCTGGAGCTCGCGCGTGTCTTCTATCGAGATGACGCGCTCGGCGCCTGGAACCTCCTTGAGGAGCGCGTTCAGGAATGTCGTTTTGCCCGACGACGTGCCCCCCGAAATGATCATGGTCACATGGTTTCTGACCGCGAAGGCGAGCGCCTTTTGCACGCCCTCAGGCGTCACGTCCTGCAGCAACTCGGCAAGCTCGGTCTCGATCTCCGGATAGTGGTTCAGGTCCGCCTTGAGCGGCCCTCTCACCTTCACGGCTTCGAAGGCGCCCATTCGGGCATAGTCGTCGAGGCCGAGATTGGCGATGACCTGCTTGCGGATCGAGAACGCGCCGCCCGAAGGCGCCGCCGGCGCCAATACCCCCTGAAACCTCTCCCCATGCGGCATCGCCGCCGACAGCAGCGGCGTCGACGCGTTGACGGACTGCTGGGTGATCGAGGCGACATGTTCGGCTAGGCGCCTCACAGCCGTTTCGGTCAATTCGGGAACCTCGAAGCGCTCCATGGCGGGCTTGCCCAGCGCCTCGACCCACACTTCCCCCGGCCTGTTGACGCAGATCTCGATCACGTCAGGGTTTTGTAACCAGGCCCGAATGGGCTCCGCCGCGTTCCGGAAAAACACTGGCAGGGTCTCCCAGAGCGGTATCTTGGTCGCGCCGCGGGCGCTTATTGGGGTGCTTGAGTTCATAGAGCGCCTCTTTCACAGGGTCCGGATAGAGGTCGGAAAAATCGAGGTCGCGCTTCACAAAGACGAGAATTCTCGTGCCCTGATCGACATAAATTGTCGGCGGAATGTGAATCTCGTCTTTCAGCGCCTCTACGGCCATGCGCGTGATCGCTTGCGAGGTCGACTGGGCCCCGATCTGCCGCGCGCTCAAGAGCACGGAGTTCTGATTGCCCACTATGGGCACGAGCTGGCCCGTAACTGGATCGAGCGCATATTGCTGGCTCGTTGCAAAATTTTGGTTTTGCCCGAGCGAAGCGACGAATTGCGCGACGCCGCCCGTGAGCGTCAGCAGCGCGGCATTTCCGAACCTGTCGAGAAAATGCTTGTCCACCTCGCCTGCGAGACCTGAGCGGCCAAGATTGTCCGTCCCATAGGAGCCGAGCATCAGCGACACCCCGTCGGCGCGCAGCATACGCGTCCAGATGATCATCACGCGCGACTGCCCGCGGACAATTCCGGAGCGGTATTCGCCGGTGAGCATCGTTCCCTTGGGGATAAGGACCCGACGTCCGTCAAAGGAATAGACGTCTTCGCTTACTGACGCCCTCACATTTCCGGGAAGGTCGGACTGAATGGCGGTTTCCAGGACGCCGGGGATCATGAAGCCCTGCGGCACCAGCGCGTCGATCCGCGCGTGTTTCACAGCCCGCGCCCGCGTCACGTCATTTTCGGCGTTGTGAAGGAAGCGACGATTCGGGTCTTCCTCTTCCCTCTCGGCGCCGACCCTTGCCGCAGGATCGACCGACGCCGTCCCTTCCCGATCGTTGATCGCGAGCATCGGCGAACGAAGACGAGCCTCGACCTTCGCTTCGGCTTCCTTGCGCAGCCGTTCGAGCTCCGCCAGGCGCCGCGCTTCGCTATCGTCCGGCTTCGGCTCTGTCACGACCGGAGCGCTGACCACAGCGGCAGGCTGAGGAGCCGGAGGCGCAGGAATCACGAATTTGGCGGGTTCCACTTTTGGCGGCGGCCGGTCGAAAGACGCGCCCGGTTGGAGCCTTGCGGTCGCAAACGACTCGTCGCCGGCGTTCTGCGGTTTGCTTTGCTTGCGACTCGACGCGTACCACATGAGGGCGATGATGACGGCGGCGGCAAGAACCGCGACCCCGCCCAGCGCCACATTGGGGTTCGACGACTGGCGCGTGACCGTCTCGTTCGCCAGCCGGCCTTCTTCCTCGAAATCAGCAGCCATGATCCGGCGCTCCTGTTATTGCTGCAAGCTGGCGCTCGGCGCGAGGCCGTTTGAGAGAAAGTTCGTCAAGAAGCCGCCCTCGGGCGCATGGACGGCCTGGATTTCGGGTTGCACATCCGTCTCTTGCGCCGTTGGCGGCGGATCAGGTTCGGCGCGCATGTTGAAGACGCAAGCGGTCGCGGCCCCGTTGCGCATCGTCCATTGACCGGCTGTGCGATCGACGACAATCATGCCGCCCTCGCGCCGGTAGTTCACGAGTGTCTCGGACCGATCAGGATTGACCAGGAAGATGCCAGGAACGTCGCCCGAAAACCGAAAATAGGTCTTCGTTCCGTCGTCGAAGACGTGCTCGGGTTTGACGTAGGGCGCGCCTTTGTAGCTGTAATCGAAGTTTCTGATCGACGAGTTTTCGGCATTCCGCTTATTGGGGAAGGCCGCAAGCTCGCGCGCCTTCTCCAAAAGCCGCGCGTCCGCTTCTTCGTCCGGATAGGTAAAGCGGACTTTGAACACGACCCGGCGATCGTGTCCGCCGCTCGTGCGCAAGATGAAGGAATAGATTCGCTTCCTCGTCGTCACGACGGTCATGTTGGTGACCGCGTCCGGCTCTAGGGGCTTGATAAAGAGAAATTGCTTCGACTGATCGGGCACCGCCTGCCAGCCGATCGTGTCTCCGAGCGCGACCGTCGAAATTTTCTCGTCGTCATGGAGAACGATGATCGTCGAGACGCCCCGCGTCCCCCAAATCGTGACGACGTTATCCTTCTCGAAAGGCACCGTGCGCAGACGCGAATCTGCTGGAACCGGCAAGGGCGCGCGCTCAGCGACGGCGGATGACGACAAAACGGCGGCGAGCAGGAGGCTTGCAAGCAAAACTTTCGTCATTGCGGGCCTCCTCCGCCAAGCGGAGCCACGGTTTCCTGGTCTTTGCGATACTCGACGACTTGAAATCCGAGCGGATTGTCGAAGCGCCACTCGTTGCGCATCGGCTCCTGCGTGTAGCGGAACCTGACATTCGCGGCCCAATGTTCAATGACCTGTTCGCGCTCATTCGTGCGCGTCGTCATGAACCGAACTGCCGCCGTGGCGGGCGCCTTGGGGTTATCCATCCAGCCATGCGTGAGAAAGTTCACGCTTTTGACATAGACCTTGACGCGTCCGCTCGGACCCCAGAGTTTCATCGGGCTGTTTGGATTGGTCAGGGAAAATTGTTCCGCGAGCTCTTTGCTGGCGCTTCCGCTTGAGAGCAGCGACGCGAGCTCGAAATTATCCCTCAGGGCCGGGGGATCGTAGGTTTCGCGCGCGCGGATGAAACGGACGATGTTGGCCTGCGTCACCGCCTCACGCTCGGAAATCGGCCCCCCGCTCTCAAGCGGCCGAGCAACCTCGACATAGCCTGTCGCCTTGTCCACGAGGAGCGTCACGACTTCGGTGGATTTCAAGGGAATGAGCATGAACAGGACGACGAGCGCAGCGAGAAGCGCAAGGCCAATCAGGCTTGCGACGACGCGCCAAGCGTTTCTGGAAAGCTCGAGCCGGCGGTAGATGTCGCGCTCCCAGCGTGCGCCATCGTGATAATAGCTATCGCTCACCAGCGGCGACCGCCCGCCGGTCTCCACATCATCTGACATGATGGATTCCTATCCCTGTTCGCGGCGATGTTGAGCCGCGCGGCTTTCAATGAGGGCGGCCGCCACCTGTTCCGCGCGCGGGTCGTAGCTCGCGCCGCGCTGCACGGTGGCGCCGCCTGGACCGATCGTGTATCCGCCGCCGCTTGGCGGCGGCAGCGTGGCTTGACGGTAACTGCCGCCTGAAAGTCGCCAGTCTCGCCAAAGCCGCCAGGCGCCTTGCGCCCGGCCTTGAAGGTCGATGACGTCGCGCAGCGCGTAGCCGCCAGCGACCGAGGCTGCGATTTGGAGGGAAAGCGGCAGCAAGGCGCTTCCGACGCCGCAAAGAATCAAGAATGGCGCGATCACCGTCATTGCGGACGATGCGTCATTGATCGATCCCAAGTTGGTGATGGTGGAGTTCATAAGCGTCAGCAAAAATCCGAGAATTCCATAAACGACGACGGGAACGATCGCATATTGCGCGCAGGTGCGCAGCCATCCGGTAAAGAGGACCGAGGAGAAGTTGAAGAGGGCCATGGCGATGAACAGCGGCCCCAGCCCCAGCAAGACGAACAGAGCAATCTTGCCGACCAGCACGAGGCTCACGGCGATCGTGATAAAGACGACGGCGGCGATGAGGAGCACGATCGCAAGCAGCGAGAGGCCGATTGCGGCGCCCCAGCCGCCGGATGCGGCCACGGTCTTGCCCGCCGTGAGAGCGTTGGTGAAGAGCATTGACAGCGTGGAGGAAATGGAGGTCTCCGGCGTGCCGCAGTTCGCGCCGCCGACGCCTGAGCAAACCGCCGTCGCCACGCCGTCTGCTCCTTTCGTGAATACATCCACGACAATCGACGAGAAATCGCCCCAGCTGAAGGCCAATGTGTAGATGACGCCGATGCGAAAGATGCGCCATAGGAACGCGCCGGCTGTGAGCGGCGCGCGCCCGTAGATCATTTCATATCCCCAATATGCGACATAGATCGTCAACGCCACGGTGAACACGGGCGCAAGGCCAGACGAGATGGACTGATAAATCTGTTGCACCGCCGATGCGGCGGTGGCATCCACCTTCTGAAAAAGCGCCGAGATAATGTCCACGGCGGTTCCTTCCTTATTAGCGATTGATCGGGAGAAGCGGTCCGCAGTCGCTCGGCGCTGCAAAGGCTCGTCCGAAAGACCACAAAGAACTATCGCGCGTGCAGGGCGCTATCAGGTCCTTATGCGCGCAAGCCGAGAGAGCCGTTAGCGCCATCCCGAGCGCCACGACGAAGCCGCCTCTAGCTATTCTTCTTCTCATCGCGCTTACTCTCCTACTGCCCAACCAGCGTGGCCTTCGAAGCCTCGTACGACCACATGTTCGCTAGCTTCGACTGAGCGGCGAGATCCTGCTGCTGCTGAGCATTCAGGGCTGCGTTCGTCAGGTTCACCGTGCCGATCAATTCGTTGATGGTCTGACCCGTTTGAGTCTGGATTTGCGAGTTTTGATCGATTGACCCTTTGATGTCGGGCGCCGAGCCAATTTGTCCCGCCGCTCCTTTGAAGCCCGACGACCTCGTCACCGAGGCGGCCTGAGCGCCAGACACCGCGGCGGTGATGGCGGCGGAGGTGTTAACCGCGCCCGTGTAAGCAAGGTCGGTCGTCGACGCCGCCGAATTCGCTCCGGTGAGCGTTTTGACGAGATTGAGACCGTTGATGATCGAAGACGCCAAAGTACCGTAGGAGCCCAGCGCCCCCATCGACAGGGACCCACCGCCAAGCAGCGAACTCAGGTCCGGCGCGCTCGAGACCGAGAACCCGCCGAGGCCAATCGAGGACAGGCCTCCTGTCGACCGATCGCCCGTCACCGCCGCCAGCGTATTATTGACCGTCTCGAGAATCTGCTGGTTGGTGTTCATGATCTGCGCGGTGTTCTGCGCGGTCTGCGTCGCCTGGGTCAGCGTCGCCGTGTCGATAACCGGGACTTGCGCCAGTGCGGCGGCGCTAAGGAGCAACGAGCTCCCGAGCGACAATGAAAGCAGCGACTTCCTGATCATGGACCTCTCTCCTCCGGTCTCGTTTCATGGTTCCGTCGAAAGCAAGACGACAGTCGCATTCGTGTCCGTTATTGCGGGGAGCGCTATGAGGGTCGCTTTGGCCGGATCGAAGGCCAAAGCATTCGCCGCCCGGCTCGCGCCGGCGATAAGGTTCAGCCCGCGCTGATTGAAGAGCCGCGCCGTCAAGCTCGTCACCATGATCGCCTGGTTCCACATTCCGCCGTTGTTGCTGCGCGCGCTGCCGTTTTGGTTCCAGGCGGACTGGGAGAGCGCGAGCGCGCCGATGATGGCGCTGGCGATTTGCGTGTTGCTCTTGTTCCCCTGAATGCCGCTCGCGACCGCGCCCAACGCCGCGACCGTCTGCGCCACTGTGTTCAGGTTCAGCGCTGTGACGCTCGTTCCGCCACCGGTCACGGTAGTCTGGACGGCGCTCAAATCCATGTTGGAGACGATGCCGGTCGCGGGCGCCGTCGCATTGTTCGCTGAGAGGAGATCGCCGCCAACTGACGGCAATTGGCCCTGCCCCGGCGTCTGCAGGCTTGCCGTAATCCCCTTCGAGGGCTGCACGGCCCCATCCTTGTAGACCCGCGCTTTGGCCGTGCAATCGGAGATGCTTTTTTCGGTCGTCTCCCGAGCGGCGTCGGTGACGGGCGTATCGGCGAAAGCCGGCCCAGCGCCGGCGAGAAGGAAGGCCGCCAACGGAAATAATCTATGCCGCATGGGAAACCTCCCGCCTCGCGGAGCGCCAATTGCAGAAGATCGGAACCCATACGCGCGGATCGTCCCCGACACGGGCGCGCAGCTCTTCGCACTCTTGGACGGTGTCGACGTTCCCGGAGAGGACTTTGACGATATCGAGCATGTCTGAGAGATCGAGCCGGGCGATAACCGAGTCCTGATCGTGCTTGATCAGGAATTGGCGCGAGTCGGGATGGGTGTTGATCACCCACTCGAATTCGCGCTCGGAAAGCTTGAACCCCGTCACATAGCTCTCGAAGTCCGCTTTGGGATTGGGGAAGAAGATGTTGGTCGGCGTCTGCTC
>RXIY01000118.1 GCA_003963405.1 Hyphomicrobiales bacterium
TCGAGCAGACGCCGACCAACATCTTCTTCCCCAATCCCAAAGCGGACTTCGAGAGCTATGTGACGGGGTTCAAGCTTTCCGAGCGCGAATACGAGTGGGTGATCAACACCCATCCCGACTCTCGGCAGTTCCTGATCAAACACGATCAGGACTCGGTCATCGCTAGGCTTGATCTCTCGAACATGCTCGATATCGTCAAAGTTCTCTCCGGAAACGTCGACACCGTCCAGGAGTGCGAAGAGCTGCGCGCCCGCGTCGGGGACGACCCGCGCGTATGGGTTCCGATTTTCTGCAATTGGCGCTCCGCGACGCGGGGGGTTCCCCATGCAGCGTAGATTAATTCCGTTGGCGGCCTCCCTTCTCGCCGGCGCTGGGCCGGCTTTCGCCGATACGCCCGTCACCGACGCCGCTCGGGAGACGACCGAAAAAAGCATCTCAGATTGCACGGCGAAAGCGCGGGTCTACAAGGATGGGGCCTTGCAGCCCTCGAAAGGGATTACGGCAAGCCTCCAGACGCCGGGGCAGGGCCAGTTGCCGTCAGCGGGCGCCGATCTCCTCTCCGCGAACAATGTGACGGCGCCCGCTGCAGGATTCGTCTCCGACATGGATTTGAGCGCCGTCCAGACTACCGTGACCGGCGGTGGAACAAGCGTCACAGCGCTGAACCTGAACACAGTGGCGCAGACAGTCGCGGCTTTGGGCGAGGTCGCGAGCGGCATTGAAGGGAACAAGAACAACACGCAAATCGCCAGCGCCATCATCGGCGCGCTGGCGCTCTCCCAGTCCGCCTGGAACCAAAACAGCGGCGCGCGCAGTAACAACGGCGGGATGTGGAACCAGGCGATCATGGTGACAAGCCTGACGGCGCAGCTCTTCAATCAGCGCGGGCTAAACCTTATCGCCGGCGCGAGCCGGGCGGCGAATGCTTTGGCCTTCGATCCGGCCAAAGCGACGCTCACAGGGCTCCCGGCAATAACGGACACGAATGCGACTGTCGTCCCGCTTCCGACGGGACCGTAAGGCGAGGCCAGAGGGACAGATCATGATCAGGAAGCCGCTGCTTTCATTATCGCTCGGGAGCTCGTTGCTCCTTAGCACCGCCGCACTGGCGCAAGTCCCGGTTATCGATACGGCGACGCTGACCCAGGCGACGCAGACCGCGCAGAACACTGCGCAGATCATGAACACCAACCAGCAGATTCTCGAGACGGTCAATCACACGCTGGCGGCGGTGACGGGCGATCGGTCGACAGGAGGCCTGTCCTCGATTGGCCTTGCCGGTTTCTCGCTCTCGAGCGCGCCGGACCTCAGCTCGCTGCTTGGCGGAGGGTCCCTGTCGATGGGAGGGCTGGGCTCCTACGGCTCTTTCGCGTCTTCGATCATCAATGGTCTCAATCTCGTCAAAACGCTCACCGGAGCAAACTCGGCGGCGTCGACGACCGACCTTGCTTACACCGGCGCGGTCAACACCTCCGCCGCCATCACCGCCGCGGTGTCTGGCGCTCAGGCCGCCTCGGTGACGAGGTCGTCGGGCTTCAGAGGGGCGGCGGGGCAAATTGGCTCGTCGCCCGACATCAAGGGGTCGATCGACCAAAACTCGCAAATCCAGACTCAAACGGGTCAGACCATCAACGAATTGATCGGTGCCGTGAATCTGACGAACGCAGCCCTGAATGCTCAACAACAGCAGGATCTCGCCGCTCAATCGAAGCTAGCGAACATGTGGTCGTACGACGCTTCGAAGGCCACCCTGGTTGGGCAGTAGGAGAGATAAGCGCGATGAGAAGACGAATTGCCAGAGGCGCCTTCATCGCCACGCTAGGGATAGCGCTAACGGCCCTCTCGGCTTGCGCCCACAAGGACCTGGTGGCGCCCTGCACCCGCGATAGTTCTTTGTGGCCTTTTGGACGGGCCTTTGCAGCGGCCAGCGACTGCGGGGCGCTTCTCCCGATAAATCGCTAATTAGGGAGGAACCGCCGTGGACATTATCTCGGCGCTTTTCCAGAAGGTGGACGCCGTCGCGGCTTCGGCGGTGCAACAGATTTACCAGTCCATCTCGTCTGGCCTTGCGCCGGTATTCACCGTGGCGTTGACGATCTATGTCGCCTACTGGGGATATGAAATGATCTACGGGCGCGCGCCGCTCACGGCCGGCGCATTCCTATGGCGCATCTTTCGCATCGGCGCAATCTACTCATTGGCTTTCAGCTGGGGAGATTTCTCCTCCATCGTCGTGGATGTGTTCACGAAGGGAGCCGACGGCGTGGCGACGGCCGTTTGCTCAGGCGTCGGCGGCGCGAACTGCGGCACGCCGGAGACCTCGATTTCCTCCACGCTTTCGACGCTCTTCACTAACGCTCTCACGGCGGGCAAGACAGTGGCCGCTTCCGGCGGCTGGGGCGCCGCGATCGGCCTCTCGCTGCTCGCGATCGTGCTCCTCATCGCCGCAGTCGTCTTCATCACGATTGCCGTCAGCCTCGTGCTGGTCGGCAAGATCGCTCTCTTCGTGCTGTTGGGTCTGGGGCCCCTATTCATCGCCATGGCACTCTTCAACTTTAGCTCGGTCCTTTTTACCGGGTGGCTGCGCACCTGCGCGCAATATGCGATCGTTCCCGTCGTCGTTTATGGAATCCTTGGATTTCTGCTGACGCTCATGAACTCGACCATCACCAATCTGGGATCGGTCACGGACGCATCGTCCGCAATGACGGTGATCGCGCCATTCTTGATCCTTTGCGGCGTCGGAAGCGCCTTGCTGCCGCTTTCCCTACAAATCGCAGCATCGGTCGCTGGCGGTTACGCGCTGCGCGACGTCATCGACCTTCAAGGCCGGGCGCAAGGCGCCTGGCGGCTTTGGCGAGACTGGCGCGGCAACGGTTACCGCCAAGCTGCGCTGCCGCCGCCAAGCGGCGGCGGATACACGATCGGTCCAGGCGGCGCAACCGTGGAGCGCGGCACACGCTACGATCCGCGCGCGGAACAGGTGGCGGCGGCCCTCATTGAAAGCCGCGCGGCTCAATTTCGTAGCGAACAGGGATAGGAACCTCCATCATGTCCGATGATGTGCAGGCCGGCGGGCGGTCGCCGCTGGTGAACGACAGCTATTTCCATGACGGCGCGCGCTGGGAGCGGGACATCTACCGCCGGCTCGAGCTCTCCAGAAACGCCTGGCGCGTCGTCGCGAGCTTGATGAGCCTCGCGCTTCTCGCGGCGCTCCTCGCGCTCTTCATGCTCATTCCCTTGAAATCCACCGAAGTCGTGACGCTCTTGGTGGACAAGGCGACGGGCTATGTCGAGGTTGCGCGGCCGCTCGAGAGGGGGGGCCCGATTTCCGAGCGCGAGGCGGTGACGCAGGCGAACATCGTCCGTTTCATCCGCGCGCGCGAAACCTACGATCCGCCGGCCCTGAGGGACAATTTCGAGCTCGCGTCGCTGCTCTCAAGTGGAAGCGCGAGCAAAGAACTAGCGGAACAATTTTCCCTGACCAATCCAAACAGCCCGATGAAACTCTGGGGTCCGACCGGACGCGTCAAGGTCTATGTCAAAAGCGTGAACTTTCTCACGCATGGCTGGATGGACAACCCCAAGGCGCTCGCAACGGCGGCGGTACGGTTCATGACGACGCGCACCAATGAGCGCGAGCAGGTCATTGAACATTGGGCCGCGAATGTCAGGTTCCGCTACACGCAGGAGCCGATGCGAAACGAGTGGCGCTTCGACAACCCGCTCGGGTTTCAAGTCGTCGAGTATCGCAAAGACCAGGAAACCGTGGCTCCTCTTGGCGGGGGAGGCCCGCAATGACGAATGTTTTGCTTGCAAGCCTCCTGCTCGCCGCAGTTTTGGCGTCGCCCGCCGTCGCTGAGCGTTCGCCTTTGCCGGTTCCGTCAGATCCGCGTCTGCGCACGGTGCCTTTCGAAAAGGACAACGTCGTCACGATCTGGGGAACGCGGGGCGTCTCGACGATCATCGTTCTCCATGACGACGAGAGAATTGCAACAGTAGCGCTCGGGGACACGATTGGCTGGCAGGCGGTGCCCGACCAATCGAAGCAATTCCTCTTTATCAAGCCCCTAGAGCCGGATGCGGTCACGAACATGACCGTCGTGACGACGAGGAAGCGAATCTATTCCTTCATCTTGCGCACGAGCAGCGGACACGATCGTCGGGTCGTGTTCAAAGTTCGCTTTACCTATCCGGACGAAGAAGCGGACGCGCGGCTCTTGGAGAAGGCGCGCGAGCTTGCGGCCTTCCCCAATAAGCGGAACGCCCAGAGCTCGGCGATCAGAAACTTCGATTACAGCTACAAAGGCGCGCCGCACGTGAAACCCGAGCACGTCTTCGACGACGGCACGAAGACCTACTTCCGGTTTTCCGGCGAGGTTCCTGGCATCTTCCTGGTCAATCCCGATCGGTCCGAGACCCTCGTGAATTACCGGCGCGAGGGCGAGATGATTGTCGTCGATCGCACAGCCGGTCAATGGACGATGCGCAACGGGGCCGCGACCGCTTGCGTCTTCAACATGCGCGTTGAACCTGATCCGCCGCCAAGGGTGCAAGAGACGGACGTGCAACCCGAAATCCAGGCGGTGCATGCGCCCGAGAGCGGCTTCTTGACGAACTTTCTTTCAAATGGCCTCGCGCCGAGCGCCAGCTTGCAGCAATAACAGGAGCGTCGGATCGTGGCTGCTGATTTTGAGGAAGAAGGCCGGCTGGCGAACGAGACGGTCACACGCCAATCATCGAACCCCAATGTCGCGCTGGGCGGGGTCGCGGTTCTTGCCGCCGCCGTCATCATCGCCCTGATGTGGTACGCGTCGAGTCGCAAGCAAAGCAAACCGCCGAACGCCGGCGACGAGTCATTTGCGACGGCGAGGCTGCAACCGGGCGCGTCTTTCGACCGGCCGCCGCCGAAGGTGGAAACCGCCAAATTCGTGATTCCCGCGCCTCCGGCTCCTCAGCCTGCTGCTGTGGTCAACCCTGCGCCCGTAACAGACCCCAAACCGGACGATAGCGAAGCGCGGCGCCTGGCGGAGCTCGAACGGCTGCGCAAGGAAGGCGAAGCGAAGGTCGAGGCTCGCCTTCGTTCGCCCATGCTCGCGATCAACGACCGGGAAGGAACGGCGTCGGTCGATCCTGCCGCAAGGGTCGGCGCCGAGAGGGACGAGGAAGACTCGAATCGCCGCTTCCTTCGCAACGCCGAAAATGACGTGACGCGGGCCCGGGCTGTGAAGCACGCGCGGATCGACGCGCTGGTGCCGCAGGGCTTCATGATCCATGGCGTCCTGGAAACGGGCATTCAGTCCGATCTTCCAGGAAATGTAAGGGCGTCGGTGAGCGAAGACGTCTATTCCTTTGACGGACGTCGAGTCCTTATCCCCAAGGGAACGATGCTCACGGGCGAATACCGCTCAGGAATTGTCCGGGGGCAGTCGCGCGTCATGATCATCTGGACGCGCATGCTGCGCGCCGACGGCGTGTCGCTGATGCTCGGATCCTATGGGACGGATAATCTTGGCCGCTCGGGTCTCGCAGGCGAGGTGGACAAGCATTTTCTCGACAGGTTCGGAAACGCCGCCCTTTTGACCCTCACGGGCGGCGTCGCGCAATTCGTCGCCTCGCTCGGTCAAAACCAAAATTTTGCGACGAGCCAGCAATATGCGCTGGATCCGGTGACGGGCCAGCTCGCGCCCATAGTGGGCAATCAGAACTCCGTGCTCTTAAGCGCGCGGCAGATCGGGGCCCAGTCGACGTCGCAAGCGATCACGCGCATGGCCGTAGAGGCGCTCAAAGACGAGATTCACATTCCGCCGACGATCTACGTCGATCAGGGCACGAGAATTCTCGTCTTTGTGAAGCGCGACCTCGATTTCTCCGACCTCTATCCGGACCCTGTGAAAGAGGCGCTCTATGAACTCAAGCACCCCAATAAGCGCCCGCGGCGCGACGAAGATACCGCTTTGGGAGACGCTGCCGGTGTTCTTCCGGAACGCGGCGGCGCCCATTCGGGTCTGGTTACAAAACCCTGACGTGATCGAGATCTGCGTCAACCGGCCCGGGGAGGTGTGGGTCGAGGCGCTGGGCAAGCCCGCTATGGAGCGCTTCGAGGTTCCCGAATTGACCGAGACCGCCGTGAGGCGCCTTGCGGAACATGTGGCCTCGATCACCCAGCAGTCCGTGAACTCGTCGACGCCGCTGCTGTCGGCGGCGATGCCGCATGGGGAGAGATTTCAGGGGGTATTGGCGCCGGCTGCGCCTTCTGGCGGCGCGTTCTCGATCCGCAAGCAGGTGATCGCCAATCTCGGCCTCGCCGACTATGCGCGAATGGGCGCGTTCGAAGGCGTGAAGGTGAGGGGGCCGCTCAAGGCGGACCTGAATCACTATCCGGAGATCGAGACCGAGCTTGCCGGGTTGCTGCAGGACGTGACGCCTGAGGGTGTGCAAAAGGCGCTCGCCTTCGCGGTCAGAAACCATGTGACCATGATCATCTCAGGAGGCACGTCGTCCGGCAAGACGACCTTTCTGAACGCGCTCCTCAGGGAGGTTCCAGCTGCCGAGCGCGTGATCTCGATCGAAGACACGCGCGAGCTGCAGCCACCGCAGCCAAACTGGTTGCCCTTGCTCGCTTCCAAAGGCGGGCAGGGCCTGGCGCAGGTGACGGTTCAAGACCTGCTGGAATCGAGCCTGCGATTGAGGCCGGACCGGCTGTTTCTGGGCGAGATTCGCGGCGCCGAGGCGGCGACCTTCCTTCAGGCCGTTAATACGGGCCATCCCGGCTCCCTGACGACGCTGCACGCCGACAGCTCCTACGGCGCCTTTGAGCGCCTGGCGCTGATGACACTGCAATCCGATCTCAAGCTGAGCAAGGCGGAAATCATGGACTACGTCCGCTCGGTCATACCGGTGGTCGTTCAATTGCGCCGCCGGCCGACGCGCGGCGTCGCGGAAATTTATTTCCGGGGCTTCGGCGGGAAGGCGTGAGAGGACCGATGCGCTGGTCGATCTATCTCCTCGGCGCGCTCTGCGCCTTCGCGGCCGTCTTCCTTCTCTGGGAAGCCTCTTACGCGCTGGCGGTCGCCTGGCGCACCCACAACTGGTTGCTCTGGACGCGTTTTACAGGAGGATTCGAACTCCTGTTGCCTCTGCACGCGGCTGAAAGCGAGTGGGGAGATCCAGTCGTCCAGAATTTGATCGCGCGGGCGACGCTCGGCGCCACGATCGCGGTCGTGGTCGTCGCCGTCATCGCCATGCAGATTGTTCAAGGCGTTCGCGCGATGAAGCCGCCGCTTGGCGGCTCGAGACTCGCGACGCTCAAAGATCTGCGGAAAGCGGATCTGCTGAACGGCGAGCCCGGCTACTCGATTTTCCTCGGACGCTTTAACGGCAAGGACGTGCGCTACAGCGGCGCGAGTCACATCTATGTGAACGGTCCGACGCGCGCGGGCAAGGGCGTCGGCTTCGTGCTCCCAAATGCGCTTGAATGGCGCGGCTCTTTGATCGGCTTGGACATAAAGCGCGAGATGTGGGTCGAAATTGGCGCCGCTCGTGCGGCCATGGGTCAGCGGGTTTTCCTGTTTTCGCCTGGTTCGGCGCAATCGCACTGTTGGAACCCCCTTGATCTCGTTTCGGTTTGGCCGGAAAGGGCGACCGATGTGGCTAATATCGCGCGAAGCCTTATTCCCACGCCGGCGACAGGAGATTCTTACTGGGCGGAAACCGCTCGGGGACTCTTCGCCGGCCTCTTGGGTTATGTGCTCGACAGCGACACGATGCGCGGACAGCGAACGATAAAATCCGCGCTTAAGATGATGAGCCGAGGCCGTAGCCTTGCCGCCGTTATGGCAGATATCCTGGTCGCCGAGCCCCACCTGAATGAGTTCGTGGCGGATAAATTTCGCCAGCACATTGGCCGCGAAGAAAAGCAGCGCATGTCCTTCGAGGCGCATATCGTCACTGCCCTCGATGGATGGAACAACAAGCTCGTCGACGATGCGACGAGCCGCAGTGATTTCAACATCGCGGATCTGCGGCGAAAGCCGTTCACGATCTTGATCGGCACGCCGGTCGGCAATTTTGGTTCGATTGAAGCCGTCGTGCGCCTGCTCGTGCAGCAAGTTCATGACGTGCTGCTGCGGAGCCTTCCAGGCCTCGACGAGCCGCATAGGCTCCTCCTGATGCTCGATGA
>RXIY01000051.1 GCA_003963405.1 Hyphomicrobiales bacterium
CAGCCAGGCGCTGAAGCTGAACCAGTCCATCGGCGACACCTCGAAGGGCGGCTTCGCGCTGAACAAGGCGTTCGTCGTCCAGGCTCAGGTTCCGGTCAACGCCGGCAAGTCTTCCGACCTGTCGCAGAAGGGCGACATCAGCCAGTCGATCGGCAACACCAGCAAGGGCGGCGACGCCATCAACAAGGCGACGGTGATCCAGGCCCAGGTTCCGCTGAGCTTCGGCTCGCACTGAGAACCGCTTCGCAGTTAGGCGGATCGTGGCCGGCGACGGCCACGATCTCCTCTGGGCGCGTAACCGCTCTGCTTATGGATGCGCGATCGGGAACGCGGACCTTCGTATGAAGGACTTGCGCAGACATGGGGTGAACCGTGTCTAAAGAAGACTGGGCTCATAGCGATCGTGAGTGGCGCAACTGCAAGCGCGCGATCTTGGCTTATCATGTCGGGGGATGGCGAAGGGGAGAGTCGCCGCTCGAGGCCCTCGCCAGGGCGCTCGGGGTGGAGCCCCGAGACATTCTCCTCGAGTTGACCGACCCGTGGACGGCGCGGCGCGAACTGGATGAACTTTCAGCGTGCCTGGGAGCCGGGTGGATCGAGCCGCCGGGCATCGACATCGGCGAGAGCATCGTCCTCGCCATCTCCATTCTCAATGAAAAACTGGAAGACGTTCCTCCTGAAGTGCGCGCATTCTTCGGCGCGCCTCGGAAGCTCGAGCCGTTCTTGCCGACCCGCCGCCTCCTTTTTGGCGCCCGCGACGCAATCGGCGCGAGAGCCTGATCCCCGTTCAGCCGTCCGAGCGCGCGCATGTCGCGTGGTCGTCAAAGTTGACCGAGCGCGGGGGCGATCGCAATCAGGGCGATGACGAGCGCGGCGCCGGCCAGCACTTTGTAAAGAATTCTCAGGCGCGCCCTTGGCCCGCCGTCGCATAATCTGATCACGTTCAAACTCCCAAAGGCCCGGGTCTCGGCGCCGCCACGAAGACAGTGAGGGGAAAGAGGATTTTCGTCCAGTGTGGCGCGTCCGCAATAGCTCTCGCCTCGCCGCTCGGTCAGAATGACGGTTCGATACGCGACTGATTCCCCGTTTCTTCCTGGACAATTGCAATGGCCCGTCGCCGTTCTCCCGGATTCGCCGCTGACGCGCTCCTCGCGGCGACCGTCTCGATCATTCTTCTGACCGGTGAGCAGAAAGCGTCGGCGCTCGATTTCTTCGCCCTGTTCGACAGGGAGCAGCCGAGACGCGAAGCGGTCGAAACGCCCACGCACATCCAGAAGGCCCCTGCGAAGGCCGCGAAGGTCGCGCGCCGCCCTGCGCCCAAGGCCGCGGCGCCGTCGGCCGAGCGGGTAGTCAAGGCCGAGAGCGGCGCGAAGCGGGATTTGCCGCTGTTCGGCGTGGTGTCGATCTCGGATCAGCGCATCTCCATTTATAATCACAATGGTCTGGTGACCCGTTCGCCTGTCTCGACCGGAATGGAGGGACACGCCACGCCGAGGGGAATTTTCACCATCATCGGCCGCGAAAGATATCACCAGTCGAACATCTATTCGGGCGCGCCGATGCCCTTCATGCAGCGGATCACCTGGTCGGGCATTGCGATGCATGTCGGCGTCGTTCCGGGGCATCCGGCGTCTCATGGCTGCGTGCGGCTCCCTGCCGATTTCGCGGCGAGACTCTGGGGCATGACCAAAATCGGCGAGAGGATCGTCATCTCGCCGGACGACGTCTCGCCGACGCCTTTTGCGCACGCCTCGCTGCCCGGTGCGAAAATCTATGTCGCATCCGGCCCCGCCATGCAGGCGCCTGTTTACGGGCCGCCCGAGTCCGGGGAAGACGGGGCGTCGCCCGTCGCGCGGCTGAATCCCTTGCAGTATGCGGAGCGTCTCAAGGGACAGGCCGCCGCCGATGCGGCGGCCGCCTCGAAGGCTTTGAGAGAGGCGTCTGCTGCGGCGAAAGCGGCGCAGGACGAGGCTGCGGCCGCCGCCCGGGAATTGGCGGCGGCGGAATACGCCGAGGCGGCTGCTCAGCTCAAGGCGGACGACGCGGACGAGGCTTATCTTTCCGCAACGGCCAAGGCCCATGCCCTGCAAGAGGAGGCGTCCCTCGGCTCCATGACGGACGACGCCTCTCGCAGAAACAGGTTCGCAGATGCCATGGAAGCGGCAGTGAAGGCGCGGGTCGCCGCGGCGACGCTGAAAATTGATCTTGCAAAGACCTCGATCGAAGCGAGACACAGACACGAGACGGCGCGATCTGGAATGAGCGCCAGCCAGGCCCAATTGTCGAAAGCTTTAGCTCAGCTGGGCGGCGCGACGGCTTCTTCCGAAGCAGCCGCCAAGGCGGAAGCGGCGGCGCGGCGGCGGCTTGCGCCCGTGTCCGTGCTGTTCAGCAAGAAGGATCAGCGGGTCTATGTCCGGCAGGGGCTTTCGCCTTTGTTCGAGGCGCCGATCGCCGTGCGGGATCCCGACAGACCGCTTGGCTCGCATCTTTTCATCGCCACCGCGGCCGATGACGATGCGACCTCGCTGAAGTGGTCGGTCCTGTCTATGTCTGGCCCCCTCCTCGACCCGGCGGAGGCTCTCGAGCGCATCGAAATGTCCGACGAAATTCGGGCGCGCATCGGCGAGAGATTATGGACCGGTGGGTCCATGATCGTCTCCGATCAGTCTCCGAGCGGCGAAACCGGAGCAATCGGCACGGATCTGACTGTGAAGCTGCGCTGACTTGACCTGTGCGGGGTCTTGTTTCAGGAACTTGGCCCGTCGCTCGAGGACAGGAGCTTCTGGCCATGCTTTCTAGACGCCGCTTATTGACCGCGGGCGCGGCTCTCGCCGCGGCGGGGCCGCTCGGGGCCATGGCGGAGGAGCCATCCCGCCTATTGAAACTGCGGCGCAGGACCATCGAGGTGAAGGGCCGGCCGGCCTCGGTCTATGCGATCGTCGGAGAGGGGGGCGAGCGCGCTTTCGCGTCGGAGGTCGGGAGCCGGTTCCGTCTGCGGGTCGAGAATGAACTGGCGGAGCCGAGCCTCGTTCATTGGCACGGGCTCATGCCCCCATGGCGCCAGGACGGCGTGCCGGAGATTTCGGGTCCCGCCATCCCGCCGGGCGGTTCCGCGGATTACGATTTTCCGCTCGCCTATGGCGGCACCTATTACATGCATTCGCATTTTGGCTTGCAGGAGCAGCTTCTTTTCGCCGCGCCGCTCATCGTGAGAGATCCCAGGCGATACGCCGAGCGGCAGGACGTCGTCGTCATGCTCGCCGATTTTAGTTTCAGGTCCCCTCAGGACATCTTTGCGAGCCTTGTCGCGGCCAAAAAGCCCGGCATGCCAAAAATGGCGCTTCACGACGGGACGGGCGCGGCGCCGCATGAGGACATGGGCAAGCTCATGGGCAAAGTCATGGGCAAGCCCGATCTCAATGACGTCGCCTATGACGCCTTTCTCGCCAATGAGCGCACGATAGACGATCCCCAGATCATACCCGTCGAGAATGGCGGGCGCATTCTCCTGCGCGTCATCAATAGCGCGGCAATGAGCGCCTTTCGCGTCGACCTTGGCGCACTCGGCGGCAGGCTGGCGGCGGTGGACGGCCAGGATATTCTTCCCTGCGCCGGGGGCAATTTTCCGATTGCGGTGGGGCAGCGGCTCGACATTCTGCTGGACCTTCCCAAGGGAACCCGAGCCTTTCCGATCACTTTCGTGCTGGAGGGAGAAACAAGACAGACGGCAGTGATCCTCTGTCCGCCGGGCGCTAGAATAGACCGCCTGCCGGAGGAGGCTGCGGAGCCTGCTGCGCCGCTCGATCTCGCTTTGGAAAAACAGCTACGCGCCGCCGCTCCGCTTCCCGCAAGAAAGGCGGATCGCGTGATTCCGATCAATCTGACGGGCGATATGGCGAACTATGTCTGGTCGATCAATGACGTCGTCTGGAATGAAAAGACGCCGCCCATGACCGTTCGGGCGGGGGAGCGCGTGGAGCTCGCGATCACGAACAAGACAATGATGTCCCATCCCATGCATCTGCATGGCCACAGATTTCAGGTCGTGGAGATCGACGGCGCGCCGATCGACGGGGCGATGCGCGATACCGTCCTGGTTCCGCCCGGCAAGCGCGTGGTCATCGCCTTCGACGCCGATAATCCGGGACGATGGGCCTTTCATTGCCATTTGCTCTATCACGCGCAAGCGGGGATGTTTGCGAGTTTCGAATACGCCTGACGGCGCACATTGGCGGCGCGTTCGGCGGATGCGTGGACTTGGCCTTTGAGAATTGACCGATCGTTTGTTATCTTCGCGGCCGACAACAAAAATAAGGGACGGCTGTCGTGAATCCCCTGCTGGTCAGTTTCCTGTCCTTCATCGCCTTCATGATCGCCGCGCTCGGGGGGCTCTGGCTCGGTCATGCCCTTCCCGAGGGGCAGATAAGCGACCGCAATCGCGATCTCGTCAAGGAGGCGCGCCGCATGCTCGTGGCGCTTGCGTCCCTGACGCTCGGCCTCATCATTGCGTCGGCGACGACATCCTTCGAACAGCGGAGCAACGAAGTCGACGCGAGCGCCTCCAAGATCATCGCCCTCGACGCCACGCTCGCCAAATATGGCCCCGCGGCGCGCGAGAGCCGCGAATTGTTGCGTGGCATTGTCGCGCGCGGCATCGAGCGGATAGAGGTCGCCGCTCAGGAGGGCTTCAATACCGAAAAGACCCGCAAGGGAATTGGCGTCAACAAGCTTCAGCTGAAGCTGCTCGAACTCAATCCACAGAGCGAGCGAGAAACCTGGCTCAGATCGTCCGCCCTCACGCTCACGAGCGAGTTGGGGTCGTTCCGGTGGCTGAGATATGCCGGTTCGGATGGAAATATCCAGTGGCCGTTCGTCCTGATCCTCGTTTTCTGGCTATGCGGCGTTTTCGTCAGCTATGGCGTGGTTGCGCCGAACAACGCCATGGCTGTCGGCACGATAACGGTCGTGGCGCTGTCCATGGCGATGGCGATCCACCTGACGCTCGATCTCGATACGCCCAACCGAGGGCTCATCCAGATGTCCAGCACGCCGCTGAAAACAGCGCTGGTCCAGATTGGACCCGTTGCGGGCGCCGCGCCCCAATGAGAGATGCAAGCGGAATCGCCTGACATCGCGCTCGACGCCATCTCGTGACACAAGACTCCCTCGCCTGGAGACCGCCATGAACGCCGCCGCTTCCATCCTCGCGCCCCATATCGCCCCGCGGCCCATGCCGGAGGCTTTGCTGGATGCGTTGCAGGCGCGTTTTGGCGCCTGTTTCTCGACCGCTCTGATCGTGCGGGAGCAGCATGGCCGCGATGAATCGGCCTATACCCATGTCCCGCCGCCGGCCGCCGTGGTGTTTGCCGCCACTTCAAGGGATGTCGCCGATGCGGTCCGGCTCTGTGCGCAATACAAGGCGCCCATCATACCGTTCGGCGTGGGCTCTTCCCTTGAAGGGCATTTGCTCGCCGTCGAGGGCGGCGTCAGTCTCGATCTCTCACGCATGAACCGGGTGCTCGCTATTCGTCCCGACGATCTCACTGTCACGGTGCAGCCGGGCGTGACGCGCGAGCAGCTCAATAAGGAGCTGAAATCCTACGGCCTGTTCTTCCCCATCGACCCCGGCGCGGACGCAAGTATCGGCGGCATGAGCGCGACCCGCGCCAGCGGCACCAATGCGGTCCGTTACGGCGCGATGCGCGAGAATGTGCTTGCCCTGGAGGTCGTGACGGCGCGAGGCGAGGTGATACGAACTGGCTCCCAGGCGAAGAAATCCAGCGCGGGCTATGATCTCACGCGCCTCTTCGTGGGCAGCGAGGGGACGTTGGGGGTGATGACGGAGATCACCCTGCGCGTCTATCCGCTGCCGGAGGCCGTTTCCGCCGCCGTATGCTCGTTTCCGACGATCGCCGACGCGGTGCATACGGTCATCGAGATCATTCAGCTCGGCGTGCCGATCGCCAGAGTGGAGCTCCTCGACGGGCCGTCGGTCGGCATGGTCAACCGCCATTCGAGGCTCGATTTGCGGGAGGAGCCGATGCTGCTCATGGAGTTCCATGGCTCGCCATCCGGCGTCAAGGAGCAGGCAGAAATCGTGCAGGAGCTCGCCGGCAATCATGACGGCCGGGCCTTCGAGTGGGCGGCGACGCCCGAGGAGCGCACGCGCCTCTGGACTGCGCGGCACCACGCCTATTTTGCCGCAGTGCAAAGTCGGCTCGGTTGTCGGGCGATCGTCACGGACGCCTGCGTGCCGATCAGCAAATTGGCCGATTGTCTGCTCGAGTCGAAGGCCGAGGCCGACGCCAGCGGCATTCCCTATTTTCTGCTCGGCCATGTCGGCGATGGAAACTTCCATTTCGGATATCTGATCGACCCTGACGACGCGCAGGAACGCCAGACGGCGGAGGGCCTCAATGACAAGCTCGTGATGCGTGCGCTGAGGATGGGCGGCACCTGCACCGGCGAGCATGGCGTGGGTTTGCACAAGATGGGTTTTCTGCGCAGCGAGGCCGGCGAAGGTGCGGTCGAGATGATGCGCGCAATCAAGCATGCGCTGGACCCGGACAACATCATGAATCCGGGCAAGATCTTTGATTGGAGCCGCGCTGGCGGCGCTCCGTGACGATCGCTTCAGGGCCAAGGCTCGATGGCCCGCCAATGTATCGGCGGCGCGCATCTCCTGCGAAGGACCACGGACGGCGTCGCATTTGCCGATGTCTGGTCTGGCGGAAGAGGCGTTATGTTTCGTTCTCTCCAGCCACGGAGCGAGCTGCAATGGATGTTTCGTCGGCGCCGGCGCGCGCCCGGAGAGATCGTCTTCGCTTTTAGCGCTATCTACCTAACGCAATAAGTGTGTTTACGTATTTACTGTTTTCGGCGCTCCCCGTTAACCTGATCGCGTTGTGCGCGCTTTCAATCCATTGGATGCGGCAGGAGCCAGGAGTGCCGGTCGTGAAACATTTTTTCGTCGGATTGGAGAGCAGATCCTTTTCCCCGACTGCAAAAAGCAAATCAGCCTATAAAAAACCTCTGTTGCGCAAAATTTCTCCCGAGGAGCACCAGGGCGCGCAGGAGATGATGCAGGAATTCCTTGCACGGATGAAAGTCATCGGAAAGAACCCCCGGCAGGAAAACTTCGAGGCTTACGTCAAATCTGGCCGCCAATCGGCGAACTGAAGCTAAATTTTACGTCGGTAACGCTCGCCACTTCTTGGCGAATGAGCGCGGGATGAATTGGGACACGCGCGGGCGTGCCCGTGCCGCCCGATGCGTCATGGGTATGTCTCTGGAGATATTGGGTATTTTTTGCTTTTGCGGACTTTGGCTGTGCAGGCGTCCCTGCGAAATGAATCTTTCTGGGGTTTTGGACCTTCGCCGCAGAACGGGAATCCGGATTTTCGTTGCGCGGAGTGATCCGATGCGCTAGATGTAACATCGAGGCGCGTGAGGTAACGAAACCTCTGCCGTTCTCGTGGCTGTGAAGCGCACTTCCGGGGAGCGCAAGGGTTTGTCGTTCTGTGGCGACTCGCTCCCCTGCATTGGAGGCTTGGGGCTGTAACGAAGGAGATTTCATATGAGAGTTTTATGTGCATCAACGGACCGGGAAGCAGTTCCTGCGGTCGGCAAGAAACTTTATCAAAAGCCACTCTTGAGAGAGCTCGTTCCCGGAGAACATGCGGCGGCGCGAGAGACGCTACAGGATTTTCATGCGCAGATGGAAATGCTGGGGGCGCGGCCGAGCCAGGAGAGCTTCGAGCTTTATCTCAAAAACCGTTCCAAAAAATAGCTTGAATATTTGTCGCTCGGATCAGCCAGAAACGCGCGGCGTCCGCCTCGCTTTCTTCCGGGCCATCGTGCAGAAATGCGCGTCTCAACCGTTTTTGAAGGCCTTTCCCATCTCATCAGCCGCATAAATGGCGTCTAGTACCGCGACGGCTGTTACCTCAAATGGCTCGTTATGGGCGCTTTCCCCGGCGGCGACGGCGCGCTCGGCGATGAGGCGTCCCAGTTCGGGCGGCAGCGTCGCGAGCCCGAGGTCAGCCAACGTCAGCGGCAGGCCGACGGAAAGACAGAAGCTCATCACTTCGTCGATGACAGAGGTCTCCCTGCCTTCCAGTACGAGCTGAACCAGAGTGCCGAAAGCAACCTTTTCGCCATGAAGGCGATCATGCGTTTCACGCGCTGCGGTCAATCCATTGTGAACGGAATGCGCGACAGACAGACCGCCCGACTCGAATCCGAGACCTGAAAGAAGAGTATTTGCCTCGATGATGCGCTCGAGCGCCGGCGTGATCGCGCCTGCCTTCGCCGCCGCCACGGCGGAGGCGCCATCCTTGAGCAAGGTCTTGTAGCAGAGCTCCGAGATTGCCGCAGCGGCGATCGTGCTCAGGCCTCCCACGACGTTTTTCTTGTGGGCGCGGATACTGGAGTCGGCTTCGAAATAGGTCGCGAGCGCATCGCCCATTCCCGAAATCAGGAGGCGCACCGGCGCTCGCGCGATGACGCTGCTGTCGACCAGAACGAGATCGGGGTTGCGCTTGTAAAACAGGCACTTCTCGAATACGCCCTCCTCACTGTAGACAACCGAGAGCGCGCTACATGGCGCGTCGCTGGACGCCGACGTCGGACAACAGGCGACTGCCAGGTCGAGCTCGGATGCGACAGCCCGCGCGGTATCCAGTGCTTTTCCGCCCCCGACGCCGATCACGACGGCTGCCGCAATTCGGCGGGCTGCATCCATGCCGCGCGAAATTTCGGCAAGAGAGCATTCTCCGCCGAAGGGGAGAACCTCGAAATCCAATCCGTACCTCGGAAAGGTCTCGCTCCAAACGCCGCCCAGGAGGGCGCGCGGGCTCTGGCTCGCAATGATGAGCGCCTTTCCGGAAAACCCCAGCCGTTTGAGCTCGGATGCAAGCGAATGCGTGGCGTCGCGGCCCTGGACGTAACGCGCCGGCGCGCAGAACACATGCAACATCGGACGCCTTCCCCTCGCTGGTTTTCAACGCGTCTTATCCCGCCGCCTGGCGTCGCGGAGACAATTACTACAAGAAACACGCATCGGAGCAATCGTTTTGCGCAGCGCAATTTAGACGTTGCCGGTCGAGCCGGACGACTCCGATTTCCGCATCGATCCGCGACTGGGAGGTGCGCCGATCTCGCGTCACGGATGTGTCCGGGCGCACATGTCGCCGGTCGGCGCGGCGCTAGGGTTCACGTCACGAACAACAGCGATGGATGGAGAGCCAGATGACCGGCGCAATGACCAGAATCATCGGAGCCTTGTTAGGCGTGACGATCTTCCTTGCGGTTGGCGTGGGCCTCGCGAATGCCCATAGCGCTGTCGACGGCTATCGCGAGGCGGACAGCTGCGGCGATGCGCCGGGCGGGCTTTCTAAATCAGCTCTATGCGCAAATAGCCAATGATCTCGTTGTGACTTCCCCAGGAAGCGACCGAGGACAAATTCAGATGACGGAACAAGAGAGAGAAATCGGGCGCCTGGTCATGCCGCCAACGGCGGAAGACGCCATCTCCCTATATGAGGCGATCTCTGGAAAGACGCTGACGCCGCAGGAGCGGCGAGAAGTCGAAGAGGGCTTCGAGGCCATGCTCGCCGCCCGTGAGGAGGGACAAGCGCGCAGTCATTGATCTCATCAATCCCGCACCGAACGACATTGGGTTACGCTAGCGAGCGGCGGCCCCTTGCGGGGCCGCGTAACCCTCAAGGATGACCGAAGGACGGCAGGGGAGGCAAGGACTCGATATGCTGCCCGAGACCTGTGTAGCTTTGATTTCCGATTTGGGTGACGGTCGCATCGTTGCTGAGATTGCTGCCCGCCTTGCCGATGGCGACTTGCTGGACGCCGAAAAAGTTGACGGCGCTGTGTTGATCGGCGTTGACGTTATTGTTTGGCCCGAGCTGGACGCCAGCTGTGGCGCTCAAGAGCGGGTTACGGATATTGACCCCGATAAAGCTGGGGCTAAGACTAAAAAAGTCTCCCGCGTGCGCCTGGGCCGCTCCGGCGCAGACAAGAACGGGGATGATGAGATATTTCATTACGTGCGCTCCTCACTATTCTGCGTCCGCGACCGCAGATGATCGCCCCTTGCCCCCGACGAGGAGATCGCGGCCGCCCGAGGCCGCCGCGATCTGATCCGTAGATCCTTTGAGGAACGTTCAGGGAGCGCCGAAGTTCAGCGGAACCTGAGCCTGTATGACCGTCGCCTTGTTGATGGCCTCGCCGCCCTTGGAGGTATCGCCGATCGTCTGGCTGAGATCAATCTTCTGCGAAAGCGAAGATTTCGCCCCCGCATTGACCGGGACCTGGGCCTGCACGATGAAAGCCTTGTTCAGGGCGAAACCGCCCTCGGAAGTATTGCCGATCTTCTGGTTCAACAATAACGCCTGGGCCAGCGGCGCGAGAGGCGACGCTCCCGAAGCCGCGCCCGACGATTGGGTCGAAGACGTCGTTACGGTATCGGCAAACGCAAAGCTGGTCGAAAGGGCCACAACAGCCGGGACAAGAAACAACTTTTTCATGGACAATCCCTCCGATTTCGAAGCCCCAGAACGCGAGCTTCTGTCAGGGTTTATCCGGCTACGAAAAACGTCGATAGATAGCCATTTGGCTACGTCACATGCCCAAAAGGGTGAGTGGCGACGCAAAGGGGAAACGACCGCCTCAATAGCTGTCTTGGCGAAAATCCCGAGGGTTTCGAGCATGGCGCAATTTTAGGCGCGACGCGCCAAGGGTTTAATCCGATTTGTCTTGTTGGCCCTGTAGCGGAACTGAGCCTTGCGGCTCGTATGCGTCGGCGTCGTTCTTTCCAGCCGCTTTCGCGCCATCGTCCGTTTCGATCTCCGCGCCGGGATCGGCGCCCGTTATCGACTTGATCGCTTTGCCAGCGATCGCATGGCCTATTATGCGACGCACGATTTGAGCGTCGGCAGGAAAGGCGAACAATCCACTCACGGAGAGGGCCGACAGGAGGCGCGTAGGGGCTTTCATTGCGACACTTTGAATTGCAGCGAAGGAGCGGCGGCGAGACATAGGGAGATCGCCGCCTGTCGAGAGAAAAACACGATTTGATCGTAACACCGCGAGCGGATATAAAACAATAGGTAACACGGGCGGGTGTGGACGTTCGCCTCAGTTTGGAGAAAACGGAATGCAGGGGAGACATCTTCTATTATGCGCCATCTTGGCGCTTTCTGCATATGAGGCGCGCGCAGAGGCCGTCGTCGTGCGTCGCCCTGTTGCGCCTGGCCCTACCGTCGTCCGTGATGTTCGATCTCCCGGCGTCGGCGCCCCGGGTGTTGGCGTGAGGCGCGGCGTCGGCGTGGGAGCGCCTGGCGCTGGTCTCACCGTCCGAGGACCTGCGGGGATCGGCCGTTAAACCGGTTAAGGGAGAAGCGGCTGTTTCGTAAGAGCCGGGACGGCCGCTTTCCAAGCTGCGCCAAAGCCGCAGAGTTTATTTTGAGCTCAGAATTCATTACGGAAAAACGTCATGTGGTGGAATTCTCCCCCGTAAATCCACATCGCACAGCGTGGGAGGCAAGACGAGGCGGGCAGATCACAAGCTCTGTTTCGAGCCATCCGCGCTGGTCAGGTACGCCTTGGAGTCGCCAACCGTGCTTAGGACACGTTTGATTTCCTCCAGTGGCATTGTGGCGAACGCCGTCGATAAAGCATCCGCAGCCGTTGCAGTCGGCGACACAACCGAAACGCTTTTATAAAATTTCGGACTCCTGCCGGTATGCGGATCGAAAAGATGCGTGAATTTGCTACGGCTGTCAAAATGGAATCCATATCCGCCCGACGTTGCAATCGCGCAATCTTCGACCTCGAGCGTTTGAGCAACATTGCCGGGGTGATCTGGGTCCTCGAGGCCCACCCGCCAGAGCCGTCGCTTGGGACGCCCTATTAAGCGCATTTCTCCCAGATCGACCAGAACGTGCTCAACTCCGCCCGCCCGGAGCAGATCCGTCACACGATCAGTAATATATCCTTGTGCTATTCCATTCAAAGTAAGACCCATCCCCGGTGCGAGCACAATACGGTCTGACGCCAGGACGATTTTCGTGAGCCCCACACGTGAAAGCGCGAGTTGGATATGGCTTTCATCCGGACCATCCGGGTCTGGGTCGGGTACAGAAAAATGCGACGCGTAGAGCTCCCAAAGCGGTTGCACGCTCGGATCGAAGGCCCCATGCGTCAGCACGTGATAAGTAACGCACATTGAAAGAAGCTTCAGAAGATCCGTTGGAGGCGCGAGGAGCAGGCCATTGCGATTGAGCGTCGATAATGCCGATTCTGTACGATACAGACTGAATATTTTTTCCAAACGCTCCAATTCAGTTAGAGACTGCTTTATCAGATTCTTCGCAACAGCTGGGCTGTTATGGTACAATTCTATGCTGGCGAGGGCGCCGAGCGCCGTCCCGCGCCAGATCACGGGAGTCTGCGATTCAACGAAGTGTTGCGAATATGAATTCAGCGGGCACATTGCCGGCGAGCTCGCCACGATATGCAGAAACCGGCGTCGGGAGAGACAGTTATTGAGCAAGCTCATAACTCTTTCCTTTCGAACTTCACGCGTGCCGCCAGCAGGGGAATCACGACCCATACGGAAAGGTCAGCAATTAAGAATGTAGGGTGGAGCTGGGCGCCTGCTGACATGCCGGCCATTCCGGAGAGAAGCCTCACATCTGCGGAAGCTGTCAGATTCAGCACACGATATGCGTCGTTGGGATTGAGCAATAGCAAGACGTTGAAGCCCGTCGGTCCGATATGGCGGCCCTGGTCCAGAACAAGTATCCCCAGCAGGGCCATATCGTAGAGGAGCACGAAGAGAAGCCAAACCCCTACAGCCGCAATCACCGCTGCGCCACGGGAAGCCACATGCACGCTGATAGCGTAGCCAATCGAGATAAAGACAGCCCCAAGCAGAATGGAAGATCCCACCATAACCGAGAACGAATGCCAGCTCTCTTGCGGCGTGAGGTCGCCTCGGGCTGTCACGGCGATGGCGGCTGCGCTGTATCCGATGAGCGTCGCAAAACAGAGAAGGCTGAGGTGTCCGATGAACTTGCCTATTAGGACTTGGGAGCGTGCGACCGGATAGCTCAACAAGAGCAGAAGCGTGCCACGCTCCTGTTCCCCGACGATTGCGTCATGGGCAAGCAGAAGAGAAATAAGTGGCACAAGCAATGTCGTCAGGCTCGAAAGACTCACAACGACGATATCAAGCGCGTTTGCCTTCACTGTTCCTGTCGGAGTGCTTCCCAAAATGGCGATCGTCAAGGAGAGAGTAGCGAGAAGGAGGGTCGATGCGACAATCCAGTGGTTTCTAGACCCTTCGCGAATCTCTCTTCCCGCGATTGCCAAAAGGCCCATCAGCAAGCATCATCTCCTTGCGGAAGGAAATGCAAATACAATTGATCGAGCGTCGGCGGGAAAAGCCCTACGTCCTCGATGGTCGTGTGGTTCTGCAAAATAGCGTGCAGCACTCCCATCTTGTTTTTCCTGGAGCAGGAAAATTCAATTCTATTTCCATCGACCCGAAAATCTTCCACTGGCCCGAGTCGCTCTTTGTCAATAACGGCGCCTTTCCGAGTCACCATCGTGAATTGCAGCGGCAAGCCGGCGATGTCCATCAGTTCGTCGACAGACCCGTCTGCGACGATAGTCCCTCGGCGCATGATGACTATACGGTCGAGCTGATTCTCGAGTTCCGTCAGAGAGTGCGAGGATAGTAGCACGGCGACGCCCCGGGCGCGCAGTGTGGCAATGATTTCATAAAATGTTTGCCTCACAGCGGCGTCGAGTCCCGTGGTCGGCTCGTCGAGCAGGAGCAACCGCGGGGCGCCGATGAGTGCTTGCGCGAGGCCAAGCCGCTGGCGCATGCCTTTTGAATAAGTATGGATAAAGTCGCAGGCGGCTTTGCTGAGTCCTACACGTTCAAGAAGGGCGGAACCCTCCGCGGGCCGCACGCCTTTCAGTCTCGCATAATAGGTCAGGATCTCGCGACCTGTCAGCGCAGGGCTGAAAGAGACGTTTTCCGGCAGGAAGCCAATTTGCCCCCGTGTGTGGCCATGAGAGGGATCCTCGCCAAACACCCTGATCGCGCCGGCGGTCGGCCGTGACAATCCTAATATCATCTTGATCAAGGACGTCTTTCCGGCGCCATTGTGCCCGACTAAGGCGATGCTGCGCCCCGCCGGGAGCCTGAGGTCGACGTTCTTGAGGATGTCTCGGCCTGCAAGACGTTTGGAGAGGCTTGAGATTTCGACCGGGAGCGTCATTTGAGTCTGCCGAGAGCTGACGGGGGATCGATATGTATCGGTCGCATCAACGGGGCGGAATCCACAACTCCTCCGGTCTGTAAAACTGGAAACTGAGATTGCGCCCACCGCAAAAGTTGTACGGCAGGACTATTCGCCAACATTTTTGCGAGGGGAGCCTTCCAAATTACACGATCAATGATGTCGTTGGGCCGGTATACGACGTCTGCTATCCCGTCGCCGTCGAGATCGAACGCCGGGTTATCACTCCAGTAGTTCCCTCGCCTGCTTTTCGACCATTCTACAAAACGCGTCCCAACATATTTTACTTGGGTCCGGTTCTGGATGAAGACATTATCAAAAATCGCATTCTGCTCGGATCCGGCAGTAAAATGAACGCCGATGTCACATTTCTCGAACCAGTTACGATAGAATGTATTGAAGTTTGCGTCATAGATGAAAAGGCATTTTTGCGGGCCGTCCAGGACGATGTTGTCACGCACCGTCGAATAATTAGCAAAATTGAACATCAGGCCGTAGTTTGTGTCATGACGCGACAGGTTTCCGACCACCTCGAGCCTGGGCGAGAACATGATCGCAAACCCAATATGATTGCCGATCGAAACATTGCCGCTCACGATGCTGTCCGACGCATACATGTAATGAACAGCATAGCGCAAATCCCGCATCGTATTTCCCCGGAAAATGTTGTTTCTACTGGAGATCACAAAGAGGCCGTCGCGACCGAAACGAATATCGTTGTCGAGGACCTGGGCGCCTGGCGCATTCCAGACAGTAACGCCATTCCCAGCTTCACTCAATCTTTCCGGTCGATTGCCTACGATGAGATTGCTTTTAACAATTGCGTCTTCCGCGCCGTGAACATATATTCCGAAGAGATTATTTTCGAGGATATTCGCCTCGACGCGGGCACGACTCGCCGCCTGCTCAAGAAAGATCCCTGAGTCCATCTGCTCGAGATCGAAACCAGATCCCCGGATCGTCAGGTTGCGTACGGTCGCATCTGGCGCAGAAACCGTAATAACGCTACCGACCCCAGATGCGGTAATGTTCGCGCCGGCGTCGCCTTCAAGAATGAGCGGCCTGTCTATTTTTATTGGGCCGGCATATTGGCCGCTGGCGAGGTGAAGGACGCCTCCTGTCGGAGTTCGGTTCACGAGTTCCTGAAGGTCGATAGCCGGCCCCTCAGCGGCAAAAGCTTGCATAGACGGCATGCAAAAAGCGAGCGCCAGCATATTCGCCTGCATGAGCGTTGCGCCCACCTAGGTCTCCCTTGGATGAACCAGCATACGGCCACGCATTTCCATATGCATCGCATGGCAGAACCAGGTGCAGAAATACCAGTAAACGCCTGGTTTGTCGGCTATGAAGGTTACGGATGAGGTCTCCTGTGGGCCGATTTCCATGTTGACCCCGTAGTTGACGATGCAAAATCCATGTGTGAGATCTTCGACCTGGTCTATATTGGTGATGTAGACAGTGACCTCGTCACCCTGCTTGACATCAAACTTCTCGAGCGCAAACGTGGGCGCCGTAGAGTACATGTAGACCCGAAGCTTATTACCGTCACGAACGGTTTTTGCATCGCTTTCGAGCTTGACGCCGTCCTTTTGGGCCTGTCTCCGCGCATCCTCGAACATCGGATCGTCGCGCTTGTAAAGACTCGTGACGTGGCCCTCGAGCTTGGAGCGGTGGATAATCACAGCATCATGAGGCTCTGCAAAACTTGGCCCGTCATGAACCAGTTTCATTTTGTCTCCGGAAATATCGATAAGCTGGTCGTTTTCGGGTTTCAGTGGACCGACGTTCAGGAATCGGTCCTTGGAAAACTTGTTCAGTGAAAGAAGCCACTTTCCGTCAGCCTCCTTGGTCTCGCCCATCGAGGAATGGTTGTGGCCTGGCTGGTAATGAACGTCGATTTTATCGATGATCGGATCGACTTTTTCTCCTTTGAAAGCCTTGACGGCCTTATCGATGCTCCATTTGCAAACCTGGCTGTCGAGAAACAGCGTTGTATATGCATTCCCCCGTCCGTCGAAGGCAGTATGGAGCGGACCGAGGCCGAGTTCCGGTTCGGCGACCACGACATCACGAGGTTTCAGCTTGTCGTCGAAAAGCTGGTCGAAAAGGCGTACGTCGAAGACGGTGACGGTTGGCGAGAGCTTGCCATTCGCGACGACGTGAATCCCGTCCGGCGCCGCGTTCATGCCGTGTGGATTGTTCGAGACAGGCACATAACGCGTGTACGGAGAGCCGTGGCGCCCATCGATCACAGGGACTCCATTTATGCGGCTGAAATGACCTTTCTTGACGGCGTCTTCGATTCGCTTAATGCTGAAAATGACAACCCAATCCTGCTCCTTCGCCGTCATCTCGGCCAGATTGACGCCTTTTTCCGAGTTGTAGCAAGTGGCAAAGGCGTATTTGCCCTGGTAGTCGGCGTCATTGTTGTCGAGGTTGCCATCGACGATCACCTGCCAGGCGACTTTCATGGAGTCGCCATCCACAGCAGAGAAAATGGACCGGTACTGTTTTGGATCGTCGAGCGTCTTGCCGTCGTTCGGGATCGGCACTTCATATTCCCCGTTGCAAAAAAGATAACCGGTGCGCGGGAACTTTTGGGGTCTTATCCCGTGCACGGTGTATTGATTCGGTAGTTCAATGATCTTGTCGCATTTCATTATATCCGTTCTGATCCGCGCAAGACGGGTATTGGCCTTATCATTGATGAAAATGTAACGACCGTCGTAAGTTCCGTCGGTGAACGACATATGCGGATGATGGGCGTCGCCGTTCATCCATATCCCGCCCCGCGCCTTGAGGCGCGCGCGGGTTTCGGGGGTGAGCCCTTCCGTCAATATTTTTACTGATTCATTTGTCAGGCCCCAGCCGGTCGCGCTGTCTCTGTTGAAAACGGGTATCCGCATCAATTCACGCATCGACGGCATACCGATTATGCGGATCTCGCCGGTCTGGCCGCTGCTGAAAAAGACATAGTATTCGTCGAGTTCGCCGGGCGCGACTTCCGTCTTGCATGCGGAAGCGGCAGAGGGCTGGGCCTCGGCCGGCGTAATGGCGGTCCTGCCGCCGTCGCTGCTGCCGACGATGGTTCCGGCTGCGCCCGCGATCGCTCCCGCGGCGCCAGCGCCCAGAATAGCGCGACGGCTCATCCCCTTGGTTTCCTGATCGTCACCAGACATGCGCGGACTCCCTCGACACCGAATTTCGAAATCGTGCGCGAATCTGCATCGTCAAGCGCCGTCGCGATGCGAACTGGGCGTTGAGAAGGGTCTCGCTATCCGCGCGTTCTCATCGAAGGCGAGGATAGCGCCTGCAATTTTTCTCGCTTCAGGCGAAGTTGAATCATGTGCGGGCACCTTTGGTCATCCCAGTAGAGCTCCTGGCAGTGCATGCAGTAAATGCACTCATTGGGGTTGATGTGTCCGTCTGGGTGGATCGATTGTACGGGGCATTCGCGTGCGCAACGCTGGCAGGGAGACCCGCATTCAGGCCAACGCTTGAGCCATTCGAACATGCGCATTCGGCCCGGGATGGCGAGGGCGGCGCCGAGAGGGCAGAGATAGCGGCAAAAGAAGCGTTCGATAAACAAGCCCATGAACAACAGGGCGCCAGCATAAACTACGTAGGGCCAGCTGCGCACGAATTTGAGAATGATTGCTGTTTTGAACGGCTCGACTTCCGCGAGGCGTTCGGCGAACGCAACGGAATAGAGGGAGGCGCCGAAAAGCACCAGGAAAATAATGTATTTTATCGGCCACAGCCGCTCGTGTAGAGCCCATGGCACCGTGATCTGGGGAATCCGCCAAGCCTGCGCGGCGTTGTTGAGAAGCTCCTGCAAGGCGCCAAACGGGCACAGCCATCCGCAAAAGGGACCGCGGCCCCAGAACAATAGAGAAACGACGACGCCGAACCAGAGGATGAATACAAGGGGAGCCGTTAGAAAATATTCCCAATGGAAGCCGGTGGCGAGGGCATTGGTGAAGGTGATGACGTTGACGACGGAGAGCTGCGCATTTGCATACCATCCGAGCCAGAGAAGTATGAAGGCGAGGTAGCTCCGACGCACCCATGCGTAGAAGTTCGGGCGTCGCACGAGGAAGTCCTGGAAAAAGAAAATCGCCGTGAGCACAAGGAGAGTGATCGCCGTGAGCGCTATGTTCAGCGCGTCCTCCCGCCAGATGCGCCGCCAGAGCGGTTCGTCGAGAGGACCGGCAAGAGGCGGATTTCTGGCGTGGAGGCCATCTTCGGCGAGTGGCTTTTGCTGGAGCGTGGGCGTTCCCTCGATCTTGAAATAGCGCTCCGGGAGTTGGTATTTCAGATCGAAAGTAAGGAATGCTTTTTCCCGTCCGCCGATCGCGCGCTGCACGAGCAGTTGGAGGCGCCAGGGTTCAGCTGGGTCGAAACGGGCGTCGGCGGGGATAAGAAAGATCCCTATCTCCGGGAGCTTCGGCGCGCCTGCGGCGGCGAAGGCGCCGATGCGGGTATGGTCTCGATCACGGAAACGTATGGTCTCGGCGCCCTGGATCAACTCGAAACGGTCGAATATTCCGCCCCGGACATAGGCGGAGCCCTTGAAGGAGAAACGCCCTTTGGCCGCTATTGCAATCGCCTGCTGGCCCGGGGCGAGACGCTGCTGCAATTGACTGAATTCCTGATCGCCGAGCAGGCTTCGCCCAATCGGCGGAAACGAAGCCGGGGCCGCATAAAGGTCGATAAAGGTTTCTTCGGGCTCCCCCGTTTCCGGATGTTCAGCGGCCGCAGGGGGGCCGGACTTCGCAAAAGCGGAATTGACTTGCGCGACCGTCAGGCGGAGCTGGCCGACCGAACCGTCGCGAAGCAATCCCTCCCAATCCGGCGGCGCCGTTGCGTCGGGGTTTATTGTTCGCCCGCTCGTCGGCTCTTTTGTGGCCATCGGACCAGCCGGAGCCTGTTCGGACAGGCGGCCGGCTTCAATGAGCTTGACCGCGGAACGTATGACGCTGTCGCCGATCACCAGGACCGTGACGGTGGCCCCGCTTACAATATCGACCCGCGGGACAGGTTCTGCGCCGGTCGTGACGCGCGACACGTCGAGTCCGACCAGTTTTTGCATCGATGCGACGATGCGGGACTCGGGTATGCCGACGAGCACGATCGGCTCCTTGTGGTCGACAAGCTTCAAGCCCGCGATCCGACCTTGCGGGCTGACGCCGACTATGATCTCGATGGGCTTTCCCGAATAGCCGACTGCGTTTGCGAAATCAGAGTTCAAATAGGCGAAGCCGAGCTGTTCGTTGCCTCTCAAAACGGGAATGAGCGGCGGCTCCCCTTGGGGCGCGCCGAAGCGATCGGCGCCGGGGATAATGTCTCCGGGCTGGACTTTGGCGATCAATTCGACGAGGCGACTCGCCGCATGAGCTGCATCAATATGGAAGGAGCAACACAAAGCGAGGAGGATCACGGCGCGCAAGAGGCGCTTGAGGCTTTGTTTCAAGGCGCTACCTGTCGTGAGGAATGGATGAAATGGGCTCCCGCGTGCTTTTGTGCCGCGTGGCGCTCTCTACTTATGATCGGCGCGAAACTCGACGCGTCAATCCGTGGGCGGAAGATAGTGACGCGAATCCGTGGGACCGAAAACTGATGGGCGTGCTGAAGTCTGAACCTGAAGGCGTCGTCGAATCTCTTCCGGAACTGATGGCGATCGCGAAGGCCATGGAAGACGAGGCCGCCATGCGGTATCGTCAACTTTCGCGACGGATGCGCAGCCTCGACAATAACGCAGCTGTGAAAGTCTTCGAGCATCTCGCGAGCGAGGAGGAGGCGCATTCGGCGAGAGTTACGGAACTGTCCGTGGCCGTAACGGGGTGTGCGCCAAAGCCGGCGGACATCCGCTGGGAGCTTCCCCCGGATCTGGAGGACGAGGGTATGGCGGATCTCGCTGTCTCTCGCCTCGTTACACCCTACCGCGCCCTGTCCATTGCGGTTCGGAACGAAGATCGCGCCTTTGCATTCTGGAGCTATGTCTCCGCCTATGCGCCGAGCGAGGCTGTCCGTCGCTATGCGGAGCGCATGGCGCGAGAAGAGTTGCGCCATGCGTCGATTCTGCGGATGGAGCGACGAAGGGCCTACCATGGCGAACTGCGCGCGGCGGGCTTGCCGCCGGCGATATCCATGAGGGAGCTACAGGAGAAAGCAGCATCGCTGGAAGAGGGCATACGGAGGACGTGCAGATCTTTGGCGTCCGCCGCAGCGGTGAGCGGCGACGAGGCGACGGCAGATCTCCTTGGGAGAATAGCAGAGGCAGGGAGCGGCAATAGGCGGGCGTCCGTCTTTTCTGGCGTCGGCCCCTCCCCGACACAGCGTCATGGCGCGCCGGATTCGGTCGTCATGATCGATCAGGCGATCGCAGCCTGTGAAACTGCAGCGGAAATCTATTTGCAGGCGGCGGAGTCGGCCGCCGACGAAGGCGTCGCCCTCGAGGCGCAGCGTCTCTCCAAATCCGCGATCACGCGCCTGGTGGCGTTGCGGGGACGCCGAGTTGAAATAGCGCCGGTCCAATTCGAAGATGAACCGGGAACTGCTCCGTGAGCGAACGAGCTTCGAGGCGACAACGAATGATCATTGCGCGAAAGTCGAGTTCCGAAAGTTGATTGCAGTTGCGAATGAAATCAATTCGGCTTACGCTATCCTTCTCTTGTAAGTTTGTAACTATAACTCTGAAAGACACGAGATTCTGAGAGGAGCGTCCCGCGATCAAGTTAAGTTGTGGACGCGTAAGTTGTATTGGCTCGATTTTTTAGGAGGAGAGCTATGGCGCAGGCGCTCAGCTATCCTGGAGTTTACGTCAATGAAATTGCGAGCGGCGTTCGTACGATCACGGGCGTCGCGACTTCCGTGGCGGCGTTTATCGGCCGGGCCAGAAAAGGGCCAGTGGACAGCGCCGTCGACATTGTGGGTTTCGGTGATTTCGAGCGCATTTTCGGCGGGCTCTGGACCGACAGCTCCATGAGCTTTGCCGTTCGGGATTTCTTCCTGAATGGCGGCGCGCGCGCCGTGATCGTGCGCCTGTTCAACGACGGCGCGGGCGGCTCCGCCGATGCGGCGATCGAGGCGGTCGGCAATATAATCGCCGCCGCGCGGGGCGCCGCAAACGGCAAGGCCGCGAAGGACGCCGCCAAGGCGGTTTACGATCCGATCGCCGCGGACACGGATGCGCCGCAGCCTGTCAAGGACGCCGCCAAAGGCGCGATGGATGCGATTTCAACGCTTGCGGACAATGCCGACGCCGCGGCGATCGATGCGGCTGCGAAGAAAGCGGCCGCCTCGGCGCCAAAGGCGACAGTGCGCGTGCTCAATGTCGGCGAGCTTACATTCAAGGCTGTGAGCCCCGGCGCATGGGCGAATAAGCTCCGCATTCTGATTGCGGCCGCCAAGCCGGCGACGGCGTCGAGCGTCGCGTCGACGCTGGGCGTGAGCGTTGGCGATCTTTTTGATCTCACCGTGACGGACCTCGATAGCAACGCCACGGAAATTTACGAAAATCTGACGGTAAAAAATTCCATGCGCCGGGTCGATCACATGCTGGCCGACTCCGCGCTGATCGCCTGGAATGGCGGGGACCTCGACAGCCAGACGCCGGCGCTTCCCGATTTCTCGGCCGTGTTCGGCGACGACCAACTCGGCCAGAAATACGCCGAAATGCTCGCCGCCCAGAAACAACTGCCCGACCCGACCAAGGATCCGCTCAAAACCAGGAAGAAGGCCTATAGCGACGCGCTCGCGGCGATTGCCGGTCTGATCGGAGACGGCGGCGCGCTTGCTTCGGCGGATTTTCTGAAGCCCAATGGAGAGGATAAGAAGACTGGCCTTTACGCGCTGGAGCAACTCTACACGCGCGACGGCATCTTCAACCTGCTTTGCATCCCGCCCTATAATGCGGGCGGCGACGCCGATGTCGGGGTGATCGCGGCCGCCGGCGCCTATTGCGAGAAGCGCCGCGCGGTCTTGCTGGTCGATCCGCCGAGCGCCTGGAAAAGCGTCGCGGCCGCGGTGGTCGGCTTCTCGGCCGATCCCGACCAGATTGGCTATCGCGGCCGCAACGGCGCGATCTTCTTCCCGCGGCTGAAGATGCCCAATCCGCTTCGGGACAATCGCATCGAGGAATTTGCGCCCTGCGGGGTGGTCGCCGGCCTGTTCGCGCGGACCGACACGCAGCGCGGCGTGTGGAAGAGTCCAGCGGGCATCGACACATCGCTCATCGGCGTGTCCTCGCTCGCTGTGCCGATGACCGACGGCGAGAATGGCCTTTTGAATCCGCTCGGGGTCAATTGCCTCCGTCACTTCCCTGTGTTTGGCTCGATCAACTGGGGCGCGCGCACGCTCAGGGGCGCCGACGCCTTCGCCGACGAATATAAATATGTCGCAGTTCGACGAACGGCGCTCTACATCGAGGAAAGCCTCTACCGCGCGCTCAAATGGGTCGTGTTCGAGCCCAATGACGAGCCTTTGTGGGGGCAAATCCGGCTCAACGTCGGCGCCTTCATGCACAATCTCTTTCGCCAGCGCGCTTTCAAGGGCGAAAGCGCGAACGAAGCCTATTTCGTCAAATGTGACAGCGAAACCACCACGCAAAATGACGTCAACCTCGGCGTGGTCAACATCAGGGTCGGCTTCGCGCCGCTGAAGCCCGCCGAATTCGTCGTATTGCAACTCCAGCAAATGGCCGGCGCGATCGAAGCGTGAGGGAAGACGTCATGGCTCAGTTCACCGTCAATCCGCAACGCTTCGATCCCTACAAGAACTTCAAGTTCAGAATCAAATGGGGCTCGGACTATGTCGCGGGCGTGAGCAAGATCAGCGGATTGAAGCGCACGACGGAGGTCGTCAAGCATCGTGAGGGCGGCGATCCGAGTTCGAGCCGCAAGTCGCCGGGCCGCACCGAATACGATGCGATCACGATCGAGCGCGGCGTCACCCACGACGTCGAGTTCGAGCAATGGGCGAACAAGGTGTGGAATTACGGCTCCGGCCTCGGCAAGGAAGTTTCTCTGGCCGATTTCCGCAAGGATCTCGTCATCGAGGTCTACAACGAGGCGGGACAGCCGGCGATCCGTTACAAGGTGTTTCGCTGCTGGGTTTCTGAATTCCAGGCCACGTCCGATCTCGACGCCAATGGCAATGCGGTTCTGATCCAGCATCTCAAGCTCGAGACCGAGGGCTGGGAGCGCGATTACGATTTGCCGGAGCCCACAGAGGGCGCGTTCACCGAGCCGGCCTGAGGCGTCGTCATCATGCGGACGCTCTCTCCCTCGGAACTCCTCGATGTGTGCGACCTCGGCGACGGGTCGAGCCCGGCGGGTCGAGCCGTGCTGCTGCTCGATGCGGCTGACGCCAGGGACGATGACGCGGATGGGGATCCCCGCGACTGGCCCCTCGGCCTCGTCAACGGCGCGCTGCTGCGCCTGCGGGCCCAGGTGTTCGGCCCACATCTCGAAGTGCTGGCGAATTGCCCGCAATGCGCGGCGATCTGTGAGAGCGCGCTCGATTGCCTCGCCATCGCCGCCTCGGCGCCTCGACGGTCTGGGCCCTTCCTGCTGGCCTATCGCGAGGAGCTCATCGGCTACCGCCTGCCGACCCCCGCCGACGTGATGGCCGCCGCAGATTGCGCGGCGACGCCTGCCCATGCGCTCGCCCGCCGGATCCTCCTCGACAGCGACGCAGTGGACGCGCCGGGGCTGGCCGGCGCGCTCGCCCTCGCAGTCGCCGAGGCGGACCCGCTGGCGCAAATCGAGCTGGCGCTTCACTGTCCCGAATGCGCGGCGCGCTGGACCGAGCCGCTGCACGTCATCGACATCCTGTGGGCGGAACTGCGCAACTTCGCCACGCGCCTCACGATCGACATCGCCCGGCTCGCGCAGGCGTTCGGCTGGCGCGAGGCGGACATTCTGGCGATGAGCCCCCGCCGGCGCCAGCGCTATCTCGCGTTGTTGCCGACATGAGCGCCGAGAGCGACGCCGCATCGGCGGGAAAGGCGCCGGATCTGTTCGAGGCGCTCGTCAGCCACGAACGAGGCGACCGGGCGGCGGCGGCGCCCAGCCTGCGCCCCCGTCTACCATATGTGTTCGGCGCGGAGACGGGCGTCGAAAGTGAAGCGCCCGTCGATCCGGCGGCGCTATCCACGCGCCAGGCGGAGAAGCCGGCTGCGGGTCCGTTTGTCCCGCCCGCCGCGATCGGCCAGCCGTCGCCAACGATCGCCGCCGTCGCCGGATCAGACCCGCCGCCCCCGGGGTCGGCGCTGCTCGCTTCTCGTTCCGAGGCGGTGAGGCGGTCGCCGGAGCCGGAGCGGTCAGCGGATCGCAAAAGGCCCGTTGCCCGAGAGGCCGAAGACGCCAACCGACGCGGCGAGGTCGGAGCGCAGCCGCGTGACCCTGCGAGCCGCGAGCATCGCGTGTTGGAACCGGGGCCGGCGCCTTCGGAGCCGCGCGGCTCGCGCCGAGGCGAACACATTCTTGCCCGTCCGCCGATCCCGGCGATCCCGCCGATCGCCGCGACGCGGACGGGCGCGGCGCTTTTGCGCAGCGAACCGGTCATCGAGATCAGCATTGGCCGTATCGACGTGCGCGCAGCGCCCGGACAGCAAGCGGCGCCGGCCGTGCGGGCGGCGCCGGCGCAGCCCCGGGACGACCGGCTCGCCGCCTATCTCGACCGGCGATCGCGTGGAGCCCGCTCGTGAGCAGTCCCCTCGCCATCGCTGCGGTCACCGCAATCCTCAAGGACTTGCTGAACGAGGGGCTGATCAACAACGATCTGTCGCCGGTCGGGAGCTTCACGGTCAGCGCGCTCCCGCCGGACCGGATCACGACGGGCGAAACCGAAACCAGCCGGCTCAACCTGTTTTTGTATCAGGTCACGCCCAATCTCGGCTGGCGCAACGCGCAACTGCCCTCGCGGGACGCGCGGGGCGCGCGGCTTTCCAACCCGCCCCTTGCGCTCGATCTCCACTACCTGCTCACCGCCTACGGCTCGGTCGACCTCAATGCGGAAGTCCTGCTCGGCTTCGCGATGGATCTCCTGAACGAGACCCCCGTGCTGACGCGCGACATGGTGCGCCGGTCGCTGACGCCGCAGAATCCGACGCCGGTCAACCTCATTCCTCCGGACCCGCAGGGGCGAACCGCGATCGACCTGGCCGACCAGATCGAGACGCTCAAGATCATTCCGCAGTATCTCAGCGCCGACGAACTGTCGAAGCTTTGGACCGCCATGCAGGCGCGCTACCGGCCGACCGTCGCCTATCAGGTGACGACCGTGATCATCCAGGGGACGCGGCCGACCCGCAGCCCGCTGCCTGTGCTCAGCCGGGGGCAAGGCGATCGGGGCGTGTCGACGCAACCTTCGACCGCCGCCCCCCTGCCCGCGTGGCCAACCCTCGCCGGCATCGAGATTGCGCCGGCGGCGGGCGAGGGACCGCGCGCCAGCGCCGAAATGGGCGACAGGCTGACGCTGCGCGGCGCGCTGCTCGAGGGCGACGTCGTCACCGCCGAATTCCGGCACCAGCGGCTGGCCGACCCGCTCGAACGCGTCGCGACGCCCGCGGCGGACGGCGCCAGCGCGAGCGTCGCCCTGCCCGACGCCGCGGCGGCCGCGGCCGACTGGCCGGCCGGAACCTATGGGGTGGCTCTCAGGATCGAACGCGCCGGCAAGGCGACAAGGCGCACGAACGAGCTTGCGATCGTTCTGGCGCCCCGGCTGAAGCCCCCGCCGGCGCTCGCCGCGCCCGGCGGCCAGCGGATCCTGACGATCAACGTCGCGCCGCAGATATGGCCGGGTCAGCGCGTCGACGTGCTCGTGGGCGACAATCCCTTCCAGATCGCCGTCGCGGCGAAGACGGGCACGGTCGCCGTGCCGGCGCCGGGCCTCGCCCCGTCGGACACGCCGCTGCCGGTGCGCCTCCGGGTCGATGGCGCCGAGAACAATCTCGTGCGCGATCGAATGGCGCAGCCGCCGCAGTTCGATCCGCAGCAGACCGTGACGGCGCCGCCATGAACGAGACGAGCGCCTTCGCAGGGAACAACAGCGCCTTTCTTCAGGCCGGGCTCCATTGGCTGCGTCTGCTGCTGGAAAATCGCGCCAGAAAGCTTCGCCCGCCGCAGCCCGTCCCTGCGCCGGCGGAGCCGCCGCCGCCGCGCCCTCGGCGCCTCTTTTGGATCGACTGGGCGTCGGACGCCGCCGCCGAGGTTTGCCAGCCCTGCCCGCGCGCTCCGCCCGCCGAGGATACGCCCGAGGGAGCGGCGGCGAAATTCGAGGAGGCGGCGCAAAGGCGACCCAGACCGGCCCTGGCGGCGCTGTCGCAATGGTTCGGCCTTTCCGCCTTCGAGCGCAACGTGCTGCTCCTGTGCGCGGCGATGGAGCTCGATCCGCGCTTCCCCGCGCTGATCGCCGGAGCGCAGGAGGCGCCCGTCGTCGCGGCGCCGACGTTCGGCCTCGCGCTCGATTTGTTCGACGCGCCGAGCTGGGATGCGCTTTCTCCGACGCGGCCGCTGCGCCGCCATCAGCTGATCGAGGTGCACCAGTCGGGCGCCGCCGCGCTGATCGCCGCGCCGCTGCGGATCGACGAACGGATCGCGGCCTATATCAAGGGGCTCGACTATCTGGACGAGCGGCTGCTCGAAATCGCGGAGCCCGTCGCGCCGCCGCCCCTGCCCTTGCCTCCCTCGCACGAGGCTCTCGCCCGTCGTGTCGAAAACTGGATCGCCCGCGGCCAGCCGACGACGCTGGTGGAGCTCGTCGGACGCGACAGGGCGTCGAAGCGCGACGTGGCGGCCGCCGCGCTCGCCGCGAATGGGATTGCGCTGCTCGAAATCCCCTTCGCCAGGCTGCCGCGCGACGCCGACGCGATCGAGCGTTTCGCGAACCTTTGGGAGCGCGAAGGTTTGCTGACGCCGATTGCGCTGCTCGTCGCGCCGCCGGGCGCGGAGCCGGCGGGCGGAGAACCGCCGGAGGCGGCGCGCCCGGCGCCCGGCTGGGACTGGCTGCTCAAGCTGGCTGGAATCGTCATTCTGGATGTTGGCGCGCCGGGCGCTGATCCGGCTGCACATCTCCTCGAAATCGGCGCCCCGACCGTGGCCGAGCGGCGGGCGCTCTGGGCCGAGGCGTGGCCGGAGGGCCCGGAGCCTGACGCGGAGGCGCTCGAACGCCTTGCCGGCGAATTTACCCTGCCGGCCTCGCGCATCCGGCTCGCCATCGACGGCGCCGCGGCTGAGGCCGGCGGCGCGCCTGACGTCGAGCGGCTGTGGAGCTGGTGCGTGCGGCGCGCGGGCGGCGCGCTGGAGGGGCTTGCGGAGCGCATCGCGCCGCGCGCCAAGATCGATGAAGTCAAGCTGCCGGCGCAGGATCGAGAGCAGCTCGACCGGCTGATCCGCCACGCCCGCACCCGCGGCGCGGCGCTCGACGCCTACGGATTTTCGGCCATGGCCAACCGGGGGCTCGGTCTCGCCGCCCTGTTCCATGGCGAGAGCGGCACCGGCAAGACCATGGCCGCCGAAGCCGTCGCCCGGGAGCTGGGTCTCGCGCTTTTCCGGGTCGATCTCGCTTCGATCATGAGCAAATACATCGGCGACACGACCAAGAAGCTGCGCGGCGTCTTCGACGCGGCCGAAGGCGGCGGCGTCATGCTTCTGTTCGACGAGGCCGACGCGGTTTTCGGGCGGCGCAGCGAGGTCAAGGACAGCCACGACCGCTTCGCCAACATCGACATCAATTATCTGCTGACGCGGATGGAGGCTTTCGGGGGCGTCACCATCCTCGCCACGAACATGAAGCATGCGCTCGATCCGGCTTTTCTGCGCCGGCTGCGGTTCGTGATCGGCTTCGGTTTCCCCGGGGCCGCGGAACGCGAGGCGATCTGGCGCGACGTATTTCCGAAGGCGGCGCCGGTCGAGCCCCTCGACTATGCGGCGCTGGCGCGGTTCCCGCTCACCGGCGGCAGCATCTTCAACGCCGCCCTGGGCGCCGCGCATGAGGCGGCGGCCGAGGGCGGGCCGATCGCGATGCGGCACATCCTCACCGTGGTTCGGGCCGAATTGCAGAAGCTCGAACGACCCATACCCGAACGGGAATTCGCGCTTCTGCGCGAGGTGACGGCGAAGGCGGGACAATGAAGGTGCGGCTTCACATAGATGCGCTGTCGATTGAGGCGGACTGGCCGCGCGCCGGCCGCGCCGATTTCGCCGAGGCGCTGCGGGCGGCGTTGGAAGGGGAGCTGACCAGGGCGGCGCGCCGCGGCGCTTTCGGGCCCGCCCGCGTCGAACCGCATCGCAGGCTGACGATTCCGGCGCTCGCCCTGTCGGAGCCTCGGGACGCGGGCGCGCGCGTCGCCCGCGCCGTCGCCGGCGAGATTGCGCCGCCGGCCGCGCCGGGCCAGGGGAAAACGCGATGAACGGGCGAAGCTTCGTCGCGCGGCGGGCCGCCGCTTCGCCGTCGCCTGCGGCCGTCACGCTCCGGCGCAAATGCGCCTGCGGGGAAACCGGGGGAAATTGTCCGCGCTGCGCCTCGAAGCGCATGACGCTACAGCGTCACGGGACCGGCCGCGCCCCTGCCCCGCGCATGGCGCCCGGCGAGATGGTCGGCGACGTCCTGCGCGCCTCCGGCGAGCCGCTGCCGACCGCGACGCGGGCCTGGATGGAGGATCGCCTCGATCATGATTTCTCGGGCGTTCGCATCCACGCCGACGCGCGGGCGCGCCGCTCCGCCGCCGCCGTCGACGCGCGCGCCTATACGGTCGGCGAGCATGTCGCGCTCGGCGAACCCCGACCAGACTTCGAGTCTCCCGCCGGGCGGCGGCTCCTCGGCCACGAACTCGCTCATGTGGTGCAGCAATCGCGCGGCGGCGTCGGCGCCGGGATCGATCCCGACCCCGCCCTGGAAAGTGAGGCGCGTCAGGTCGGAGACGCGATTGCGGCGGGACGGCGGGCGCATGTCGGCGGCGCCTCGCCGCCTGTCCTCGCGCGAGAGCCGAAACGGCCGTCGAAGCCTCCGCGGGAGGCGGCCGCGCAAGGCTCTTCGCTCGACGACTATCTGCGCGAGATGGACGAAAACGAGGCGCTGCTCGCCAGGGAGAATTACGCCGACGCCACCTACACCCGGGTTTCCGAGTCGATCGTCGTCGACGGCGTCCCCATCGCCGACCGAACGGGAATTTACGATTCGAGCGGTCTCTACACCGCGAAAAATCCGGAGCTCGACGAGATCGTGGCCCTCTACCGCCAAGCGGCGGGGAGGGACGCGGCGCGCCCGTCTTCCATCGACAGCCACACGGCGACGCAAAAAGCCGGCGACGAGGGGCCGCTCGTCGGCAACGAGATCATCATCATCCACGACGTGGCGACGGAGGCCGAGAAGTCGCGGCGCGCCGGTCTGTCGCCCAACATTCAGACGTTCGACGAGTTCAAACGGATCTACCAGAAAGAGCACGGAACGGCCGAGGGAGCCGAGCAGGCCTTCTTCGCCTATCACGACGCGGAGTCGGCCAAGTTGTTCGAGGGCTATCGCCGCATCGACGCGGCGGCGGGCGCCGTCAACTGGATCGCAGGCGCGACGGTCGGGGTCGTCGCAAGCGGCTTCGATCCCGTCGCCGTTTTCGGACCCATGGCTGTGGGCAAGGGCGTCGAGCTGGGCGCGCGAGCCGTGGGCGTCGACAAGGAGACCGCGAGCGCCTTTGGCGATCTCGCCGAGTTTGGCGCCGGCTTCGCCATTCCGTCGCTCGCGCATGGTTCGCCGACGACGGGGAGCGCCGCGCGGGCCGAGGCGAAGTCGGCCGGCGTCGCGACGCGGGCCGCCGAGCGAGAGACTGGCGCGCTCGAGACTGGGACGCTCGAGTCTGGGGCGGGCAAGTCGCCGCTCGGCGCGCCGAACCCCGTCGACGCCGGGTCGGTCGAGACCATCGAGCGGCAGGCGCCCAGGACCAGGCCCGCCGGGGATCCGGGGGCGCCCTCCGTGAAGCCTCCGTCTCCCGACGCAGACGTCGCCCATAAGCCGCTCGCCGAGCCCGAGCCGCTGGGCGACGGACACCATACGCAGATCACTGCGCGAGGCGTCGAAAGATGCAGCCCTGAGCCGTGCCCCGTCCTGCGTGTGGCCTATCAGAAGGAGCTCGCCGCCGACCCCGCGCTTCAAAAGGAAATGAAGCGGCTCGACGCCTTGAGCGCCATCGCCGCCGCGCAGGAACGGAGCGGCAAGCTCGATCCCGCCTTCGTCAAGCGGATCAACCGGGAGGGCGCGGAGCTGGAGCGCAAGCTCGCGGCGATGCGGGCCGGCGTCGCGCCCGCCCCCCGGCCGCCGGCAGGGGGCGCGGCAGGGGGTGCGGCAAGGGCCGCGAAAGTCGCCGGGCGGCCCGGAATTCCCTCGCCCGAGGGTTTCGTCGACGAAGCGATTGCTCGATTGGACGATCCGGACGCCTTCTCGCTCCACGTCGGCGAGAAAGCCGCGGAAAAGATCAAGTCGGGAGAGAAGCCCTTCGTGCTCGATCAGCCGGTCACGCGCGGCGACATCGACGAACCGCTGGCCGTCGGCGCGCCGGGAGTGAAGCCCCAGCGCGCCGTGGATCGCGCCCTCGACCCGCACAACCGGCAGTTTCTCGATCCGGCCACCAATCGTCGCACGAAATATCTGGGCACGGACCCGCGCGACGTTGCACGCGGCCGTCAGAAGCTCGATCCGGTGTCGCTGAAGGACGACCCCGACGCCCTCTTCACCCGCCGCTTCGACGAAACGACGGAGATGGCCAAGATCTTCGACGAGGCCGTCAACAGCGTTCAAAACAAGGGCAAGATGTCGCCCACCGAGCTCAAGAACGCCATCAATCGCAAGGTGTCGTCCATCATCAAGGAGGGGGCCTCGACCGAAGCCCACACGGTGCGCGACGTCCTCGTCAGCAAGGGTTTCGTCTATCGGGAAAACGTCGGCTGGGTGGCCGGAACGGGGGCGGCGCCATGACGGGTCCGCGCGCGCTTCTTGTGCGGCGGACGCCCGCCGGAACGGCCGCGGCGCCGGCGACGCTGCAGCGCAGCTGCGCCTGCGGGGAGACCGGCGAGAGCTGCCCGCGCTGCGCCGCGAAGCGCGCGCCGCTCCAGCGGCTCGCGGGCTCCGGCGGGCCGCCGCGCGCCTTGCCCGGCGCCGTGAGCGCGGTCTTGCGCACATCCGGCCAGCCGCTGCCCTCGCCGATTCGCGCGCAGATGGAGGAGCGGTTCGCGCATGATTTTTCCGGCGTGCGGATTCATGCCGACGCATCCGCGCAAAAATCCTCGGCGGCGGTTAATGCGCGCGCCTATACGGTCGGGCGCGACATTGTGCTCGGAAGCGGCGCGCCTGACGTCGCGAGCCGCGAGGGTCGGCGCCTGCTCGGTCATGAACTGGCCCATGTCGTTCAGCAGTCGCGCGGCGGCGTCGGCGGTGGGATCGATCCCGACCCGGCGCTCGAACAAGACGCGCGCCGCGCCGGCGACGCCGTGGCCGCGGACCAGCCTGCGCGCGTCGCGCAAAGCGCCGGCCCCATGCTCGCGCGCGAGCCAGCCGCCGCCGGGTCCGGCGAAAGCGTCATGTACGAAGTCAATTTTCCGGACGGCAAGAAGCGGCTCACGAAGCAGGAATACGAAGCCTATAAAGCCCAGGCCGCCCACCGCCTGCGCCTCCGTCTCGACAGGGTGATCGACGATTCGGAGAGGGGACGCGCGTCGCAGTACGACATGCTCAAGGAGTACCAGGGCGGCGTGGAAAGTTTGGGCGATGTCTTTCGCAAGCCAAAAGCGCTGATCGGCATCGCGGCGGATATCTGGGGAAAGACCAGCCCGCCGTGGATCGGCATGTGGGGACATCCGAAAAACGCTGCGCGCCACGGACTGCAAGCGCTCGAACGCGGGGATATCGGGGAGGCCGCCCGCCTCCTGAAACTCGCAACCGGGCAATACGAAGACGCGATGAAGGAATGGAACGCCTATCGCATGAAAACGATCGGCGGCGCCGAGAGTCTTGCGAGCGATCTCGAGACGGTTCGCGACGTTTCCTTCGCCATCGCGCTCGCCGCGGGCGCCGTCGTCGCGGCCCCCGTCATAGGGGCCGCCGTGGGGACCGCCGGCGTCACGGGCGCTGGCGCGACGGCGTTGACGGCGGGCGGAACCGCGCTCGTCACCGGCGCGGGCGGCGTCGTGCTCGGGGGCGGCTCCACCGCCGCGGCGAGCTATGCCGTCAACGACAAGGTCGATTGGAAGGCGGCCAAGCGGGACGCGGCGAAATTCGGCAAGCAGGGCTTCGTCACCGGCCTCACGGCGGGTCTCGGCCAGGCGCTCAACGGGGCGGGCGCCGCCGCGCAGCTTGGCAAGCCGCTGGCCCAGCAGGCGGCAAGGCGCTGTCTGACCGAGGCTGGCGTCAATTTCTCGGGCGAACTCACGACGGAGGCGCTGGACAAGCTCTTCCCGGCGACGCCGCCCCAGGAGCAGGCCGGGGCGCAAACGAAAGAAATCCTCGGGGGCAAGACCCGGGCGCTGGCCATCGGTTGCATCAGCGGCGTCCTTGGCGTCCCGGCCAGCAAACTGAAAGGCGGGTCGGCGACCGCCGCCGACAAGGCGCTTGGCGCCGGTACGGCCTTCCTCGACGCGAAGCTCCAGGGCAAGACGGACAAGGAAGCCGCATTCGCCGCCGCGCAATCGACCGCGACTTCGCATCTCGTCGGCGCCGGGAAGAAGGGCACCGACGCGGCGGCGGCGAGACAGGCGACGGCCCCGAAACCGAAATTGGCCGACGAGCCCCACGAGACGGCCGAGCCTGCCGGCAAGCCTGCGCCGAAACCCGCTCCGAAACCCGCGCCTCGGGCCATCGACAAGGCGCCGGAAGGCATGAAGAAGCCAGCCGCCGGCCATGTCGAAGAAAAGCCGGACATGAAGCCGGCAAAACCCCCGCCCGCTCCCGAAAAGGCGATCGATCAGGGACAGGCGGTGGCGCAAAAGGAGACCGCCAACGGGCATCGCGCCGTCGTGACGCCGAAGGGCGTGGGCGTCTGCAGCCCGCATCCCTGCCCCGTGATCCATGTCGAATACGCCAGGGAGCTCGCCGCCGCGCCGGAGCTGAAGGCGTGGAACGAAAAGATTCAGGCCATGCGGCAGGTCGATCCAGAACTCGCCGCCCAATCGGCCGCGGCCCTGATCCGGGAGCTCGAGACGCTGCGCGCCAGCCAGAAGAGCCGCGGACAGGCCGGAGGGCCGCAGGCCGCCGCCGGCAGGACAACGCCGCCGGCTCCAGTTGGAGGCGCGCCCCGCCCCGGACCGAACCAGGCTCTTGTCGGTTCGAGCACCCGTCAGATGCGGCGGGCGGCAATCAGAATGATTGAAGCCGATCCCAACCATCCGCTTCGATTCCTGCTGGGCAGGCCGGGGCGGTTCAAGCCCCAGCGTGGGCTCACGCACGATCAGCTGGCCGACCGACCCGACCTTGTGCAGATGGGACATATCCGCAGCAACAAGCTCGGAGAGACCGAATATGTCATGCTGCAGGGCGCCTGGGAGAACCAATTCAACAATGTGACCATCGAGCAATCGCATCTGGGCGGGGCCGTTCTCGATCAGCCAGCCGTATCGATTGGCGGCGTCGCGGTCGACAGGCGCACCGCGAAATTCTGGGAAGACGTGGGCCTGCTGAAGCCGGGCGCCGTGGAGGCGTCCCCGACAATTCGACTCCCCATCTCGGAGAGCGACGAATGACCGGCTTCTCCCGATCTCCCCAAATCCTCAAGGCGGGCCTCGTGCTGCTCGATCCGGTGCTGTTCACCGTCAGGCGGCTGATCGTGCTGCAATACAATCCCGACCAGCTGACGCGCACGCTGCAGCCGCTATCGGCCGGCGGCGATAGCGCGGACCGGACCGAGGCGCTCAGGCTCAAGGGGCCGGCGGTCGAGACCTTCAAGCTCGACGCGGAGCTCGACGCGACGGATCAGCTCGAATTCGCCAAGGACAATCCGGCCGCCGTCGAGGTCGGTTTGTTTCCGCAGCTTTCGCTGCTCGAATCCCTCGTCTCTCCCACGAGCGACGACATCGCCGCCGCGGATGAGCTGCTGCGGCGCGGCGCGGTCGAGATCGCGCCAATGGAGGCGCCCCTCACGCTCTTCGTCTGGAGCGCGCAGCGCGTCGTGCCGGTGCGCGTGACCGAGTTTACGGTAACGGAGGAAGCCTTCGATACGACGCTGAACCCCATCCACGCGAAAGTCTCCCTCTCGCTGCGCGCCCTGTCGAGCAACGACCTGCCGATCGACCATCGCGGCGCTGAATTCTTTCTCGCTTATCTGCGGACCAAGGAGTCGCTCGCCAGGCGCGCCGCCGATGGAACCCGCACGCAACTGGGAGCGCAAGGCTTCTGATGCTCGATCTGATGGACCCCAATCCGGCGTTGCCGGTCCCGACGCTTCAGCCGTTCGACGAATACAGCCGCTATCGCGGCCTCGACCTGCTCTCGGGCGTGGACGCGAGCGGGCGTCCCGTCGTCTTTGTCGCGCGCCGTTTCCTGCCGCAGCCGGCGTCGCTCGCCGAAGTGGGAAGCGTGACGGTGAAGCCTGCCGACCGGCTCGACATCCTCGCCGCGCAGCAACTCGGCGACGCGCGCTGGTGGTGGCGGCTGGCGGACGCCAACGGCGCGATCGACCCTGCGGAACTCACAGCCGAGCCGGGGCGCGTCCTGCGGCTCACCCTGCCGCAAGGCATGGCCGCGCCAAGGAGCTAGACCCGTGCTGAAGGGCGTGAGCCTCCATATCATGATGGGCGTCGCGTCGCCGTCGCCGGCGCCCGCCGAGCTCGTAGAGGCGCTGGTGTCGGCGCAGGTGACGCAGGCGACCGAGCGCCGCAGCGGTTTCACGTTGTCCTTCGCCTTCGGCAAGAATTCGCTCGTGCGGGAAAAGTTTCGCCAGGGCTTCTTCGACCCGCCGCAGCGGGTCGTGCTCACGGCGATGGTGAGCGGCAATCCGATGGTGCTGATGGACGGCGTCATCACCCGTCATGAGATCGCCGCCGCAAACGATCCCGGCGCCTCGCGGCTCCAGATCACCGGCGAGGATTTGTCGCGCCTCCTCGACGCCGTCGACCTCAGCTGGGTGATGAAATATCCCGCCATGCCCGCCGAGGCGCGGGTCGCGCTGATCCTTGCGAAATACCTGCCGCTCGGGATTACGCCGATCGTCCTGCCGAGCGTCAACGTCGATGTGCCGCTGCCGACCGAATACATCCCCAGCCACATGGGGACCGACCTCGAATATGTGACCTATCTCGCAAAGTCGGTGGGCTATGTCTTTTACATCGATCCGGGACCGCTGCCGGGCCAGTCGATCGCCTATTGGGGCCCCGAGATAAAGACGGGCCCTTCGCAGACGACTCTCTTCGTCAACAGCGACGCAATGAGCAACGTCGACAGCATCAGTTTCAGCTTCGACGGTTTCTCCAAGACCCTGTTCGTCTTCCTGCTGCACGACGAGCGGCTGCCGGTCAATATTCCGATCCCCATCCCGGTGCCCGACGTCAATCCGCTGTCGCCGCCCCTCGGCCCGCGCGCGCCCCTCCCGCTGCGCGCCGAGCCGCTGACGGGCATGGCGAAATTCTCGCTCCCGCAGGCGCTGATGGTGGGGCTTGGCAAGGCGGCGCGCGCCGCCGAGACGATCACCGCAAGCGGCTCGCTCGACGTGCTGCGGCTCGGCAGGGTCTTGCGCCCGCGCCAGCTCGTCACGGTCGCGGGCGCGGGAATGCCGCATGACGGGCTGCATTACGTGCGCAGCGTAACCCACGAGCTTCGGCCTGGCGAATACAAGCAGCGCTTCACGCTTTCACGCAACGCCTTCGAGCCATGGTCGGGCCTGGCGGCGTAGGATTTTGGCGGCCTGGGACAGGAGAGCCTCGGGATGAGCAGGAAAACCATGGCGCAGCTCGGATTTGTCGACAGCATGCGCCCCGACGAGGACGAGGACCTGCCCGCCTCCGACGCGATGAGCGGCGTCAAGCGATATTACGGCAAGTATCGCGGCACGGTTCTACCCACGCCCGATCCGGACCGGCGCGGCCGGCTCATGGTCGAGGTGGCCGACCGGGACGGGCCGAACGTCACGGGCTGGGCGCGGCCTTGCCTGCCCTGGGCGGGCCTTCAGATGGGCTCTCTGATCGTGCCGCCGCCGGGGTCGAAGGTATGGGTGGAGTTCGAGCAGGGGCTTGCCGATTATCCGATCTGGGTCGGCTGCTGGTGGGGCTCGACCGCGGAGGCCCCGACGGTCGCCAAGGCGAGCGCGCCGGCGATGCCGATCTTCGCGTTGCAGACCCTGTTGCAGCACGCGCTCGTCGTGACCGATACCCCCTACCCGCCATACCTGCCCACGGGCGGCATATTGATCGGCAACGCGACGGCCTGCATCGCGATCGACGCGACGGGGGTGCGCATCTTCGGCCCGACGGTTCAGGTCAACGGCGATCCGGCCGGCGCCGCGCCTGCGGCCGCCGCGCTGCTCGTGACCAAATGAGAGGAGGCGTGAAATGCCGGGCTTTGTTGCGCTCCCCGCCAATCAGGTCGTCTGTTCGCACGGCGGCCAGGGCAAGCCTGCGCCGCTGTCGCCGCGCGTCTTTATCATGGGCCAGCCAGTGGTTCCCCTCGTTGCGAAATACACGATCGCCGGATGCAGCCTCGCCGCGTCCGGTTCGTCGCCGCCCTGTGCGACAGGCGCCTTTCTCAGCGGCGCGAGCCGGGTCCTGGTCTCCGTCGCGGGGGCGCTGAGCCCTGTCGTGATCGTGCCGGCCCGAGGCCAGTGCGCGCCCACCGGGCAACCGCTGATCGCGCCCCCCGCCGGTCAGCAGCGGGTCTTCGCATCGTGAGCGCGCCGTTCAACGCCGACGCGCCGCTGCGCATCGGAGCCGACGGCCGCACCGCCGGCGCGGCCTACGACAAGCATGTCCGCGACATGATCGAGGCGCTGCTGTTCACCCAGCAGGGCGAACGGGTGATGCGTCCGGAGATGGGATCGGGGCTTCTCCAATATCCCTTTGCTCCGAACAGTCCCGAACTCGCGGCCGCCTTGCAGCTCACGGCGCGGTCCGGGCTCGAGCGGTGGCTGGGCGACGTGATCGAGGTGCGGTCGCTGTCGGTCGAGGCCGAGGACGCGACGCTCGTCGTAACGCTGACCTGGGCCTTGCGCGGCACGGGCGCATTCACGACCGAGCCCTTCGTGCGGAGCCTCGAATGAGCGGCTGCGACCCCTTCGGCCCCGCCTGCGCGGGCGACGAGCGCCGCGAGTTCGTGCGTGCAAGCGGTGCGCTCTGCGGCATCGACGACATCGAGGTTTATGAGGATGGAGTCTCGCTGTGCGTCAGGCTGTTCGGCGCGCCGCCCCAGGGGCTGGGGCCCGAGAATGTCGTTATTACGGGCGGCGCGCGGATTACCGGCATCAAGGCGGCGCGGGTCGATCTCGAGGAAATCGAGGACGAGGGCGCCTGTCTTCGCGTCACGCTCGACCGGACGGGGGATTTTTCGACCTATTGCCTGTGCCTGACGGCGGCCCCCGCCGCCGATGACGCGGCCTGCTCCTTCCTGCCGCCGGCCCCGGCGCCGCTCGTCCGGCCGGCGCCGGCGGGCGTCGACCCGCGATATGCCTGCGCCGAGTTCCGTTTTCATCTCGACTGTCCCTGCGACGACGACTGCGCGCCGCGGCCCTGCGTGGGCGAGGCCCCGCCGCCGGACATCCCCATCAATTACCTCGCCCGCGATTTCGCCGGCTTCCGCCAGCTCCTGCTCGACCGCCTCGCCCTCGCCATGCCCGACTGGCGAGAGCGCCACCTGCCGGATCTCCAGCTCACCGCGCTCGAGCTGCTGGCCTATCTCGGCGATCGGCTGAGCTATCAGCTCGACGCAGTCGCCACCGAGGCCTATCTCGGGACCGCCCGGAAAAGAATCTCCCTGCGCCGTCACGCGCGCCTGCTCGATTACCGGATGTACGAAGGCTGCAATGCGCGGGCGTTCGTCTGTGTTTCGATCGAGGGCGGCGACTTGCTCGACCGTCCGGCGTCCGATTTCCTGTTCGCCGCGCCCAACCCCGACGATCCATCGCCGGCCACCGGGCTGGCGCCGCCGGAACGGCTGGACGGCAATGCGCTCGTTTTCGAGCCGGTCGTCTGCGCGCCCGACGCGACCATCAGCCTTCGCGCGGCCCATAGCAGCATCCCCTTCCATACCTGGCGGCAAAGCGAATGCTGCCTGCCCAGGGGCGCGACGCGGGCGACGCTGCGCGACGGCGCGCCGCCCGCGGCGGGCGAAGGCGGCGGCGGGGAGACGCGCGCGCTCGACCTCCGGCCCGGCGATCTGCTCATCCTCGAAGAGACGCGCGGCGCCGACACGGGCGCCGCGGCCGACGCCGATCCGGCGAAGAGATGGCCGGTGCGGCTCGTGCGCGTCGAGCCGCTGGTCGATCCGCTGGACGGCGCGCCGCTCCTTGAAGTCGAATGGGGGCAAGAAGACGCCCTGCCCTTCGCCTTGCAGCTCTCGTCCTGGACGGCGCCGGATGCGCCGGGGGCGCTGCGTCTCGCGCCAGGGGGAACCCTTGTCGTCGTCGCGCGGGAGGCGACGGGCGAGGCGCTTCCCGAGGGCGGCGTCGCCATCGAGACGCCGCCGCCCCGCGGCAAGGCGACCATCGACGCCGACGGCGTGCTGACCTACACGGCGGCGCAAGGCTTCTCAGGCGCCGAGATCGTCGAACTTGCAGTCACGACGCCCGCCGGGTCGCGCGTCAGCTTCACGCTGACCTTCGTCGTCGGCGAAGACCCCTTCTGTCGGGTCGTGGAGACCGCGGTCGCGCGCGGCAATGTCATTCTCGTCGACCATGGCCGCACCTTCGTCGAGGACAATGACGCATGGCTGGTCGATCGGGAGGATGTCGCCGACTGTTGCCGCTGCGACGGCGCCGCCGCCGACGTTCTGGGCGTTCCGGGCGCGTTCGCCATGACGCTGGACCGGGCGCCCGTCTGCCAGGCCGCGCCGGCGCCATGCGGAGACGTTCCGGCGGCGCGCCTGCTCGAGCAGGACCCGCGCGCGGCGACCGCCGCCGTGGCGCTCGACATGGCGGACGCGCGCGGGGGCGCCTTCACGGGCGCCTTCGACTGGCGCGCACGCTTCGACCTGCTCGGCAGCGGGTCTTCCGATCGCCACTTCGTCGTCGAGATCGACGACGACCGGCGGGCCAGGCTGCGCTTCGGCGACGATGACTGCGGCATGCGCCCGCCCGCAGGCGCGCGGTTTCGGGCGCGCTATCGCATCGGAAATGGCAGGGCCGGCAACGTCGGCGCCGACACGATCGCCCTCATGGCGCTGCGCGGCGTCATCCGGCTCGACGGCCTTTCGATCGAGCTGCGCAATCCGTTGCCGGCGCGGGGCGGCGCCGACCCCGAGCCCGTCGAGGAAGTGCGCCGTCGGGCGCCCCACGGCTACGGCCGGACGCTCGAGCGCGCCGTGACGGCCGCCGATTACGCCGAAATCGCCGGGCGCGATCCGCGCATTCAGGGAACGAATGGCGAGTTCTCCTGGACGGGCGTCTGCTATGAAGCCGAGGTGGCGCTTGACCCCTTCGCCGCCCATGCCGAGGACGCCGATCTGGCGTCCGACGCGCTGCGCCGTATCGAGGCGGCGAGGCGGATCGGCCATGACGTCGCCCTCGCGAGGGTCAGGCGCGCGCCCTTGCGGATCGGAGCCCATGTCTGCGTCGACCCTGCCTATCGGCAGGACGAGGTGGCGCGGGCCGTGCGCGCGCTGATGTCGGCCGGCTCGCTGCCGGACGGCGCCCCGGCGCTGTTCCATCCCGACCGGTTGCTGTTCGGACAGGATGTATTCGCCTCGCGCATCGTTGCGGCCATCCAGGCGCTGGACGGCGTCTTGCACGTCGAGCTCACGCATTTCTCGCGGCTCGACGACGTCAAGCCCGGCGCGACGAGGCGGCTCGACTCCGGCGTAATCCCCATCGCCGCCGACGAGATCGCGCAATGCGACAGCGATCCCGACTATCCGGAAAGAGGACGGTTCTCCATGCGAATCGTAGGCGGCCGATGAGCGCGGCGGCGCCTTGCGCGGGCTGTGGCGCGCCATCTTGCGATTGCCGCTGCGGCGCCTGCGCGGGCGGTCCGTTCCTCGCCGCGCGCGAGAACCGCATGGGCCTGTCGCGCATCGACACGCGGATCGGCGGACATGCGCGCTTTTTTGCGGCCGCGACGCAGTCGCTGTCGTCGGCGGAGACGCCCGCCTTGCGTTTGCTGAGCGTGCGCGCGGGGGACGATCCCATCATCGCCCTCCTCGATGGCTGGGCGATGATCGCCGACATACTGACATTCTATCGGGACCGCTTCGCCAACGAGACCTATCTGCGCACCGCGCGCGAGGAACGATCGCTCTTCGAGCTTGCCGCGCAGGTGGGCTATCGGCCTCGGCCAGGCGTGTCGGCCAGCGTCGCCCTCGCCTATCTCCTCGACCCTGCCGCAAAGCCCGTGACCGTGCCGGCGGGCGCCCGCGCGCAATCCGTCCCGAAGCCCGGCGAGCAGATGCAGAGCTTCGAGACCATGCAGCCGCTCGATGCGCGGGCCGAGTGGAGCGAGATGCCGCCCCGCCGCTCCTGGCTGCCCCCGCTCGACCGCCTCGACGCCCTGTTGCGCGACGAAATCCGGTTGAGCGGCGCGCAGCTCGTGGTGCGTCCCGGCGAGCGGCTGCTGTTCGTCTTCGGCATGAAGCAGGGCTGGCAGATCGCACGGGAGGTGGCGGCGGCCAAGGCGGACATCGCGTCCGATTGCGTCGTCGTCACGCTCAAGCCGCGTCCCGGCCTTACCGCGGCGCTCGCCCAGAAACTGCTCGATCTCCTTGAGAAGGCGGCCGGAACCGCGGGCGACCATGCGGCGAGCGCGGTTCGCGGCGTCGCCTCCTATCTGCTCGGCGCCTCGCCCCGGGATGCGCGGCGGACCATCTCCGACACGGAGCGCGACCTTTATGGCGTCCTCGAGGACATCGAGCGCGCGCCGCGCGCCCCGTCCAAGGGCGCGCCCGGTTTCAGCATCGACGCCATCCTCTCGAAGGTCGCGACGACTGCCGGCCGGGCGCCGCCGGGGGGGCCGCGCAGGGTGGTCGACGCGCTGCGCCCGTCTGGCGACGGGCGGGCCGCCCTCATCGCCGCCGGCGCGCCGGAGGTCGGCGCGGCGCTTTACGCCGCCTGGGGAAATCTGCCGGCGAATGGCTCGAGGCCGAAAAAGGCGCCGGACCTCTACCTGCTGCGGCTCGTCGCCGGCGCCTTTGGCGGCAATGCGCCGGCGCTGCTCCCGGACGGCCATGTCGCCGACGACGCCAGCATCGAAGATCTCGACGGCGAATACGTCTTCCTCGACACGCTCGCCGAGGGCGTCGAGGGGGGCGGCTTCGCACTGATCGACGCCCCCGCCACGAGCATGTCCTCGGCGCGCCTCCTGCGCATCGGCCGCGTGCGCGAGGCGCAGCAGACCGCACGCTCCGACTATGGCCTCAACGCTCGGGTGACCCGCCTCGACGTGGTCGGCCTCGAGGACGACGAACCGCTCGGCCTCCCCGCCGCCGATGACGGCCGCGGCATGACGGTGAAGCTGCTGCGCCGGATACTCTATGTCGCCCAGAGCGAACCGGTGACGCGGGCGCCCGAGCCGCTCGACGACGCCGTCGAGGGCGACACGATCATGCTCGACGGCCTGTATCCGGATTTCGCGCCGGGGCGGTCGATCCTCGTCACCGGCGAGCGGTCTGATATTCTCGTTGGCGGCGCTCCGGTTCCGGGCGTGTCGGGAGGCGAGCGCGCCACAGTGGCTGCCGTTACGCAGGGGCCGCTGCCGGGCTCGCCCGGCGACACGCCCCATACCGTCCTCCATCTCACCGCGTCCCTGGCCTTTTCCTACCGGCGCGCGACGACGGTCGTCCATGCCAATGTCGTCACCGCCACTCATGGCGAAACCGTGAGCGAGACGCTCGGTTCGGGAGACGCCGGAGAGGCGTTCCAGCGCTTCCGACTGCGCCGCGCGCCGCTCACCTTCGTCGCCGCGCCGACGACGAGCGGGGTGGTCGATACGCTGCGGATCGAGGCCAACGGCCTCGCCCTCGCCGAAGTCGCGGCGCTGTCGGACGCCGGACCGAGGGACCGGGTTTTTCAGCTCGCGGTCGACGCGTCCGGCGCGGGGGCGATCGAGGGCGGCGACGGGAAGACCGGGATGCGACTTCCGACCGGCGCCGAAAACATCCGTGCGACCTATCGCGTCGGCGTCGGCGCCGCCGGCAATGTCGACCCCCGGCAGATC
>RXIY01000058.1 GCA_003963405.1 Hyphomicrobiales bacterium
CTGCTCTGGGTCTTGGTTGTGTGAAATCTCGGCGAAGGCTGCGCCAATGAAAAAGGGCGGTGATTCTTCCTGGCGTCAGGGCGATCAGAGGGCGGAAATCGAAAAAATGAGTCTAAGAGCGACCATTTTCGACCGAATTCAGTTTGGGCTTGGCGTTTTTACACTGCCAGGTTCAAAACCGGTCTATTGGCTACAGTTTTATGCGTCTCGGAGAACACGGGGTTCGACGTCGGGAAGATCGTCGAGGTCTGATGAGGAAGAACGGCAGCCTGGTATAATAGCGGCGCCGCCGCTCTTCCTCGGGATCTCCGTTTGCAGCCTTCAGCCAACTCGACCCCGCCCAAGGAAACCCTCGTCGGCTCCGTCGAGAGGGTGACCTTCCACAACGAGGACAACGGCTTCCCGGTCCTGAAGGTGAAGCCCCGGGGCAAGCGAGATCTGGGCCCGGTCGTGGGGCATGTCGCCTCGATCTCCGCCGGCGACTTCATCCACGCCGTCGGCGTCTGGATCACCGACCGCGCGCATGGGCTACAACAAGAGATTGCTGGAGCCGATCGGAAACATTCCGCCGGCCGAGGCAGAAGCGCGCTACTATGCGCAAATCGAGGAGCCGCCATGGCGGCGTGACTCAAACGAAACGGTCTCCGGCAAACCCCGGCGGTTCAACAGGGGAATATGGCCATGTCTGAGAAAGTGAAACGCTACGCCTTTCTGACCGCGGGTTTCGCGGTGATACTGTTCGCCAATTTCTACATCGGCGAGACGCCGCTTGGGTGGGCGACGCTCTTCGCAGGGCTTGGAATTTACTACTACGGCTGGCGTGGCGTTTGTCCGGCATGCCAAGCGGGCCGTTGCGGAGTCGAGTTGCCGAATAACGTGAACGAGCGCAGTTAAGTCTCGGCCTCCCGGCGACCGCATGGCCGATCGAAGCCGCCGCCCCTTTTTTCGTGAAGAGTTGAAACCCAGACAGCGACGTATGTGATCCCCACCCGCGTTTCCTCGGGCAGATCCGGCGCTTCTTGCGCGGAGGCGAGAAAGACAATGCCGAAGACGCAAACAACGACATCGAAGGCGGCGTCAGGATATCTGAGCGCCAGCATGTCCTCACTGAATTCGATATTGCCGAGGCCCTGGGCGCGCGCTTTATCGCTTCGCCCAGTCGAACGAGGCGTTCAGCCAAATCAACCGCGACAACTTTTTCTTGCGGCCCGACGGCTCCGGCGGCGGGCAAGGCCGATCCGCCGCTGCCGCAGCAAACATCGAGTGGTCTCACTTTTACGCAGGCAGAGGCGCTCGACGGTTTGCCGTCCGAACCGATGCCAGAAGGAGCTGACCGAGTGGTCAAAATAATCCGCCGCGGCGTTGTAAGTGACGGCGGCCTTAGCTTTCGCCTCTTCGAGTTCACCCATGGGGCCTAGCCAATTCCCTCGATGATCCGCCTGTCGGGAGCCATTTTGGCTGGAGAAAAGTTTATGAAGAAAATCAATGAGTTGATCGGAGCCAGCATGCTTTGGCCAAAGGTGCTGATCGACAGCCTGGCCGCCCTCATCCCCGCGAACTGATCTCTTTCTTCGGCATGGCAACGCTCCTTAACAGTCTGATAAACCGCGTCGTCAAATCGGCTCGGGGTGTTGCACCTCGATGCAGAACTAAGGCTTTCGTCGCACCAGGTATCCGTGAGGTGAGAAGCGGGGGCGCTGGAGTTTTTGATGCCATCCTGTTAAGCTAGCAGGATATTCGCTCGGTCTTCGGTCGTTTTGACAGAGGCGCAATCATGGTTGATCGGCGATCCCTACTGCAGGCCGCCTGCGGCGCTTTTGCTGGCGCGTCACTGAGCAAAGTCACTTTTCTCTCGGACGCGCTCGCAGAAGAAAGCGTTCATCTTCCATTTGCTAACGGCGCGCGCCCCCTAGTGAGCTACCCTGGTAAGCGGCCATTGTTACAGCTCACGTCGCGACCGCCTCAACTAGAGACGCCATTCACGGTCTTTGATCAGGGACCAATCACGCCAAACGATGCCTTCTTTGTCAGATACCATCTGGCCGACATTCCGCTGACGATCGATCCCGAAGCATACCGGATCGAAGTTGGCGGCAGGGTAGATCGGAAGCTATCTCTGTCACTCACCGAACTTAAGACGGCCTTTGAGCCAATCGAATTTATCGCTGTCAACCAATGCTCAGGGAATAGTCGGGGGTTCTTTGATCCACGTGTCGGCGGGGGACAGCTCGGAAATGGCGCTATGGGGAACGCCCGGTGGCGGGGAGCGCCGCTAAAGGCGGTCCTCGACAAGGCAGGCATTCAGGCGGGCGCGCGTCAAGTCGTCTTCAACGGTCTTGACCGGCCGGTATTGCCTGAGACGCCCGACTTCGTCAAAGCCCTGGACGTTGATCATGCCCGCGACGGGGAAGTCATAATCGCCTACGCCATGAATGGCGAAGATTTGCCGTGGCTTAATGGATACCCCGCGCGGCTCGTCGTGCCTGGCTATTATGGCACGTACTGGGTCAAGCATTTGAGCGACATAACGGTCATAGACGATGTCTTCGATGGCTTTTGGATGAAGACGGCTTATCGCATCCCCGACAACGCCTGCGCCTGCACAGAGCCAGGGCAAAAGGCGACAAGGACTGTCCCCATTAAACGGTTTGACGTTCGCTCCTTCATCACTAATCTCGCGGATGGAGCTAAGGTGAGGGCAAGGTCGGAGACCCCTATAAAGGGCATTGCGTTTGATGGGGGTTATGGCGTCAAGACGGTGCTGTTTTCGAGCAACGGAGGTCGAGATTGGGCTGAGGCGAAACTTGGCCCCGACCTTGGCCGCTACTCATTCAGGGAGTGGAATGCGGTGGCGCGGCTTCCTGCAGGCGAGCATTTCTTGAAAGTTTGCGCCATCAACGCAATCGGCCAATCCCAGCCGATGGCGCCATTATGGAACGCTTCGGGATACATGCGCAACGCCGTGGAAAGGGTGCGCGTAATTGCGCAGTGACGGAGAAGCTGCATGCGAATGTTAGTCCAGGCTGTTCGCCCCATTGCCTGTGTCCTGTTCTTTTCGAACCTCGCGTTTGCTGGGCCTCGCAGTTACGCCCTCCCTGAAGAGAAGACGGCTTTCCGGCCAGGTCCCGGCGTGGAAGCTGCGCAGAATAGCTGCCTATCATGTCACTCTGCAGATTACATAAGCACGCAGCCGCCCCAGCTTGGCCCTAAATTTTGGGAAAGCGTGGTTTCAAAGATGGTCAAAGCCTATCACGCGCCAATTTCGGAAACGGATTTGAAGGTGATCGTCGAGTATCTATCCCGCACGTATTGAGCTCGATTGCAGAAATAGCCGCGTTGCCAGCTAATACGCCTTTTGACGAGGCTGCTGTTACTGCTCCATCGGCCCGCTGGCCTTCTTCCAGGCATCGATGCCGCCTTCAATATGGCAGGCGGTCTTCAGGCCCGCGTCCTGCGCGGCCTGAACCGCCATCGCCGAACGCTCGCCAAAGGCGCAATAAAAGATGATCCGCTTGCCTGTCGCTTCCGCCAGTTCATGCAGTATACCGCCCTTACCGATGTTTTCCTGCAAATCCGCATAGGGCGCATGCAGCGCGCCGGGAATGCTTCCATGTCTTGCGCGTTCGCTTTTCTCGCGCAAATCGACAAACACGACCTCAGGACGACCGCGAAGGGATATCGCCTCAGCCGGCATCACCGACCACCCTTTTCGCGAAATCTCATCTTGGTGAAGCCCGACATGCATGTTGGCCGGCACTGCGACATCCATCATTTTCGGGTTCGCCAGCTTGAGGTTGTTCATAAGCTCCACATATTCCTCGATCGAACCGACTTGAGGCCGTGGATTGAACCTTCTCTCTTCCCAGATCGTCGAGACCGTGTCGCCTTTATAGTCGTGCGCCGGATAGACGAGCGTTTCGCCTGGCAATTTGAGCAGCTTATTGAAGATCGAGTCGTATTGCGCGCGAGAGTCGCCATTCTGGAAATCGGTGCGGCCGGTGCCCCGGATCAGCAGGGTGTCGCCTGTGAAGACGCGATCGTCCATCACGAACGAATAGGAATCGTCCGTATGCCCAGGCGTATAGACCGCTTCGAGGCTCAATCCTTCTATATTTATGCGCTCGCCATCTGCGATGCGCATGGATATGACGTCGGCGTGTGTTTGTTCCCCCATAACCGTGATGCAGTGGGTGCGATCGCGCAGCACAGCCGCGCCCGTCACGTGGTCGGCGTGCAGATGCGTATCAATGACCTTTACCAGATTAAGGTCAAGCTCACGGACAAGCTGGAGGTAGCGGTCAACTCTCTCCAACACGGGATCGATGATCAGGGCCTCGCCACCGTATCGGCTGGCCAGCAAATAAGTGTAGGTGGAGGAGGCGCTGTCGAAGAATTGGCGAAAAATCATGGATGCCCCTTTCCCCCCTGCAACTCAAAGCAGCTGGCCAGCGGCTCTCCCTAGCGCGGCTGTGGCACGATCCGAAGATAAGGCCGCGGCGCTTTCCAGCCCATTGGATAGGCTTTTTTCGCTTCTTCGTCGGATACAGAGCCCGCAATGATAACGTCCTCGCCCGGCTTCCAATTCACCGGCGTAGCGACCTTATGCTTCGCGGTCAATTGCAGCGAGTCGATCACCCGAAGAACTTCGTCGAAGTTGCGGCCGGTTGTCATCGGGTAGACGATGATAAGCTTTACCTTCTTGTCTGGCCCGATGACGAAGACATTGCGCACGGTCTGATTGTCCGCAGGCGTGCGCGCGCTGGCGTCGCCAGCCGCGCTCGCGGGCAACATTCCGTAAAGCTTGGAGATGCGCAGATCCGTGTCGCCGATCATCGGATAATTCGGCGCCGCGCCCTGCGTCTCTTCAATGTCAGCCGCCCATTTTTTATGATTTTCGACGGGATCAACGCTCAAGCCAATGATTTTGACGTTGCGGCGTTCAAACTCTGGCTTGAGTTTCGCCATATAACCCAACTCCGTCGTGCAGACGGGCGTGAAGTCCTTCGGGTGGGAGAATAGGACCGCCCATGAGTCGCCGATCCATTCGTGGAATTTGATACGCCCTTGCGTGGTTTCCGCTTCGAAATCCGGGGCCTGATCACCAATCTGGAACGACATTTCGACCTCCCTCGCTGAGCGATGTCATGCGGCCGGGCGCGTGCAGGTTATGATATGGACCGGCGACGCAACGATTGGCAGCTAGGTTTGCTCGCCCCCAAGTCAAGCTCCTGGCGCCGCGATCCAGAAACCATCGGGATTGGTCAGGTTAGCGGGACATGATCCTCGCCGGTGCGATCGAGCGCCCACAGATGGGCCGTGTATTCTCCTGTGCTTCTTTTTTCCACATCTCAATCTTATCGGTCACGTCGTCCTCACCGGCAGGGTCCGGCTTTTCGGGCCAGATTGGTCGAGGCGCCAGTTTCGTCGATGAAGACAAGTTTCGTAGGGTCGAGATCGGGCTGCCCCTCGAACCAATCGACACGGCGCTTCAGCACGATTGCCGCCGCAAGGCCGGGGCGACATGTCTCCCGTCGTCTCGAAATGCTTGACCCCGCGCACCACGCTGGCGATGCTGACTTTGAAGAGCTTTGCCGCCGCGTTGCGCGACAGTCCGGTCTACAACCACCGCCTCCACAACGCATTTGCGAAGATCGTCAGACCTGCGAGCGGAGCAGCGAACGCCGACCATATGGGTGCTGCTGGTCTCGTCTACGTCCCCCAGCGCCATTTGCTGTCGAATGTCACGCGCCTCCCAATCAAGCTGGGAAAGTAAGGCGAACCCGAAAATCCGGTTGGAGCTTTTCGAACCCCAGCTCACCCGCCAATTGGCGCGCGAGCTCACTCATATAGCCGAGGCCGCGCCCGGAAACAGACGCAGGAGGCTCGAAGCCGACGCCATTATCCTCGACGACCATTTCCCAGTGATCCTTCAGCCTCCGAAACGTTGCTCGCACCTGTCCAGCGGGCAACCCACGGAACCCATGCTTCAACGCGTTCATCGCAGCTTCTGAATAAATGAGACCAAGGCAGCGCGCACGATTATGATCGAGACGAACGTCATCCTCCACGCACGCTTCAAAGCTGACTTTGTCCCCGAAGGCCTGTTCGATGGAGCGGGATAGGGCAGGTAGAAACTCAGCGACCGAGACATCCTTTTCGCTCCCACATAAGGCCTCGTTCAGCTCGCATATGCTCGCTAGCCTTGTGATGCAGCGCATGCAAAGGTCAGGTTGTCGGGCGGTTCTAGCTTGAGCCGATAAAAGCAGCGAGAGGGCCTGCAAAGCATTACGGACCCGGTGCTTCTGCTCAGCGCACTGTGATTTTCGAATTCTTTAACTTGCTGCTCCGCCCCCTGCGAGCTTTAGTTCAAGCTCGATTATGCGCGCCCGCAAATCATTGACCGCCCACTCTCCCGGCATCGCCTATGCTCCTCGAATAATAGTTAGCTACCTGGGTGTGCCGGTCAATGACACGCATTCTGACCCCGCGGCATCGGGCGCGCAAATTAGGGGGAGCCTCCGTCCCGTCAGCATTGGGGCGCCGGCTGGAGACGAGCCGCTTCCAATCGAGATCGCCGATCGCGCCGTCCGAACGGACCAAGGTCCTGCCAAAGATGCCGACCTCGTCGTCCACCCCGAGGCGCCGGCTTTCTTCAAGCCTCGGCCTCCGTTTCGTCGAGTTCTCTATCATCCGCCTCCGCGCGTTCCTCCTCGAGCAACCCGAGCGCGTCGTCGAGCGCAGCTTCGACGCCGTCGTCGGCGTCTCGCCCCATCGCGCCAGCGCTGTCGAGCGTGTCGAGATCGGGGAGATCGTTGAGGCTGCCGAGCGCGAAGACTTCGAGGAAGCGGGCGGTCGTCACCCAGGCAATCGGCGCGCCGGGCATGGGCGCGCGCGGGCCGGGCGCGATGACGCCGAGGCTCTTCAGCCGGCCGAGAATGTCGCGGCTGATGTCGTGGCCGGCGAGACGCGAGAGCACGGCGCGAGTGACCGGCTGCTGATAAGCGATGGCCGAGAGCGCCAGCATTTCCAGTTTTGTGAAGGATGGCGGCCCCGCGTCCTTTGCCCCCGCCAACGCGCGTAGGGTGTCGGCGTGGCGCGGGCGCGTGCGAAACTGATAGCCCCCGGCGACGAAGACGATCTCATAGGGGCGCGCTTTGAGTTCGTCGTTGATGTCGGCGATGAGCGCGTCGAGCCGGCAGGCGTCGCCGACGAGCCCGGCGAGCGTCTCGCGCGCAACCGGCTTCGGCGCGGCGAAGATCGCCGCCTCGGCGCGCATCATCCATTCGCGCCAGCGCATCCCTTCCGGCAGGTCGGCAAGATCGCGGTCGAGACGGGCGCCGCCGGCGCGGCTCATAGGCCATAAATCCTGAAAACGTCGCGTCCGGAGAGTTCGCGCACGGCGCCCAGAGCGACGAGCCGGTCGAACAGACGCCGCGCCGCCCGATCCGACAGGCCGGCGCGGGCCGCGGCGGCGGCGGGCGTAACGGCGTCGTCGGCGAGCAGCATGTCGATGACGCGTCCGGCGCCGCGCGCACGCAAGACCGCCGCGACAGAAAGGAGCTTATGCGAACGCCGGGCCAGATCGACAGCGAGCGCATGGGCGTCGACGACCGCGAGCCCATAGGCGAAAGCGACGGCCGCCGGCCAGTCCTCGTCTGTTGGTCGCGGGCGGCTTGCCTTTTCCCTTGTCCCTGCCCCGCGGCGCAGCGAAAGATGCAGGATCGTAACGGCGAGAAGCGGGATCGGCCGCGCCCAGGTTAGACGGCTCGCCAGAGCGAGATCGGCGACCACGAAGGCGAAGAGTTCGGCGTCGGCGGCGTGCGGGCAGAGTTTTATCGCGGCGGCGCTGGCCCGCGCTGCGGCGTTGAGCGGGTCGGCCGCCGAAGCGGCGGCGCCAGCGAGCAAGCTGGCGTCGATGGTCTCTCTGAGGCCGAGAAGCTCCGCCGCGCGCACCGCCGCGTCGACGCGGGCCGGCAGCGACGCGTAAAGCCGGAACAGGCGATGCAGCCGGCCGGCCGGGCTCGTCTGCGCGCCACTTGGAAGATGCTCGGCGTCGCGAAGCGCGCCCGCATCCTCGCGCAGCCGCGCCAGCGTCGCGCAGGATTCACCGGCGCGCAGCGCCAGTCGCTGGCGCAGGCAGCCGGCGAAGACCGGCTCGCCGCCGTCCGGACCGCGCAGGATTGCGTCGAGGAGCGCAAGGCCGGCGCCCGCCGCAAAGACCGCCACGCCGGGATCGGCGGTCTGCGGCCGCGCCCAGCGAGGAAGTGGTTGGATTTCAAGCGCCCGCGTCGCAGACGCCGCCTCGGCGCGCCGCGCACGCGGGGCTTGCTTTGCGGCGGGAACGGGATCCCAGGTCGAAATCGAATCAGCGAATTGCATGGCAAAAATCGTACCCCCGGATCGAGTCCGGGGGCAAGGCGCGGCGGCGCTTTGTCAGCGTCTATCGCGCAAAATCCGCCGGGCTTGTCTTGTGGTTTCCCTGTCCGATAATGTGCGCTTATCGGACATATAGGAATACCCTTGCTAGAGTGGGCGAAAGGCGCCGATTTGGGCTCCGCAAAACCGGCCGAGGCGTCGGATTTTCGAAGCCCAGCCGCGCGCGAGGCCCGCCCAGCGGCGGCGCAAGCGAGGACAAAAATGGCTGAAGCCGACAAGGACAACGGCAGGGCGCTCGCCCAGCCCGCCCCCCATCTCGCGGCGCTCTCGGAAAAGGCCCGCGACTACGCCCGCAACGCCCGCTCGGAGAATACCCAAA
>RXIY01000110.1 GCA_003963405.1 Hyphomicrobiales bacterium
GCGCAAATAGGCGAAGAGCCGGGGACGGGACCGTGAGACTAAAAATCGAGATGATGCTCAAGGCCAAGCGTGCGCATTAGAGAGACCGCGGAGCGCATAGCCAATCATGGTAATGACGCTTTCCTTGCCGAGATTGTTCTCATCAAAATAACTGATACCTATAGCCGCCCTCGAAGTGATCGAGGCCCAGTTCCTCCTTGAGCTGCTGATGGGCTTGTTCGCAAACCCATCAGGCTTTGATCGTCGCGGCGAGCTTTTTGAGGCTCGCATCGGCTGGCAGGTTGGACACATAGTATTTCTGTTCGCCCGTCGACCGGCGTTCGCCGACAAGCCAGACTTCCTCGACCGGCATGCGCTGCATGCGATTGTCGCGCAGGCGGTGCTTATGGCCGTCCGCAACGCGAACACGTCGAGTCGCGAAAAGACATGTCGCGCGGCCTTTCGTTCCCCGGCGCCAGCTGACCGTTTGCCATTTCGCGTCGGATAACGCCGCTTCGGCGGAGACGGCAGGCTGTTCCGGGATGTGGTATTTGCGGGGCTTCCCCGCTTTCGCAACAGGGAAAGCCAACGTGACGTCGGCGGGGTAGACGTTCTGGCGCCGCGACAGCCCCACCGCCCACAGCAGATCGCGCGCGCTCAGCGCCTGACGAAAGGAGCCGCTGGCGCCGTAACCTGAATCGGCAAGGACGCAGCCGAAACGCACGCCAGAGGAAATGATGCGGTCGATCTCTTCAATCGCGATTTCCGGCTTGCTCAGCACGACCTGTCTATCCTCCGGAACGCGCGCTTGCGCCATGCGCTGAGGATCGCTTGTCCAGCTCTCGGGCAGGAAGAGCCGTAGCCCCACCATCACCCCAACCTCGCGCGACGCCGGGGTAAGCGACACTAATGACTGACAGTTGGCCGTCTTTCCGAGGGACGAGGCGTATTGTGGCGCCACGCCGACCGAGTGCGCGCCCTTTTCCGGCAAGGCCGTATCGTCCACGATCAGCCATGCGTCGGAGCCGCCGACCATCCTGTCGGCTTCGGCAAGCAGCGCGTTTTCCAGCGGCGCTGCGTCCCACACGCCGCTCGCGATGAAGTGATGGAGCTGGTCGTAGCCGACGTCGCCGTCCCGCGCCGCCATCGGGTGCATGCTCTTGCGATCGCCTGCGCCGATCAGCCCCGCCACATAAACCGGGCACATCCGTGCCCGCGTCTTGTGCCGAAGGGCGTCGATGAAACGAGCGAGCCACCGTTCGAGATCGGACTTCCAGCTCTCGTCCATGGCCGGCCCTCCAAAACGCCGACCACCCATAAATCACGCAAAATGATCTGAGGGAATCCCGAAAGTGCCCGACCTCCTAAAAATCTGCCAAAGTAGTGTTAGGCCGTTATGACACGCCACATGGCGAGCGTCATAAGCAAAAGCCCCAGCAGCCACGATTAGGGCCGTTGTTTCATCAGACACGGGCTTACTCACCTCGCCCCATCCGAAATTCGATTTAGCGCGCCTACATGATCGGGCGAGTAGCCCGGGGTTGAGGTAGACGTTGGTGCCGATCGCGCCAGGAACAGCACCCAAACTCCCGAGCGGGTCCGGTATATGGCGCGCCGTTCGTTCAAATAAACTACAACAGCGTCGCGGCAGCACCGATGGTACCCGAAGGCAGGGCGGCGCGCCCTCTCGGGGATTGTGGATCCCACAATGTCCGCCACAGTCCCTAGGGCGCAGGCTCCTTATACGTCGGTCATCCGCGCGCAGATCATTTGGCTCCCTTTTTCGTCGCGGTCGGCGCCGCTGAAAATGAGACGGCGACGCTGATCTATCATGAACAGGATCTGTTTGGGGGCGTCACAACCTCGAGCTATCGGTTCGGATAGCGCCTCCTCTTGGAGAGGGCCCGCCCAGCGTTTTCACGCACGCTGGGATTCGCGCGGGGTTACGGTCGCTGCAACGGCTCTTCTTCATGCATGGGCGTCCAATCATGCGCCAGCCGATTTCTCGGCGTCCAGAGCCATTACGTAATGATGTCGCGCCTTCAGCGCGCTGATGCTCAGCCAGGCGGCGGCGCCGAAGCCGATGAAATGTGCGAAAAGCAGGCTGAAGTTCACGAGTAGGACGAATACGTCGAGGGCGCGGATAATTTTATTGGGATCGGTGATGGCGATGCCTGGCGGCTGCGAAACGGTTTTGCCGATGAGCAGCGCCACGCTTAGCCCAACGCCCATAAAGGAGATCAACGCTCCGAGGCCGCTTACGACGCCGCCAAGCGTCACAAACCAGAAACTTCCGCGCCGATCATAGCCGAGATAACGCGAGGGATCTGTCTTGAGACGCCGCGCTGCGCGCATATAAGCGCGGGTGAAGAAGGCCGAGACCACGAGGAGGAGCAACGCTACGGAAGCCCAAGTAATGGCGTCGAAGCGAGAACCGCCCGGGCTTACAGTATGGCCGACATAGCCGAAGGCGAGCAGCAAGCCGGATGCGACGCCGAGACAAAGCTGGGTCCAAAAAACCGCAGCGCCGAAGAATCGAAAATTTTGCGATAAGCCGTCGGCGATCAATCGTCCGATTTGATCAGATTGGCCGGCGGCATGAACCGTCGCAAGCTCGCCTTGACTTGGCGGGGGCGAGGCAGGCCAAAGAAGATTGGCGAGCGCTAGTGCGACATAGGCTCCGAGAAAAGCGGCCAGAGCATAGCCAGCGTCTCGATGGACAGCCTGCAACAGATCGGAGGTCGAAAGATCGACATATTCCCAAGCAGCGAGCGGATGGCCCCAAAATGAGAGAGTGTCGCCTCGGTAATAGGCGCCGGCGAGTCCCGTCGCGATCAGGGCGAGAATGAGCAGATAGAGCACGCCCCGCAGCAATTTCGCCGCTGTCCGCCGCTTCCCATCTGCTTCGCGGTCTCCCGCACCGAAAGCCGCTGGAAACGAAATCAGCAGAAGTTGGAGGACTAGGAAGATCCCTGCCGTCAGCCCAAGCGAAATGTGTATCTCGATCAGCCTTCCCTTGGTTGTCTCGCTGAGTGGCCATAGGGAGGCGAAGGCGCCGAGCGCCAGCGTTCCGACCGAAACAAAAAGCAGCAACCAGAAGCCGCTGACTGAAATAGGATTGGTTTTTCCCGCCCGCATCTTGAGCGCCTCCCCCGAACAGAACGAGCAGCTTTCCTTTCTCGCTGCACAGAATGATGATAGCATTCACATACGGTCCTGTGTCGCTCCCTTCCGGCTCCCGTGGCCGGCAGGAGACAATACCGATCGCGGCGGCCCAGCATATATGCGCCGCTCCGCTTGCCGCAGTCGCCGAACAGCTTCAGGATCCCCGCGCCCGAAAGCGCGAGGCGACAGAAAGTTGATAGGATGATCTGTTTTGCCCTCGATTGCGAGATCGGCCAATATTTCTCCGACGACGGAAGCGAATTTGAAGCCGTGTCCGGAAAAACCTGCCGCAAAAACGAGCCCGGATATTTCCGGATGGCGGTCGATGATGAAATCTTCGTCCGGCGTCATCGTGTAGATGCAAGTCGAGAACCGCGCGAGCTGGTCCGACGCCAGCGGCAGGCGCTCGCGGACAAACCGGCGCAAAGCCTCAACCCTCTCGGCGGCCGGCGGAAACAGGTCCTTTTCTTCGGGGCGCGCAAGCGGTTCGAAGCGGCAATGGCCGGCGACCTTTATGCTTCTTTCGTCTACGCTGGGGAAACCGTAGTAGAAAACCTCGTCGAGATCGAACACGAATCCGGGCGCGCCTCGCTTTGCCCAATGCTCTTGCGGCGCGGGAAACCAGCCGACAAACATTTTGCGCAGCTCAAGCGGCAGTCCGAGATCGGCGAGCAGGCGAGAACTCCATCCGCCGCCCGCGACGATCAACCGCGCGGCCGAATAGCGCCCCTGACTCGTGCGCACATCAAACCGTCCGTTCGCTAAGCTGTATTCGACAACCGTCTCGTTCTCGCGCAGAAGGGCGCCGCTCCTGCGGGCCTCTGCGGCGTGCGCAAGAACTCATCTTTCAGCATGAAGGAAGCCGGCCCCAGGCTCATATGCCGCGGCGAAGCCTTCCGGCGCCAGATACATCGGCCAGCGCCGAGCTGCTTCGTCGCGACTGAACTTTTCCATCGGGATCGAATAGGTCCGCCCACTTGAAAGCGCCCCGTCATAGACCCTGCTCATGCCGGGGCGACCGAAACAAGGCCGTTGCATTCGAAAAGCGCTTCGGCGCATTCGCTTTGCAACTGTGTCCAGAGCTCGAAGGCGATGCACAGCAGCGGCACATAGTCGGGCTTTTCAAAGTAAGCCTTGCGAATGAGCCGCGTTTCCCCATGCGAGCTGCCGCGATCGTGAGCGAGGCTGTGCTGATCGAGGCCGAAGACCATAAGACCGCGCCGCGCGAGATGGCAGCAGGCCGAGGAGCCCATCGCGCCGAGACCGATCACGATGGCGTCGAAGACAGTTTTCACGATTTCGAGCCCCCACCCGGACCCCGGGCGCGGCGGTCCGTGCCGCGATTATGCTCCTTTCTACGCTCAGGATGAAGAAGCCAGAAAGGGAGAGAGAGGCAGCCAGATGACCGACGCGCCGACTTTCGCCATGAGATCCACCTTTCTCGCCGCGCAGCGCAGCGACGCGGACGCCGCGGTCGCTGTGGCGGGGATCCCGCTCGATATAGGCGTGAGCTACCGTGCCGGGACGCGATTTGGCCCCGAGGCGATCCGACGCGCGAGCGCTATGCTCGTCGGCGGCGGGCGCCCGCCCCATTGGATAGACCCGTCGGCCCTGCCCATTGCCGACGTCGGAAATTTCGAGATCGCGCTCGGCGATCTGACGAAGAGCTACGAGCTCATCGAAAAGCAGGCGGGGCGCTACACCCATCTGGTAACGCTCGGCGGCGATCACGGCATCACCCTGCCCCTTCTGAGGGCGCTTCGGACGCGGCATGGCCCTCTCGGGCTCGTTCATTTCGACGCCCATGTCGATACCTGGCGGGAGACCTTCGGACAGGTCTATGGCCATGGGACCGTGTTCTTTCATGCGATCGAGGAAGGGCTCGTCGATCCGGGTCGGATGGTCCAGATCGGCATAAGATCGCCCATGCCGCGCGAAGTCTACGAGTGGACGGTCGGCAAGGGAGTGACGATTGTCTCGGCCGAGGAAGCGCAATCCTCGACGCCCGACAATGTAGCGCGTCTCGTCTGCGAGACGGTCGGAGCCGGGCCGGTCTATCTAACCTTCGACGTCGACGCTCTCGATCCGGCTTTTGCGCCGGGAACCGGCACGCCCGAAATCGGCGGCCTCGCCACGTGGCAGGCGCAGGCCATTCTTCGCCGGCTCGGGTCGCTCGCCTTCGTCGGGATGGACGTCGTCGAGGTCTCCCCTCCCTACGACGTCTCCGACATCACCGCGCTCGCGGGCGCGACGATGGCGTGGGAATATCTCTGTCTCGTCGCACCGATCCTTGCCGGTAGTCGCTGAGAGCGGGATGATGGCTGCACTCATGCGCAAATGTCGGCGCGCCAACTGACTTTCGAACCGTGTATTAGGGGCCTACGACGCCCTCTTCGACTCCGCCTGCGACGCTTGGCGAAGGCTTATCGTTCAATCACAAACAATCGCTTCAATTGGATTGCGCGATGGGGCCCATATCGGTCGGACTTCATAGACAGATTCCCGCGGACCTCAACGCGCATAGATTGACAGGCGTCGCTTCCACTTCTGACCGGGACCAAGCCCTTTCTTTCGCGTCCATTTCCGTCTCGCCAAACGCGATTTCGGATGCCTCTCGATCTCCTCAATGACCACCGAGCTGTTTTCGAGCGCTGGCGCTATATTGCTTGTCGCCTCTGCGGGCCTAGGTGCAGCGATTGGTTTACTGAGATCAGGCTTTGGTCGCGCTGCTTTCGCGGCCCCTCTTCTCGTGACGCGTGTTCGTGCCGGTCCCTTATTTATCACGTTCTCATCTGGAAGACTTATATCTCGCCGAAGGCAAGGAAGCACACGACCAGTTTCTATCTTCTCAGGCGTCGCGGGAGCGTCACTGCTGACGCTTGTCCGAAATATTGCATTCGCCACGTCAAAAGCCGCCTTTGATGAGCTGGTTTGCGGAACACGTTTCGTGGCGTCGATTGCCGAGACTCTTTCTGGAACCTCGGAAACGCTTTCGATCATCTCCCTGGAGATGACAGACCGAGACGAGCGGTTTTTGTATTCCCGAATGAATGAACGAACAGGCTTGCGCATCAAAAGTGATCCATTCCAACCGAGATGGCAGCGAATCGTCTCGCGCCGTCTGGATAATCCTTTTTCAACCTTTGAATATGGCGAATGGAAGGTCCATGATTCGGACTAATTTCGTTCCATTGCCGTGCCGCTCATCCCAAATTGACACGGTCACTGGTTCAAGTCGATTATCATTTCGGTGAGAATGACGCTGTCCTTTAAAACTCAACGGGTTGCTGAGCGGAGGAAGGTCGAGGATATGCATCTGAATTGAGAAAACCGACCGCTGATGTACGCCTAATTCGAGAATTTGGATCCCAAACGTTTCCTGGCATGCACCAAGAAAATATACATCTAAAATGAGAAGTTCCGCTTGAGTTTCTGTAGCTCAGCGCTGTCTCACATCCGTTCGGTTTCAAACGCTTCGTAGACGGCCTCCCGAGTCCGATGGTCCCCCGGCCTAGCAGGCCGTTGAAAAAGGGTCCTGCCTCGGCGCGGTTTTGCTCGGCGGGCGGATTTTTTCGGGGGAACTGACCTCGGTTGATTGATCTCGGAAGCGGGCGCCTTGCGCGCTTCGGCCTCTTGCCTCACGCTGCCGCGAGCAGCTTCGGCAGCCTGACCAGATTATAGGCCGCAGCCGCGAAGGTGAAAGCGAAGCCCACCCTGTCGCAGCCTCGAAACTTCGTCTTCTCCTGCCCGGCGACGGTCATGATCCAGCCGAAACCCTCCTCGATCCGCTTGCGGATGCGCTGGCTGAGCCCGTAGCCGTCATGCCGCGTCGTGCGCCTGTCGATCGCCGCGACCGACCGCTCACGTCCTGCGCCACATGCGGCGTCACCCGCATGGACCGCAGCTCGTTGACGAAGTCTTCCGCGTCGTAGCCCTTGTCGGCGGCGAGCGTGATCCGCCTTGGCCGGTCGGCGCGCGGCTCGATCATTTGCAGCGCGGCCACGCGTTCGGCGTGGCCGTCGGCCTTCGTCAGGCAGGCGTCGACGAAAAGCGCGTTGCGGTTCTCCATCAGCGCATGGCCGATGAAACACAGCTTCGCCTCCTTGCCGGCGCCCTTGCGATATAGCCGCGCGTCGGATCGCTCGTCGAGGCGTGCGTGTCGGTCGAACGCTTCTCGCCATGGAAATCCGCGTCGCGATTGCGCGATCCTCCGCTGCCCGAAGGCGGATCGTCCATCTTGTTCTCCGGGCTTTCGGCCGCGCCTTTCGGCGTGAAGCTTTTCATCGAGGCCCAGGCTTCGATCAGCGTGCCATCGACCGAGAAATGGTCGTTGCTCAGAAGCCGTTTCACGCGCGCCTGCGCCAGCACGGCGGCAAGGAAC
>RXIY01000059.1 GCA_003963405.1 Hyphomicrobiales bacterium
TTCGCGTTGGCGACCACGCCTCTCCCGCCTGGGGCCGTCAGCGAGACCGTCGCGCGCGATGAACTTGCGCTTATCTTGCGCCGAGGTCATCCGGCCGCGAAGCGCCGGTGGAAACTCGAAGATTACGGTCGCTTCGATCATGTCGGCGTCGCGCTGCTTGGCGACGGCACGTCCGAAATTGACGCCGTGCTTGCTGCGGAAGGCGTTTCCCGCCGCATGGCCTTCATCGCGCCGCATTTTACAGCCGCGCTCGCCTGCGTTGCGGCGACGGATATGGTGACAACTCTCTCGGCCACGTTCGCTCGCCGTTTTGCCGATTATTTCGACCTCGTTCTGTTGAAGCCGCCTTTTAAGAGCACAGCATTGCCGATGACCCTCGTTTCCTCTCAAATTCGGGCGACCGACCCCCTGCTAAAGTGGTTCTGCGCGCTTGTGCGTGATGAGGCCAAGGAAATATACGAAGGCAAAATCCAGTCGCGTAGACAGTCGGAAGCGCCAGGGAAACAGGAGAACATGAGAAATTGGCGAAGGCCATCGTAGTCCCTGCCAGGAATCGGCAGAATCTTAGAGGCGTTTAGTCCTTCGGCTTACATTCGCTATTTGCCGATGTCGTCGATGAAGCCGCGCAAGAGTGACGGCGTCAGCCGGATGGAGCATTAAAGTCGTGGCCCGTCAAACTCAGGCGGCCATTTCGTGACGGACGAGGCGCCAGATTATTTCTGCGAACAGCTCGGCGGATTTCGGTCTGATTAAGAGCCATTGCCTCATATATGCGTCGGTAGCCAGGATAGGAGCCGCGGCGTTGGAGTTGCGCGCAGCGTCGCTGCTCGTCCTTCTCCGGCTGATTATGTTGATCTCAGCATTTCGAACAGGCCGAATCATATTGCTTCAACACTTCGACCAGGTCCGCGACGTAGCGTCTTGCGCCGAGTTCTGTAAACCGTTGGATGTCCTCGCAAATCATCTCGCGGACAGACGCCGGACCGCGCGGGCAGTTGAACAAGTAGCTTGTGAGCATACGACGAACACGAGCGGCGACGATGTCTTGACCACTGTTAGGCTGACGGATGAGGTCGATCATCTGGCTTAGTTCTCCTCTTCGGTAGCTTCTCGTGCGCGATGCAGCGCCACAGAACGCCCCTCTAGGCTCCGGTGATGGAGTCCGAAGCTGGGCATGGAAACCAACGCCCAGCTCACCTTGGAATTCATCTGTCCGCGCAAACTCTGTCCGCAATGTCCCGAGAATAGTTGCATGCGACAGCGCGAAAATAATCCGAATAGAGGCCCCTGAGCGAGAAGGCGTCCGTCGTGACCGACGCGACAGAGGTCGGCGAGAGGGGCGCCCGATCATTTAACAGGCTAAGAAGGGGTTCGGCTGCACTCCCAGTGTTGGCATGAATGCACAGGAGTATGTCTAACATTTAAATCCTCCGTAAATTCCGGCTTGATGTGTGCTCAAGCCGCCAATGGCGGATAATCCGTGTAGCCTTCAGGCCCCTCAGCATAGAAGGTCGCCGACTGCGGCTCGTTCAAAGGCGTGCCGCGGCGTAAGCGCTCCGGTAGGTCCGGATTGGCGATGAAGAGCTTGCCAAACGCCACTGCGTCGGCGTCGCCCGCGGATATCGCGGCTTCCGCCGTTCGGGCGGTGTATCCCTCGTTGACGATGTAGGCGCCGTCGAACTCCGTCTTAAGATAGGGGCCAAGGGCGTCTGGCCCGGCATGTTCGCGGGCGCAAATGAATGCGATCTTTCGCTTGCCTAATTCGCGCGCCAAATAACCGAAGGTCGCTCTGGGATAAGAGTCGCCCATGGTATGGGCATCGCCGCGCGGCGCGAGATGCATGCCGACACGGCCCGGCCCCCAGACCTCGATGACGGCGTCTGTCACCTCGAGTAACAGGCGGGCGCGATTTTCCACAGGGCCGCCATAGCGGTCCGTGCGCTTGTTCGCGCTGTCCTGAAGGAATTGGTCGAGCAGATAGCCATTCGCCCCGTGCAATTCGACGCCGTCGAAGCCGGCAGCCTTGGCGTTGGCCGCGCCGCGTTTGTAAGATTCGATAATTCCCGGAATCTCGGAAAGCGCCAGGGCGCGGGGAGTAGGATAGGATTGATGCGGGCGAAGGAGGTTGACATGCCCTTCAGGCGCGATGGCGCTCGGCGCGATCGGCGCCGCGCCGTTGAGATAGACCGGATGCGACACGCGGCCGACATGCCAGAGCTGGAGCATGATGCGCCCACCGGCTTGATGAACGGCCTGCGCGATCTCCTTCCAGCCCTCGACTTGCGCCTCCGACCATATGCCCGGCGTATCGGGGTAGCCGACGCCCATGGGCGAGACCGAAGTGGCTTCCGTCAGAATCAGGCCGGCCGAAGCCCGCTGCACGTAGTAATTCTTCATGAGAGCGTTTGGAACGCGGCCTTCGTCGGCTCGGCATCGGGTCAGCGGCGCCATGACAATGCGGTTTGGAAGTTCGAGATCGCCGAGACGAAGCGGCTGAAACAGCACGGACATGAGAAAGCTCCGGTTTTGTCGAACGCACATTGGAACCTTGTCAGCGCTGGTCGCGCTGGCGCTGAATTGTTGTTCCGCGTGTTTTGTTCTGCTATGTATATAACTCGCCGCTAGCCATTTGTCCACCTGTGGACAAAAATTCGGGAAAGGGGACTATGCAATGGCGCGTCCGTCGAAATTCGATCGGGACGAGGCTATTCAGACCGCTATGCGGGAGATATGGCGCGAAGGATACGAAGCGTCATCGGTGAAGCATTTGTCCGAGGTGCTCGGCATTACCCGCTCGAGCTTCTACAACGCCTTCAAATCGCGGGAGGATTTGTTCCGTGAAGCGGTCGGCGCCTATCTCGCATTGATGCCGCCGGCGCCGACGCTCAATTCCGACGCCGCGGTTCTGCCGCGCCTCACGGACTTTGTGCGCGAGGTCTGCCGCTTCAACGCCCAGCATGGATGGCGAGGCTGTCTCATCGCCAACACAATCGCAGAATGTTGTCCCGCCGAAGAGGGGCCGGCTGCGGAGATGTCGAAGATGGCCTGCGAATCGGCACGGAGCTATCGCGCGCTTCTCGACCGCGCAAAGAAGAATGGCGAAATCCCCGCAAACGCCAATACGCATATTCTCGCTCTGGCGCTTCAGAATCTGATCATGGGCCTCGGGGTCTTCGCAAAAGCGCTGAAATGCGAAGACAAGCTTTGGGAGTTGGCCCGGACGACGCTGTCTGGTCTCGGGCTCTATGCGGATTGGTCAAAGGAGCCGACCCAACACGAAAAACATAATGTGCGGAAAAAGCTCAAGCGCCGTTAATGCGGAACTCAGATGCTTCGCTTTTCTCGGCGAGGGCATTTGCATATTTAGAGGATAAACTTGGCGAGATTGCCGTTCATTCGTCGCCAGAGTGTTGAAAAACTATAAGGCTTGGTTCTTCCTTGTATCTCTCAATTGCCAACCGGCAAGAAGCCGGCGAGGTTAAGGACGCAAGCCAGCCCGATCTTCCTCAGGGCCGATGAGCCCGCAAGTGAGCATGGCGCGGCTTGCGTCCGATTGTCCGAACGCCCGAACAGTCGCAAGGGCCAATCGAGCCCGCATTCGCAAGGATGCGGTCATGGACGAGCCTCGCCTCGCGTGCTGCGTCGGTATTGATGTGTCCAAGGATCGTCTCGACGTGCATTTGCGCCCGTCGGACGAGGCCTTTGCCGTCGCGCGCGACGGCAAAGGCCTCGGAAACCTCGTCGAGCGCCTCAAGGCGCTCAACGTGTCGCTGATTGTGCTCGAAGCCACCGGCGGCTTCGAGACCACGGTCGCCGCCGCTATCGCCGGCGCCGGCTTGCCGCTCGCCGTCGTCAATCCGCGCCAAATCAGAGATTTCGCCCGCGCGCTAGGCAAGCTCGTCGCCAGGCGGCGGCAAATCGTCGAAATGATCGGCATGGAGCAAAACCGCCGCAGACGCACGACCGATAAGCGGCTCGCCAAGCGTATCGACCGGCATCTCGCCTTCCTTGAAAAGGAACTCGCCGAGGTTGACGGTGACATCGACGCCGGCGTGCGTGCTTCGCCGGCCTGGCGAGAGACTGAGCAGCTTCTCACCTCCGTGCCCGGCGTAGGACCGGTTACGGCAAGAACCCTCATCGCCGAGCTGCCGGAACTTGGGTGCCTCGATCGCCGTAAGCTCGCCGCGCTCGTGGGAGTTGCGCCATTCAACCGAGACTCCGGAACTTGGCGCGGCCATCGCGTGATCGCTGGAGGACGAACCAGCGTCCGTAGCGCGCTATACATGGCCGCCCTTGTCGCCATCAGACACAACCCTCCGATCAAGGCCGTCTATCAACGCCTCGTCGCGAGAGGACGACCAAAAAAGGTCGCCATCATCGCCTGCCTGCGTCAGGTGCTCACAATCCTCAACGCCATCGTCAGGGACGCGACGCCGCGGATCGCTCAAAACGCTTGACCGAAAAGACAGTCGCTCACTTCCTGTTGCAGTGACCGCTACACAGGAAGCAGACGGGCCCGGAGGAGTTCTGGTCCCGCTCGTCCATACATCGTTCGTTTGAGCGTTTTCAAACGATTGATTTGCCCTTCCGTCTGGCCATTGCTCCACGGCTCAGTGATCGCATTTCTCACCGCGTCGATGTCTCTCTGCGCCGTGCGAGCAAAACGTTGCATCGCGTACAAGCCCGACTTCTGGGCGTCTCTCAGCCAGGCGCCAAGCTTGCTGACGCTCTTGCTTTTGAGCATGCCTCTGAATCGCATGGCGAGCCGACGCATTGTCGCGAACTCTGGCCAGTCCTCTTTCATCGCATCGACTTTTGCAGCTTGATTGACGGTCAACAGCCCACGCGGCTTGACGCAGAGCGCGGCGGCGACGATCGGCGAGATCGAACGTCCGGTCGCCGGATCCAGTGGCTGCGGTCTTGGAAAAATCGGTACGGTCCTTGCCGTTTTGCGTTTCGGGTTGCGCCATTTCGCCAGTAGCCGTACGAGATTTGAGAAACCGCCTGTGTAACCGCGCGCCTTGATTTCCTGGAACAATCGTCGACCGTGCACGCAACCTTCGGACCAGCGACGTGATAAATAATCTTCGAAATGCCGCGGAGATGTCGTCTTTGGCGCGGCAGCGCTCCGTTTGGGAGGCGCTTCGGCTCGGATCCATTTGGCGACTGTGCGGCGATCGAATCCCGTCTTTCGCGCGATGTCCATCACATTTCTCCCCTCCTTGTGGAGCGCGCGAACCTGATCAAAAACCACTTGCCTTGAACGCTCGTTCGCCACTCTGGTGAGGCGGCGGTGTTCAGCGCCGCCATGCTTGTCTCTCACGCTGGCAACGTCTTCGCCGTCCGCCGGCAACAATGGATGTGCGGAAAACCCTACTGCGCGGCCGAGTTGCGCCTGAACGGCCTCCCGCAGGTTCTGCAGGATATGAAAGCGGTCAGCGATTTGTCGTGCCTGCGGTGCGCCTTCGTGGGCCCCTTGGGCAAATGAACCGCAGCGATCGCGACTGATGATCTCGACGCCAGGATGCCGTTTGAGCCAATCAGCGGTCATGCCTGCGGCGCGTTCGGGAAATAGATCGAGCACCTCCCGTCGCTCCAAGTCCACGATGATGGTCCCGTAAGTAGAGCCCTTGCGCCAAGCCCAATCATCGACGCCCACCACCCGGGCCGTCTCCGAGCCGCGCGCCTTTACTCGTCGTTTGAGACAGCGCAGTATCGTGTCGTCGCTGGTCGGCATCCCAATTCGCTTGATCAAGCGCTCACCCGGACGCCCGCCCACGCCATGGCCGAGAAGGTAAATGATTTCAGTGGCCCGCTCGGTGCGGCGCGCTCGAGGCGCCGCGACCTCGGGCAGCAGCGCGGTGAACGTCTTACGCTCGCAGCGCTTCGTTTCGACACTGCCAGCGCTGGAGGCGAAGCTTCATAGCGACAGGGGTGCCTTGCGCGGGCAGATCTTGTAGATGACGCTCATGCCAGCCGTGGCGGCCGCCGCCGAAATCAGCCAGTGGCTGCCGGATTGCTTGGCGTCCAAAATGCGGATGCCCTGTCCTAGGGACCAAACCGATTTTCTTTCCACACGGCCAAGCTATGGTCTCTCCACCAGTCCATCAAGGGTGCAACAGAAAGTGAGGAAGACCCACCTGATTTGAGAATTCCGAGCGAGGATTCGCGCTCGGACATTCAAATCAGGAAGTGAAGCGGGGCGAAGCCATGGTTTTTATGGATCTCAATGTTCATGGTTTCGCTTTGTTGGCGTCAACCGTCTTCTTGGCCGGTCGCGCATATGTATAAAAGAGCTGGTCGGCCTCTAAACGTTTAGCGGCGAAAGCCTGCTCGTACAGGTTAAGTCGATAGGTATCTTCATTTTTGAATATAACATCCAAAATTTGGTAGGCAGACGTCAAGGAAGCCGAATAGTGCGCCGGGTCGGAGATCTTGCCCTTTTCGGAAATGTACATTTTCGCCTTTTCGATCTCATCGTCAAATCTCTCAAAACAATGCGACATGGCGACATGCCAGGTGGCTGTGCTCGTTGGCGCGAAGTCGGCTATTTTTCCGCCAGCTTCATCGACAAAAAACGGTGAAGACAACTTCTTGCAGTCTATTTTACTGATGGAGTCCAGAGTTATCGGAGCGAGCCCGGTTTGGTCGATATAGGATTGGAGTCTAGCGATGATATCGCGCTCCTTTATGTTCCAGTTCGCGGCGGCGGTATCGTAGGACTGCGCGGCGCTTTTCCATGAAGTCTCATTGCCTGGATGAGGCCTGTTAAGCTGATCGAGCTCGTGCCACAGCCGCCAGGCGCGATACCAACGCTCATGCGTGATCAGTAGCGCTTCTGACTGCGTTTCTTCAATACGCCTGATATTCTGTTCAAGCCTATTGACCTGCTTATCGCGATACCATGTAAACCACGCGAAGCTCGTTGAGAGAAACGTGATAAACATCGCCCCGATCAATGACTTCGCGACATTCGGTTTGATTGTCTGCCAAAGGCTTTTTTGCTCATCGGGCATTGTAACGTCCGTTTCACCACAAAATTCGTGTCGATCGGATGACTCTTCTTAGAAGAGTGTGCGTCAAGTGCAGGCGCTTTTGAACGACGCCCAATCAGGCGTTTGTTTCCGACTGCGTCCAGAGCTCTTTCGTTGAGTCGCCAGAGAAACAGGACGGCGGCAACGATGCGCAATCCGTGTTGCGCAAACGAGACCCGTGCCTTGCAAATGCGAGCTTACGTTCGAGAAAGGACATTCCCGCCATCACGCGCGCCGACGAAGCCTCAATCGAATTTCGTGGTCAGGATCTTGTCGACCAGCGAGGCGAACAGGTGTTGCGTCAGGTTGTAGACAATGACCGGAATCATCACGGCGGGATGGTCGGACAACGCGAGTGACGCCAGGACAAGGCCCGCACCGTTATTGTTCATGCCGAGCCCGAACATTAATGACGCGGCGCCGGCGCGGTCGGCGCGAAAGC
>RXIY01000041.1 GCA_003963405.1 Hyphomicrobiales bacterium
GGCGTCGACAGCCTGGGCGCAGAACGCAAACGGCAATCTTGCCTTGAGTCTTGGCCTCGTCCTATTGACCACGCTGCTCAGCCCTGTGTTGACACCGATCGTCCTCCACTCAGTCGCATTTCTGGCCGCAGGAGACTATTCTGAGGACTTGCACGAACTTGCGAGCAATGGCGCGGGCGCATTCCTTGGGGCCTGGGTCATCCTCCCGTCCCTGCTCGGCATTGCCGGTCATCGGCTGTTGGGAGAGACGGCGGCTGCCTCGATCTCGCCCTATCTGAAGCTCACGAACTCGATCGTACTGATCTTGCTCAATTACTCGAACGCCGCGTTGAGCCTGCCGAAACTCATCTCAGAGCCCGACCTGGACTTCCTCGGAGCGATTCTAGCCATCGTGTGCTTACTTTGCGCAGCCATGTTTGCAGCCGGCTATCTGATTGCGCAGAGCTTTCGCGCCGACCGCGCCGGCGCCGCGTCATTAATGTTCGGGCTCGGCATGAACAATAACGGTGCGGGCCTTGTCCTGGCTTCACTCGCGCTATCCGACCATCCGGCGGTGATGATTCCGGTGATCATCTACAACCTAGTGCAGCACTTCTTCGCTTCGCTCGTCGACAAGCTTCTGACATTTAAGTTTCATGATTGATCCGCCTGGACAGCGTGTCGCCAGATCGTCGCGCGCGAGGGTTATGTGCGCGACTCCCGCGCGCTTGCCGCGCTCGACATTGGCGTGAAAGCGCTGGGCGTCACGACCGCGCAAAACCGCGGCGCGGCAAGGAAACGGCAATTTGCGCGTTAGCTTCGCCGGCGTTCACTTCGACCCGGCGACATTCTCGTCCCCGACCAGGTGTGATCCTGCTGATCAAGGCGCGGGCGTGCGTATAAAAGGTCGTTTAATTGAGAACGGACATCCCTAGGTATTGACATTCCCCCGACATTTACCTCTAGATATTGTCGTTCACGGTCTCTGGACTCGCGTCCGGAGCTAAGAGGGAATCCGGTGAGCCGCAAGGCGAATCCGGGGCTGCCCCCGCAACTGTAAGCGGCGAGCGCGATCAAAAAGCCACTGGCGCGAAAGCGCCGGGAAGGATGATCCCGCAGCGACCCACAAGCCAGGAGACCTGCCGCGAACGCAGAATCGTCCACGGGCGGGGCGCCCGGAGGCCGCTTGCGGGTTCTGCACGCGTGAAGTCGCAGGACGGCGCTAGCCGCTTCCCATGTCCTGTCCTCAACGCGAGCGGGGCATCGCATGACGCAGGCGGCGTTCGATTTCGACAAAAACGGCCATCTCGAGCTATTTCAGGGGCAAAGGCGCCCGCGCGCCCCGCGGGGAAGCTCGGAGGCCGGTGTCTAGGCGGCCTTCGATCGAGCAAACGCGCGAAGCGCCAATTGACCGCGGTTCCTCGCAGTTGCAGAAAACCGGTGCATCAATGACAAGCTGTAAGAGATCGTGATGCTGTTGAAGACGTTTTTCGAATCCGTTGAGCTGCACCGGGATGACAAGTTTGTCAGCCTACGGTTTCGCCGTCCCTTCAAGGTGCTCTCGACCTCCGCCTCAAACGGAGGTCTCGCCGATGACCTCGATATCGTGTTCAATCATCAATGCTGTGAAGCCATGGGGCACGAGATGCACCAACTCATGAAGGCTCACCGCCACCCCGCAATATACGACTCCCTCCTATTGACCGAACACGATCTTGCCGCCGCCACTGCTGCAGGGCTCGGCACCGCGGCGAATATGAATAATCTTTGCATCGCTGAAGAGCAATTTCGCGACCTTGCCGTGGCGGCGATCGCGACCGGCGGCGTCGACGGGAATGCGGCCCGCGCTGGCGATCCGTCGTCCTATTATGAGTTCAGCGGAGTTTTCGAGCGCTTCGGCCCTATTGGGCCCGACCAACATGGAACAATCAACGTTATGCTGGTCATCAACACGCCTGTGTCGGATGGCGCGCTCGTTCGCGCGGTGATGACCGCAACGGAGGCCAAAACGGCCTTGTTGCAGGAGTTGTCGGCGCCCTCGCGGCAATCATCACAGATCGCCACGGGAACTGGCACCGATCAGATTGCCGTGATGGCACCCGCCGATGGACCGCTCGAGCTAACCTCAGCAGGACATCACAGTAAGCTCGGAGAATTAATCGGCCGTACGGTCCATCGCGCCGTCAAAGACACGCTCGCTTTGCAAAACGGTCTCACGCCAATCCGTCAATCTTCCTGCGCCCGATTGCTCGAACGCTTCGGCTGCCAGCCGGACACTTTGTTCGAAGAGATAAGTCGACGCTTGCCGGCTGCAATAGCGGCGCTGGCCCGGCAAAACGACCACGATCTGGACCGCGACCCATTAACTGTAGCAGCGGTTGCAGCTGTTGTTCATCTTCACGACCAGCTGTCCTGGGGTTTGTTGCCACAAGCCTGTTGGCCCGATATCGCCTGCCGACACGGGGCCCACATCGCAATTGCTGTCGCCGGACGAACGGAACGGTATACGGATTATTGTAATCAACTAGCCAGCACCTCCGGAATTTATGAGCCCAGCAATCTTGCAACGCTCGTGGCGACCGCGCTTGCTATGGGATTTATCGACAAATGGGACAAAACCCTCATGCGCCTTGACAACGTCGTGACAACGTCCGGATCAGCCGAATAGCGGGGCATCTCCGAAGTTCCGCGTGCACAAGTATAGTATCGATTTCTGCCTTTTCCTGTCGAACCGACGGGGTGGGGCTTATGGACGCGGCGCGGCTGGGCGACCGTTTCGGGGAATGACTCTCGGCCAACGGCAGGCAGCAAAGATCGGATTCACCGCATTTGATTTAATGCTCTTCCCGTTTTGCCAGGGGCGATCAAAGCGCAAGCAACTCGAAGCAGCGTCATGTTGTGCCTGGGTCGCGACGAAAGCTTCCGCTCAAGTCATGGAGGCCCGGGGGCAGGAGTCGTCATGTCGTCTCGACAAAGCACCCTGGACTACATCGTCGAGCAGATGGCGAAGGCGGGCGTGGTCTCCGCGCGGAAGATGTTCGGGGAATACGGGATCTACTGCGACGGGAAAATGGTCGCCCTCGTCTGGGATGACCAGCTTTTCGTGAAGCAGACTGCTGGGGGACGGGACTTCATCGGCGACGTCACCGAGGGCGCGCCCTACAAGGGAGCGAAGCCCTGCTTCGTCATCTCGCCGGAGGGATGGGACGACCACGAGTGGCTCGCGGATCTGATCCGGATTTCGACGGTCGAGTTGCCGGCTCCGGTCAAAAAGCCCCGAGCAAAGAAAGCGCCTCCTGCGACGTCCAGTCGACCTCGCCGGTGATGTAGCCGGCGGGGCGTCCTTGCCGGTCGATCACATAGGTGATCGGCATGCCGTAGAGGACGAAGGGTGAGCCGTCCTCGGCGGAGCGGGCGCCCGAAAGGGGGCGTGTCATCGCTACTCCTGATCTGGAGAGACTGCATTTACGAGGCCCGTTTACTCCACCGAAAACTCCCGCATCATGCCCATGCCCTCATGCTCGAGGTTGTGGCAGTGATATATGAAGCGACCCTTGAAGTCATGGAAAGGGGAGCGAACTGTTCCTGTTCATCGAAGGGGAGACGCTGCGCAGGTTGAACCCGCTCGATGCGCTGTGGGTGAGTGGGAAGGGGAGAGAGTGCCGGCTCGTAGATTGATGACAGATTAGAAAACGATGTTCGCGCGCCGCTGCGCTACAGGCATAATCGATGTTTGGCTTGGCAGCGTCGAGAATAGTAGGCTGACGCGCTATGTACTCTGCTGGAATGGATGGAGGCTTTTTTTGGGAAGACTATTTGAAGATGGGTGCGCCGGGGCAGGCGATATGGGCACTCAGGCGAATGTCCTCATCATCGAGGACGAACCGATGATCGCAGCGGACCTCACGTATATCGTGGAAGAGCTGGGGCTTCACGTAATTGGCGTGGCGAAGACGAGCGCCGAAGCGGTCGCTCTTGCGAAGCTCGCTTCCGTTAGTCTTGTCTTGAGCGACATGCGGCTCGCTGACGGCAGCTCGGGCGCACGGGCAGTGGAACAGATCCTTCAGGAACAAGTCGCCGCTGTCATTTTCATCACGGGCTGCGCGCACTTGGTGCCGACCTCAATGAGGGAATCGGCATTCGTGATCACAAAGCCATATCGCGAAACGGCCGTTAAGGTGACGATCGAACAGGCGCTATCCCGGCGATGTGACTGTCCTAAGCTTCGCGCGTGCGCCTGTCCGGCTCAGCAGTATCCCGTTTGAGCTTGCGCGCAACCGAGACATGGAAGAAGCTGCTCCCATCGCCTTAAGCTTGGGCGCGACAACTATGGCCGCGCTGGCTTCGAGGTCTGCACGCGCAGATTGAGCCGCCAATGACGATGAGTAAGGATGCCGCCTTTTTAGCCGCTGTCGTCAACGGCGCGCTGGATGGCATTGTCTCGATCGACGAGAGCGGGCGCATCCTCTCCTTCAACCAGGCGGCAAGCAAGCTGTTCGGCTGTGCGCCCGAGGAGGTAATTGGCCAGAGCGTCGCCGTGCTCATGCCGGAGCCGTATCGACGCGAGCACGCGACGTATCTGCGGAACTATCTCACGACCGGAGAGGCGAAGATCATCGGCATCGGCCGACAGGTCGAGGGACGACGCAAGGACGGCTCCCTCTTTCCGATCGATCTCGGCGTCGCCGAGATACAAGTCGACGGCCGCCGCTTCTTTATCGGCTTCATCCACGACTTGAGCGAGCGGCGCAGATTTGAAGCGCATCTGCGAGAACTCCATGCCGACCGACTCGACCTCATGGAGCACATGACGGTTGGACTGGCGCATGAACTGAAACAGCCATTGGCGGTGATCACTGCCTATCTCAATATCCTAAGCCGACGTCTCAAGGAGCAGCACGTCCCCGCGGACATAGGCGATGAGGTAATAACGAAGATTACCGAGCAGGTATTCCGCGTCTCCGATATCGTCGACAACGTGCGCCAGTTCATGACCCACGGCGCGATCGACAAGACGCCGCAACATCTCAACGACGTCGTTCGCACCGCCTGTGAATTTACCGACGCCATCGCGAAAGAGGCGGGAGTGGCGACCACGGTGCGCCTCGATGCAAGAGACGACCTGGTCGTGATTAACAAGGTCCAAATCCAGCAGGTTGTGGTCAATCTCAAGCGCAACGCAATCGAAGCGATTCACGGCTGTCAGCAGCGCGAGATGATCGTGGCGACCCGGTCTATTGAAGGAAACATGATCCGTGTCGATGTGGTCGATACGGGATGCGGCTTGGCGGAAGCCGTCAGATCGAGATTGTTCAAACCGTTTACGACGACCAAACCGCAGGGGCTCGGCGTCGGCCTGTCGATTTCGCGTTCGATCATCGAAGACCATAACGGAAAGCTCTGGGCCGAAGATAGTCCCAGCGGAGGAACCATATTCAGCTTCGTGCTGCCCGTGACGCGCGCATAATACTTCTGAGACCGCGCGCATCCGTCGGGTGGGTTCGAGCCCCTGAACCTGAGTCTCGCGACTCAGGTCGGAAGGGGAGAGACGGTCAGTACTCCTCAGCGAGCATGACGGGCAGCACGCGTGTCGTCACGACAGGGTTCGTCGGATCGGGGGACGCATGGCTGAGATATCGGTCGCAACAGTCGATTTTCCAGAAAATCGTCTTTTCGCCGAAATCGAAGCTGCCGAAGTCGTGTTCGCCGTACGGGTCGTTGTCCTCCGTGAAGGTGTCGAATGTCGCCACCTGGACAAGAATGCGGCCCTGCGCTTCCTCGGGAAGCGCTGCGATCCCTGACGTGACGATAACCGTTCCGCCCAGACCCCGTGCGACGGAAGGTGTCGTTGAGCTCAGCGATGGCGCTCATACGAAAGTGGGTGAGAGTCGGTAAGTCGACCACTTCCGGGGTCGTCCCGGAAGATGCCGCAGCAGGCGCGTGCCGACAAGCGCGCGGTCAACGAGCGCAGCCCTTGGCGGCGCGCGGCGGCCGCGACAATGCGGCGATGACGGGGCGGCCCAGGGCGTGGGAGTATTCTGTGCGCGCGGGCCGATCAGTTCTTCTTCTTCGCGGGCTTCTTCGATTTCTCTCCCTTGGCTTCCTTCTTTGTAACCGCTTTCTTCTTCGTCGGCGGCTTTTCAGGCAACGTCTCGGTGAGCGATTCGATGACTGCGATACCCTCGTCGATTTCCTCGACCCTCCCGACGTGAATGGATTTTTTCCCGGCCGTGATGGTGACGCCACACGCCTCTACCACTGGCGCGAGGTATTTCGCGGCGTCATGGATGATAGCGAGCGCGACAACAGGGGATGTGACTATCTTGAAGAAGTCGTGCCGGGCAGTAGCGATGCTCCAATCCAGATTGCGCCGGCTCTCGTCGAAGCGTCTCTTGCTGGAATGTTCTAAGATCACTTCTTCGGATAGCGCTTGCGCGTGAACTGCGAGGTCGGTGCACAATGCAAGCCGTTCCTCGTGCCGGCGCAGATATTCATTGCTCCCCGCTGTCCGCACCTCCTCGGCTCCTCGTCCCTCAGTGCCGTGTGATTGCTCTGAGTATCCGGAGCCGAACTCGATCTCGACGACCGCGCGTTTTCCCTTTGCCATCATGGTGCTCCGTGGACAGGAGGCGTGGAGCGTAATCCGCCGACTGGCGGCGCCGTAAGCCTGGCGAAGAAGATTACCTGGGGTTGTTGTCGGCCTGAAAGGTAAACATTCCTGGCGCATCGCTCAGGAAAAGGAAGCGCCGAGTGATCGGGGCCGGGCTCCGCAAAAAGTGAGAGGCGGCCGCCTCCACGAATGGAAGCGACCGCCTCGCTCGCGTAACTTGAACGCTACCATTATGGTTTGCGCCTTACAAGCGCTCTTGCGAACAAATGCAGAACATGTAATATGTCGCTTATGTCGATCATCGAGAGTAACAAGGTGCCGGTTGATCGATGGACGCTGCGGATTGTTGTCGAGCGTGGGAGTTTGGCGTTCGAGTGCCGGAACTGTCGGCGACTATCCCAGGTCGATGTGCTCGCGTTGATTGAGTAACATGGAGCGGACGGCCTCGAATCGGCCGTCCGTCGGCGGCTGGTATGTCGGCAGTGCGGCGCGAGGAGTCCGCGTGCGCTCGTTTGTCTGCGCGGAGTGCGTGGCGAACGCGCGTCGGCGCCGGTAGCGCCGCGAGCGGGACGGTAGAACAAAGAGTTCCATCGGAGCGTGATTAAATTTTCTTAATGACTTCGTGCGACTGACGCCATCGCAGGTTCACAATGTTCTGATAGGGAAGATGCATTCCTCGGACGGCTCTCCGCCACGCTCGCGCGCAGCTCTTGTTTGTGGCGAAGCAGGCAAACATCGAGCAGTGCGGGGCCAGCACAAAACCAAACGACGAAATATGGTCGCTGTGGGCGGCCGTGGAGGAGTCATTCCCATGATTACTCTCGAAGAATGCGCAGAGTTCGCAGCACTCGAAACATGCGAGCTCTTCACGGGTGCTGTGCTCTCAGCGAGGCATCGATCCCTGCTTTCAAGCTACCTTTCGAATCTGTGGCGTGGCCCTGCCGCGGTGCGCAAGATGATTGTCTCGGACATTCGGGCGGCAATTGATTTAGGCGCACCGAAGTATGCTGCTGATCTCGTTCTCGTGCTCCGGTTGTTCCTTTCCAAACATCCGGAAGCGCGAATCCAGCGAATAATTGGCTGGAAACCTGCTACGTATCCAACGCGCCGCTTCGACCCTGATTGTCGACCCGCCGTTCGCTCATTATCTGAGGCGAATTGTCGGAGAGCTATGTAACGTATGAGTGTCTGCGTCGCGTATTGTGCGTACCACAAAAAAGCGAGCCCGCAGGAGATGCGGGCTCGCGGTTTTATAGGCGGGTCGCTTGTTCATGCCGCCTCCTCTACTTTTTCTGAGAACGAGCGCACGTAGTCGGCTGCGGCGCTCGCCTTTGATGCGGCGGTGAAGATCGCACGGCCGTCCTCCTTCAAAAGCGACAACCAGCTGGCGATGTACTCGGCATGGCGGAGTTGCCCCTGCACCCCGAGATGAGCGCACAGAAACGCTGCACCCAGTTCGGCAACGAGCTCCTCGGCCGCATATGCCTTCGTCCCGAAGCGATTCTTCAGGTCGCGCTTGAGGCGCGTCTCGTTGCCGCTCCAGTCGACGAGCTGATGCAGCTTCGTCGCATCGAAGTGCTCGGGGGACGCAAAATCGCTCGGATTCGGTAGGGCTATGAAATCCCGAGAGAGGACATAGCAGACGCAATCGCCGCCGTGGCGGATGTCTGCGCCAGTTGCCGATACAAAGCCGTCGGTTGCTCCAGGCGGTGGCGGCTCCGGCGTCGCCAGGAGCGCCTCGATGCCTTCGACTCGCGCGACATTGAAGACGGTGAAGGCGCGCAGCATGGAAATCTGTCGCGCCCCGTCGTCATCGTCAGTCACGCTGATGTGCTTCGTGAAGACGATCTGCGTGCCTTTCTCGCCCTTCTTTACATGGCCGCCGGCGTCGAGCGCCTGTTTGAAGGTGAGCCAGGCGTTGGTAGCGAAGCCGTGGATCCGTGCCACAAGATGGGGACATTGATGCCGCGATAGTGATGTCCGGTGATCGCGTTGGCCGGCATGATGCCGACGCTCTTGCCGCTTTTCCACGGCTTGCCCCAGGGTGCGGTTCCTTGATCGAGTTCGGCGATGATGGACTTTGTGACGTTCTCGTAGACGGCGGCTATGTTCATGGCCGCCTCCGTGTCAATAAACGTATCATTGTTACGCTCCTCCTCGCTATCGACGCGCGGAACCGTGCGTCGAATAGAGAGGGGGAGGCCTCAATGTATTGTAGCGCGTACCGAGGGTGAACTTTCTTGCGCGCCGGTTAGAAGAGTGCGCCGGCGCGGTGTAGGAGTGAACCGACCCACAGCACTAGCGCAAGGTAATAGAGCGCCCAGCCTTCCGCTGGCGGGAACCACCGTGACATTGTACGAAAGTGCTGCAAGTACCAGTCACGCCCGAAGTAGACCATGAGGTTCGCGCCGACGGCGTCGATGAGGAGGAGAAAGAAGACGACCACTTCGATGCTCATGTCATTACCTTTCGGATCGGCTTCAGAGTATAAAGTAGGCTGGTCATCTCTGGAAACCGTCGACGTGGCCATTTGGCTGCTATTCGCTAGCAAATCATATCGAAGGGGAATCGGATCATGGCGGACAAGAACAAAGTCGGACGAGTCGGCGCGGCATAGCTTGGGGGATGGCATCTCGTGTGGTCGATCCTCGTCGCGACAGGAGTCGGACAAACACTTTATAATTTCATCCTGTGGTCGCATATGATCCAACTGAATATCGTGATTGGGCCGTTCAATCTGGCCGCTGCCGCGACGCTTGTCGTGCTAACGGCCGCATTCGGCTATGTAATCGGCTACACTGGCGCATGGATCTGGAATCGTGTGCTCCCGGAAAGTCGGGCATAGCTGGCGTCCGCGTGCGTGAGGACACTTGCGTCCAAGCGCTCCGAGATGGAAGAACGACTCTTCGATAGCCGTTACAGGCTGACGGCCTGGTGTTGACAGACCGCCACTTTCATTGCCTGAGTTTATAAGCCGGATTGCCTGCGGTCAGTAATAGGCGACGCATACTTGACGGCCGTAATTGTCCCAGCCCCACTGAGCACAAGCAGGGGGTGGGGGAGGAGGTGGTGGATAGGAGGGAGCGGTCGCCGCACCCAGCGCGGCGCCTGACGCCGCGCCGATCGCCGCTCCTGCAAGCGTGCCGGTAGTCGACCCGCCGGAGACGGCTGCGCCAATCCCGGCACCCCCAAGGCCGCCTATGAATCCTCCGCCAACCGCGCGCTCGCCAGGGGAGTAACAACCTGAAAGAAGGAAGGCGGCGGCCCCCGCCACCGTAATGAAGATGGTCTTTTTCATTGGATGTCCCCGTAGCCCCAGTCCCAAAACGCCAGAAGCTCGCTTGAGTGGATGCGCAAGTTTCTGAACAAGGCACTAACGGCATAAGGCCGCCAAACGGATCAAGATGGGAGGGTCGCGGCCTCCATGTTTTCGATCCGCGGACTCATTCAACGGCTGTTCAGAGACAGGGGAGCAACCTCCTCATGCTTGTTCATGGATCCATCGGGGAGAGGTCCGATGAAAACGACATTGAAATTTGGTTGCCTGTTCGCGCTGGCCGTTGGCGGCGCAATCGCAATGGCTGAGGCCTCGATCGCAATGCCCGTCGATGCCGGGACGACTCCCAACAGCATACAGCGCGCTGACTGGACATGCGGGCTAGGTTGGCACGTGGATGGCTGGGGACAGTGCCAGCAGAACGACTGGGGTGGCGGCTACGGATGCGGGTACAACGGCTGGGGCGGTAGCTGGAACGGTTATGGCTCGCGAGGCTCTGGATATGGCGGCTATCCTGCGTGGCAAGGCGGCGGATACTATGCTCGTCCAGTGTGGCACCGCCGTTGGGATGATGATGACGACGACAACGATTGAGGCGGAAAAATTTTAGCCTGTGATGGAGATCGCAACGGATGCGCTGCTTGTGGGCGGCGTGCCGGCAGAGAGAATTCTGCACGAACGCTTCGATTACGCGCCGTCCCTGGTCTTGACCGAATTTGCGACAAGCCAATACGCATTGCTCACCTCGGTCTGCGCCTTGCCGGGCAGCCTGCTTGCCGGCACTTCGGGTTTTATCATCAAAGAGACAGGCTTCGCGTCCTTTTTCGTCGGCACATCGCTTATGGGGCTACCGGGCGCGCTCCTCGCCTGGTGGATCTGGCGCGTTCAGGAGCGCCTAGGCCGCGACCTGCCCGTGGAGACGAGCCCCGAGCGCGTGGTGGAGACGGATTGAGAAGGGCGCATTCCCCTCCCCGCGATCCTCTAATCCCGGAAGTCTCGTACCTCCGACGCCGTGGATGCTCTGCGAGGCATGCCATTGCTGCGCGGTCCCGAGTCCTGACCAAGAAGGAGAACGGCTTGTGGAGGGCCCGATCATCCAAGGCGTCTTACGGTCGCCGCCATCGTTCGACTGCGATCCCGATGAATGGGGGCTAGCAGGCGTGCGGCTGAAATCCGCCGCGCCTCGACTGTCTCCGGCAGCTCCGGATTGCTCGCCAAAAGGTTTTCCGAAGAAAAGAGAGCGAGAGCCGCTCACGCAGATGTGAACGACTCTCGCTTTGCGCGCCTTGTTTTCGGGAGGGGATAAGGGGCGCACATATCTCGTTCAATTACCTCGTCTCAGTCGTCGTAGTCGTAATAGTCGACGTGATGGTGGCGAGGGTAGCCATAACCATATCCATAGCCGACCCCGTAACCATAGGCCGGGGCAGATCGATAAGGCGCATACCCATAGCCATAACCATTGCCGAAGCCAGCTCCATAGCCGTAGTGAGAGCCGTAGCCGTAGTGGGACGTGTAGCTAGGCTGGCTCGCCAAAGCGCCAACAGCAGCGCCGAGCGCCATGCCGCCGATGATCGCGCCCGCGATCGCAGCGCCGTTGTTGTTGCCATAATACCAGGCCGAGGCTGGCGTGGTTGTCGTTGTTCCAGCCAGCAGGGCGCCAATCGCAGCGGCGGTGATGGATCTGCGAAGCATCCTCATCGATTCCCTCATGAAGCGAGAACCTCATCAACGCCCCTATTGAGCGCCAGCGAACCTGAATGGGAGGTGAAGGGAGCGCGGGCGCAGGCTGCGAGCCATGAAGCCGTTTCCCAAAGACACACAAACTGGCGCGATTGATAAACTAAACTGGCGTCGGTCATGATTAGCAGGGGCCGAAGTACGAATTGCGGCTTGGACGTTTCGAGGGCGATAGTCGCTGGGCTGGCGGGGTTTCCGCGGGCATCGCGGCTAGCTGAGCATTCCCCAACGACGCCAGCCCCGAGACTCTGTCGCTGAGAGAAGAACCCCATTCAAAACCCATCGGTCACGACGTTAATCAAGGCACGCTTTTGGCACACGCAATTGGGACGAGGTGAGATTAGGTGAGATTGCGACCGCGCATCGGTCAAGTGAAATCCCATCAATAAGCGGGCGCGGGAGCGGGGCTCGCCCGTCTCCTGCGCCTTCGAAATTCAGGCAGGTTACTTGACTTCTTTAGACTCGCCTGCTTCCAAGCCTTCCTTTTTCTCGTGGTGCGCTTTCTCGTGCTTGCCATGCTCTTTGTGAGTTTCGCTCATTTCCGACTTCGCGGTTTCCGCCTTGATATTTTCCGGTTTGGTTGCGCTTTCAGCGCGAGCCTGCGACATAGAAATAGCCGAGCCGAGCGTCATGGCGGCAGCAAAACCAAATGCGAGAGTAAGTAGGCGTATATTCATTGCGAACCTCCAGTGGCCATAACCGAACCTGGCCTCGTGACTTTCTTAGAAGGAATGGTTTGAACTGGAGATGAATAGAACAAGGCGCTGTCACTTCCATGTGTGGCGCAGCTCGAAGGCCACTCCTTCACACTCGACGATAGGAATGTCTCCCTCGCATCCAAAATGACCGTGGCTGCCGAAGCGGCCCGGGCGCATTCAACGGATCTTTGCCGGCTTCTTTATATGTGCCGTCGGATGCGCCGGGGCCGGCTTCACAGAGGGCGGTGATGCAATGGGAGCGGGGATTTCAGGTCCGGGCGTGGGGCCGGGAGTGGCGGGCGATGCGGAGGGGCTTTGCTCCCTAGCACGGTCCAGTTCCGGTAGCGCCGTCGGGGCTTGCGTGGAGGGCCGCGTGTCTTCGTGTTGTATCGGTCGCGCGTTCCATCCGGCATAAATTGCATAGGCGATGGCGCAAAACAGCGCGCCAGCTATGAGAAAAGCCGTTATCGACGCATTTCTCGAAGGCATCCTGGCGTTCGTGCCCGATCGCGCGGACGTCTCCCCATGCCGTGATGAGAGATTTGGTGGAGAAGGTTCTGGCGGCACTTCTACATGCTCGAGGCGAGAAACCAGGGCGTTCGCTCGACTCCTTTGCGGCGCCGACGGCAGGCTTGGATCGAGCGCCCGAATCGCCTCTTCAACGCTGTGATAGAGGCGATCGGCTCCAAGGGCGTCCTTGACGCCAAACCGGTCAAATGCGTCCTGTGCGCGCACCGACTCGAGCCGCGCAATCGCAAAGTCGACGCCGCGCCGGTGACAGTTTGCGATCTCTTCACGCACCATGAGCGCCGCTGAATAATCGATTTCTGCAACGCTATTCGCTTCGACCACAACCAGCTTGAGACCACTGCCGGCGGTCGCAACCGCTGTCGCCAGGTCATGGCGAAAGAGCTCCATGTTGATAAAGGACAGCGGCGCCTGGAACGCAACGACCAATACGCCTCGTACGCGCTCGCCCATGGAGCCCGCGCTTCTCGGCCACCAGATGGTCGTGCCGGGGATCCGCTCGAGCTCCACCATCCGCGTCCGAGTCGTAATCCACATGCTGTGAAGCAGCGACAGGATGATTGCGAGCCCGACTCCCGTCTGCAGCGGCAGCAACGTTACAGTCAGCATCGTGACGACCACGAGTCCGAACTCAGTGCGCGTTGCGCGGAAGATTGCGATCATGTCACGCCAGCGGAAAATGCGGCCAGCGATAAACATCAGCACGGCGGCGAGCGCCGCAGTCGGCGCTTTCGCGATAAGGGCGTCGCCATAGAACAGGATGGCGGCCACGATCACGGCGGCGAAAACGCCACATAACTTGCTCGCCCCGCCGCTCTCGACGACGAGCGCTGTGCGCGGCGGGCTGGCGTTGAGGGGAAAGGCTCCGCACACGCCCGCGAGCACGCTACCGGCGCCGACCCCAAGGAAGTCACGGTCTATGTCGGGCGCAACGCCCTTCGCAGGGAAAGCTCGTGACGTCGCAGCTGTCTGCACCATCACGACGAGCGAGACGATGACGGCGAGTCCGAAAACATGCGTCACATCGTCCGGGCTGAAGGCCGGAACCTCTATATGCGGCGCAGCATGGGAAATATCGCCAAGTACCCCCACGCCTTTCGCAGTCAAGTCAAAATGCTCGACTGCCCAGCCGGCGCCGACCAAACCGATGAGCGCGCCGGGGATACGGGGATTCATCCGCTCCGTCGCGACGATGAGGACGAGACAGAGGACGGCAAGGAGGGTCGTCGGCCCGTTAAGGCGGCTCACCCCATGCGCAAGCGCAAGGATCCGCGCCGGCACGCCGCCCTCGACCGGCGGCAGGCCGAGGAAGGCAGGGGCTTGCGACAATGCGATATGAACGGAGACGCCGGCCAGGAAGCCGGTGAGCACGGGAATCGATAAAAGATCCGAAATCCAGCCCGCGCGCAGCAGAGAGGCCGAGATCAGCGTCCCCCCAACAAGGAGCGCGAGAAGGCCGGCGAGCGCGGCGTAATGCGGCGTTCCAGAGACGGCGAGCAGCGCCAGCGCGCCGGCAAAAATCGGCGCGATGGTCGAGTCCGCGCCAACGGAGACAGTCCGGCTCGACCCGAAAATGGAAAAGGCCAGCGATCCCGCGATGAATGCGATGAAGCCCACATGGGGTGGAAAGCCCGCCAGCCGGGCATTGCCCATCTGTTCGGGAACAGCGACCGCGGCGAGCGTAAAACCCGCGACGAGGTCGCTCCGCCAGTCGACGCCGCGGAACATTCCTGGAAGTCTGTGCACAGTCAGTCCATTTCCGGTTTGGGCCAGACGGGGGCGGAAGGATCAGTCGCTTGCACGGCTCGACCACGCAGCGTGGCTGATCTCCGCGCTCTGTTCAAGGTCGCGAAGAACCGCATCGAGTTCATCGGCCACGACACTCGTTGGCGAAAGGGTTGCAACCAACTCCAATCCGCCTTCGCGTTCGAATTCCTCGATTCGCCGAACAGGGTAACCTGCCGCTTCGAGCTTTTCGTAGAGCAGGTCGCGAACTGCATCGCGCTCCCACTCGGAGACCGCCAGACGCACCTCAAAGGTCGCTTCGGTTGCGCTTGCGTCGATCGGCCGCCGTTCTATGAAGGCGACCAAGGGGCGCAGGAATGTGTTTCCGGCAAGGACGAACAAAGCGAGCAGGATCGCTTCCACTTCATGGTCGGCGCCGGCGTATCCCCCCGTCACGGCCGAACACCAAAGCGTAGCGGCCGTGTTCAAACCCCGAATATTCGCGCCCTCCTTCAGAATGACGCCGGCGCCCAGGAAGCCGACGCCGGAAGCCACGTAAGCGAGGACCCGCGTCGCGCCCTCGTTGCCGGTCAACCGCATGCCAAGATCGACGAAGGCCGAGGCTCCCAGAGCGACGAGCGCATTCGTTCTCAAACCCGCATTGCGCTGGCGATACTGGCGCTCGGCGCCGATAATCGCGCCAAGCAGCAGGGCAACGAAGAGGGACAAAAATGTGTTGAGGAACTCATCGGGATCCCAGTGCAACAGAGCGGCCATAACGCCCTCCAAAACACGAGACGGATCTGGGTTAGCTTGAACCCGACCTTCGTGTCTGTCCCAAGATTACAAGTTTTTAAGGCGCCTGCGGGACCCTTTGTTTCCGCTTGACAAGCGACTGAACAAGGACGATTTCAACCAAAGACGCCGGCGACTTTCGCCGCCAGCGGCGTCGGGAACCAACGAAAGACACATGGGCTGTAGCAGCTTCGGCGACCCGCTCGCGGCGATGTTCGCGCGCTTGACGCCATTCGAAATCGAACCCACGCGCGGCCTCTCAGGCTGCGTGAGAGGCGACGCGAGAGCCTAGCTCCTGCCTGCCGCTCATGCTCCGGGCCGCGGACCTAACCGGCTAAGGAGATGAGCGATGAACAAGCTCATAACGACTTTCTTTGCGCCACGCCCGGCGCGGCCAACCGCCGCCTCGGCGCACTGTGCCGCTGAGCGGGACAGAGTCGGGCGCCGCGAGCGGTTGATCAGCGTCTGGACGCCCGATCCAGAAACAGGCCGCCTGGTCTGCACCTGGCGCCGGCCAACGGAAGAGGGGAACTCCCCGGCGGCGGTCGCCGGGGAACCTCCCCCAGCCTTCCAGATGGCGGCGTAAAGGGAATACCTCATGCATAGCGACGGCCCGAGCAGGCCCACTGGCGCGTTCAAAGACCCGCCGATGGGCGCGCCATGCCCCCTATTGCAAATCACACCGGTCTCAAGAGCGCGGGCGCGCGCAAGTTGAAGGTCACGGCCTTCAAAAGCTCGCCCCGTGCCCGAAAAGAGGCGAGCCATGACGTTGCATCTCAAACCTTCCGAGACGACACGCAGCGCCGTTCTGAACGAAGCGCATGGGGGTCAGATTCGCGGCGCCCCCGGCACGATCTCGCCTGAGGATCAGGGCCATTACGGGACCTGGAAGCGCCGATGGCAGACTTTGCTTGCCATCCTCGACCCCGGCCTGATCGTCATGGTCGGCGATAATGATGCGGGCGCATTCGGGACCTACACCCAGGCCGGTCAGAATTACGGAACCACGCTTCTGTGGACGCTCCTGCTGCTCGTCCCGGTCCTTTACGTGAATCAGGAGATGGTCCTGCGCCTCGGCGCCGTGACAGGCGTCGGCCATGCGCGGTTGATCCTGGAACGTTTTGGTAAGTTCTGGGGCACCTTCAGCGTCCTTGATCTCGTCCTGCTCAACGCGCTCACGATCGTCACGGAGTTCATTGGCGTCTCCTTCGCTCTCTCTTACCTGGGCGTTTCCAAGGAGTTCGGCGTCGCCATCTCAGCCGCGGTGATCATGGGCGCGGTCAGCACGGGAGACTTTCGCCGCTTCGAGCGTTTCGCGCTGGCTCTTTGCGCGGGGAGCCTTCTCCTCGTCCCGGTCTTTCTGATGGTTCATCCGCCCTTGACCGAGATCGCCCGCAATATGCTCGTCGTGCAGCTTCCCAAAGGCGCGAAGCTGAACGAGGTCATGCTGCTGATTATCGCGATCGTAGGGACGACGATTGCCCCTTGGCAGCTGTTTTTCCAGCAAAGCTATGTCATCGACAAGCGCATCACCCCGCGCTTCATCAGCTACGAAAAGATCGACCTTTGGCTCGGGATCATCCTGGTGCTGATCGGCGCGACGGTGATCGTGGCGGTGACCTCAGCGGCTTTCGCGGGAACTCCGGAAGCCGGGCGCTTCGTCGACGCTGGCGACGTCGCGACTGGGCTCGATCACTATGCGGGGCGCTTGCCTGGCGCGCTATTTGCGTTGGCGTTGCTCGACGCAAGCATTATCGGCGCGTCGGCGGTATCGCTTTCAACCGCCTATGCAATCGGGGACGTGCTGTCGCTGAATCACTCGCTGCACCGCAAGCCCGCTGAAGCAAAGGGCTTCTACGGCGTCTATTTCGCGCTGGTTGCAGTTTCCGCTGGGCTTGTCCTCACCCCCGGGACGCCACTGGGGCTGCTGACGAACGCTGTGCAGACGCTCGCGGGGGTGCTTTTGCCAAGCGCGACCGTTTTTTTGTTGTTGCTCTGCAACGATAAGGCGGTGCTGGGGCCTTGGGTGAATACGCGCGGGATGAACCTTTTCACTGGGGCGGTCATCGCGGTTCTTGTCCTGTTATCGATCATCTTGACGGTGTCGGTGCTGTTTCCGCAGGCAACTGACGAGCCCGTGATAGTGTCTATGCTCATAAGCGGCGGCGTCGTGACGGTGCTTGCGGCCTTTGCGACCAAGGCTCTTGGCGGCGGGGGGCGCCGCAAGCGCAAGAGCGCCGTGAGGATCCACACATGCGAATCCTGGCGGATGCCGCCATTGGATGAACTGCCGCCCGCCAAGCTTTCCGTCGCCAGTCGAGCCTGGATGGCCGCATTGCGAATCTACCTCGTCGCTGCGGTCGGGCTGGTTCTTGCGCGGATCGTCATGCTCGCCTTCAGGGCCTAAATTAATCACCGCGACGGAGAGGCTCGCCAAAATCGCATCGGATTACTCAAGGCTCGTTCCGATACTATCTTGATGAACGCGCCTGACCTTGTGCCGGAAAATCCATCCGAATTTCACCCTTTTTCCAGCCTATTGTCCGCCTCTTCGCACAAGGAGGCTGAAGTGCGTAAACTGAAATATCGAATGAGCGGCGACGATCTGCGCCCCCGCCGCACGAAACTCGAGATCCCTGGCTGGGCGGGAAGTCCCGAGCGCCGGGCTGACGGATCGCGGGAACAACCTTGGCACTGCATTCCGTTTTCAGAAGCCGCCAAATATGGAATCGAGGTATTCTATCCGTACGAAAATGAACTTGAAGTCCGCCGGGACGGCGGCCGCTTGACGTTTCGGGGCGATTTCGGCCCGCCGCCGGCGCCCGGCCGAAGCTGGCCGCCGTTCAGGAACTTCGGCGACGAATACTACACCTACCAAATCCTCCTCGACCTAAAGCCCGAACCAGGGTTTGCGGTCAAGGTTGAAACCCATCCAAGCTTCTATACGGACGCAAGCGGAACAACGCCCATCGCTGTGCCGGCGCTCATCCGCGAATGGTGGCCGATGCTCTATTTTATCGTCTTCAAGTCACCGGCGGAGGGACACGCTCATGTCTTTCGTCAGCGGACGCCAATAGCACAGTTTTCGATGATCCCCGCCGACCCAGATTTCGAACTTGTTCCGATGACGGAGGAGGAGGCGGCGGAGCGGGAGCTGCAGTCGCGGCGCATTTACGCCAGTAGAGAGACGCTCGGGGCAGACTCGCACTGGCTTTCGACGACAAACACGGTTTTCGATGGAACTTACCGCCACATACATGGCGCTGCGCGAACCGCCGCCGAAGATTGAACCGCGAGCGTAGTCCGCGCAAGGCGCTTCAATAGGGTCGCCAATAATAGTCGTGATGATGATGGTGATGATGGTGGTGGTGGTGGTGGTAGTAAGGACCCCAGCCTTGTCCCCAACCATAGTTATTATGGTGATGATGATGGTACCGCCAGCGCCGCCCGTAATAGTAGTTGTACTGAGGGTAGTAATAGGGGTCGCCGTAATATTGAACCCTCTGCACTTGCGGATCGGGGGCTGGCTCTGCGGCCATAGCCTCGTTCAAAAGCCGGCTTGCGTCAGGTATGGGCTGCAGAAGCTCGCCGTATGAGCTTGGCGCCATCAGATCAGTAAGCGCGCCGGTCGTCGGCGCAGGCACGGCGGCGACCGGGGCCAAAGCCGAGATCGCGCTTACAAGGCCAGCTGCTTTTTTCTTCATGTGCCTTTTCCTGTTCGACCGAACCAGACGGCCTGTTTCCACTCGCAATAGGGCTCAACCATGGCCTACCTCAGAATTTTCCATTTCTACTGAACAGAATCTGAATTTGCGTTTCGCCGGCGGCCGCCGTCGCTCGCGGTTGGGTTTCTCGCCCCCAACGTCGCTTCCGCGCCATCTGTTTGTAGCGTGGATGCCTTCGCAAATTGCCAGCGACGGCCGCAGCATACCGTTTCCTAAATCTCTCCAAAGAGGTTCTCTTCCTCTTCCTGTTCATCGCAGGGGTTCAGGCGGATTGCTGATACAGAATGAACCGCCCGTGCCGGCCGTAGATCGCCCTCGACAATGAGTTCGAACGGCCCTTGGGCGGGATCTAATGAGGTGCCGTCTACGCGATCCGCCACGACGACACGCTCCCGGCGCATCATTGGATCGGTACCCGCGAGATCGAGCACAACTTTATAGCCGTCGGGGCTTCGAGGATTGACATATCGGCAAAGTCCACGCCACGGATCGCCTTGCCAGAGGGAACGCCGATTTTCGTTAGCACGTCGCCGAGCAGCGCGCCCTCGAACACATGCACGGCCCCAAGCCGCCGCGCGTTGATTTTAACACGTGGCAGCGCGTCGAGATCCGCAAGACTCAGGTGGATAGTTGGTTATTAAGCCCCTTGAGCAACAGCCTCCAGGAAGCGTCTTCGGGAGCGGCGACCCCGCTCAAAGCACCAAAAGGCCGAAACTTCGTCTCATGTGGCCTCCCATTCGAACGTTTCAGGTCGCTGTAGGGCAGTTCAACGTGTTTCACTGCAACTCGATTGAATTTTTAAATGATTGTGCTCGCGACGCCATCGCAGGTTCACAATGTCCTGATAGGGAAACCATTATTCCTTCGCGACTTTCAGCCCAGCTCGCGCGCAGCTCTTAATTTGCGGCGGAGCGGGCGAACATCGAGTGGTGGTTCTGTCGCAAATTTTTACTCGGGGGGGGCTGGCTTGGGTTATGCTGGCGGGGAGCGAGGCGGACGTATTGCACGATGGTCGATTTCAAGGGCAGTCATTTTGAGCGTGACGTGATCTTGTGGGGCGTACGCTGGTATGTCGCCTACCCGATTAGCTACCGACAGCTTGAGGAGATGATGGAAGAGCGCGGGGTCGAGGTCGACCATTCGACGCTCAATCGCTGGGTCGTCAAATACGCGCCCGAGCTGGACCGTCAGTTCCGTTCCTGCAAGCGTCCGGTCGGCTCCAGCTGGAGGCTGGATGAGACCTATGTGAAGATCAAGGGAACCTGGGAATATCTCTATCGGGCCGTCGATAAAGCGGGCGCCACGGTGGACTTTCTGCTGACGGCCAAGCGGGATCGCAAAGCGGCGTTGCGGTTTCTGCGCCGAGCGATCGATCAAAACGGCGCACCGACGAAGATCACGATCGATAAGAGCGGCGCCAACACCGCGGCAATCGAGAGTTACAACGCGGAGCACAAGGCGGATATCAAAATCCGGCGAAGGAAGTATCTCAACAACATCGTCGAACAGGACCACCGAGCGATCAAGCGGGTGACGCGGCCGTCTCTCGGGTTCAAGTCCTTTCGCTCGGCCGCGGCGACGCTCGCCGGCGTCGAGCTCATGCACATGATCCGAAAGGGGCAGTTGCAAACGACGGGCTACGTGCGCCCAGCGAAGCAGTTCTACGCTCTCGCGGCGTAAGCCTCGAAAACCCTGCTGCCAGAAATCTCGCCCTCGGGCAAAATTTGCGACAGAACCCTCTCGAGAGCATCGCAGCTTCACGCGTCGTCTCGCCGTTTTGTGCCTAGCCGAGACAATCGACGCGATAACTGTTGATGATAAACTTGCCCAACAAGGATGCTTTGTCATCGCTAAGAAAGAACCTCTCAGCGCGAAGCTCGAAGTAGGCAGCCGAAAAGCGATCGCACGCACGGTCAGCCGTACGGTCGACGCATCGCTGTCCGATAACCAGAATGGGCCTATACCACGGGAACTTTTTCACCGCATCTTTAATGATATAGCGCGTCCTTTGCTTGATGCTGCTCTTGCCGCGACACGAGGGCACCGATGACTGGATGGTGGCTGAATGCACTTTCTTTCAACGCCAGGCGCCTAGTTGGTCACTTTTACGAAACGGTAACCGACGCCAGGCTCTGTTACAATTATCTGCGGGACGGCGGCGTGATCTTCGACTTTTCCGCGCAATTGCCCGATGAAAACGCGCAGGTATTGGGTATCCTCCTGGTGCGCGGGCCCCCAAACTGCGGTGAGAATTTGTCGATGGGTGAGTAGCCGTCCCGCGTGGCGAGCCAATGTTGTGAGAACGTCATATTCCTTTGGCGTCAATTTCACAGGCTTGCCATTCTTAGTGACAGTGTGGTCGGAGAGATTGACACATAGTGCGCCGCTCTCAATCCTTGTAACCTCCGCCTTGCCCTGCAAGGTATGACGAAGGGCTGCTCGCAGTCGCGCCAAAAGTTCGCCGATCCCGAAGGGCTTCTCAACGTAATCGTCGGCCCCCGCATCCAATGCAGCGATCTTTTCGCTCTCTCGATCCCTTGCCGAGAGGATCAGGATTGGCGTCTTTGAGAAGGTTCGGGCTTGAGTGAGCACCTCCCTGCCGTCGATGTCTGGCAATCCCAGATCCAGTATAACGGCGTCCGGCGCGGACGCAGCGATCATTTTCAGGGCTTGCCGACCCGTTAAGGCCTCCAGGACGTCGTAGCCGCATGCTGTCAAAGCCGGCTTAAGAACGCGATGAATCTGAGGCTCGTCGTCAACGACGAGAATTCGAATGTTGCTCATGCTGATCCGCCTTGTCCCGGCTGCTGCGGAATGGGAAACCTCATGACGATGCGGGTTCCGCGTCTTCGGACGGCGGGGCTTTGGGCGGCAATCTTTCCGCCCATCGCTTCGACCAATCCCCGACAGATCGAAAGACCGAGGCCCGTTCCTGCCTTGCGGCCGTCTACCCTCCCGCCCCGATAAAACTTCTCAAAGATCCGCTCGAGATCGCTTGGTTTGACGCCCTGCCCTTCGTCCGTCACCGAGACGACGAGATCCGCGCCCTCGCGCCGGGCGTACACGGCCACGGTCCCATCCCCATATTTATTGGCGTTGTCCAGCAGATTGAAGAGAACATTGCTCAAGAGATTGACATCCCCCTTTATGAGCGGAAGATCTTGCGACAAGCTTGCTGACACCTTTAACTCCGGAAACGCCTTTCGGCTTCGTTCGACGGCGGTCTTGACGGCGTCGCCGACCTCAATGAATTCCCGGCGAGGCGCGATGGCGCCCGCTTCGATCCGAGACATCTCGATGAGATTGGAGATGAAGCGAGACAGCCGTCCAGCTTCTTCTTCGATTGACGCCAGTAGATCCTGGCGGTCAAAAGCGCTCATTTTTTCGCCGAGCTGTCTGAGACTCGTCACAGCGCCGGTGATCGACGTCAGCGGCGTCCGCAGATCGTGAGACAAGGACGAAAGGAGAGTCATACGCAGTTTTTCGTTCTCCTCCAACGCTGCGGCCTTGACAGCCTCCCCAACGAGCATGGAGCGATCGAGCGCGATCGCCGTCTGTTCGAGCAAAGTGGTCAACGTCCCTTCCTGCTGAGCGGATAAGGGTTCATCTGCTTTCTTGAACTCAACGCCCGCGACAGCTAGCACGCCCCGTGAGGTGGAGAGCGGTCGAAATTGAAAGCGAACGTTTGGCAGCGTCCCGGTACTCCACCCAGCTGGTTCGCATTTCTCAAGGACCCAGCGGGCGGCGCTTGTTTCTCCCGCATCCAGTTCGTCCAGAGGCGGCCACGCCGCAGAAAGCGTGAGCTCGCCATCATTCGGAACGAGAAGGACGACACAGCGTGCGTCCAAAGTTTTTTGGATCTGGCCAACCGCGGCCCACAGCACCTCGTCGAGATTCGACGCCCCGGAAAGGTTACGCGAAAATTCAAATAAGGATTGCGCGGTTTCTGCGCGAGTGCGCATAAAATTGGAGTACTCGCGAACTCTACTCGCAAGCATTCCCGTGACGAAAGCGACAATCAAAAAGACGACCAGCGCCAGGAATTCGGAAGGATCTCGGATTGTAAACTGGTATCGCGGATCGATGAAAAAGAAGTCGCAGGCTAAAAACGCAAGGACCGAAGCCGTAATCGCGGGCCATAATCCAAACCACGCGGCGCAGAGCACGACGGGAACGAGAAATATGACCGAGAGGTTTGGAAGGCTTAGCCAACGATCCAGCAGATAGCCGATGGCAACCGTAAGCGCGACTGAAAAAAGGGCTGCCGTCGCTCCCGGCCAGTAATGGCCATCTCCCAGCCGAAGCCAGCCTGGTCTTTCGGCAACTCGCTTACGCTCGGCCCCCATCACAACCTGGACGGCCACGTCCTCGGAACGCCTTACAATCTCGTCTGTCAAAGACCAACCAAAGAGTCGGCCAAAGAGGCTTGCGCGGGAGCGGCCGATTACAATTTGCGTGATGTTTTCCCGATGCGCGTATTTCAGCACCTCACCGGCGAGATCGCTTCCCGTGAGGCGTTCGATTTGGGCGCCGAGTTGTTCGGCGAGGTGCAAGGCGTCATAAATTTTTTTGACGGTCTCCGCACTCTGTTCGTCGTTGCCTGACCTCGCGACGTGAAGCGCGACCCATGGCGCGTTCAGTCCGGTCGCCAGCCGGGCCGCGGCCCTCACGACCTTCTGAGAGGAGCTATCTGCTCCCACGCAAACCAGTAGGCGTTCAGTCGTCGCCCAAGGCCCTTCAATCGCGCCCTGGCGGAGAAAGTCGACCATTTGGTCGTCGACCCGATCCGCCGTTCGACGTAACGCCAGTTCACGCAAAGCGGTGAGGTTTCGTGGGGTGAAAAAGTTTTGAACGGCCCGCTGGGCGGTCTCAGGGACGTAGACCTTTCCTTCCTTCAATCTCTGGAGAAGTTCGTCGGGCGTAATATCCACTAGAACGACATCCGCCGCTTGATGCAGAACACGATCGGGAACCGTCTCGCGAACTGAAATGCCGGTGATCTTTGAAACAACGTCCGCCAGGCTCTCCAAATGTTGGATGTTGAGGGCTGTCCAGACGTTGACGCCAGCGCGGAGCAGTTCGTCAACATCTTGCCAGCGCTTGGGGTGCCGGCTATCCGGGGCGTTCGTATGCGCCAGTTCATCGACAATGATCAATTGCGGCTTGCGGGCCAGCGCTGCGTCGATATCGAATTCCTCGATCGTCCGGCCGCGATAGTCAACCTTGCGCCTGGGCAAAACCTCGAGACCGGCCATCAATTCTTCCGTTTCGCGACGGCCGTGGGTTTCGGCAAGTCCGATGACGATATCCATTCCTTCGTCTCGAGCCGCGCGCGCCCGACGGAGCATGGCGTAGGTTTTGCCGACGCCGGGGGCCGCGCCGAGAAAGACGCAGAGTCTGCCCGACCTTTCCTGCTCGGCGAGCGCAAGGAGCGCCTCCGGGTCGGGCCGCCGATCAAAGTCTGTCTCTGGTTCGGCCATTTTTTCTTGCCTCGAATTGCTCGATGCGAACCTGCTGAGAAGACGCTCGAACCCGGGAGAATAGACCAATAAAAGGTACGCGGCCACGACTATGGCAAGCGTAAAATGGAAAAGGACAAAAGGATTTTTTGCGAGCTTCCAGCAGGAACTCCCGCGCCCCTAATTGAGCCCCTACGCCAAGGACACAACATTCGAATAGCTTCTTGACGGCCCCCCAATCCATATTCGCGTCGATCCGTCGAAGAGGAAAAAGCACACATGTTCGAGCCTCACTCTGTGGCGCTGCCAGCCTTCACGGTTGGGGTTCTGCTCGGCGTTATCTTGTGGGCCGGCCGGATGCGGTGAAGGAGGAATACATGACCGGAATATATATCTTAGGCCTCGCCACAATCTGCTTTATCGCGACCCTAAATATTCGCGATGAACTGCGGGCGAGACGAGCGCAAAAGCGGCACAACCATTTCGAAAAATAGCGCGCTTTGGCGCTTTTGTTCCGTTTCACCGCCAAGCGTCATTCAGCCGATCTCCCCGGGAGCTCTCCGGGACCGTCTTTATGAAACCTTTATGCCAAACTGCCAGATTCAGTATGGCCTGCTTACGGACTTTACGCCCATAGTGAAGCGATTTTCCAAGCGGAGCCAAACATGCTTGACCTTATCTACCTCGCCCTTGGCGTCGTCATCTTGATCATCATGGGCGCCTACGCCCGTGCCTGCGGGCGGCTTTAAAGGAGTTTCGCCGTGTCGGAACCGATCATCGGCCTGTGCGTCGCCTTGTTGCTCGGCGCTTACCTCGTCTACAGCCTGCTTCATCCGGAAAAGTTCTAATCAGAAGGCTCGGGCTTGCCCGAGATCAAATCCATGACTTTCGTCGGTTGGGCGCAAATCGCCCTTGTGCTCGCGGCCGTCATCGCGGCGGCGATCCCGCTCAGCGCTTATATCGCGCGCGTGCTTGGGGGCGAACGTACCTTCTTGTCGCCAATCCTCGCCCCGGTGGAGCGCATCTTTTACAAGTTTTCCGGGGTCGACCCGTCGCGCGAACAAGGTTGGCTCGCCTATGCAATGGCGATGCTCGCCTTTAGCATCGCAGGTTTCGTGTCTCTTTATTCCATACAGCGCTTGCAGGGGTACTTGCCTCTGAATCCTCAAGGGTTCAGCGGCGTGCCGTCTGATCTCGCCTTCAACACCTCTGTTAGTTTTCTCACCAACACGAACTGGCAGAATTACAGCGGCGAATCGACCATGAGCCATCTCAGCCAGATGCTCGGGTTGACGGTTCACAATTTTCTGTCCGCCGCGACTGGCCTCGCCATGGCCTTTGCGCTGGTGCGGGGATTTTCGCGCGCGGAATCACCAACTGTCGGCAATTTCTGGGTCGATCTGACGCGATCGACGCTGTATGTGCTGCTCCCCCTCTCCATCGTAATGGCTCTTCTCCTCGTCGCGCTCGGCGTCCCGCAGACGCTGACCGGATCGGTGGAAGCCACGACGCTCGAAGGCGCCAAACAGGTGATCGCCCTCGGTCCCATGGCGAGCCAGGAGGCGATCAAGGAGCTCGGCACCAATGGCGGCGGCTTCTTCAACGCCAACTCAGCGCATCCGTTTGAGAACCCGAACGCCTGGTCCAATCTGCTCGAGATCTGGGCGCTTCTGGTCATCCCCTTCGCGACTGTGTTTGCGTTCGGGCGAGCCGTGCTCGACTTTCGGCAGGGCCGCGCCATCGCCATCACCATGGGGATTGTCCTGGTCGCGGGCGTCTTCATCGCCTATTGGGCCGAAGGCGCCGGGAATCCGTTGCTGACCGCGATTGGCGTCGATCCGTCTCCCGGCAATATGGAAGGCAAGGAGGTCCGCTTCGGCGTCGCCACCAGCGCCCTCTTCGCCGCTGCGACCACCGGAACGAGCACCGGCGCCGTCAATTCAATGCATGACTCCTTCATGCCTTTCGGCGGTCTGGTGCCCATGTTCAACATGCTGATGGGCAGCATTGCCCCTGGTGGCGTTGGCGCCGGTCTTTATGGCTTCCTGGTCCTGGCGGTCGTCGCCGTCTTCGTCGGCGGCCTGATGGTCGGGCGCACGCCGGAGTATCTGGGCAAAAAGATCGAAGCCCGCGAAATCAAGCTCGCGATGCTTGCCGTCCTCATCTATCCGATCACGGTGCTCGGCTTTTCCGCCGCGTCAGTGATGTTGCAGACCGGCCTTGCCAGCCTGAACAACGCCGGTCCGCACGGCTTGTCGGAGATCCTCTACGCTTTTGCGTCGACGAACGATAATAATGGCTCCGCGTTCGCGGGCCTCACTGGCAATACGCCGTGGTACAACACCACGCTCGGCATTGCCATGCTGCTCGGTCGCTTCGCCTTTGTCGTCCCGGTGCTGGCGATGGCGGGATCCTTTGCGGCGAAGAAGAAGGCGGCTCCCTCCGCCGGCGCCTTCCCGACGCATGGTCCACTGTTCGTCGGCCTGCTCATCGGCGTGATCTTCATCCTCTACCTTCTGCAATATTTTCCGGCGCTCGCGCTCGGACCCATCGTCGAACATTTCGCGATGGATGCAGGCAAGGTCTTTTAACGGAGTCGACACTCATGTCTTCGAAAGTCGCCGCTCCCGGCCTCTTCGATCGGGCAATTATCCAGCGCGCGTCCATCGACGCGTTCAGAAAACTCGATCCACGCCAATTGGCGCGCAATCCGGTGATCTTCGTCACCGAAGTGGTGTCAGTGGTCGTCACCCTGATTTTCATCCGCGATGTCGCCGCCGGGAATGGAGCCGCTCTGTTCACGGGGCAGATTGCGGCCTGGCTGTGGTTCACGGGGCTTTTCGCCAATTTTGCCGAAGCTGTCGCCGAAGGGCGCGGTAAGGCGCAAGCCGACGCGCTGCGCAAGACCCGGACCGACACGCATGCGAAGCGGCTGGTCGATCCCGAGGGCAAAAGCGGCATGAGGGACGTCGTCGAGGGCGTATCCGCGCTCGATTTAAGGGTCGGCGACATCGTCCTTGTCGAGCCTGGCGACCTGATCCCCGGCGACGGCGAGATCATCGAGGGCGTGGCCTCCGTGAATGAATCCGCGATAACCGGCGAGTCCGCGCCTGTGATTCGCGAGGCCGGCGGCGACCGCTCGGCCGTCACCGGCGGCACGACCGTGCTTTCCGACTGGATCAGGGTCAAGATCACCGCCGCGCCCGGATCAACCTTCATCGATCGCATGATCGCTCTCGTGGAGGGCGCGCAGCGCCAGAAGACCCCCAATGAGCTCGCCCTTTCGATCCTGCTGTCCGGCTTGACGATCATCTTTCTCATCGTCTGCGTGACCCTGTGGCCGCTCGCCGCCTATTCCGGGACGACGCTGACCCTCAGCGTGCTCATCGCCCTGCTCGTCTGCCTGATCCCGACGACCATCGGCGGCCTGCTGTCCGCGATCGGCATCGCCGGCATGGACCGGCTCATCCGGTTCAACGTCATCGCCACCTCCGGCCGCGCCGTCGAGGCGGCGGGCGACGTCGACACGCTGCTGCTCGACAAGACCGGGACGATCACCTTCGGCAACCGCATGGCGGATGAATTCATCCCGGTCGGCGGCGTGTCGGAATATACTCTGGCTGAAGCCGTGATGCTTGCGTCGCTTGCCGACGAAACTCCTGAGGGCCGCTCCATCGTCGGTTTGGCGAAGAGCCGCTATGCATTGCCCGCGCCGACTCTTGCCGCAGACGCGCGGGTTGTGCCCTTTTCGGCGCACACGCGGATTTCCGGGGTCGATCTTCTCGGCCGCTCGCTGCGAAAAGGCGCTGTCGACGCGGTTGTGAAGCAGACCATTGGCCAGTCGGAGATGGCGGGCGCAGCCAACGACGTTCTGGACCGCGCGCACGTCCCGGAGGACTTCACCCGTACTGTCGATCGTATCTCCCGCGCCGGCGGCACGCCTCTCGCCGTGTCGGAAAACGGACGGCTGCTCGGCGTCGTGCATCTCAAGGACATTATCAAGCCGGACATCAAGGCGCGTTTCGCCGCCTTGCGCGCCATGGGCATCAAGACCGTAATGGTCACGGGCGACAATCCGGTCACGGCCGCGGCCATCGCCGGCGAAGCCGGCGTCGACGACTTCATTGCTCAGGCCACGCCCGAGGACAAGCTCGCCTATATCCGAAAGGAGCAGCAGGGCGGCCGTCTGATCGCCATGTGCGGCGACGGCACCAACGATGCCCCGGCCCTCGCGCAGGCGGACGTCGGCGTCGCCATGCAGACGGGGACGCAGGCGGCGCGCGAGGCCGGAAACATGGTCGATCTCGACAGCGATCCGACCAAGCTCATCGAGATCGTCGAAATCGGCAAACAGCTGCTGATGACGCGCGGATCTCTGACGACCTTTTCCATCGCCAATGACGTCGCGAAATATTTCGCGATTATTCCGGCGCTGTTCGTCGTCACCTATCCGGAGCTTGAGGCCATCAACATCATGAAGCTCGCGTCGCCGCAGTCGGCGATCCTGTCCGCGGTGATCTTCAACGCACTGATTATCATCGCGTTGATCCCCCTGGCCCTGAAAGGGGTCGCCTATCGTCCGGTCGGCGCTGCGAAGCTCTTGCGCCGCAACCTCCTCATCTACGGTCTCGGCGGCGTCATCGTGCCCTTCATCGGAATCAAGGTGATCGATGTGGCCGTCTCCTTCCTGCATCTTGCGTGAGGATCGATCATGCTCTCACAAATTCGACCCGCGATCGTCATGATCGTTTTGTTCACTGCCCTCACGGGACTTGCTTACCCCCTCGCGATTACCGGCATCGCTCAGCTGACGATGTTGGGAAAGGCTAATGGGAGCCTCATTGAGCGTGATGGCGCCGTCATCGGCTCGAGCCTGATCGGTCAGAACTTCCTCTCCGATCGCTATTTCCATGGGCGTCCTTCGGCAACGACCGGCCCGGATCCGGCGGACCCCGCGAAGATCATCGACGCGCCTTACAATGCGTCGAATTCTATGGGCTCCAACCTTGGCCCAACCTCGAAGAAGCTAGTTGACCGGGTGAATGCATCGATCGAGGCAGAGTTCGCGGCAGGGCGCATCGACGTGGTCGCAGCGGACGCGGTGACGACCTCCGCCTCCGGTCTCGATCCGCACATTTCGCCGCAATATGCGTTGGCTCAGGTTCCTTCTGTCGCGAAAGCGCGCGATCTGCCAGAACAGAAGGTGCGCCTCCTCGTCGAGGAATACACGGAAGCGCGCGTCGCCGGCGTCATCGGAGAGCCGCGCGTAAATGTGCTGCAGCTGAACCTGGCCCTGGACGGCGTACACTGTTCGATCTCGATGACACGCAGGCGGAAAAACTCCGAAGGTCCCAGTGATTAGGTCGCTCGAGGGCCTTTTCCGCTCCCAACTCGAACGAGTTTGACAGCCGGAAGAGAAAACTTGCAAGTCAGCCGTGGATTCTCGTCATCGACAACGAACCAGGAATCCATCGCCTTTAAGGCCGGCTCTGGAATCTTGCGCACATGAAACAATCAACGCGACGACGGGGCGGCAGGCGCTGAATGTTTGATCCCGGGGTTTGGTGGTGCAATCTTATCCAGCGGCTGGAAGGATGCGCTATGGGCCAGGTTCTCCACGGGAGCGCCCGCACGACAGAGGCGGTGCGTCGAGCGATACAACATAGTCAAGAGAGCCTGAGAGCCCTCGCCAAGCGGTATGGCGTCAACCAGAAGACGATCGCCAAATGGAAGAAGCGGGCCTCGGTTTGCGATGAACGGACCGCGCCGAAAGAGGCCGAATCGACGGTTCTGATGATCGAGGAGGAGGCAATCATTGTCGCCTTCCGCCGTCACACGCTGCCGCCTTTGGACGACTGCCTCTATGCGCTTCAGGCGACGCTTCCGCATCTGACGCGTTCGTCGCTGCATCGCTGCTTCCAGCGCCACGGCATTTCACGGTTGCCCAATGTCGAGGGCGAGGTTTCCGCCAAGCGGAAGTTCAAAGCCTATCCAATCAGCTATTTCCATATCGACATCGCCGAAGTTCGCACGGCCGAAGGCAAACTCTACATGTTAGTGGCGATCGACCGCACGTCGAAATTTGCCTTCGTCGAGCTGCACGAGAAGGCCACGACGCGGATCGCTGCCGATTTCCTGTTCGCGTTGATCAAGGCCGATCAAAGGCCTCTTGCGCTGCGTCATACATTCTGTGTCATTTTCTTGCGATCGGAAGGGCAGCGCCGCGTCCAAGTCACTTCGTCAGGATGAGTTTGTTCTTGGTTGTGATACGCAGACGATACCGCTCTCCATCATGGAAAATGATTGCCTCTACGGCGTCCGCGATGAGTTCGCGTGCAACATATTCTCTCGGGAGAAACTCCGGCGACCCAGCTGGTAAGGCGGGCAGTTCTTCGTCCTGTGTTTCTGACATTGCCTCTCGTCTCGCTTTACCGGCACGCTGAAGCAAGTCAGTCGCATCGTCAACACCTAATAGCGTTGATTGGAAGTCGAGCAATTTTCAAATCGTTCCAATTCTGCAGCGGATCCAGGCAAGACCGGGAAAAAGGAATCGGATTTAAATATCTTATTGAAATTTGGATGCGCACGCTATCAGCGCGCAGCGAAAAGCGCGCGTAGCAGCACTGCAATCGTCGCGCTATTGTGGAGAAACGCGAGGCGATCGGCGCCAGATTGCCTGAGGCGAAGCCCGCAACGATCGCGCTATTGAAGCCGACCGCGACGTCGAAATTAGAACGGATGAAGCGAAATGAGAGAGCGCGAGAATATCAGCGAAGCCGTCGAACCTGCCTTCCAGCAGAACGCTATCGGCGACGTAGACCCGAGTCAAAGGCTCGTTACCGTCCGGAGCCGTTGATGCCGGCGGCGCTTCTCAGAGCCCGACTAATCGACGTCGGACTCAGGTCATTCAGCGCTCGGTGAGGTAAGACCGTGACGCTGCCGGGCACTTCCATGATTGGCTTCTTTTCGCCAGTCGGTCCAGTCGCGCAAGTGGCGGAATAACCACGCTCGCTAGCCTGGCATTGGGGCTGGCCCACGACCTTCCGGCCGGCATTGTATGGCGTTGCAAGCGCGCCAGCAATGAAGCTGATCATGCAAACACTTATGCTCGTAGCTGTAAGAGGAATCATTTGGACACCCAAGTTGACGCGCCGCCGCTTGTCGGCGACCCTTGGGCCTAAAGTATCAGCGCAGCCGCTTCGCGCGTCAATGAAGGCGCCGACCGGCACGGCCAGCGTAAGGTCCTCTCCGCGTCGTCGGCAAGATCGGATCGAAAGAGCCACAGTTGATCCTCCGTGAGAGATCCAACGATGCCAGCGACCCGTCAACCAGGGGCTAACCGGGGGCGATCTTGATTGGAAGCCTTCCAGGTTTGCAGTGGGCTTCCTTGTAGGAAACAGTTCATTCCCCCCTTGCTGATCTTCGCTTTAGGACTTTACTTTGCTGTCTGCACCGCCACACACATGGAAGTCTTCTAACTTTCAAACTCGACTTTCTTCTTGAGTGTGCGCACAAGCGGATTCTAAACACGACTTATTGAAGCGATCAGCAAGCCAGCCACGGCGACTCGCCTAGCCAGCCAGCAGCGTAGCAAAGTCTGCATGGCAGGAGAACTCAGGTGAGACGTGTTCCGATCTCGATCAAATCCCCGATTTCCCTAAGAACTTTGCGGCTACCGAGCACGGCCCGGGATGGATCGGCGGCTACCGCACTGGGCGTGGCCGCAATTCTCAGTTCGACTGTCGCCCTCGCCCAAGACTCGTCGACGACCCTGCCGCCGGTCAAAGTCGATGCGCCGCGCGAGAAGCCTCGCCCGGTCTCGCCTTTGAAGCCGAAACCGACGCCCGTCGCGGTCGCCAAGCCGCAGCCTGCTCACCATACGGCGCAGATAAATTCGTCGGCGGGGCAACACAGCGCTGGCGCCACTTCGGCGAGCGCGGCAACCGCTGGCGGACCGGGCGGCCAGGGAATCGCGAGCGCGCCGAGCGTCCCGCTTTTCATCCAGGCGGAAGCAGACCCTTATGCGGATCCGGTCGCGCCGTATCGGGCAGTCCGGCTCGCGTCGAACAAATTCACGCAGCCGATTTTGAACCAGCCGCGCACGGTGACTGTGCTGACGAGGGAAGCGCTGGACGACAAGAACGCCTGGAACTTTCGCGAAATCGGCCGAAGCACCGCCGGCGTCACGCTCGGCACGGGCGAAGGCGGTAACGCCTTCGGCGATCGCTTCTTCATCCGAGGTTTCGATGCGCGCAACGACATTTTCGTCGACGGCATTCGCGACCCGGGGGTCAATGTGCGGGAAAATTTCTACACCGAGCAGGTAGAAATCCTGCGCGGCCCGGGATCGACATTCGCGGGGCGCGGCACCACAGGCGGCGCCATCAACATCGTCACCAAGCAAGCAAACACGATCTCAGATTTCGTCGATCTCAAGACGACAGGCGGCGTTTCGGACCAGACGAAGCGCGTCACCCTCGATGTTAACAAGGTTATCAGTCCGATTCTGGCTGTGCGCGCGAATGGCATGTTCCAGAATGCAAATGTCGCCGGGCGGGACTTTGTCACCGACGATCGGAACGGCGCCGCAGGTTCGCTTGTTTTCAAGCCGCTCGACAATTTGACCCTCACCGCGCAATACACCCATGTCTACCTCAATGGCCTGCCTGATTTTGGCGTGCCTTACAATCGCATTTATAACCGGCCTTACCCCGAAGGCGTCGTGCCACGCTATGTGTGGTACGGGTTCGTGAACCGTGACCGCCAGTCGTATTCCCAGGATTTCGGCACGTTCGTGGCACAGTATCGCTATAGCGAAAATTTGATGCTGACGAGCCGCCTACGCCAGGGGACCTCGGTGATCGATTACATCGGTTCGCTTGCGCAGAGCTCAGACTTCCTCAGAGGAACCGTGACGCTTGGGGCACAGAGTCGCTACCAAGTTACGAATGTTCTCGACAATCAGACCGAAGCAAACATCAATTTTTATACCGGTCCCATCAAGCACGAAAGCGTTGTGGGCGTCGAATTCGCCCGGGAGGGGGTGTCGCGCACGACCTACGCCGGTCTGAATTCCGAATTAAACGGAATTCCAACCGTCGGCGGACGCCTGACCTGCAACCTTTATCTGCCCTGTAACTATCTGCCATTTTTCGGCAACCCCTATCGCAACCCAAATGCCACCAATATCGGCGTCAACACCTCATCCGGCTATGTGATCGAGACGGCGAATTATCAGGACATTGTCCTGGCGAACGGCGGGGTGCGTTTTGACGACTACAATATCTGGAACCGCGACACTTTCGGCACAACGACCGCCAAAAGCCATTCGTTCATGACCAACTACAATGGCGGTCTTGTCCTGAAGCCACTGAAGGACGTTAGCCTTTACGCGGCCTACGCCACTTCGACAAATCCAGTCGGCGCGGAACTCGACGGGGGCGCGGCCAACTATGGTGGCTTAACGACCGCGGTGCAGATTTTCCCGCCGCAATACAACCGCGCCAAGGAAATCGGCGTGAAATGGCAAGCTTTCGGCCATCTGCTCGCGACGGCGGCGCTCTTCAGGACCGACGTTTCCGGCGCCCGCGAGGTGAACTCGGGCATTACAACGGGCAACGCCGCCTATTATGTGCAGGGCGCGGATCTTGAGGTCGCCGGTAATATCACCGATAGGTGGAGCGTGATTGGCGGACTCGTCGTCATGCAGTCGAAGGTCACCAACTCCTTCGCCTATTCGAATATCGGTCTTCAGCTGGCCAATGTCGCACACGAATCCTTTAGCTTGCTGTCGAAGTATAAATCCGGGGATCTAATCGGCCTGGATCTGGATGGCCTCGAGATCGGCGGGCAGGCGATTTACCGCTCGAAAATATACGGCGGCAACAACCTTATTGCGAATGGCGCGACCGTTATAAATTCGTCCGGCTGGCCGGCTCCTACCGTCGCAAACCCCTTCGTCAATGTTCCAACGATCCTACCCTCCTATTGGCGCTTCGACGTGTTCGCCGAGGCAAACCTGTCGAAAAATGTAGGTCTGAAGTTGACCGTCATGAATCTCTTCGACCGCACATATTATGACGCCTTCTACCAGACGGCGACTCCCTTCACGCAAATGGCTCCGGGCCGCGCCGCCTACCTCGAAGCCCACGTGAATTTCTAGAGGATCTCACCATGCTCGCTCATGTTCCCTCCGCGCTCGGAAAGGCCGACGTCCTGCGCTTGCGCCACGCGCTCGCGGGCGCCTCGTGGGAGGACGGCGCGTCGTCGGCGGGAGCGAGCAAGTCGGCTAAGCGGAGCAGTCAACTAGCCCCAGATTCTGACCTGTCGCGCCAGCTCGGAGCGGCGGTGATTTCGGCGCTTCTCTCAAGCCCCACTTTCGTCTCGGCTGCCATCCCGCTTAGGATCTTTCCTCCGCTTTTTGAACGTTACGAGGTGGGGGACCGGTACGATCCGCATGTCGATAATGCGGTGCGCGGCGACGCCCTGACGGGGGCCCGGATTCGCGTGGATCTTGCGGCGACGCTACTGTTGACAGAATCCGCGGAATATGAAGGCGGTGAGCTGATCGTGGAGGATGTTTTCGGGTCGAGGAGATTCAAGCCGCAAGCTGGCGACATTGTCATTTTTTCCGCTGGCAGCCTGAACATGGTGACTCCCGTCACGCGAGGCGAGCGTCTCGCCTCGTTCGTTTGGTTGCAGAGCATGATCAAGTCCGATGAAGCACGCGACCTCGTTTGCGATCTCGACGCCGCGATACGGGACCTCTCTCCCCGCGTCGACGGAGACGATGCGGACCTGCGTAAGCTGACGACCGTCTACCACAATCTCATCCGCTTTTGGGGAGAAGCGTAGGCCCATGCTGATCTGCATCCCCGAGGTTCTGACAAAACAGCAGGTTGCCTTCTTTCGCGAGACCATGGCGGCGTCCGATTGGGAGGATGGGCGGACCACGGCCGGTTCGCAATCGTCGCTCGTGAAGAACAATCTGCAGCTTCCGCAAGACGGCGCCACCGCAAGGGAGCTAGGAGAGCATGTTTTACAGGCTCTTGCCCAATGCCCGAACTTCGTATCGGCGGCCTTGCCCGCGAAAATCTTTCCGCCGCTCTTCAACCGATATGGCGTCGGGCAAGACTTCGGTCTTCACGTCGACAACGCCATCCGCGGCATTCCGGGCACGGCGATTCGCATTCGCACCGACCTTTCCTGCACGCTATTTCTTTCTGAAGCGGAGGATTACGACGGCGGCGAACTGGTCATTCAGGACCGCGTGGGGCAGCAGGAGGTCAAGCTTGCCGCTGGCGATCTCGTCCTCTACCCGTCGACGAGCCTTCACTTCGTCCGAGAAGTGACGCGTGGTGAACGCGTCGCTTCTTTTTTTTGGCTACAAAGCATGATCCGGGACAATGTGGCCCGCGCTTCGCTGTTCGATTTGGACCAGGCGATTCAGTCTTTCAGCAATCGGCTCGGCGCAGGCGACCCGAGTTGTGTGCGGCTGACCGGTATCTATCACAACCTCATTCGGATATGGGCGGAAGCATGAAAAACACGATGCGTTCAGCGTTCCTGGGAATGCTTTTTCTACAAGGCCCTATTTCGACGGGCTGGGCCCAGGGCTCCCTGACTGCTCGCACCCTCGACTCCGCCATCGCGGCGACGAAACCTCACGACCTCTCCGTCTGGATGATGTTTGCAAACGCCGATATTGTCGTCAAAATCGTGATGATCGGCTTGCTGCTGGCTTCGGTTGGCACGTGGACAGTTCTCGTCGCCAAGACGATTGAATTGAAGCGCGCGCGCCAGCGCGCCATCGACGCTCTCGTCAAGCTCTCCGACGCACGCGGCCTTTCAGAAGCGCGCCTCGCTTTGGGGAACGGCGACCGCTTGACCGCCGCGCTCCTCTCAGAAGCAACGCGCGAGTTGAAGCTGTCTTCGGACATTCTCGCCGGGCCGGGCGTCAAGGAGCGCGTCGCCTCCTGCTTCGCTGAGGTCGATCGCGCGGAAGGGATGTCGATCAAGCGCGGCACAGGATTGCTGGCGTCTGTCGGATCGACGGCGCCCTTTGTCGGCCTGTTCGGAACCGTATGGGGCATCATGAACAGCTTCATCGGCATTTCGAAGGCGCAGACGACCAATCTCGCCGTCGTAGCGCCAGGCATCGCCGAAGCACTTCTTGCGACGGCGATCGGCCTCTTTGCGGCGATTCCCGCCGTGCTCATCTACAATCATCTCGCGCGACAGACGAGCGCCTATCTGGAACTGGTCTCCAATGTGTCAGGAGAATTGCTGCGCATCGTATCGCGCGATCTCGACCGTGGCCATCATGCGAGCAAGATTCAGGCGGCGGAGTAAAAGATGGCGGCGCATCTCGGCAAAGGCGATCTTCAGGAAACGCACGAGATCAACGTCACGCCATTCATCGACGTGATGCTGGTTCTTCTCATCATCTTCATGGTGGCGGCCCCGCTGGCCACCGTCGACCTGCCGGTCGATCTTCCAGCCTCCAACGCGGCCCCGCATGAGAAGCCGGAGAAACCTGTCTATGTGACGATTCAATCCGATCTCGCGCTGGCGATCGGCGATACGCCGGTCAAGCGCAACGAGCTCGTGGCGACTCTCGAACGGCATCTCGGCGACAAAGGCAAGCGCCTCTATCTCCGCGCCGACAGCGCAGTGCCCTATGGCGAGATGATGGCGGTGTTGGAGCGGCTTCGCGCCGGCGGCTTTCTGAAGGTTGCGCTTGTCACGCTCGACGCGGGCGGCAAACAGCCGGACGGCCCCCAATGAGCGGGGCCGCGGCTCTCCGTAATGAAGCGCCGGATAACCGCTTATGGAGCGTGGCGGTGTTCTGTGCGCTCTTTCTGCATGTCGGCGGCGCGGCAACGGCGCTCCTCACCCTTCGCGGCGACGTCGACGAGGACGCGAGCGGCGCGCCGGCGATCGAGATCTCGCTCGAACCGGTGGCGGCGCGTGAGATCGAGCATCTCGACCACCCGCCCGGCCCCGTGACCGACGAGTCCGCGGCGGCGACTCCGTCGGTCGCCTCAGCCGAAACCAAGGAGAATATCGAAGAGAAAATAGCGCGGGCCGAGGCGGAGGATGCAGAGCTGTCGCGCGACGCGAAAGCGGAGAGGCCAGTCGAGGATCAGAAGTCGCGGCAGGCCCAGCAGGTGGTGTCGAACGAATCCGCCGCCTCCGAGGCGACCGCGCCGCCGAGATCGGAGGCGGAAAAGCTCGCCGAGCGCACCGCTGCGCCGGTCCAAGGCGCAGATACGGCGGCGAACGCCGTCAAGCTGACTTGGCAGAAGGCGCTGATGGCGCATCTCAATCGCGCCAAGCGCTATCCGCCCGGCGGCGGCAGACGGGCCGCGGAGGCGAGCGTCCACTTCACGCTCGATCGACGCGGCCACATCCTCGTCTACAACATCAAGCGCTCGTCCGGCCTCCCCGTCTTCGACGAAGCCGCTCTCGCCATGATGAAGAAAGCTGACCCTGTGCCCCCGCCCCCGCCAGTCATCGCAGACGAAAGCCTCTCCTTCGAGGTGCCTGTGCAGTTTCGAGCGGATCGGCGTTAAGCCTCTCGCTCTCGGCGATGGGCAGCGGTGCGCGTGGCCGTTCAGTTAAGGGTTCGATCTGGCGATGGCTTCCCGGCCGATTCGGCGAAAGGTTGATGTGTTGGTGCGCCTGCCTCGAGTTGAAGGGACCTGCCGCAGACGCCCTCAACGAAACGAGCGAAATCTCCGCAGACCTCGCAAGGCGCACTGGACATACCCTCGGCGAGGCGTCAACCGACGAACCGGTTTGACCGCCCGGGGTTTCGCCCGCCGACGGCATGTCCGAGAACGAGCTGGCCGCGCTGGCGCTCTGAAATAACGCCCCCTTTCGGGAAATTTCGCCGGTTTGAGTATGCCGCGCGCCGATCTCGTGCAGACACAGAGTATGATGGCGGTCTGAAACGAGACTTCTTCGATAGCGAGCTGAATTTCGAGCTCGGACTCTTCGACGTGACGCGGGATCACGTCGCCATCCCCAATCCGGCCACTCCCTGGTGATGGGCCACCAGCACAGTCACGACGTCGAGGTCAACGTCTAAGCGGAAATCCCGTAAAACCTTCACATCAGCGGCGTCGCCGCTTTTCTTCATGCGATCGCGACGAGGGCCTCCAATGTTCCTTCCCATGTCGGCATCGATTTCTTAGGTGAGCCGCGGCGGGTCTAAGCGTTAATACGACCCCGGTATTTTTTAAAAGCAGGCAATTCATCCGAGATGCAACAATGTCGCGTTCCCCTTTTCAAAAATTTAATAGGCGCGATCTACTGTGGATTGTTTCGCGAGATTGTCGCGTCGAACTCTTCAAGCCTGGACGGCGCGAGACCTGCGTGGACGCTGCCAACCGAAAGGCAGCCTCCGTAGAGCTCATGACGCCTCCATTCGAGAAAAGACATTTCCGATTCCCAGATTGCCACCGCGAAATATAGAACGTGCTGATGCAACTCCTTGCCCTTGTCGAAGCGAAACCCAATGAGGCCTGTTACGCCGGACAGCCGAGCGCTCGTCTCGGCCCATGCGGCTTCGAAGGCCGCTTCTCGACCACGAACCACCCTGAACTGATTAGAAGCCATGAACATGATGCATTGTCCCCTTTGCAAAAGCGGCTATGTCAGCACGTTTGATAGATGTTGGCTCGTTCTGGGAACGGCGCAAATTCGCAATGAAAATGGCATACTCCGCGCATCTCTGACGCAAGCACTCATCCGGACAGGCATCGGAGTAGCAGCAACGGAGAACAGCCAGTCCATAACCTGCGAGCTCGGCCTCATCTACACAATGTCTGACCGGAGGCTGATTCATCGCCCAGGCGAGAATTGCGTCGATTCGTTTGCTCTCTTTCGCTGCGTCACACATTCGATGTCACCTTTTTGCGATCGGGCATGTGCAAGTTACTTCGTCAGGATAAGTTTTTTCTTTGGTTGTGATACGCAGGCGATATCGCTCTCCATCATGGAGAAGGATTGCCTCTACGGCGAAACCGAAATTGACAGCAGCGGCGCATCCTAGTCACTTCGTCAGGATGAGTTTGTTCTTGGTTGTGATACGCAGACGATCCCGCTCTCCATCATGGAAAATGATTGCCTCTACGGCGTCCCCGATGAGTTCGCGTGCAACATATTCTCTCGGGAGAAACTCCAGCGAACCAGTTGGTAGGGCGGGCGGATCTTCGTCCTGTGCTTCTGACATTGCCTCTCGTCTCGTCTTAGCGGGACACGCTGAAGCAAGTCAGTCGCATCGTCAACGCCCCGCAGCGTTGATTGGAAGTCTAGCAAATTTCAAAACGTTCCAAATCCAAAGTTAATCCAGGCCAGCCGCCAACAAGAAACGGATCTCGACCCCACTTGATAAACTCGAATGCGCACACAGTCACCGTACTGCGAAAGGCGCGCGCAGCAGCACTGCAATCGTCGCGCCATTGTGGAGAACAGCCGAGGCGACCGGCGGCAGATTGCCTGATGCGGCGCCCACAAGAATCGCGCTGTTGACGCCGACCGCCGCGCCAAAATTGGAACGGATGAGGCGCAATGTGTTCTGAGAGAGCGAGAGAATCTCCGCGAAACCGTCGAGCCTGTCGTTCAGCAGAACGATATCGGCGGTCGCGCGGGCGATGTCGGCGGCGCGGGGCATGGAGACGCCGACATGCGCTTCCATCAGCGCGGGGCCGTCGTTAACGCCGTCGCCGACATAGGCGACCGGGCAACCCTGCTGTTTGAGCGTCGCAATGATGCGCGCCTTGTCTTCCGGCTGCTGCTCATAATAGACCGTGTCGAGCCCCAGGGTCTTTCCAAAGGCTTCGGCCGCCGCCTGATGGTCGCCGTGATCATAACCAGGCGTTTCACGCCGAGGGCGCGCAGCCGCGCAAGTGTCGCGGCGCTTTCGGCTCGCAACCGGTCGCGCAAGGCGACGACCGCGAGCGGGCGGTCGTCGGCGGCGACATAAAGCAGCGATTTTCCCTCCGCCCGAAACTGATTCACCAACTCTCGCGCGGCCGCGAAAGAAATATGTTCGTCGTCCTCCAGGAAATGTCGGCTGCCGAAACGGATGCTCCGGCCTTCCACATTCGCCTGCACGCCATGGCCGACGATGAAATTCACCTCCTCATGCGGAATATGGGCGAGCCGCCGCTGCTCGGCGAGACGCACGACCGCGCGCGCAATTGGGTGGCTTGTATGCTCGCCGAGCGAAGCGATCATGGCCGCCGCGCGCTCTTCGTCGATCTCGGGCGCGAGCGGGCGGATGTCCGTGACTTCCAGCGTATTATGCGTAAGCGTGCCGGTCTTGTCGAAAACCACCGTGTCGACTCCGGCGAGCGTCTCGATGGCCTATCCGCTCTTGACCAAGCAGCCATGACGACCGGCGCGATACATTGCCGATTTGATGGCGATCGGCGTGCCCAGCGGTTCTGTTGCGTTAATTTCATTAGAGCGTGGCCCGGTTGCCCCTCGGGGTATTTCAGGCGGCCAATGAATAAAATTGTTCTGCGGCGGAAAGAT